>CAIOHR010000305.1 GCA_903858115.1 uncultured Pirellula sp. | reverse complement strand
CACTGAGGTAAGCACGGCGAACACATCTCTGGACACAATGCAAAATGGCGATTTCCTGGGGTCTAAAGACCTCCGAACGTAATGGTCTAGGCATGTCAAATTTCTCCTTCCCGTATAACGTAGTAAATTCGTCCTAGACCTACAAGTGCCTGGTACTTTAAATTCTTACCTGGTACTTTAAATTCTTAAATTCTGTAGATTGAGAATTATCTCCACCTTGTCAATTTGTTGGTACGGCTACTAAAGATAGGGGGTAAACAGTCTTGCAATACCGTCTCTGAGCTTGATGAGAATCGGCCGATTGTTTACTTCGTCTAGCGTAACTGATCGCGCGTTTTCCATTTTCTCCGAAACAATCTGCTGCAATTTCTGACAAAGCGCCTTGTCATAGCACTCGACGTTAAACTCGAAATTGAGACGCAAACTGCGTGCATCCCAGTTTGACGATCCGAACATGCACCAACATCCATCGACAAGAATTAGCTTCGAATGATCGAAGGGAGGTTTTGTCAACCACATGCGACAGCCCTTCTCTAGCATCTGCCATCGCAGCGCCATCGATGCCCATTCGACAAAGAATAGATTGTTTGCTTGAGGCATGACAATATCGACGGCAACACCTCGCATGGCAGCTAACGACAAAACGGCAATCAGCTCGCGGTCGGGAATAAAATAAGGTGTGACGACAATCACCGATTCTCTTGCGCAGGAGATCGCAGCTGCCAAGGCGAGCTGTACGTTGTTCAAGTGCTCGTCTGGGCCATCGACAATTCCTCGACAGACCAAGGATCCGGTCTCCTTCAATTCCGGAAACCATGTCTCGCCGTCTAGCAGTTCCCCCGTTGCGAATTGCCAGTCGTCGGCAAACACATTCTGCAATTGGAGAACGATGGGACCTGTAAGCCGAAAGTGGATGTCCTCGACGGCATGCTCTTTCTCCGCCTCAGGAGAATGCCGATGTCGAATATTCATCCCCCCGGTGAATCCCACTTTGCCGTCAATCACGAGAATCTTACGATGATTTCTCAGATTGGCGTATAGAATCGTCCAAGGAGTTCGCCGAGGATAGAACCTCGCATGAACGATCCTCTCTTGCTCAAGGGCTCGGAAAATGCGAGGCCAACTATAGCGAGCTCCAACATCATCTACGAGGACCCGAATCTGCACACCTCGTTTCTTGGCTAATGAGAGAGCCGACACAAATTTATTACCTGTCACGTCGTGGTCGAAGATGTAACTAGAGAGCGTAATCGTTTTCTCCGCTTTCTCGATCGCTTCGTACATTTCTGGATAGCAGGCCATACGATCCAGTGGCTGGACCTCGTTTCCAGAGACCAGGGGAAGGCAGCTCACTTTCGCGATGGATGTTGCGATGGCCGTAAACTGGTCGCCAAATTGACTCAGGTTCGTCGACGGAACTCGGCAGCACTGGTCCGCTAACGGTGCAAACTCGCCTTTCGGTTCCGCTCGCAATTTCCGAGCTTTTCTCTCGATTCTGTTGATTCCGAACATCAAATAGAGAAAGCTGCCGACCAGCGGCACGAACCAAATGAACCCAACCCAGGCAATGGCTGCACGAGTATCTCTTTTGTGCAGAATAGCGTGACAACTAAAACCTAAATCAATGATTAGAGTTGTGAGTGCCAACAGGTAAGGCCAAACAATCCAAAGCCAATTCATGTCGCAGTGCTACTTCTTGTTCGGTGAATTCGAAAAACTTGGGCTGAAAAATCAGGTGCTTGATTCCAGAGCCTGGATTGAAGAAATGAAAGCCACCGAACTTCTGATCGTTCAATGGAGAGTGCGTATGGCCAAAATAGACTTCTCTTATGTTGCAATGATTGAGAGAATCATCCTGGTTCAAAAAGTCGGAGAGTCGAGCCGTCGTCTTCTTGGGGGTATGATGCCATTGACCAGGCAATCGATGGGCTCGTGAAGCGATCAGCGCATCGTAGAGCATGTTGGCAATTTTCCCTTTGGCAATCAACTCCCCCGAAAACTTTTTGCGATACTCCAAGAGTCGATCCTTTGTCAATCCAGCGTCGAGGACATCTCCGTGTAAAAAGGCTTTGCTCCCTAGTTGCAGAATGTGTTCGTACCATTCGAATCGTTCTGAGGATTTCGACATCTCGCTCAAGGCGGTTTTCATGGCATTTGAGCAGTCATGATTCCCAAGCACGTAGGCTACCCGCAAATGACTGTGCTTGCTCAGCAACGAAGAGAGCCATTCCTCTGCCGCTTCCGTAGTCGATCGAGGATCAGCAAAATGGCTCCAGCGAAAGTCGAAGATATCTCCTCCGAGGACAAGTAAATTGACATTTCTTAATGTCGCGTGGAGTTCGTCCCAATGTTTTTGCCCGATCGAACGTTGGCTGAACAAGTGAAGATCCGATACGAAGGCCCCTTTCATGGTATGGCAAACTCCTCGATTGTTGTTAGTTTCATGCTATGCCACCGCGATGGTTATCACGCAAACAATCGTCCCCAACAAAACGGCAGCAAAAAATGTCACAGTTCCGTCAATTCTACCAAAGATTGGAACGATGTTCGCTACAGAGTCTGACGGTGTGTTCTTCCTGGAGTTCATCCTGCTTCCCACCACTCTGCATCAGACTGTTTCTCTTCCGTTGTGGCTGTACCCATCACGTGCACCAGTTTGTCGTTCTGCTCCCGACTAATCCCGAAGGGATCGTCAACTCCAAACACAGCCCCTTCTGCTTCGGTCAACCCTTTTGAACGATGCACGGTTCGGTACTCGATCCGTCCGATTGCATTGAATCGGGATTCGATACACCTGCGAGATCAAGCATCGTCGGGGCCAAACCGATGTTCGCGACCATCGACTCGTGTGGGCAACAAAAGGAATCGTACCCATAGCGGACGAAAAATGCGTTACATTTGGACTTAGACGTCGATTTCGCGAGGAAGCTAGCCTTTTCAAGGGTGAGAGAGTCTGGCAAGGAGCACTAGCGAGGGCTCCATTGTGGCTACCGTCGCTGGCACAACAAGTTCCAGCGCCCTATCCATCATCCTTCGTCGCCACCGCCTTTCCAACTTCAAGCCGATTCGTATCCCGTTGCCACCCTTCGCACCCTACAATAAGGTTATGGAACTTTATACACTTGGTCCAAGAACCCAACAAAAATCATCCCGCACGAAACCGGAAGGGACGCAAACCTATCGCTTTCGTATCGAAGGAATGACATGCGCTGGTTGCGCTAGTTCTCTGCAACGAGCTTTGGAAGAGATTGAGGAGGTACAATCTGCAACGGTCAGTTTTGTTGCAGGTAACGCTTCTGTCGAGAGTCGATCGCTCGATCTCCAATCGGTCATCAAAGCAGCCGAACAGCGAGGGTTCCGTGCGTCACGGATCGATGCTGCCGAGAATCCATTCGATTTGAGCTCGATTGAAAAGCAACAACAGACGAATGAGCGACGATGGAGACACCGAGCGATCTTGGGCATGAGCCTTTGGTTGCCTCTCGAGATTTTGCATTGGGCTTCTCATGTGATGCACTGGCATGTTACATGGATGAGTTGGGTGATGTTTCTTGGTGCACTAGTCATCCTAATCTTTGCGGGTTCGGAGTTCTTTCGCTCTGCGTGGATGGCAGCTCGCAATCGAACATCAAACATGGACACGCTCATCGCCTTGGGCGCGACAACGGCATTTGCCTATTCCAGTATTGTGATGTTCGGTGGCTATTCGTTGCCAACCTATTTCGCTGAAGCTTCAGGGCTACTTGGTGTGGTGAGCTTAGGACATTGGTTCGAGGCGCGAGCCAGTGCTCATGCTAGCTCATCGGTCCGAGAACTATTGAAGATGCAGCCTGAGACGGTCGAGGTTTGGAAAGAAGATGGCAACACCAACGTCATCAAGGCCCTGGAGGTGAAATCTGGCGAAGTTCTTCTGGTGCGTCCGGGAGGTCGGATCGGAGTCGACGGAGTGGTTGTCGAAGGGTATTCGGCTGTCGATCAATCGATCGTTACAGGCGAGTCGATACCTGTGGACAAAGGTGTTGGCGACAGTGTGGTTGCGGGCTCGATCAATACGACCGGAGCGCTTAAAGTTCGTACGACAGTGGATGGCCATAACACGACGATCGCGAGAATGGCTGAGCTCGTACAAAAAGCCCAGTCCAGCCGTGCCCCTATCCAACGACTTGCAGACCAAGTTTCTTCGTATTTTGTTCCAACGGTGTTAACGATTGCTGCTATCACGTGCCTCGGATGGTGGGCGAGCGGCGACTTCCCTAAAGGAATCATTTCGGCAGTAACTGTTCTCATTGTTTCGTGCCCATGCGCACTCGGGCTAGCAACCCCGATGGCTGTCATGGTCGGAACGGGTGCAGCAAGCGAACGTGGTATCTTGATTCGCAATGCAGAGGCACTCGAAAGGATCGGTCGTTCCGAATCTATCGTGTTTGACAAAACCGGAACATTAACAGTTGGTATGCCTTGTCTCTCCAAGATTGAACCAGAGGAAGGTATTTCGGAGGATGCATTGCTTCAGATCGCAGCATCGGTCGAGTCGATGAGCGAACACACAATCGCGAAAGCCATCGTGCAAGAAGCAAAGATACGCAAGCTTTCGCTTGATCTAGTGATCAACTTTCAAGCGTTACCGGGACGAGGTGTCATGGGGATGCTCGGTGCGGACCAAGTCCAGATTGTGCGCGACGAGGTTTCGACCGCTCGAGTCGTAGTGAACGGCCACTGCATCGGTACGATCTCAGTCACCGATGGGATTCGATCCGACGCAAAGACTGCGATGGCAGAACTCAAGAAAATGAGCATGAACATTGCGATGCTTTCCGGAGATCGGACCGAAACGGTCCAAGAGGTTGCAACTGCAATCGGACTTCCATGGGAGAATGCAATCTCGAACGCCACGCCTGAGTCCAAAACTGCCTACATTCAGTCGCTTGGACCGAACGCCATCATGGTTGGCGATGGCATCAATGATGCAGCCGCGTTGGCAGGATCTGGCGTCGGGGTCGCGTTGGCTTCCGGAACGGTGATCGCAGCCGAAGCGGCCTCTGTTATCATTCCCGGCGATCGAGTTTTGGCGATCCCAGAATTGGTCCGAATAGCACGTAGCTCGTGGGCGACCATCAAGCAGAACTTATTCTTTGCATTCTTTTACAATGCGCTAGCCATTCCGGTTGCAGCATTCGGCTTACTGGGTGAAAGCGGTCCACTTTGGGCTGCACTTGCAATGGGAGCCAGCGACATTACCGTGGTGGGTAATGCTCTGCGACTAAAGCGTCAGTTGCGGAGTTGGCCCAAGTAACGATTGAAGTAAGGGATGCGCAAGTAACGTCGAACCAGAATTTGGTTATAATGGCTACTGTTTGCGCCAGAGTTCATTGGAACAACACTAGCCTTCCCCCCGAATCCTACCACCACTACTTGACGATCGAGAATCTACCATGCAACGTCGTGACTTCTTGACCTCCACTTCCTCTGGGATTGTCGCAGCATCGATAGCAGCCAACGCTTATGCTCAACCAGCGTTAAACGCCGACCGCCGAGTCGTGGTCGGCATCATGGGCTGTTCGCGTGGTCAAGGACTCATGGTGGACCTCATGAAAATGGAGAATGTAATCGTCAAATATGTTTGCGATCCGGACTCCTCACGAGGTGCTACAGCCGCAAAGAAAGCGAAGGAAGCGGGCCAGAAATCCGAGCTTGTCGAAGACTTTCGAAGAATACTCGACGACAAGGAAGTTGATGCATTGTTCTGCGCCGCTCCCAATCACTGGCATGGTCCCGCAACCATTCTCGGGTGCAAAGCTGGTAAGCATGTTTATGTAGAAAAGCCAGCCAGTCACAATCCCCAAGAGGGAGAATGGATGGTAGCCGCAGCGGAGAAATCCGATCGTTGCGTTCAAGTGGGGCTTCAACGCCGAAGCAATCCGAGTATCCGCGAAGCGATTGAGAAACTCCATGCTGGAGCGATCGGTAAAGTTTATCTATCTCGCTGCTTCTTCAATCGGATGCGAGGTTCTATCGGTCAAGGAAAAGAGGAAACACCACCTGCGAGTTTGAACTACGATCTTTGGCAAGGCCCTGCACCGAAGCGAGCGTATCGGTCCAATGTCATTCATTACAACTGGCATTGGTTTTGGCATTGGGGAAATGGGGAGCTAGGAAACAACGGCGTTCACGGGTTAGATATTTGCCGTTGGGGGTTAAACGTAGGCTATCCAACGAAAACGATTTCCAGCGGCGGACGCTATTGCCATTCGGATGACCAAGAGACACCCGATACGCACCAAGTTGCTTGGGAATTCGAAGGAGGTAAACAACTCACCTACCAAGGGCTCTCGTGCTCTCAGCATCCACCGGGACCATTCATTTCGTTCTATGGGACCAACGGATATCTTGAGATCGATTTAGACGGTACGTGCACGTTCTACGATGTGAAGAATAAGGTGGTTGAAAAGATTGAGAAGAAAGGCTCTGAGCAAGAGTTGCATCTTGCAAACTTCATCTCGGCGGTTCGTGCTAGCGATCCGAAAATGCTGAACCAACCCATTCTGAGCGGACATCAAAGTACGCTGCTTTGCCATTTAGGCAACGTCGCTCAGCGCACCAATCGTGTCGTCCAATCGCGAAGTAGCGATGGTCATTGGGAAGACCCGTCCATTCCCGCGGAGTTGTGGCGTAGGGCTTATGATCCTCAATGGGAATCGCAGATCGTCAGCTAGTGTCCAACGCGTCATTCCCCGAACATTCAGAGTCTTCCGTATCGCAACACGAATTGTTGCAGCGACTCGGAGCTGCATGGCCAGCGCGTTTGGCCTTGCGTTCCAAGACGGTGCTTGCCATCAGCGGTGGCCCCGATAGCATGTTTTTGTTGGAGGTTTTTCGACGTTTCATCGAAGATTCGAACCTCTTGACTGTTGTTCATTGCAACCATCGGCAGAGAGGCGAAGAGAGCGATGCGGACGAGGCATTTGTTCGACAGCAATGTGAGTCAAAAAAAATTGCGGTTCGGATATTTCGTTTTGACGAGGAACAAGCGTCCAAGAGCGACGAGAATCATTTGCGAAAGCATCGTCACGAATGCTTGAAGATAGCCGCGCGCGAGTGCGACGCCAGCTTCATCGCCTTGGGGCATCATCTCGATGACAATTTGGAGACACTGTTCCATCGATTGCTCCGCGGGACGGGTACACGTGGGCTTTGCGGAATATCTCCCACTCGCGACTATATCGATCAACAGGATAGTAAGACACGCACCTTGATCCATCCATTGTTGACGATCACCAAGGAAGAGATTGTCGCTTGGCTTTATGCGAACGATATTCCCTTTCGCATGGATTCTAGCAATGAACAATTGGCGTATACTCGCAATCGATTGCGACTAGAGCTTTTTCCTTTGCTCGATTCGTTGGCGGGTGTGACATGGAGAGAGAAAGTCGCGGGCACGATCGAACAACTGAATGACTTGGTTGAAGAAGATCGACAGTTAGCAAACGAGCTGTTGGCTGACACTCGACTCGAGTGGATCGATGGTACGAGTTTGAGGATACCGATGTTGCTACTGCATCCTATTCGTTGGTCTATTCAGCGTGAGTTTCTCGTCGAGGTATGGCATCGATTGGATCTGCCACTGAGGGAGATGAGTATGGGGCATTGGCGGCGCGTGCGGGTTTTCTTAGTAGAAGCGGCGAAAACCAATCATCCCAAGCGATTACAATGCGCGGGTAGTGTCATGCTTCAAACCAGCAGGGGTATGCTAAGTATCGCAAAGAAGTTGCCTCCGATATCCAATCCCTCCTAGCAACGGCCTCCCGAACCGTATTAACGCCGTTTTGATTTTGGTCGCGAGCGTTTGCCGAACTTAGTCGATGGCGTGGATGGGGATCGCAATTTGATCTTCTTGACCTTGCCACTGATCGATCGGCGTCGTTGCGTTACGGATGCTCCTTCGGCGCGTTCGCTTTGCTGATCAGAAGATTTCCTGCGAGTGGGACCTCCTGCAACAGCGCCTTGGGATCGTCCCATGTCTTGCGAGCGAGTTCGATTGCTAGCTGGCTTATCATCGCGACCGCGTGCATCTCTACCATCAACGCGAGCCCCACCCATCGTCTTCACTCGAGGGCCGCGAGTCGAAACTCCTCGTTTCGCACTTCTTGGCTCTTTAGGCCGTGCGAATCGATCGTATTTGCGTAGCTCTTCGTCTTCCGCATGGATCGAATGATAAGGATGATCGCGATCCACTGGGATAGTCATATCAATCGTCTTTTCGATTTCTTGCAAGTATTTGAATTCCTCACCATCGCAAAGAGTGATACTCTCACCGCTAGCTCCAGCGCGAGCTGTTCTGCCTATTCGATGAACGTAGGACTCGGCTTCAACAGGAACATCAAAATTAATGACGTGACTGATGTTATCGATATCGATACCGCGAGCGGCAACATCGGTTGCGATTAGAACGCGAACTTCACCATTTCGAAATGCAGTGAGGACACGTTGCCGAGCATTCTGCGAGCGACCACCGTGAATCCCTTCGGCAGAGACACCCGAGTCCACGAGCGACTTGTAAAGTCGGTCGGCACCATGCTTTGTGCGCATAAAGACAAGAACGCGCGATCGGGTCGGATCTTCGAGCAATTGATCCAACAGCTTTCGTTTGTTTCCGCGATCGACAAACATCACGCGTTGCTCAACTCGTTCGGCTGTCGTCGAGGGAGGGGTTACCATGACGGTAACGTGATTATGCAATAGTGCCGCTGCCAGCTTTTCAATGGGAGCAGGCATCGTCGCGGATAAGAAAACCGATTGTCGTTTCTTGGGCAGCAGTCGGACGATTTTTTGGACATCGGGCATAAAGCCCATGTCAAGCATTCGATCCGCTTCATCCAAAACAAAGAACTGAAGCTTCGAAAGAAAACAGTACTCTTGGTCGATCAAGTCCAACAATCGTCCTGGTGTCGCGACCAGAAGATGGACCCCTTTTGCCAATGCAGCCACTTGTGGTCGCTGTCCAACCCCCCCATAAATTTTTGTATGTCGAACTTTTGTATTCTTTCCGATCGCGCTGATATTCTCAGAAATTTGCACGACTAGTTCCCGAGTTGGGGCAACAACCAGTCCAAGCGGTTCGTAAGGAATGGGATATTGACCCATCTGTTGTATTTTTTGGAGGATGGGAATCGCGAAAGCGGCAGTTTTTCCAGTACCCGTCTGCGCACATCCCAACAAGTCTCGACCGTCCAAGAGAGGTGGGATCGCCCCTTCCTGAATAGGAGTTGGAATTTCATACTCTAAAGACTTAAGGGCAGATTGAATCTCCGGAATGATCGGGAGTTCAGAAAACTTGATTGACACAGACGCCTCGAAGCCCTCCAAGCGAGGGAGGGTTATTACATAGAAACAAACAATCTACTAATAGTAGTCGAGGATACAGGAAATCATAAGGCCAAATCTCTGCGTATTGATGCGTATTGGTTGGTAGCACGCCGGCACACTTTGCCTTAGCATGGTGTGGTACACGGCGGTCATCACTGTGAAGAACTGTCCGTAGCACTTCCAAACAGAGCATCTTCAGAATGGCAACACAGAATTATCTCTTGGCTCGATGGTCAGTCGCGTTGATCATTATCATCATCCTACAACCGTTTCAGCGCGTGAACGCACAGGAAGCCACCAGCCCTGAAAGCCTGATTCGTCTGCGTTACGATAAGCAGGAAGTGATGATTCCCATGCGAGATGGAGTCAAGCTTCACACGGTCATTTTTAGCCCGAAAGATACAACGAAGACCCATCCTATCTTGATGAAGCGAACGCCGTATTCCTGCGTTCCGTATGGCAAGGATTCGTTTCCGACCTCGCTGGGGCCGAGCGAGCATTTCGTGAAAGCAGGTTACATCTTTGTCAATCAAGATGTCCGAGGTCGCTTTATGTCCGAAGGTGATTTTGAACAGGTGACCCCGCACATTCCAAGCAAGACAACCACGAATCAAGTGGACGAAAGCTCGGACACCTTCGACACGATTGAATGGTTGCTCAAGAATGTCTCGAATCATAACAGTCGCGTCGGCATGTATGGCATTTCATATCCGGGATTTTACTGTTCAGCGGGGATGATCGATGCCCACCCATCGCTGAAAGCGGTATCACCCCAAGCTCCGGTTGGTGACTGGTACTTTGATGACTTCCTGCACAACGGAGCGTTCTTCCTGGCTCATGCCTACCGTTGGTTGAATAACAACGCTCATGAACGCAAAGGCCCTAGTGCAGAGAAACCTGCATCGGAAGTGCTACCGTCAATCGATGGCTACAGCCTCTTTCTCAATGCAGGCACAATCGAAGAAATCAATCGCCGGCATCTCAAAGGAAAAGTCTCCTTTTGGAATGATATGATGGCGCATCCCAATCGCGATGAGTTTTGGAAAAAGCGAGCGATCTTGCCACACCTGAAGAATGTCGCTCCAGCCGTCATGGTGGTAACCGGTTGGTACGATGCAGAAGACCTCTATGGATCTTTCAAATCGTACGCCGCTATCGAGAAGATGAATCCTGGGGTCAACAATGTCCTTGTAGTTGGCCCCTGGATCCACGGCGGTTGGGCATCGGGTGATGGGGACAGACTGGGAGCGGTGCCTTTCGGTTCGAAGACCGCGGCGTTTTATCGTGCTGAGATCGAGTTTCCTTTCTTTGAGAAGTATCTGAAGGATGCAAATCATCCCGCATTGTCGGAGGCGACGGTATTTGAAACCGGCTCCAACAAATGGCGCACGTTTACGCAGTGGCCCCCTCAGGAAGCGAAATCGCAAACGCTCTACCTTGGTCCATCGGCTGGCCCATTGCAACCTGCAGGTACACTCCCTAGCGATCCACCGAAATCAGAAACGACCACTGGATTCGACGAATACATTAGCGATCCAGCCAAGCCGGTGCCATACACCGAAGCCATTACACCAAGGATGACAGTGGAGTACATGGTGGAAGATCAGCGATTTGCAGCACGAAGACCAGATGTGCTTGTGTATCAAACCGAGCCGATGGAACAAGACATGGTGGTCGCCGGTCCAATCGATGTCGAGTTGTGGGTCACTACTTCGGGAACGGATGCGGATTTCGTGGTCAAACTAGTTGACGTGCAGCCGGATGGAACCGTGGCTGATTCACTGCCGAATTACCAGATGATGTTGCGTAGCGAGGTGCTACGAGGTCGCTTTCGGGATGGATTCGAAGAACCCAAGCCGTTTGTACCGGGAGTTGCGACGAAAGTTCGGCTCGAATTGCTCGATGTTCTTCATCGGTTCAAGAAGGGTCATCGGCTGATGATCCATATCCAAAGTACATGGTTTCCATTAGTGGATCTCAATCCGCAAAAGTTTGTTCCCAACATTTACAGTGCGCAGCCTAACGACTTTCAAAAAGCAACCCATCGCATTTTACGGAGCCCATCGCATCCGAGCCAACTGACTCTACGCACCCTACCCTAGATAGCACAAGGCTCTAGCTTCAAGTTTGGATCTGAGGAAATACATTAGCACACGATTTCTTCACGGAGGAATCGGGGGCTGATCAACACGGTCGATTTGGGAACGGCGAATGTTGACTCTAGCGAACAGCAGGTGCCGTCGTAGGAGTTAAGCCTTTACAAGCTTACGACTCTCGGACTTCCACTTTGCTTCCTCGCTAGATTCCCGAGACCTATCCATCGTTTCGACCAAATCGTCACGGAATACTTGGGAGAGACCAAGACAGATCATCAGAATAGTGTATTCAATGGATGAGAATGAAACTTCATGAAAAGCCATTTGAATAGCGTGAACAGAGACCATGCAAAAACAAAGGACTGCAGAACTCTTTGCGATACCACTCGACAAAGGATGTGTCCAAATCACCCATGCATTTCGAGTAAGCCCAAGGGAAGCAATCGTAAAAAGCATTGCACCTATCAAACCCAGGTCAACGAGAAGACTCAAGTAGGAATTGTGATGAACATATCCACGAATGGACTCTAAACGAATGTTCGTAGTCCGATCATCGAGGTAGGGTCGATTATGAACTTGAAACTGGTTGAAACCGAAACCAGCCAATGGACGGTCCTTGAACATCTCCATGGAAACATAAGCAAACGCGCCTCGCATTCGAGTGCTTTCAAGTGTTTCCGCCTCCCCGTATTCGCGTTTGAACGCGACCAAATTCGGTCCAACCAAAACCCCTCCTATCGCTACGGAAAACACAAGCGATCCAAGCCCCAATGTCCTAGCTTTTCCTTTTAGAAGGGTAGTCAGAAGAATGACAACGATGGCGCCTGCACCCATCCAAATACTGCGTGTGTACGTCAATAGTATTGCTAACATGAAGAGCGGCGTAAGGCATGCTGCAAGCAACCAGGCCCAACGTTGCCTAGCATAGAGCCAAATCGGAAAGACCCAAAGAACTACCAAACAAAAGTTCAAACACATCCCTAATCGCACGGACTGCAGCATCGGTCCGCGGGCTCGGCCAAAGTGTATTCCCAGTGTCGGGTCCCCGATGAAGCTTGGAAACACCAAGGACCATTGCTTCGTAATTTCCAGGACGGCCGTCAAGCTCAGATAGACACCGAATGTCAAAATGATGATAACCGCCGGCCACAATGTCCCAGGGCGAATCTCGGAATGACGAATGAGCAGGAATAAGAACGTCGGGGTTAAATAGCCATTGATCAAATGCATCACCGTGGAAGGTTGTCCCTTGATCTCTTCACCGATGGGAGTCGTGATGGTGCGAAGAACGAGCCACGTTAGAAAGAGAAAGAGCCAAATGTCGCTTCCCTTAGGTGACCGTGGCTTCGCCTTACCCGTCCAAAGATCATATCCATATTGAAGAATGAGAACGAGCAACCAAGCTCGATCCACAGTCAGCGACAATCCACCGACATTGATTTGCGCAAATTCGGGGGGGAAAACGCTGGTAGCAATCAAAAAAATGGCACTGCCAACGAGCACATTATGGTACCGGACCAGTACGACAGCCCAAATCAACATGGCCAATCCCATCAGCCCAACCACTAACTCCACAAATCACTCCTTGCTCGTATTCTCGATGCATGACTCACTTACAGAACGGTATCGGCATTTTTCTTTGCGTCCATGGTGAGACTCTGAAGTCGAGGAACAATCGGTACGTTACAACCGTTAAAACCCGAAAACACAATGACAGTCGTTAATCTTCTTTTTCCAAATCGAATACTTCAACTGGCACAATCGTAATAGGGAGGAACTTTTAAGCGGACTCAAGTTTGCAGGAATAGGAGAGTAAGCAGTGACATCCATCCAACGTGAAATTGCATTATCTTTGTATCGTTGGTCGACCATGAAAACTCGCAACAATATTGCAAGGAAATACATGGCGTTAGGCACTTATCCTGCTTCCATTCTTTTCTACCATCGCGTGGCTGATACCTACCCTAACGCATGGACAATTTCCAATGCAAACTTCATCCAACATTTGGACTGGGTTGCGAAACATGCGCGATTTGCGTCTCTCGATGATATTAGAACGTCGCAATTGAATGGCCACCGAAGTGTGGCCATGGTGGGGCTCACTTTCGATGACGGGTATAGCGAGAATTGCGAAATTGCCATTCCAACGATAGTAGAGCGAAGAATCCCCTGCACCTACTTTGCATCAACCCATTTTGTGGAAACAGGAGAACCGTTCCCGCATGACATCGCCGCAGGTCATCCCTTGCGTCCAAACTCGATCGCGGAAATCAAACGTATGGCCGAAGCTGGCATAACGATCGGGGCTCATTCACATACCCATATAGATCTTGGAAAACCACTTTCCGACTCACAACTTAGAACGGAGATTACCGACGTCCGCAAAAAACTTCAGGATTGGAGTCAGCAACCTGTCCGCTATTTCGCGTTCCCCTATGGCCTGAAGCATAACTTTTCACAACGAGCCATTGATTGCATATTCGAATCTGGTTACGAGTGTTTTGTCAGCGCAGCAGGAGGCCTGAATTGGCCTGGGCACGATGCGAACCACTTGGAACGTATTCACGGTGATCCTGGGATGGCCGCATTGGCAAATTGGCTCACTCTCGATCCCCGCAAGCTAAAGCTTCAATGCGCCATTCCGTACCAATTGAATAAGCCAAACCCAACCTCAATTTCGGTCCCGATGGATAGCTCCGTGGTGATGCCTCGGAATCCAATCAATGAGTCGAATTAGCCTAAGTCACTAACTAGATTCTCTTACACGCTTTCTCCATGCACCTTCTTGATGATCCTTCGGTTGGCATCCAAAATCCCTACGCGACAATAGCCTGTAGCGATTGTGATATGCATTCTGTGCATATTCATCCCGTTCGTCCGTTAAAGACAGTCTTTGTCATTACCAGCATGCCCGTCGGCGGGGCTGAAACGCTGCTGGTAAATCTGATTCGACGCTTTCGTCGCACACACGTCAGTCCATCTGTCATCTGCTTGAAGGAGCGCGGGCCGCTGGGGGAAGAGATATCGAAGGAAGTTTCTGTCATTCAGAATTGTATCCGAGGAAAGTTCGATATTGGGGTCGCATTCCGACTCGCGAGACACTTCCGCAAAGAAGCCATCGACGCTGTAGTCACTGTGGGTGCAGGTGACAAAATGTTTTGGGGCCGAATCGCTGCGAAGTTAGCGGGCGTACCGGTTATCTGCTCAGCATTGCACTCGACAGGCTGGCCCGACGGTGTTGGAAAACTAAATCGATGCTTAACCAGTATCACGGACGCATTCATTGGCGTTGCGAAACCGCATGGACAATTCCTTATAGACTTTGAAAGGTTCCCGCCAAACAAAGTCGTTGTTATTCCGAACGGAGTGGATACGAACCGATTCATTCCGAACGAAGATGCAAAAAAGGATGTTTGCAAAGAACTGGGAATCTCGAACGATTGCAGCCTGATAGGCATCGTTGCCGCCTTGAGACCAGAGAAGAATCACGAGTTGTTTATCCGAATTGCAAAACGAATCGTGGATCAGCGAAGCGATAGTCATTTCCTCATTATCGGTGAGGGGCCTCAGCGACAAGCGATTGAAACACTCGTGCAACAATTGGACTTAGCGAATCATGTCCATTTACTTGGGAGCCGCTCGGACACGCCGCGTTTGCTGGCAGCTCTTGACCTGTTCGCATTGACAAGCCACAACGAAGCGAGCCCTGTATCCATCTTGGAAGCATTGTCTTGCGAAGTTCCCGTGGTCGCGTCTCGGGTCGGTTCCATTTCCGAGTCCGTCCTAGACCAATGGAATGGACATACAGTAGAGCCAGGCAACGAAGAAGAATTCGCGCGTCGGATGGTCGAAATCCTTTCCAACCGTGATTTTGCAAAGCAGCTCGGCCAAAATGGCCGCCAACACGTCGTACAAAACGGGTCTTTGGACAACATGGTGAATCAATACGAAGAACTTTTGCATCGAATCTTCGCATTGAAGTCCATTGGCTAGGGCTCATGGGTTGTATTTATTGACAAAATTGCGTACTTTCCAGGTTAGCGCGTTGCGAACCGCTCCTTCGGAGAAGTGTCTTCCGAAAGAATGTTTTGCGTCCGTCGATTGACCCCACGAGAGAAAGTATGCTCCATTCCCAACAGTTGCTGGCTGATCCTAGAATTGAACAAGCGAAGAAGCTTCTTCAGGAAGCCCTCGCCGAACAGTCCCTGAAGATCGATTCGGTTCGCGGACCTCGTCCCGAGCTAAAGGAAGCGTATGCGAATCAACTCGCGCGTTTGGCGGTAGCTCGCGGTGGCGCTCCTTACTTCCCATATATTTCTAGCGGAATCGGCAATGGCCCATTTGTCGAACTGGGGGATGGTAGCGTCAAGCTTGACTTTATCGTCGGTATTGGAGTGCATGGTTTAGGGCACAGCCATCCTGCCATGTTGAGATCGACGGTCGATGCAGGATTGGAAGATACAATCATGCAGGGAAACTTGCAGCACGACGCGTACTCGTTAGAGATGTGCGAGCGACTGATTCGATTGGCGACACCATCGGGTGCGCCACTCCACCATTGTTTGTTGAGTACGAGTGGCGCAATGGCGAACGAAAACTCGTTGAAGATTGCGTTTCATAATCGCTTCCCAGCCTCGCGAGTGATCTGCATGGACAATTGCTTCGCCGGTAGAAGTATCGCCTTGGCCCAATTGACCGACCGACCAGCGTATCGGACGGGACTGCCTAAGGCATTAGACGTTGACTTTATCCCGATGTTTCATCCGTCCGATGCCGCAGGAACGACTCGTGGAGCTATCGATACGTTGAACAAACTGCTGGCGCGGCATCCCGGTGAATACGCTTGTCTTTGGTTAGAGTTGGTTGCTGGTGAAGGCGGATACTACCCAGGAACACATGAGTATTTCGAATCCCTTTGTCGAATCTGCCACGACAACCATGTCTTGATCATTTTTGACGAAGTGCAAACGTTCTCTCGATTAAGTCAACCGTTCGCTTTCCAACATTTCGGACTCGATCGATTCGCGGATATCGTCACGTTGGGAAAGGTGACGCAAGTATGTGCGACTTTGTACGGCGAGAAGCTCAAGCCAAAGGGGCCGATCCTTTCGCAAACATTCACCGGTGCGACAGCATCTATTCGCGCTGGCTTGGCAGTGCTGGATGAACTCGAATCGAAAGGTTGCTTTGGAGCGAATGGTTGGAACGTCCGACGTCACCAGTACTTCCGAAACAAACTCGAGAGCTTGACCGCAAAATATCCCGGCAAAATCTGCGGGCCATACGGAGAGGGAATGATGATTGCGTTCACTCCTGGGGATGGATCGGCCGAAACAGCGAAAACAATGTTGCAACGGCTCTATGATTTGGGATTAATGGGATTCCTTGCTGGCAGCAACCCAAATAGAATCAGGTTCTTACCGCCGCCAGGAATCACCACGGAACATCACATCGATCTCGCTTGCTCGATCATCGAGCAAGCGATTGCAGAAAGCTAGCAAGGAAAAATTGGAATGAAGCCAGCCTCAGGACATATCGTCCATGCGGATGAATGCGAAATCGATCTCAAGAATCCTTACGTTGCTGGGGTGCTTGCGTTCTTGATTCCCGGTGCAGGTCATTTTTATCAAGGAAGGACGAACAAAGCTTATTTGTACGCGGTTTGTATCCTTGGGCTCTTCTTCTTTGGGTTGTACCTAGGACAAGGGAGAGTGGTTTACGCCGCATGGAATCCAGCTGACTATCGATTGCAATTCCCCGCTCAAGTTTGCGTGGGCGTGCCTGCTTTACCCGCAGTAGTACAAGCGTGGAGGAATTGGAACCCCGAGCAGCAAACACCAAGAACTGGAAACGCTTGGTCGGTATCAGACTTTATGGCTCCACCTACCAGCCCAAGCGAACTCTCTGAATGGCATTTGAAGGCATCGGCTGGATTCGAGCTTGGATCGCTATTTACTGCGGTGGCAGGCTTGTTGAATTTGCTGGCGATCTTCGATGCGTTTGCGGGTCCGATGCCTTTGCCGCATACCGATGAGCGGCGCAAGAAGTGATCTCCAGGTGACGAACCGCGAAATGTCATCCGCTGATTTTGATTCGGTTTCCATCGAAGAGATTGCAGGCCGATTGATCCACTTCGTCAAGGGATATACGGACGCGGTGGTGGCTTTCTCGGGAGGTGTCGATAGCTCGGTTGTTGCGGCGGTTTGCTACCATGCATTAGGTGACAGATCAGTTGCAGTCACAGGGCGTGGCCAAGCGGTTGCACAATCAGAGTTGGATGACGCGAATCGTGTTGCGAAGCAGATTGGTATTACACATTACATCGTGGAGACGATGGAAATCCAAGATGCTAACTACGTCAAGAACGATGCGAGACGATGCTATTATTGCAAATCGACTCTCTACAACACGCTTGCCACTTGGGCAGGAGAACATGGATTCCAGAGGATCTTCTCAGGCACCAACCTCGATGATTTGGGAGACTATCGACCTGGACTGGAGGCGGCGAAAGAGTATTCGGTTGTTGCTCCATTGGCCGAATTGCGAATAACGAAAGAAGTGGTGCGCAAGCTCGCGAAGTACTTTGGATTATCCATATCGGAGAAGCCTGCATCTCCATGCCTCGCGAGCCGAATCGCCTATGGTCAGTCGGTGACTCCAGAGCGATTGAGGCGAATCGAATCCGCGGAAACTTATATGCATCGGGCAGGCTATCGTGATGTTCGCGTCCGATTGCATGCAGATGGACTGGTGCGTATTGAAATTCACATAGACGACTGGCATCGAGTTTCTGACGCGACGCATCGGGAAACCATGCTTCAGTACTTTTCCTCGCTAGGATTTCGCTACATAACGCTAGATCTAGGGTCGCGTCAATCTGGCTCCCTCAATCGCATGCTGCCGGTGATTACGAACTAGGTATTGTTTTTAAAGAAAGTCTTTGTGTAGCCATTTTCGCCAGAACGGAGTATTCCCTTCAACCACTCCGCACTCGCTAGCGTTGCTGCTCATTTTGAAATAATGCTTCGTGTTTCCGGCTATGGTGTAATTGGACGCGAGTCACACATTGGAGGTACAAAATGAGCTCGGTAACCATGGAGTTCGAATTACCCGAAGACTGGGCACAATTCAGCCCTCCGCCTGCATTGGCTGCACGTCTTACTTTTCTACTAGATCAGCAAGATCGAACATCCTAGGTCGCTTTCCGCGACCCCAAACGTAGTGAGTTAATATTCTCCAATCACTGCCATATGTTCATCGCTTTGTACATTTTTCCCGCTTGGCTTCGCACGAGAAATTTGCTAAAGCCATAGTATGAATACGCAAACATCGCAAACCAGTCATTCGCATACGACAGAGCAACTCTACAAGTTGATCGAGCGAAAACTGCACCTATTGCGAGAAATGCAAGCAATGGCAATCGAGCAAGCGGACTTGGTTACCGAGCACGAAATGGGTGGATTGATGTCTGTCCTATCGAGAAAACAGTCGCTCATGGAGTCGCTGCAAACGGTTCAAGAAGAATTGGCCGTCTTCAAGGACGACGATCCGGAAGCCCGAGTTTGGATCAGTCCCCAACGTCGCACTGCTTGCCAGTCGATGGTTCAAGAGTCGGAGCGGCTCGTCCAGCAACTCATCGTCCAAGAAAATCGATCTCTGGATTCTATGAATTTGAAACGAGACTCCATTCAATCGCAATTGAACCAGAATGCAGCCGCCTCGCAGATCCAAAAAGCGTACGAATCCAATGCGTCTTTGATTGAAGAGTCAGTGGTTGATTTTACGGTGGAGGGATAGTCGATGTTTCCATCCTTGTTCGCCAACTCCTCGCTGCAAAGTTTAGAAAAGACAGTTGAGTTTACCGATCGACGGCATGCGATTTTGGCCGGCAACATGGCAAACATGAGTACGCCGGACTATAAAACACGGGACCTTTCTGTAGACGGCTTTCAAGAGAGCCTCAAAAACGCCATCGAGTCCAAATCGCGAGCGAAAGCCGATTCGCCTGGCCTGCAATTCGATGTATTGCAAGGAGTCGAGGAAGATGGGCAACCCTTGTCCGAGGAGCAAGCGACTCAACAAGTATTTGACTCGATGCGACAAGTGGTCTACCACGACGGAAGCGATGACAGTATCGAAATGCAGGTGTCGCAGATTGCAAAGAACCAATCGCTCCATTCGATGGCGGTCGCTCTGATGCGATCTCAATTCCAAACACTCAAAATGGCCATTTCCGAAAGCATTAACGTCTAAGGGACGGAGAAGACGAGAAACAGCCAGTTATCCGTCGAACGCCCGTTGGCTCGGCAGACAAAGTGCATGGGTGAGTTCGGGATTCGAGTTTAGGAACTGTGCATTTGTTCGGCCGGCGATTAGGATAGAGCTTCCCCACCTACCATTTCTCCTGCCCTATCTCACGAAAATGACTCTACGCGCTTCGTTGACAACAACTTTTCTGGCAATCGTCTTCGCGTTCCCAAACGTGGCAGTCTTTGGAAATGCTCCGCCGGACTATGCAAATGATGTGTTGAGCGTTCTGCAAAAGAATTGCATCGCGTGCCATAATCTTCAAAAAGCCGAGGGTGGGCTTAATCTAGAGAGCCTCGAGTACTTGAAAAAAGGAGGTGATAGCGGTGCCGTGTTCAAGGAGAAGTCATCAGCCGAAAGCAGTCTAATCAAACGAGTGAAGGGGGAGGAAGAACTCATGCCCCCGGACGGAAACAACGTTGGAGCCAAACGACTAACGGCGGCAGAGATTTCCATGCTGGCCGCTTGGATCGATGGAGGTGCAATCGAAGGCACCAAGTCCAACAACAAAGCGATGCAATGGCAACCGCTTCCAGAATCGATCCGCCCCATTTACGCCATGGACGCTTCTGCCGATGGGCAATTTACAGCCATAGGACGGGGCAACCAAGCGATTGTGTACCAATGGATCACCGATGGCACTCGCGTGGGGGCTTCACTAATCGACCCGAAGGCAACGGTGGCTGAATCGAATCTGGCTTCCAAGGTTCCATCCACCCACCTGGATCTGGTGCAGTCGGTTGCAATAAGCCAAGACGCCTCACGGATTGCCACGGGTGGCTATCGAGATGTGAAGATTTGGCGTCGCCAGTCGGGATCATTTCAGGACCGACTCCTTGCTAATCTCCGCGGAAGTATCGCCGCACAGCATTCACCGAATGGTCAATGGATCGCCAAAGGGACTCCCGCACCGGCCTTGGAGTTGATTTCATCAGAGACAGGAAAGATCGTTGCTAGAAAAGAACTCGACCAGGATATCTCTAGCATCGCTTGGTCGAAGAATGCGGATCGAATTGCTTTGTCCCTATCGGATGGCGATTTGCAATGGATGAGCATGCCAGCTTCAGGATCAGCGGAGATTGTCGTATCTCACTCTCAGAAGCTATCAACTCCTTACGTCGAACTCTTGGTGAATGACGATCAATCTCTGATCGGTCGAACCAAAGAGCGACAGATACATATTTGGAAATGGACGACTGTCGAAGGGCAATCTCCACAGTGGATTCGAGTGCAACATTTTTCAGATCAATCGAATGTCGTCTCGCTGGCATTTGCTGGGCAAGACACTTTGCTCGTGGGAACAGAGTCCGGAATCGTACATGTTGGTTCCATGAACGACGGGAAAATACTGCGTAGCCTAGAGCACGGTGCTTCCTTGATAAAGGTCGTTGCTAGTCTCGATGGGAAGTTGGCCATTACCGTTGGCAAAGATGGAATCACGAAAGGATGGAACTTAACGGATGGAAAACTAGCGTGGGAGAACCGCATCGATGCGGATAAAGCTTTGCAGATCAAGAAGTCTGAGATCGCAGCGGCTAGACAGAAAGCGAAAGTGGAACGAGGCGTTGGAAAAGTGCCAGTGCTGGAAAAGGCCAAGACCGCCGAAACCGAGAACGTAGCGAAACTCCAAAAAACTCGCGGGGAACTCGTCGATTCCCTGACCAAGAAAACGGCTGAGGCGGAATCGCAAGGGAAGATCGTAGCTGAATCCGAGGCCGCAGTGACTGCCGCCAACAAGGCGTTGGAGGAAGCCAAGAAGAAACTTGAGCAGACGCAGAAGGACTTAGAAACAAAGAAACAACAACTTGCAACTGCCGAGAAAGCAAAAGCGGATGAGTCTGCAAAAATTGCGACACTCGACAAGACAATCGCTTCCGCCGAACAAGCGGTTCAGAAAGCAGCCGGTAGCTTAGCCACGTTTCAATCACAGCTCGAGTCTGAAAAGTCGACTCAAGCGGAGTTGGACAAACAATCGAACGAGATAAAGACGACTGCAACTCCGATACCAGCAACGAACGCGGTGCTCTCGATAGACGGCCGATCATTGCACACAACCCATGCCGATGGTGCCATCCACACATTGAGAACCACCAACGGTCTCAACGAGATGCTGATAAAGGGCGGATTGGAACGTACTTCTGGGCTGGTGCTAACGAACAACGGCAAAGTTATCTCCATCAGCGACGATGGACGGTCCTTTGGCAGCGAGTTCAGCAATCGTTGGGCCTTGGAGAGAACGATTGGCAACGCGAACGAATCGCCGTTTAGTGATCGTATAACCGCTATGGAGTTTAGCGACGATGGCCAGAGCTTGTTGGTAGCGAGCGGACCGCCCAGTCGATTCGGCGAATTGAAATCCGTATCGATCGCCGATGGAACGATTCTTCGTGACTGGGGGCAGATCCATAGCGATACCATTTTGGTCGTCAAGATTTCACCGGATGGCAGCACTGTGGCGACGGGCGGAGCGGACAAATTGATCAGGCTTCATAGCATGGTATCCAATGATCCAACGCGCACACTGGAGGGGCATACCCACCACGTACTGGGACTCGCGTGGCATGATGACGGAGTGATGTTGGCTAGCTCCAGCGCTGACAACACCATCAAGGTTTGGGATATCGAAGCAGGCCAGTCACAAAGGACAATCACCGGGTTCGGGAAAGAGGTTACCGCGCTAGAATTTATCGGTCGATCCAATCAACTCCTTTCCTCGTGTGCCGATCAGCAGATCCGTTTGCATGACGCGACCAACGGTAAAGCGATTCGCTCGATGGGCGGACCCTCCGATGCAATTTATAGTCTCGCCGCCATAAGCACCAACCCGTTTTCAGACCCGAATGCGCTCGCTGTGGCGGGCGGACAAGACGGAGTGATCTGGATTTGGAAGGTTGAAGATGGCAAGGCTCTGAATCAAATCAAGTAGACGGAAGGGACGACAATTCCTATTCCGCTCGACGGCTTAAGATAGTCACGCGGGGCAATCACGCTAGAATGGTGACCGCCGACGATCGATCGCAAGTGCGATTTCGGTCGATGGCAGATATCGGTACTCGCACCCAAACGTTGAATTGCATGTCGATCGGAAAAGACCTAAAGATCCTCTACCACTTGGCTCTGAGACCCATTCGTGGCAAAACCCACTCGGAACGAATGGAGAACTTCTATTCTGGTCAAGCGGAGGGATACGACGACTTTCGCAAGAGGCTTCTACAAGGACGAGAAGATGTTTACCAAGAGTTAGGGGCAAAGGTCGATGGTGGTACGTGGGTTGATTTTGGCGGGGGAACAGGATCCAATCTTGAGTTCATCGGCCCATCCCTAAACAAGTTTCAGAAGGTTTACGTGGTGGATCTGGCCGAGTCGCTTCTCGGGATCGTGAACAAACGTTGTCGCAAAAACAATTGGACCAACGTAGAAGCTATCGCCGGCGATGCCACAGCATGGACGCCCCTGGAAGGTAGTGTTGATGTCGTAACTTTCTCTTATTCATTGACCATGATTCCCGATTGGTTTGCTGCAATTGACAATGCTATTCGCATTCTCAAGCCGGGTGGACATATCGGCGTTATCGACTTTTACGTAGCACGCAAATACCCAATGGATGGGTTGGTGAAACATCGCTGGTCAACCCGATCCTTTTGGCCCGTCTGGTTTTCGAGCGACAATGTGTTCCCTAGCCCAGATCACATTCCTTATTTGCAAAAACACTTCGAAACAATAAAACTCAAGGAGTGCCGAGCGAAAGTGCCGTACTTGCCGCTGGTACGTACGCCTTACTACCAGTTTGTGGGCAAGAAGAACTAGTCAAAGGGACTGAAAATGCCGTTTGAATTTGTATGCCCGTTCTGCCATCAAAAAACAAAAGTGGAGGACAAATACGCGGGAAAGAGCGGGCCTTGTGCATCATGCGGACAGTCGATTACGATGCCTTCCTACAACAAAAATGGTATGCTTGAACGGCCGATGGTAACCATCAAGAAAAAGGATCCGATTACTCTTCCACGGTCGCGCCTTCCCTATATTGTTGCCATCGCATGTGTCGCAACTCTTCTTCTGACTGTCAGCGTGTCGCTCGTTTTGACTTGGCCATACTTTCAAAAACGGGCTATCATCGCGGCACAAGATCGCGATATCGATAACATGAAGCAGATCGTCGACGCGTTAAATTCGTATGCTGCCAAGCATGGGACCTACCCAACTCCGGTGGTCGTCGATAAGGACGGCCAACCACTCTATTCGTGGCGTGTGTTGATATTGCCCTTTCTAGGCTACGAGGATCTTTATAAGGAGTTTCAGTTGGACAAACCTCATGATCATCCGTCCAACCTAAGCCTTCTCGCAAAGATGCCAAAAGAATACGCCAGCTCCAACACCGACGCGCTTGCAGCCCAGCAAGCAAACTATGTTTTGTTGACGGGAGCAGGAACACTATTTCCACCTTCTGGCCCGTTGACTCCTCAGAACACGGATGATCCAACCCTGTTGTTGATTCAAACTCGCGAGGGTTTGGGCAATTGGATGGAACCGGGGGATATCGATGTCTCTCGTGGGGTTCGGCCAGGTCCTCGCCCGATGAGGGACGTTGGTGGAATTCAGAAAGATTCCTTTGTTTCGGTTTCTACCAAAGGCGAGCCATTACGCTTTCCCAATTCCGTACCGGCCAACGTGCTTGACTCGTTGATTAGTCCGAACGGTAATGAGAATGTGGATACCAAACCGTTCCAATAAGAATGCGCCTACTACTTTGACTTTTGTCGGCTCTGTCTCTATACGTTGGGATGCACAACTGCCTCGGGAGTAGGAGTCAGCGTCAAGAAGTTCTTGAGAATTTGAAGGCCTTCTGTCTGGCTCTTTTCCGGGTGAAATTGAGTTGCCAACATATTCCCAACTCGGACAGCCGCGCAAAACTCTTGACCATAATCGCAGCTTAGCCAGGTCACTCGTGGGTCGTCCGGTACAACATAGTAACTGTGCACAAAGTAAACATAGGGATGGTGCGAAATGCTGGAAAGCATCGGGTCATTTGCAATCCGCGACTGAACTCGATTCCATCCCATATGAGGAATCTTTCGATGTTCATTTCCGGGAAATGAATCATTGTCAAATCGAACGACGCGGCCCGGAAGAACCGACATGCCTGGCTGGAGACCACCTTCTTCGCTGTTGTCAAACAATAATTGCATCCCTAAGCAAATCCCCAAGAAAGGGCGATCCGAAGCGATCCAATCCTTGATCCATGGAATGAGATCTCGCTGGTTCAATTCTCGCATCGCATCACCGAAAGCTCCCACTCCAGGCAGGATGAGGTGGCTAGCGAGAGACAATTCCTCCGGGTCAGACGACACGATGACACGACCGCCGACTTTCTCAATACCCTTCGCAACACTTCGAAGGTTCCCCATCTGATAGTCGACGATTCCAACGGTGATCAAAGCGAGTGTCTCGTCCTACGTGTTTAAGTCAGCCAGTACACCATCGCCACAGTAATTCGCATTACCAAACGATTTGACGGGGATTCCCATCGATTCACTAAAGCTCATTAGCAAGCGATTGTGAGGCACACCTTTATAGTCGATGGCACGCCCCATGGAAAACCCACATCCTTCGCCTACAAGGACGAATGGAATGTTGTCGCGGGTGTGAGAGTTTCCTTTTCCAAGCTCATTCGTCCAAACGATGGTTGTGTTATCCAACAACGTTCCTTGGCCGTCTGGTTCAGGTGTTTCCGAGAGGCGTTTCGCCAGATAAGCGACTTGCTCACAATACCAAGTGTTAATCTTGATCAGCTTTTCGAACGCTTCTTCGTTCGTGTCAGGTTCGTGTGAAAGGTGGTGATGTCCTTCTTCGATATTCAGCCACTTCATCTTCGGTTCGCCCACCGAATTGGTGATTTGGAATGTTGCGACGCGAGCAAAGTCGGCGGCAAAACTACTCACCAACATATCCATCTGCATTTTCGTGATCTGCGGAATGTTATTGTTTACTTCTTCGACATTCGCGGGCAACGTCGGTACGGCGTGCCCAACATCCGACGGGCCCGAATCCGAACGTTTCGATGTCTGGGCTTGTTCCATCTTGAGTTCTTTCTCCAAGTCGCGGACCATGGTCAAGTGATCTTGAAGAAGTCGCCGGTCCTCGACACTGATCAGTTGCTCCACTTTCTTGAAATCTGCCGTGAGATCATCCAGGACACTCGAAAGGAGTTCTCGGTTCTTGGTTTGACCATAAAGTTTGTCAAACATGAGATATGGATTGTCGATGGGCGCGACGGGCTGGTTGGGGCCTGCGTAGGATAATCTCGTCCATGTGTCCGCTCGTTCTGGGACCATGACCCCAAACTCAAGCGATCCGAAACGCGTTTGTGTTAAGGGATCCGCTTGAAAGTGATTCCTGATATGCTGATCTACCGAGATTCCTTTGGCCCATCCTGCGGGCGTATCCGATCCACCTTGGACGTCCCCAGGAAAAAGTTCTATACCGGTCAGAAGGCAACCGATGCCTCGCATGTGACCATCGCCGTCCCCCTTGATGCGATTGCAAACACCATGCAAAGTCAGCATCCGGTTCTTGAATTCTGCTAGTGGTTGAAGAATTCTCTTGAGCTCAAAGTCTTTCCCTAGTTGCTCTGGCCAGAAGTGTTGGGGGATAACCCCGTTAGGGCTGAAGACAAAGACCATTCGCTTCTTTTTTGGGGTTCCAGACGAAGCAGCCCAGCCTAAACTCGGCAAAGCAAAAAGAAAGTTAGCAGCGGCTGCACTAACTCCAGTTTTGACAAGGAACTCGCGTCTGGATGCAATTCTATTTTGGTTCATGGTTATTCTGTTCCTGGATTCAGCCATTACGCTAGCATTGATGCGTGGTTTCTTTGCAAGCTGGGCAAATTTTCGTAGGGCAAATGTTGGTGGGCAAGGTTGGTGGGAGATATAGCGGGGTGGGTAATTTGGCAGGGGAGGAAAGGTGTTTTATCCAGAGTTAATTCGTAGGGTTGACCTGCGAAGTATTCGTCGCGGACCGCGATGGAGAGTCAACCAAAGGTTGAGATGCGACTACTGCAATCTCGACGATTAATTCTCTCACATTGTATCCACTCTTGTCAAACTTCTCGGTGAGCATTCTCAGGGTATTGGGGCCAAACGCATCGGGCGATTGCTTTACGAAGTGCTGAAAAGCCCGATTGACGAAGGCGCGGTGGGAATCTGGCGAATGGGCAAGAAATTCTGCCAATTCGGCAGCGTTCTTGAACTCAACAGTTTTATCGTCCCGGCTTCGATAGGATCCTGAAGCATCTATCGGTTTTTTCTTCTCCGAATCTCGATACCTACCAACGGCATCATAACTTTCCAATACAAATCCGAGCGCGTTGATTTTCGAATGGCATGCTTGGCAATTATCGGGACTCGTTTGCAAGGACACTCGTTCCCGGGTTGTCAAATCGGGGTGCAGATCAGGACTGAGAGGAGAAAACGCTTCATTAGGCGGCCTCAGAGTTCTGCCCAGCAGGAAGCGAATCAAGAAAACACCGCGATGAATCGGCGAAGTTGTATCATGATAAGCTAGCCCGCTCATCAAAAAGGGGTGCGTCAAAACCCCGTGTCGCGTGGGACTCGCAATCGAGCGTTGCTGACCATCTTTGGGCTCATCATCGGTTGGCTTCCAACTCTCGCCATAGAATTCTTCCAAACGCTTGGAAGTGAAGGTCCAATCTGCCAAGAACAGTTGACGATAGTCGCTTTTGTCATCGTGTACTACCGAATACAAAAACTCATTGAGCGAACTTCGGAGGTCTGCGATAAGCTCTGGACTATACCCTGGATACAATTCTTGGCTTTTCGTGATCTCCGATTGGTGCGTCAGATTCAACCACTCATGAAAAAAGTCTCGCATTTTCGCTTGAACGCGATAATCGCGGACCATTCGCGATGCTGCTTCGCGTAACTGCGATTCGTTCGTGAGTTGATTCTTTTCAATCCGCTTGAGCAGCCATTCATCCGAAGGCACCCCGTCCATTAACGTCAAGGCAAGGCGATTGGCGGCTCGTTGCGAAATGGATTTATCCGCATCGGCAAGGGGGTAAAGAAATCGAGGGGACTTTAAACCCAACAGCAAAACACGACGAATTGCCTCTGCATCATCTTCCGCTTTGTCGACCTGGCGATCGATATAAATTGTTGCCAATTCAGAATCCAATGGACCACGAAAGGCCGTTTGTAGTAATTCCTTCAAGAATGCTTTGAGTTGGGCCCGGTTTTCGTTTGGCTCGTCTTTATGCTTCTTCATCCAGCGCGGCCACGTTTCTTTTGCGGCGATCGTAGAAAACTCAATGGCAGCCGCGGTTGTCGATTCGTCCCACTGCTTGTTGATTGCCACGCCGCGATCGAAACCATAACTTCGGTCGTCAGGTGGAACAAAGCTCTGTAACGAAAACGTACCTGGGCCAGAAGAAGGTAACAGGTTTTTCTCAGGAATCACCTGTTCGACTCCACCAGGCGGGACCCACGAAAGAGAGACTTTCGCAGGAGGTAATTCCGTCTTTCGCTTGCGTTGAATGAAGTCGATCTTGAAGGGATAAACGCGACCAGCCGTCAAATAAAGAGACTCACGAAACTCCGTCTTGTCTCCGGATTGCACGTGGTTGTCGATCAGTAATCGATCGATCTTGCCGAAATCCATTTTGAAGGAACAAGTGCTGCGAACGACGATCTCGTACCGACCCGTTCGCTCAACCAGGAGGCTTCCTTCCCAGTAGATGTAGAACGATTCCGGTTTGATGCCCTCACCTGGACTCTCTTTTCCAAAATCAAAGTCGATCCCTTTGTCGATTCGATCGATCTTCTTGTTCTCGTTCTTGTATCGGTCTCCATCAAAGTAGAGTCCCTTCACTCCCCGTTTGTCCTGCGGCTCAGCGATACCTGCGTGCCGCGCATACAGATCGGCCAGACTTTGTCGAAGCTGATTACCGGTAAGCCGCGCGAAGCTAGGCTTCCGAGGATTGCGTCGAGATTGTGCCTCGGGACTGTAGAACTCTTCGTGAATGTAGGCTGCAACTGCCCTTGCATCTTCGCCCGTGCACAGATGAGGCTCGCCTTCGGGCATCGTATCGTGAATGATCTTCGTCAATTCACCAACAGTGGAGTCTCCGATAAGTGGGTCGGGGTAGTTGCCGCTGACTCCTTCACCGGACGCCCCGTGACAGTTTGCACATTGCTTCTTGTAGATCGCCTCGCCCGTCGCTTGCAGTTGCTTTGTCGAGGGCTCAATCGGTTTCTCCCCATCCTGCGCCATCAAAAGACCATTCAAAATGAGAATGGACAGGATCGTTCCGCGAAAAAGTGTTCTCAATTTGAAACAAACCATGTTTGCGGTCTGGGTGGGATGGAAGAGACTTCACGTTGCCGTTGTAAGTCTTTGGAGGCAGGGCCACGTTGAATCGGTTCCGTGGTATCCCCATGATAGTCCAGCGGTCGCAAAAAGTGAACCTCGGCTGTTTGGGGACGATAAACTCGTCGTCAGATTTCCAATTTAGATCCAAAGAAACGCGGATTTGGACAGAAAGTGCCCTTGGAGAAGAACTTGACCGTAAAGGCCCCTGTCAGGGGAAGCAATGGCCCGGGAATTGCATCGTTAAGTTCTCCAGTGAACCAACGGTCGATCTAGGACGTCCTAATTTCTTAGGAACAAAGAAATTTGGAACGTGCGGACCGAACTAGTCACGCACCAAGGCGATGAATCGGTTGTCAAAGCGGCAGCCGCCAAATCTTCGCTTCACGTAGGTTACAATACAGCTCAATGACTGAGCTTGGGTCCTTACAGCAATGTCGAGCGAAGCGGTTGGGAGCCGCATGGATCGAAAGAATTCGACTTCGCAGCAGGGAGCAGAAATTATGAACAATGAATACCGAATCGCATCCATCCGAGAACTTCGCGACCAGCAGATCAAATTTGCTCCGAGAGGAAAGCGGAGCGAACAAGCAGACCGCGCAGAAAAGCTTCTAACGGAAATAGATCCCGTCAGGGACTATCCGTTCGATTTTCTTTTCTACCGCGTGACGGAAGTACGTCCAGACAGCACGGGTTACCGGCTGATCAAAGGGACAGATGTTGTTCACGACCTACGACTTTTTGTCGAGGACATTACCGACTCGATGAATCTTCGAGTGGAAGAGGCCGCGGAACCTGTGCATACGGTTGAAGACCTTAGCAAAATGTTCAATGTCTCCACGAAAACGATTTCGCGTTGGCGCGATCAAGGGCTCGTGTCACGACGATTTCTAGCCGAAGGAAGAAAACGAGTTGGCTTTCTCCATTCGAGCGTCGAGAGATTCGTTTCTCAGAACAAGAGTCGTGTCGCACGTGGAGAGAGATTCAGCCAACTCTCGGACACCGAGCGCGATGACATTTTGGACCGAGCGCGCCGTATTGCTGCCACTGGTGCAAATCTCTCCGAAGTCGCGAGAACGGTAGCGCAAGAAGTCGGTCGCAGTACCGAAACCATTCGATATACCATCAAGAAGTTTGATCAACAAAACCCAATGATGGCCGTTTTTCCCGAGCAAAGAGAAGTCCTATCGGAGGAAGACAAGCGAGCAATTTTCCAACAACATCATCGAGGCATTTCGACCGTGATTTTGGCGAAGCGATATCGACGAACTCGCGGCAGCATTGTCAGGATTTTGAATGAGCAGCGGGCTGCCAAGATCATGGAATTGCAACTCGACTTCATTCCGAACCCAGTGTTTGAAGATCAGTTAATGGCCGAATCGATCCTTTCGGAGTTGCCCGTTTCCTCAGAACCAACGAGAAAGGTCAAAGCACCGAGTGGACTGCCTGCCTATTTGGCATCGCTCTATGATGTTCCCTTGTTGACTCGTGAGCAAGAGTATCATCTTTTCCGAAAGATGAATTATCTCAAGCACGCTGCCGCTGAAATGCGAGACAAGCTGGACCTCAAAATGCCATCCGTTGCCATGATGGAACAAATTGAGAAACTGTACGAGAAGTCGGTAGATGTCAAAAACAAGATTGTTCAAAGCAACTTGCGATTGGTCGTCTCGATTGCGAAAAGGCACTTAGCTCCTAACGATGATTTCTTTGGTCTCATCAGCGATGGAAACATGTCGCTGATCCGGGCAGCAGAGAAATTCGACTATTCGCGTGGAAACAAGTTTAGCACCTACGCGTCATGGGCAATCATGAAGAACTTTGCAAGAACCATCCCGGACGAGTTCAAGCACCAAGATCGTTTCCGTACCAGCAACGAAGAAGTTTTCGACTTTCAACAAGATCGTCGAGCGGACAACTTCGCCATGGAGATCGACCAAGCGACTAGGACCGACCAAATCCAAAAGATCCTTCACACGTTGGACCAACGCGAACAACAGATCATCGTTCGCCGATTCGGACTGGACCATAGGTTCGAACCGCTAACGCTGAAGGAAGTTGGTGAAGCTATGGGCGTTACAAAGGAACGAGTCAGGCAACTAGAAGCCCGCGCTTTGAGCAAACTTCGCGCGGCAGCCAATCAGGCCAAAATCGATCTTCCAGAGTAGCGACACAGTGTTTCGACGTTCACCGCCAAAAGTCGCGTTTTGACTGTGGCTCGGGACAATGGTCCAGGCCACAGCCTTTTTAATCGCGCCACAGTGGTGGTATGGCATCGGTGCTACCTGAGTCGAATCGTAGAGAGTCAAGTAGAAGTCGGCTTGCCTCTTCAAACGTCGTTTCAGAATCGCAATAAACCTGCGCCACCGTCTGGCCGGCTGTGACGACTGAGCCCAACGGGCATTCCCACCGTATCCCGACCCGAGGATTAATGACATCTTCCTTCATCTTGCGACCTCCACCCATCGCGATAACTGAATAACCAATCTTCTGGCAGTCCAGTCCCGTTAACAATCCGCTGCGAGGTGACGCAATGGGTCTGCACTTTTCCAAAGAAAATTCCGAGGGCAACTTTCCTCCCTGGTTCGCAACCATGGCTTCAAATATTTCCATCGGAGCTCCGCCGTCTAGCAACTCCGTTAACTTGGCTCGCGTCTGCTCCAGGTTGCTATTTGGGCTAAACGAAAGCACCAATCTTGCCGCAAGTTCGATAGAGAGCAATCGCACAGAATGTGGACCGCGTCCCTGCAGTACCTCAATCGACTCGATAACTTCGCAAGCGTTGCCAATCATTTTCCCGAGTGGTTGCGTCATATCCGTAAGAAGTGCCGTTGTCTTGATGCCAGCCGAATGTCCAACTCTCTGCAATTGGTCACGCAGCCTTCTTGCGATTTGTAGGTTTTGCTGAAAGCTTCCACTGCCATACTTGACGTCAAGAACGAGCGCATCGAGTGATTCGGCTATCTTCTTCGACATAATACTCGCCGTTATCAACGGGATAGATGGAACGGTCGCCGTCACATCGCGTAACGCGTAGAGTTTTCGATCCGCGGGTGCGATTGCCTCCGTCGCACCGGTAATGACGCAACCGATTCTCTCCAATTGCGCATCAATCTCAGCTTCGCTAAGATTTGTTCGGTAGCCAGGAATTGCTTCTAATTTATCAAGCGTTCCGCCAGTGATCCCCAATCCACGTCCGCTGATCATAGGGACGTGATAACCTAAACAGGCCAAGAGCGGGCCGACGATTAACGACGTCTTATCGCCGAGACCACCCGTAGAATGCTTGTCTACTCGAACCGAATCCCCTATTCGCCGCAAACTATCCCCCGACGCAACCATCGCCATGGTCAGTGCAAGCACCTCGCGATCCACCATCCCTCGAAGATAGATGGCCATTGCTAGCGCTGACATCTGGTAATCGGGAATCTCTCCTTTGGCATATCCGAAGACCATGAACTCGATCTCTTTTTCGGTGAGTTCATGCCCGTCTCGCTTGGTCGCGATGATGCTTGCTGGGATCATGGTGATGAAAGACCAAGAAAAAAACTATCGAACATTCGGATCTTTCCTTCTTCGAAATCTATCATACACGGCAAAGACAGCCGGCATAAAAGCGATGAAACAAACCACGCGTGCAGGCCAGTCACCGATGAGTTGCCATAATCCCAAACGAGCGTCTGGAATCGGCTCGGCAAGTATCGTCCCTGGTGTCATCCTCGGTATGGATTGAACGACTCTTCCCGAGCCATCGATCCATGCAGAAACTCCAGAGTTCGCGGCTACGAGAAATGGACGCCTGTTTTCTACGGCACAGCAGATCGCATTATTGAGATGATGATCCAAAATACTCGACCCGCGAAACCATGCGTCGTTGGTTACATTGATAAGCAAATCCGGCGTTTCACCCCTTGCGCTCAATTCTTGAACTTGCCTCTGAATGAACCATGGTACGACATCTTCAAAGCAGATGCTTGGGGCGACTGTAGCTCCTGAAGTGGTCGTCCAAGAGATATAGTCGTCGCCTGTACTAGCCGACGGGAGACCAAACTGCATACACAAATCAGGAAAAATCGACGAGAGTATGGGAATGTACTCGCCGAACATCACCAAGTGCCTCTTTGCATAGTATTGAACGTCGCCAGGGACCTTTCCTATCCTCAAGACCGCATTGTAATTTTGGGTATCCTCTGCTTTGGAAATCTTGACAACGGTGGCACCAACAATGAACTCAGGACGATCTTCTAGCCCTGTCGCTAACCTCGCTACTCGCTGGCGGCCTCGGGCTTCTATCGATTCTAGATTTCGCCGCACCATCTCAGGATTCTCAAAATCTCGCTCGTAATTCAACGACGGATCCTTGACTAGCCATGGCACCGGAACTTCATCCGCAAAAGTGCTCTCAGGCCATAGAACCGCATCCACTTTTACTTCTTCCGATGCGAGACTTCGAGAGGAAAGCTGAACATGCCTCAAGAAGGATAGCCCTACTCCTTCCGCATCACCTTCGAACTGAGTCGGCATGTTTTCTTGGACGATCAAGAATCGACCGAGAGGTTTTACCGGTTGATAAGATTCGATCTTTCGGTCGTATCCTGTCACATTCCAATAAGAAAACGCCAGCCAAAAGACAACTAAAAACCTTGCACACTGGGATCCGAAGCGTTCTCCCCATGGGGCGTGAGGAGCACATTCGCAGTTTCTTTCCATCAACTTGGCAACAAAATAACAAACCGATGCACCCGACAGGACGATCATGAAGCTGACGCCATACGTTCCGAATTGAGAAGCGATATCTAGCAGCATGGGCCAGGGCGTTTGGCTGTGACCGAGCATGCACGCGGCAAAACCTGTTGCGAAGTAAGATCGGAACAACTCTAGACCGGTCCACGAGATAGCACAAGCAAACGGGAATGCAAAACCGAATCGACTTCGCAGCGATCTAGCGATTGCCACATACGCAGGAGTGTATACAGCCACATAGAGACTAAGCGCTAACCACCCGCCGTAGAGAGGCCAATAAGCAAGCCGGATACCTTGCAACAGTAACAACCACAATAAACATCCAACGAGATAGGCCCGCAAATAATCGCGGCGTTTCCAATCAAAAGGGCAATAAACGGCTGCGGAAAAGAAGAAAGCTGCGACAAACGCAGCCCATGGCTGCCGCAATGGTGGAAGACCTATCCAATAAAACAGGCACCCCGCAGCTATCAGTCCAACAGGAAGCCAATCCTTGATTTTGCCATCGTTCATTCTGTACCCAAGATAACTCTAGCCGTTCCCATCGTCTCCGCTCGTAAACATCTGGCTGATCGACCTATTCGAATGGATTCGTCGAATCGCTTCCGCCAATAACGGCGCGACCGTCAACACTTGAATATTGTCGAGTCGTTTCTCTGGGGGGAGAGGTATCGTGTTGGTAATGACCAAGCTATTGATGGGGGCTTTTTTGATGTTATCAATGGCCGGACCGCACAGTACTCCGTGCGTTGCAGCAAGGTGAATCTCTTTCGCTCCTGCTTCGTGCACAAGCTTGGCAGCACCGCAGATCGAACCTCCCGTACTAATCATATCGTCGAACATCAAGCAGATTTTCCCTTCGACGGGGCCACCGATAATGTACTTTTGCTGCGTCTGCAGCGCGTTGTCGCGAACTTTGTCGACGATCGCTAGCTTGCCACCGATCCGCTTCGAATGCCCAATCGCACGCTTGATACTCCCCTCATCTGGACTCACTACGACAATGTCCGCAGGATCAAAGGCTCTGCTCTGAAAGTAACTCGTCAATACAGGGGCGGCGTACAAGTGATCCACTGGTACGTCGAAGAACCCTTGGATCTGAGGTGCGTGCAGATCCATGGTCAAAACGCGATCAGCACCGGCCCGAGTGATCACGTTGGCTACAAGCTTGGCGGTAATCGGTGTACGGCCTTCGTCTTTTCGATCTTGACGAGCGTAACCGTAGTAAGGAATCACGGCTGTGATTCGCGCTGCACTCGCTCGCTTGCAGGAGTCGATCATGATCAACAACTCCATCAAATTATCATTCACCGGCGGGCAAGTCGGCTGCACCAAATAGACATCGCGTCCGCGAACATCCTCTTCGATTTTGCAAAAATTCTCACCGTCTGGGAATTTCCCCAACGATACGGAGCCCACTTCCAAATGAAGGAATGCACAAATATCTCTTGCTAACTGAGGGTTAGCCCGTCCACTAAATATCTTTAACTCGCGCATGGGTACCCCATCTCTCGCATCTGTGCCTCTACCGCACTAAGCTCGTCGATCGTATTGATGCTGAGCGCTTCGCAATCTTGCAATACGGGCTTTGCCTCCACTTTCTTTCCTTTCGAAAGCAAAAAGGCAGGGCAGTCGGTCAAGTAGTATTCACGTTGGGCGTTGTTGTTGCCCAAGTTCTCCAACGCTTCCAACAATGCGTCGCGTTCGAACATGTACGTGCTCATGTTGACTTCACAAATTTTTTGTTCGGATTCTGTAGCATCTTTCTGCTCGACGATTCGAGCAAACCGATTGTTAGAATCTCTGACGATGCGACCAAGTCCCAGTGGATTCGGTTTGATCAGTGTGCCCATCAAGCAATCGAATCCACCAGCGAAAAATTCCTGCGAAACGCGTTGAATCGAAGTTGATTGAATCAAGGGCGAATCTCCCGCAACTACCATTACCGCCTTTTCGGCACCGCTTCGCAGTTGATCACGACACATTTGAACAGCATGACCTGTTCCAAGCTGCTCGGCCTGCAAAGCGAATTCAATATTCGATCGGCCCGCCAGCTCGCTCCGCACCAGGTCTTCACGATAGCCCACAACGACGATCGTTTTCGAAATGCCTGCTTTCTCAAGAGCGTCGAGAACCCAATGAATCATCGGTCGACCGAGCACGGGAAAAAGCACTTTAGGAAGGTCGCTTTTCATTCGCGTCCCCTTCCCGGCAGCTAGAACAACAGCAGTGGTGGAATTCGCCATAGGTATTTCAAGAGGTTAACGAAAACTCGCCCAGCCGTCGAAGATGGGACTTGAAGAGCCACATCTTGGCAGATTTTCGCTTCTAGTCCAAGGTCGCCAGCATGCCAACACTACAAACATTGACGAATTTCGCGAAGGAAGATACTCTTTCGTACTACTCGGTTATCTTTTCACCCCCATTTGAACCTCAAAAAACGCAGAACTATGGCTGGAACTGAACGACAAAGAGAACTTCGTCGACGTCGCACACGAAGCAAGAAAGTGGCTTTGCTCCATAAAAAAGCTGAAAAATCTTCAAAAGCGGAAAAGGCTGTTATTGCTGCGAAATTGCGTCGACTCAGCCCCGGCGGAGAGCAATTGATCAAGGCCTGGAAACTGGCGTAAGGCTGCTTGTAGCACTGCGTCCGCCCATCATCCGGCCAAGAATTTCAAACATGATCAAACGATAACGTCCAGTGGAAACATTGGACGACGTATTTTCTCGTACGCAAAGCTCGTTAGATTTGACGAGCAAGGTCCTGGAGTGTCGACCCAAATTTGTCTCGCTGCAATCGGGTCGTAAGCTTTGCGATGCGCCACGGCGGCCTTGACTACCAGGACCGAGAATTTCTCCGGCGCTAAGCCAACATGCCTCCATTGCCCAAGATCCATGGGCGGTGTTCGGTTGCTCGTCAGGAGAATAACCACACCGCGATGGGTAACGATTGCGCATTGCCCCATGTCGAAACGGTCTCCAGACATACTAGCAAGATGGCTCTGCTTATTCTCTAGCTCAAATAGACCATCGCAAAGTCGCAACAGTTCGCACTCGAAGAAAAGTGGTAGATTGCTGTACATCGACCCACTTCCTTCGAACTGCAGCGAGACGACATCTCCCGGTTGATTTTTGCTCAGGAGTTCCACTGCCTCTGGAGCCCAAAGACAAATCGCTCCATTTGCAATCTCATTTTCAACCATTGCCTGAAGCAGTGCAGTCCCGTTACCCGGTGCGCCTGCCCCAATATTGTCGGACGGCTCAACTAGGACTGTTAAGCCGGGTATTCCTCCACTTCGTTGCATTTCCTTCAGTCGATGAAAAACTTGCTGCATCGATTCCAACTCGGAAGTGCAATCTTCCAGATGTTCCAACGCCAATTCAGTCAACTCGTTCAAGGCTTCCTGCGCTTCGTCTTCGTCCCCATCGGTAACTATGGAAAAGCTGAGGCCGGTATCCGGAGTATCTGCATAGGCGAAACCTGCATTCACATTCACGGCCCAGAACGAAGAATGCTGTTTCTCAAGACGTCTTGCCAATTCCAACAATCTCTTCATCGGTTGAGCACGACTCGCGGTTGCAGTCGGTGGCAAAAGTACAGGTACCTGTTTCAAGACTTGCCGAGGCCTCTTCCTCTCCAATAGAGACCGAGACAACATCGCCGCTGCGCGTATGGCCGATTCTCTCGCATCAGTATGCGGATTCTCACGGTATCCAACCAGGCAATCCGCATTCATCGCCATTGCTTGAGAGTAATTGGCATGAAGATCATAAACGCCAAACATGGGAATACTTGAAGCACCTGGCAATGTTCTAATTCTACGTAAAACCTCGCCATCCACATCGCACTGATGGTCACATACAAATGCACCGTGAAGAATTGCGAAGATCGCGTCTACGCCAGCAGCCAGCCTAGGGGCGGCAATTTCCTCGAACCGATGCCAATAGCGTTCGAAAACCTCAGCCTCCACCATGGGGCCAGGAACAGCGCTCGCGCATAAGGTCGGTACTACGTCCCAGCCCTGCTGATCGGCATACTCCAGTACGCCCCCAAGCGGAGAGGAGTCACCCATCGCGTCAAAAACCGATGCCTCCTCTCTGACTTCAAAGGCTTTTGTCCCAGTCGATCCACGAAGAAAACAATGAGTTTCATGAAACAAACCAAAGACCAGTACCTGAAATCCCCTCTTGATCACAATATCTTCGTCACAATAGCGGTGCTTTCTTCGAAGTGCCACAAACCAAGGGACCGACCTTCATCATCCCTACCCGCAGCGAGGGGAAGAGCATTCCCCGCTCACGCAGCGGTTGGGATTAAGGACGTTCGAAGATGCAGACTACTTTCGTGCGGTTCGAGATGGAGGAGTAAACGATTCTGTTTTGGTGACTTCTTCACTAAGTCGGGAGTTGTATTCCATAGAACTTCCAGGCCCGGCAAAGTCGATCACTCGTTTGTCCCAGGTAAGATCCTTTGCAATCATCCGTCCGGCTTCCATATCGAAACGTACGGTACCGTTGCTCAATTGTTGAAGCACCTGGGCTTCCTCTTTGGGATCGGTGATAATGGTGATCATTTCGCTTCTCACCGACACCGTTGCGATGCCTAGGCTCACTTTGTCTAGTTTATAAAGCTCTCGGAACCGAACTACTTTTTGAGAGCCATCCTCCCGTCGAATGCGCATCTCTCGGGGGCATTCCCAAGAGCCGCCGATAGCGACTGCCTTTTCCGGTAAAGGCAAAGTAATGTCGCCCATTCCCAAGCTCGGTGGATTGATCTCATCACTTCTCGCAATGATCAATCCTTGCTCGTCGATGGTCACGGTCGATATCACTCGTCCTATAGAATCGGCTGCCGATTGGAACTGAGGATGAGGAGCTTCGCCATCGTTTGATGAATACCTAAGCTCCTCTGAACTCCCAATCCTTTGAGACATATCGATCGACTTAATCCGGTACTCGAAAGTCATCTTACCTTTCTCAGCAGAAACAAAGTCCCAAGTCTTCTGCGAAACGGTGCGTGAATTCGAATCCTGTTCCGTGGTATCGATCTTCGTGTTAGTCTTCGCCAAGTGAGTGACTTCGCTAACCACTCTCGTGCCGGCCGTAAATTTGTAGCGAAGAAGGTGTGCTTCACCACCTTCAGCACTCGCGTTTTCTTTGATGGTCTTTCGCTCCACAGGATTCAATTTTGGAGACGACGGCTTCTCCTCTTTCATCGATGCAGGCTTGGCCGGAACCTTACTCGAAGTCGCGGATGTAGACTGATCGGCTGCATCGCGAACCAAAAGCGACTTTAGGCCCGACCCAATAGGCTCTTGTCCATCGACAGAACCGCTTGTGAAGCAAACAGTCACGATGGCGCAAAGCGAGGCAAGATTCATAAATCGCATCATGCTTTTGAAATCCTAAGGAGTATGGGAAAAGCAGTTGGGCTATTGATTGAAAAGTGGGATAGGCTTCCAGCCTGCTAGTTCTGTAGCTAGCTTACTTAATCGTCGATTGCGACGCATCAGACGATTCAGATTCATCGCCTTCCAGCAAAGGGCTCGCAGGCGGCGGTACCAGGACTTGAGCGGTTGGAACGTAAGGGCGAAAAGGTAGTCCCACGGAACTGGCAGCGAAAGGAATGGGCTGCGAACGTCGAAGAAGCGACATCTGCTTGCGAATGTTTGCCAAATCTTCTTGAATCGCTTTCATCGCAGGAGATTGAATCTCATTCATTCCGCTTGTGCTCTGAGTTGTATCAGCAGATGCCGCCGATAATTTCAATGCATTCTCGGCTTTTTCCGCCATGGAAGCTGCGAGACTATCGGTGTGTTGCTGCCGAACTTCTGCGATCGCTAATTGCGTTGCTAGTCTGGCGTTCTTGTCTGACAGAGCCAAAATCTGCTCCATTGCTGCGGCGCGTTCGCTCACGATCTGCTCATTCATTTCCAACCGTGTTGCCATTTCGGCCCGATCCATCATCAATCGAACGAACTTCCCCATTGGAACGGAGATTTCTGCTTGATTAAGGCCGTTATCTGAAAGAAGCATGTCTGCGAGCGGATCACAGGATTGCTCGGCTGATTCGGCAACGAAGACGGCCGGTGGAGCAGGCGGCGCTACAGGCACCATCAGGATAGGCTGGTCGTCTTCAGCCGTAATTTCGTTGGTGCAATCACTCCCTTTGACCGTTTCATCATTGACATCCACGCACTGCTTGCCATTACAAATTCGATGACCACACGAAATAACTTCGTCAACGATTTTCCCAAGCCCTGCTGGAAAGCCAGTCGAAAACATCATTGGTTTCGTGACACGAGGTATGTTGAGATTGTCCCCTACCTTTTGGATCTCTTCTGCGACACTTGTAGTTGCGCACTGAACCACCGGCGCTTGCTCATCGGATGCGAAATGAACAGCTAACAACGTAGTAAACTTCGGCTGGCTCTTTAACCAGCCACTTAGCAATTCGCTGTACCGGAGATTGGAGCTTGAACCATCTTCGCTATCGGATCCGCAATCTCGCTCAGGTAACTTGGACGGAGCACCACCCGAAGAAACGACAAGTGCCAATCGGCGAGGCGATTGCATCTGGCTAGGGCCCATCGGCTCCTCCGCCAACAAAGCGCTCGAAGCAAAAAGAAGCGAAGCAAAACCAAGAATGACTGTCTTTTTCATCGACGTAGCCTCCGTGCTATCATCTGCGAACGATTGGAATGGAGCCGCCAAGAAACGGCGATGCTAGAACTTTAGCGAAAGTCGAAAAAAATCGGAAGATCGAAAAATCTCTGACACGCCCCCAGTTGGCTCGTCCGCTCGTCCAACTGGAGCGTACGGTTCGCCGCTAGCCAAGCGTAACAAAAGGTGAAAACCGCCCCCACGTCGGCTTGCCCGACTGGTCGCGAAAGGCTCGTTAGCTACAGGACCTAGTTCACCGAGCGGCACGAGGCCGTAGGGGTCTTTATGGGCCAAAGGGTCTGGCCTTCATCTCGTTTCGCTTTGCTTCCGGAAGTGGATCGGTGAACCCTCTCGGCCGTCCTCCCACGACTTCGGGCCCTATATCGTTTAGTGGAAAGGGTCATAATAGATAGATCTGCGTCTTTGACTATCTACAGAACGTCCTCCAAACGAATCATCTTCGCTCCATAGCTTTGCGTTAATACACCCCACGAAAGGGACAAGAAGCACTAACGAAACAAATCGCTTGAAAATTCGTCGCAAATCGGCCTCCTGATGGCATTCCATTTGCCAACACCTTTCTCGTCAGATCCCAACCATAGCCATCCTGCGGAACAAGAACGAGTTGCTGTTGGTCTGCGCCGATTTTATTGTGTCAAGGTCCTTCAACGCCAGATCGAACCATCGCCGATATCCACACCATTTCACTCGAAGAGTCCGATTCCGTTCCAAGTCTTTTCGCTTCAACGGCCCTCAATTGCTTTGCTAGCTCTCGAGAAACCAATGGGCCATCGGGAACATGCACCGATACCGTTTGATCGATTCGATGCTTAGCACCAACGTTGGAACTCAGAATTGGAGTTACCCTGAGCTCCCAATAGGTCCCGAGCCACCGACAACTCACAATTCTCCCTTGCAATACGATCTCATCACTCTGACAAGCTTTCGGCCCCGACTTCGTTGCCTCGCGCCCGATTGCCAGAATCTTCCAATGATGCGGCAGGGGAATTGTTTGGCTCGCTGGCAGATGGTCAAACGAACCCAATAAAGATGCGCAATGTTCGTTCAGTGGCGGATCAAAACATTCGCGCGGCGTGCCTTGGGATACAATCTTCCCTTGGTCCATCACAACGACGATATCCGCCAAGAACAATGCCTCAGCAAGATCATGCGTCACGAACACTGTCGTCTTTGCATGTTGATCATGCACTCGGCGAATCAATTCCCTCGCATGGTATCGCATTTTCGGATTCAACTGCGCTAAGGGCTCATCGAGCAAGTAGATTCCTTTGGAGGACACTAGCGTTCGCGCCAATGACACGCGTTGCTTTTCCCCACCCGACAACTCTGCCGGATACTGATGCATACAGTCGTTCAGACCTAACGTGTCGAGAACATCGCTTAAGACCCTAGCATCGGTTCCCTTGGCCGATTCCTCAATGTTCTTTCGCACAGTCCAGTGGTCGTAGCAGACGCCATTTTGAAATGACAAGCTGCAATTGCGTTTGTGCGGTTGCAGCCTTGTAGCAAGCTGACCCATCAAAAGAATCTCACCACTATCAGGTGACTCCAGCCCCGAAATCAATCGCAGTAAAGTCGATTTCCCGCAACCGCTCTCCCCCAACAGCACAACAAACGATGCTTCACGGATCGATAGAGTGAGATTGTCAACCGCCCTTCGGTTGCCAAATCGCTTCGTGATGTTTCTTAACTCGACGCATGACATCCCAAGCAAACAACCTTCTCATCCATTTATAGGAGAGCAATTGTCCCCAATTGCATGTTAAACGTTCTGCAGTTCTCGATGCCCAGAAAACGATTGAGGACAATCGTTCTACAATATGTTGTCAACCCTAAGGTTAAATGAGGACAGTCGCTAGTCGATCTGCCCTCGTTTGAAAGCATCTGCAATAGACTCTTCCGTTCCTATGGTCCAGCGTTTGCCGTCGGTCTCAACCTCCATATAGGTGGCACCGATCTTTACAATCTTGCCGACAACATCACCGAGCTTGAGTTCATCTCCTTCACGAAGACGCAGTGTCTTGCCTTCCGTTTTGGAAATCACCCAGCCCTCTGGACCTTCACGTCCTGAGACCAAACCAGTCAACTTAGCTTGCGAAGCTATGTCAAACTTCGGAATTGGCTTTTCGGGCGGTGGTGGCTCTTTGACTTTAACCGTCACCTGTTGCTTGGAGGACTTTACCGGTATTCCACTATCGGTTGCGACGATCGTAAAACTATAGTCACCTATATCGTTGCCGGTCCAATTCAGTTTGCCAGACTTGCTGTCGACAGCGAGCCCCTTCGGAGCTTCGCCTTCGATGGCGAAGTTTACCGATTGATTCGGATTGGTATCCTTGGCGTCGACGGTGTATTCAACCCTCAGGCCTTTGGTCGCTTCCACCGTTTTGGATGGAGCCATTCTTGGTGGCTGGTTTTCACTAGCCAATAGATTGCGATTAAGAATACTTTGTTCGTAATCTTCGAGTGACTTTACTAGTAATGAGTCATCCGACTTCAATACCGGCTGAAGATCTTTCGAAGTCGGTAGCGACATGACTTCAGACTCCAAAGTGATCAGAAGCCGACCTGTATCCTTTTGGTTGGATGCAGGTCGAACGTCTAGCCGACTAATTCGATGGAGAAAGGGCTTCGTATAATAAGCATGCAGTAGCTTCGTAACATGTTGCAGGTTTCCATTCCCTCGCAATTGGAATTTGTACGTGCGGAATCCATCCTTGTCGGAAGATCCTCCCAAAGAAAGTTCGCTAGGATCCTCAAGCTCAATCTGGTCAGCCAGTTCAATGAGCCATCGTTGGTAGGTAGCTCTTGCGAGTTCTTCTTTCTTCGATGCCGATCGAGGCTGTACTTTCGAAAGTCGCTGTGTCGACACAATTCCTTGCTTGCTCGCAAGGTCTTGATCTGACTTCTTTTTCTTCAATGCCTCAATAGTTCCTTCCTTCACAGCGAATCCAGCCTGGATATTCGACCAAACCATCTGCCCGGCGAACAGCAATACGACTCCTGCAACAGCAGCTCCAAGTATTTTCTCTCTTTGCGTCATGGCTATGCTCCCGCTTTCGAAGATTCGCTAGTCGAATTGCTACCTGCAGTCGGTTTGTCCTGAGAAGGCTGTGGCGTTGGATTGTCAGCAGGTTTCTCGCCAACACTCGTGCTCTTGGACGGATCGGCTGGCACCGAATTCTCTGTCTTTGGCAGAGCGACATTGATCGCGGATGCAGCGTCTGTCTTAAGTGCCCCATCAGCGACTTGAGTTCCGTCTTCGAGGGGGGCGTCGCCCTGCGGTTCGACAACAGGCTTTTGCTTCCATTGTCGTGGATCCGCTACGGTCTGTGGTTGGATCTTCACAATGAGATCCTGGATCCATGGGAATTTTCCTGACTTGTCGGGATTCTTGGATATCCCAGTGCCAGTAACCACGTGGGCAGTATCCCGAAGTGAATTCTGGAGCTTGGGTGCAATTTCTTGTTCCGGCGTTTCGTACCTAGTCGCGATGGTTGCGTTGTTGGTGCGAGGTTCAATACTAAATGCGAAGCCATTATAAATCGCCTTGTCCGCCGGTAGTGACTTCTTGGACAAGTAATCCAACTCGTCTAACCAATTGAAATCCGCGGACATAAAACCTTCGACTTTTTTCCACTGGCTGTTTTTGACGTTTGCGAGTTTCACGGACTCTTCGTTGTCCTTGATCGCTTTCTCCAATAGACTGATTTCGGAATCCAACTCGGCATGTCGCGAATAGTACGAATAGAAACCGAACCCCAACACTGCTGCCGCCGCTGTACCGGCAAGTGCATATTTGAAGATGGGTCGTTTCTTTTCGACCCTCTTTCTAGGATTGCAAAAGTCGATAAGGTGCTCCGAATAGTTCGGTGCCAAAAGAGACCCGATGACGGCCGCATATCGGCCTTGCTCACCGGCTGCTTCCAATTTTGCCTTGGGCGAGGCATCGACGAGATCGAACGGATCGAGAGAGGCGACTGGCATTTCCAAGGAATGAGCGAGCGCTTCGCACAGCACTTTGTTGGTAGTCGCGGCTCCCCAGATAAACGCCTGCTTCACATTCAATGTTGAGCTCTGCGAAGCAGCAGACAGTAGCGTTCGTTTGATTTCATTCGTCAGTGTTTTCGCTCGGCTCGCTTCGTCTTGGCTCGAATCGAATCGAATCGTACGCATGAACACTACGTGCTTGCCATCAACGATTGCCATATCGGCTTCCTCAGCCAACAGATCGATGAAAAGCGTTGGAGTATTCGCTAATTCAGGCCGCTTTTGAATCGCAACAGCACTAGCCACCATCGGGCGCAAAACCAGTTGCCCCAATTTGAGGCCGTTTGCTTCCAGTAGTTTGCTAATCCTCTCGATTCGAGAAGGATTCATCGAGGCAGCAAGTACCTCGGTCATCCCCTCAGCCGTCGTCCCAAGAGTTACGAAATCGATCGGCCACGAATCCCCAACATTCGCGAAGTGGCGTTGTGCAGCGAAACGAACCATCTCGGGAAGTTCGTTCTTGTCTACGCTCGGCAGATGGACAGATCGTAGCTCAACATTACTCCGTCCAATGCAAACGATAACGTTTCCGGAGCGCACATTGGCCTGCTTCAACAGAAGTTGAATTGCTTCAATCGTTCGCTTGCTCTCCAAATAGTCTTCACCGGGCGCCAGATCTATCGGTGTGCTCAGCACATGCTCGATCGAAACTCCGGTGAGGCCACTTGTTCCGACAGCGATCCTCGCTTCGCGTGGGTCGCAATCTATACTTATTGTTCTAGTCATGAATATAGTCGTTCTTCGTTGTTTACTGGCTCACAAGTCCTTGAGCTCTTTGTCCCAAGGTGCTTTGGCTAAAGCCTCGCCCCAGGTGATCTAACTTGCGGTACATAACCACAATCGGAACGCTCCCAGACGCATCGATAACCGCTTCGACACGGGAGGAACCAGCCGATTGTTCAAAGTAACCCACGCTGTGGGCTCGCATGACATCGCCACCACCGGTGATCAATGGAGAGATCGTTCGCATTTGCTGCAAAGTGAGAATCCCCTCGACCATCGGCCATGTTTCATACTTGCGGTTCTGGTTGTCTGCCGACTGAGCACGAGCCTCAATGAGCTGCTCCAAGATGTCTTCCGTTATGCCCGGCAACCCTCGAAGAATCTCGCGCGGAGCCTCATTTATATTAATCCGTCCAGGCAAAGTAGTTGCGGTAACCGCAGTCAATTTTTCCATAATCGTTGGAAGATAAATGGCCATCGCTATCGGATTTGGCTCCAACGGTGATTTGAAAACAACTTGCTCCCCGTTCACTTGAGCCGTGAACTGCGCATCGATCAGGTCTAATACTTGGCGAACCGATCCCGAAGGTGGCTGAGACGTATCGATTCCTAAGGAATCAAATAGGCCTGCATTCCACTTTTGCGTTTTTGTTTGTGCAGCACCACTTTGACTAAGTCCAGGCATACCGCCACCTCCCATTCCAGGTCCACCGCCTCCGTTACCGCGGCCTCCGCCGTCGCGACCGCCGCCGCCATCGCGACCGCCGCCACCGCCATCGCGACCTCCGCCATCGCCCGGCCCTCCACCGTCACGACCACCGCCGCCACCATCGCGACCTGGCCCACGTCCGCCACCATCACCGCCAGGGCGACCGCCACCATCACCTCCTGGGCCGCGACCGCCGCCTTGTCCGCCAGGTCCCACATTACCAGGTCCTCTTCCTCCACCTTGACCGCCGCCTGCTTGTCCACCAGCGTTCTGCATTGGGCCTCGTCCTCCGCTTTGTTGCAGAAAAGAAACCAACATGGCAGGCTGTGTAGCGACTAACGGAAGTGCTTCCCATACAAAAGACGAACGACCTCCACGACCTCCACCAGGGCCTCTTCCGCCGCCCCCTCCAGGGCCGCCCCCTCCAGGGCCGCCGCCTCCAGGGCCGCCGCCTCCTCCAGGGCCGCCGCCTCCTCCAGGGCCAAACCCACCGCCAGCTCCCCCGCCGCCAGGGCCGCCAGGACCAAACCCGCCACCAGGTCCGCGCCCTCCTCCAGGCCCACCAGGTCCTCCGCCGTCGCGTCCTCCGCCACCGCCAGGCCCGCCGCCGCCATCACGACCGCCGCCTTGTCCACCGCCGCCTTGTCCACCGCCAGCTCCGCCCTGACCAACTCCCCCTGCACCGGCACCGGCGCCAGCGGCTCCCTGCTGCTGGGCGTTTGCCAAATACCTATAGGCAACAATAAACGTTGCTAGATCTGCACCGACGGCGGTCTCCAAATCTGGTTGCAAAGTTGCCATATCCGTGCCGTTGATGTTGATCTTGGGTGAGCCATCGGCCTGAACGTTCTTCTCCTTAGAATAAATCGTCAAGTAAACCGCCCATCCTAATTCTGGAATGTCAGACTCGGCACTCGCATCCGCAGACGATTCACTTGATCCCGCGGTCATTGCTGCGGTCTCTTCTGCGGGGTCCAAGACTCCATTGCGATTTTGATCGTATCCAAAAAGCAATTGGGGCGTTACTCCGCGCACCAAAAGCAACTGCTCAATCGACTGAAGCGGTCCATTCACCGGCGCATACGGTGGATCCAATGTTGCGTAATAATCCCCCTCGGCGCCATACTCTCGCGCCGTATCGTCAGTATCTACGAAGTCCAAAATGGCATCAGCGATATCTTCCGTCATGCTGGGAAGAGCCATTAGCAATAATCGAGCAATGTTTCCGTTTCCAGCGCCGCCTAAAGCACCAGCGACACCGCCACTCGCTGCTCCACCACTCGCTCCCGAAGAAGAACCACCGGCTGCACCTAAGCTACTCCCACCGGAACGGGCTGCCCCGATTCCACCGCCAGTTTGTCCACCGCCAGTTTGTCCACCGCCAGTTTGTCCTCCGAGAGCTAGTCCAACAACCGCTTGTCCACCACCTGTCATGGGAGCCATACTTGTTTGGCCACCTCCTGCACTTGGTTGGCCACCTCCTCCACCTTGACCGCCACCACCACTACCACCACCGCCGCTAGGTTGACCGCCACCGAGCCCTAAACTTGATAGATCAGGACCCGCTACTTGTTGCAGCACTTGCGCCAATGAAAATTGACTGTCGATGATCGGCAATACATTGATATTCAGCTTGGCAGATTCATTGTGCAGACCGAATCGGACACTTGCATACTTCCCATCCTCATTGAGGTCAGGTGCCACCAAACTGTAGTTGCATACATTGGTTTGCCCTCGACCTTGCAAAACAGAAATCGCTTGGAACATATTCGGGTTGCTGTACGTTCCGCCCGATTCGGTTCGCTGGTCGCGTGGATACGCCAGGAACAAACGAGCCGCATCAATTCCCGAGTCCGCTGCGTATCGCGCCTGAATGGACTCGCCTGCAATCGCTGCTTCTTCACGCCCCGTCATCATCGATCTTGAATACGATAAGGCACCAAGAGAAATGGCAGAAACGACCAGCAACACCACCAACAGCAAGAAGCCTTTTCTGTTTTGAATTGCTTGAACCCGTGAAGCTTTGCGGTTCGCCAATCGATTCTTCGACTTACTTTTCTTCATCATAATTCTCCTAGAGCCCCATCGAGCTCATCCCCGAATCCGTGGATTGCGGCCCCATCAAAAGTTGAGAGCCGGGAATGATTGTATTGGTTGAGTAGATGTCGATTCCATATTCCGCTTGCATAGAACTAGTGATCGACGAGATCATCACTCCCGGCTCCATTGGCGACTTCTTCGCATTCGATTCTCGTTGCACTGCGATCGTAATTTTCACTACGCGAGGTAGCCCCTGCGTGCTGCTATCCCATTCCGTTTGCCACATCGCACCATCAAAGTACTGAAACTCAATCGCGATCACTTCGGGAGCCAGCAATTGCCCCGTCCTCATCAACGCATCAGATTGCGACTGCTGATACGCATACTGTGTGATCGCTCTATCTACAGATCGACGGACTAATCCACCGGCACCTTGGGACGTTGAGTTGGTGCCATCGATCGGTTTAAGACTCCCCAAAGGATCTTGAATTCCATCCGTCCGCAAAGCCTGCACATAATAGCCAACAGTCTTGATATCTGTTGCCAAATCGCCGAGCGAGCCAGTCACAGGATCACTCGCTTGGCCATAATATTCATCTGGTCGAGGCAAGCGACTGATATCAATCTCAATCGAAGTGCTCGTCCCATATAATCCAGGTGGTAACGCGGCTACTCCTGAATCCATGTCCGTCGCGCCACCGGCTCCACCGCTAGCTGGAGCACTACCCGCAGCGGCTGCCCCTCCACCTGCTCCACCAGGTTGCGCACCGCCAGCACCAGCGCCTCCTCCGCCACCACCAGAAAGCAACTCCGTCAGTCCTTTCGTATCGAATGGCTGATAACGTACTGTCGTACGAATGTCTTCAGCAATCATGTTCAAAATCGAACGGGACAACTGGGCTTGCCGAACCCGCTCTCTCCCCACCGCTTGATTGATAAGATAGTTTTGAACCAAACTACCTATCAAGACGGTGACCACGGCTGTCAAAGCCAACGACAACATCAACTCCAACAACGTAAATCCAGACTTTCTTCGCTTAACTGTGTCGCTCTTCGATCCGGAATGGTGGATTGTGCACATCATTGCAATCCTCCTGCCGTAGAGGCTCCGCCGCTGGTCGTGCTTCCTGTCGTACCGGTCGCATCTGTCTGCTCTGGCAGTACATCAAGCCCGAGGTTCGGGTCAATTACCCATCGGACAATGTAAAAGAGCTCGACTTGTCCCGTCGTCTTTTGCGGATCATCGGATATGCCTAGCCGCAACCCGAGCATGTCCTGACGCTCAGTCGCAGATGATTCCAGTCGATAATGCCAGTTTCCTGGTCGAGTCGAGAACTGAACCGGCGTCCAATCGGTACTTTGCATCGGAATGGCGCCAGCCAAAATCTCCGCCATGGTGGACTCGCACAATATCTGCGCATCCGCTTGTCGTTGCGATGCCAATGCATTGTCGGTCGCTTGGCGCGTAAGTTGAGAAAGCAGAGCTGCCGTCATGGCCAGAATCGCCAAGGCGAGAACGACTTCAAGCAACGAAAGTCCCTGTCGCTTGCATGTGCGAAAACGCTCTCGATAGATGCGATTCACCATTCGTCTCCTAAGAACCTGGAACATACGCGCTCGTATCCGGTGTTGTTCTAAACGTGGACACTTGGCCCGCGACCCCGCGCAATTGAATCACCATGCGTCGCCCGCGATCATCAACGATCACGATCTGGGCTGTAGTCGATGAGCCATCTGGATAAATCAGGATCGGTGACGAAAGGCCATCCGCACTTCCACCCGCCGAACCTGCCGTTGGTACAACGCCCCCCTCAGTTTCGATCGCTGCCGCATTGCGAGTATCCACCAAGGTTTCCACTGCAGAAAACTGCACATTCTCTGATAGCTGCTTGACACTGTCAGAACCATCGGCCACCGAAGCGACCATTCCACCGTTGGTGGCGTCCGTCTCTACAATCGCCGCTCCTGTCGATACTGTCGCCCCTGCACCCGCATTGATAGACTCGCCTCCATCCAACCAAGGAGTAATCGAGTACTGGCGAGAATGAATTGTTGCTTTAAACACTTGCGCCTGCCCAGTACGCATCGCCGTGACGCGTGCTTCCGCAAGCTCGTTGGCTAAGTTTTCGGATGAATTGACGATGCGTCGACTTCCAATCATTCCATCGAAGGTCGGAACGACAATTCCGGCAATGGCTACCAGGATAGCCAAAACCAACATGATCTCGATGAGCGTTACACCGGACCTAAAGGCAGAAAAACGAAAGCGGCTCGATGGCTCCCAAAATAGACTTTTAGTTCCCATCTGTCTGGTTCACTACTTTCGTTCGAAACGGAAGGCTCCTCTAGCCACTAATTCGTGATGTCGTCCGCTGTACCAGCCACGCCATCCGGTCCATTGCTCTTGATCTCAAAAGTGCTGCCGTTGACCTTGTACTCAAATGGCTTAAGCCAAGGATCCATTGGTAGCTTTTCCAGCTTGGCAAACCAAGCCCCCGCCTCGACGTCACTAGGCTGTGAAACCAGTGCCTCCAGAGATTGCGGAAGATTGCCATTGCCGATCTCAATCTGATATTCTTTTACGGAATTCGATAGCGTCGAAATAGATGCCTTGGCAGTATTTATCTTTGCCCTCTCAAATGTACCACCGAGTGTTCGGATCCCCAAACCAGCGATCACAACGATAATCACAAGCACCAGCATGACTTCCATCAATGTAAAGGCTGCTCGGTTCGCTCGTTGTCTTCTATTCTTCATTTTTTTCATTATCGCGTTTCCTTCTAGTGATCTGGAGTTTTGAAATTTAAAGTGAATTCGACATGTTAAAGATTGGCAACATCAAGGCCAATACGACGAACATCACCATGCCCGCAAGCAGTAACAACATAAATGGCTCAAGTAATCGAACCACGATTTCTAATCGGCGAAAAGTCGTTTTCTCCAAGTTGTCTGAAATGCTAACCAAGACATTATCAAGTGTATTGGATTCTTCCGCAATGGACATCATCTCGACGACCGTTTGAGGAAAGTGGCCTGATTTCTCAAGCTGCTTTGCCAACCGCTCCCCTGCTGAAATCTGCTCGCTAGCCTGTTCTACCGCTTCGGCAAGGATCAAATTGCCAGCCGCTTGGCGACTAATTTCCAATGATTTCAACAAAGGAACACCGTTCTTTAGCAGTGTCCCAAGAACTCGGCAGAACCTTGAAACCGCTAAGTTTAAGAACACGGATCCCAACAAAGGTGTCTTGATTTTGACCAGATCTGCCGTTCTTTTTCCTTTTTCTGTCTTCACATACTGACTGAGTGCAAATCCTACAACCGCCACAACCCCCAACGCGAACCACCAATAGCCTTGAACAAAACGACTGATGGCTAACAACAACTCTGTCGATTGCGGTAATCCGCCCTTCGTTCGCAACTGGGCAAACATGACATCGAACTGCGGAACGAACTTGACTAGCAAAATCGTAACGACAGTCACGCCGACGAAGAGAATAAACACAGGGTAAGCCAACGCTCCGAGCGTCTTTCCCTTCATCTCTTCCTGCTGTTCAATAAAGGCACCAACCCGCTCAAGTGCGTCTTCGAGGAAGCCACCTTCGCTCCCCGCCTTTACCATGTTGACGCCCATGGAATTGAAGATCCGCGGATAGCGAGACATCGCATCCCCTAGAGATTCCCCTTCTTCAACCTTCGCTTTGATCTCAGAGATCGCATTGCGAAGCGTACGGCTCGAACCACTCTGCGTGGAAAGCACTGTCAATGCTCTCATCATCGGTACACCGCTGCGAAGAAGCGATGATAGCTGCTCGTAAAAGCTCGCCATCTGTGCACCACCAACACCGCGTGTCTTCTTGACCTGAGACCCTTTGTTGATCGTGATCGAAATCGGAAAAAGGGATTTCGATCCTAGCTGTGCAGCAGCGTCTCGTTGATTAGTCGCAGATATGGTCCCTGCGATGGACTTGCCCCTCATGTCACGGGCTACGTATGCAAAGTCAGGCATTTTCGATTATCCGAGGTGGTCGCCTTTGGTCGCTCGCAACACTTCATCCAAACTCGTCGTTCCTTCCATCGCCTTGCGGAATGCATCGTCGCGTAGAGTCAACATACCCGCTTTCAAGGCCGCATGCTTGATTTCAAAGGAACTTCGTCTGTCATGTGCTAACTGACGTACGTTTTCCGTCGTCGCTAACAACTCATAAATACCAAATCGTCCCGAATATCCCAATCCGCGACACGAACGGCAGCCTTTGGCGCGATACAACGGTCTGCCTTCCAGCTTTTCCCATGGGAAATCTTTTGGCATATCGTCAGGCTTGGGAGTATACGCTTCTTTGCAATCCAGACATAGCCGCCGAACAAGTCGCTGCGCCATGATCCCTTCCACCGTGCTCGCCACGAGGAACGGTTCAATCCCCATGTCGACAATTCGAGTGAATGCACCCGCCGCATCATTCGTGTGAAGCGTGCTGAAAACGGTGTGACCTGTCAAGGAAGCTTGGATGGCGTTCTCCGCCGTCTCCGCATCCCGAATTTCACCGACGAGCACAACGTCAGGGTCGTGTCGCAAAATACTTCTCAAAGAAGCAGCGAACGTCAAACCAATCTTTGGATGGACCTGAATCTGATTTATCCCTTCGAGCTGATACTCAACTGGATCCTCGGTCGTGATGATCTTTACTTCCGGCGATTGAATCTCCAAAAGGGAACTATACAGCGTTGTTGTTTTTCCAGAACCTGTTGGTCCTGTCACCAAAATGATTCCGTGTGGTAATCGAATCAACTCGCTGAAGAGTTTATACGTTGCCTCACCCATCCCAAGGTTGCGCAAGTCGAACTTCATCGATCCCTTGTCAAGGATCCGCATGACCAAGCTTTCGCCGTGAATCATCGGAATGACTGACAACCGAATATCGATTTCGCGACCATGCACGCGAAGTTTGATCCGGCCGTCCTGTGGTAATCGCTTCTCCGCTATATTCAGCCGAGCCATAATCTTGAGTCGGGAGATGATCGCTGCTTGAAATCGATTGATTTCCGGTGGAGCTGGCTGATTGTGAAGGATACCGTCGATTCGATAACGAATGACGAGACCGCTACCTTGTGATTCGATGTGAACGTCGCTCGCCCTGGAGTCGATCGCTTCCACCAATACTTCATTGACCAATCGAACAACAGATGCTTCCTGAGCCTGTTCACTCAGTTCACTACCGTCCGCTTCGATCTTCTCAAGTAACTCGATCTCGTCATCGTCGGACTTGTTGGCGAGCAAACCTTCGATGGTCTCGCTACCAACGCCCAGGTGCTTTTTGACGAGTTTGGCAATTTCTACCTTTTCGGCAACCAACGGAACGATCTGCATCCCCGTTGCTGCGGCTGCTTCATCGATCGGATAGAGGTCCAGTGGGTTGTTGGTTGCAACGAACAACTGTCCCCCTTCCTTCTTGATCGGGAAGAGACTATGTCGATAGATCAACTTTTGCGGAAAGGTCGCAAGCAACGAAAGATCAACATTCGTTTCGCGCAGGTCGATGTAGTCGAGCCCGAATTCTTCGGCGATCGCTTTGAGCGCATCTTCTTCACGTGCAAACCCCGATTCGATGATGCTTTCGAGGATTCCATTGCCGTTCAGATTCGCCCTGGACTGCACTAGCTGTTCTGCAGTGATGAGACCACGGCGAAGAAGCAATTCACCAGCTTCAGTAATCATGACTATCGGTTTCCTCTTGTACCTCTAGTGCCAGTGCCACCTGTGCCGCCCGTCCCTCGGGTGCCACCCCCTTGGCCTCGGCCGGTGTTTCCGCCACCGAATGGGTTCGCACCACCCGTGCCCATACCGCCTTGACGACCGAAATTGCCACCACCTCCACCGAATGGATTAAATCCACCGCCGCCAAACGGATTCGCTCCGCCGCCGAATCCACCGAACGGATTCGCACCACCGGTTCGATTGCGGAACGCATTCGGATCAAACGGGGAATTGGTGTTGGTTGTTCGATTCGTTTGACTCGTGTTCGTTTGCGGGCTGGATGCAGAACTGGTCTTTACGCTTGGGCCGAAAACGTTCGCAATCGTGTTTTGGATCAAGGTTGGATTGACACTTCCGTCGAGTTGAATCGTCGAAATTGTTTGCTCGTCTTGCGCGGCTGCCTTGTCGAGTTTTTCTACAAGGTCCTTTACGTCATTGTAAAGTCGCTCGGGACCAACCACGATTAGAACATTGTTTTTCTTGTCAGAGCTAATCGTCATCGTTTGCTCTTTCAATTCGGATTGAGCTCCACCGCCACCACCACCGCCACGTCGACCACCACCAATCGCTCCTCGCATGGCATTGATGAATTCTTCCGGCGAAGGTTGACGCTGCGCCCCAGGAGCACCTCCGGCTCCCCCTGCTCCGCCTCCGCCTATGTAGGCAGCAAACGTTGCTTTGACGACTGTTTCAATATCAGCGACTGGATTGTTTTCAACGAAGATCAAATTGGTACCACCTCGAGTACGAATCTCGGAAGGACTCTCTGGAATATCGACCGCCGCCAAAAGATCTTCAACGAACATAGCATCGATCGGGTTCGCTTGAACCCAGACCGCGTTCAAACGAGCATCAGCTGTCAGAACAACAGTACCGACAGTCGAAGCACCAGAGACTCCGGCACTTGCACCGCCGCTCGATCCTCCACCACCTCCGAACAAACTACCGAACATTCCGCCTCCGCCTAGAACGCTGGATGCAACATCACCCAACAAACCGCCACCCGCTCCACCTGTTGCTTGCTCACCAGCAATCACTTTCTCGACTAACTCTTTTGCCGCGGCGGCTGAAATGTGTTCAAGATATCGGATGGTTGGTTCCGAAGGAGCCTGCGCCATTTGCTTTTGAGCTTCGCGAAGCATCATATCGAACTCGCGCATCGCTTCTGGATCATCACTAGCAATCACAAGTCCCGTTGGTCCCTGGAAAATCCGTACCTCTCCACCAGCCGATTCCCTCTGGGACTCTTGAAAATACGCTGCAGTCAGGACTTCCGACGGTCTTGATACCGCGCTGATCGGATTGTTCTCTTTGACAGGTACTTTAGGCGATGTTGTTGATTTGCTTTCTTCTTTGCTTCCCGCATCTTTGGAAGCTGGCTCGTCCGCTTTCTTGGGCATGACAACTTTGATTCGCGACTTTCTCGCTTCAATCATCATCTGCACTTGCTCAAGCATTCGCTCTGCAGCCTTGCCCTTCATCGGAAGCATCCGCATTCCGTCACCAAAGCTGTCTGCAATTGGACTGGATTCTTCTAGCTTGCCAATCAGGATCTTGATCTGCTCGACTTCTTGCGTCGTGCCTTTAACCATCATCCGATTGGAGGTAGGATCCAACGAGTAGATTGGTCCCTTGATCGTCGCAGGATCTTTGTCCTTTGCAATTTTTCCGTAAAGTCTCTCCAGCGTTTGCAATACCAACTGCGGATCGGAATTCCCTAAGGGAATGAACTCGACGTCACTCGCTTGGCCAGCCAGTTCAGAAATGATCTTGTCCAACAAATCATGATCCGCTTTTGTTCCGCGGAAGATAATGTTGTTCGTCTTGGGATCCACCGCCATATTGATGTTCGGCTGACCAGCGAACGCAGATTGCAAAACGGCTTCTGTTGTCGTCGGGTCAGAGCCCAAGATCGAATGACTCTTGATGAACGGCTGCTCCGTACTCGCCTTGGTACCGGATTCGCCTGGCTTCTTATCTAACTCGACCACAATGTCTTGCAGCTTTTGCAATTTGTCGACCGTACCCGTTGCAAATAACGTCGATCCAAACGTGTCAGTCGAAATGCTGATATCATCCGCGACAAACTCATTCTCTTTGATCTTGAGCAGATTCCTCGCGACTCCCATCACTTCTTCCGCGCTGACATATTGCAGCGACAACCGAACGATCTTCGCTGAACGACTCCCTTGAGGATTCTCGGAGCGTTCAATAGTATCGCGAATGATTCGCAGCTTGCCACCTGTCTCTGTGACCAACAGTTGCTGTGCACTCGTCATGGGAATCACCGAACCCTGCGGTCCGAGCAAAAGCTTTACCTCTTTCTCCATCTCTTCGATGCTGGTTCGCTCTAACGCGAACAAGCACTTCACCAATTCATACTCACCACGACGGTCTAATTCGCTAAACGAAACAAGCTCAGCCATGTCAGCGATTCGTCGCCGCATGACTTCCGGCGATTCACCACTCTCCAAATCTAGCGTTGTGAGGATGCGTTGCTTCTTGATCAAGGTGTATCCCTTGGTCAATAAAATGCCATTCATGATGTCCATGGCTTCTGCAACCGAATACCTCTTCGAATCGGAATAGGTAAACGTGCCCGTTGGCAAGTAATCCATCTGCAGACTCAAGTCAGCTTCACGAGCTAACCACTTCAAAACTTCCGGCCACGGTGCCGCATTGAAATTCAATAGCAAACCATCTTGGGAACCCGAAGCCCTATCTTGGGTACCCGAAGGCTGCGTCCGAGCACGCATACGCAACTCAGCAACGGACGGAACAGCAGCACCCGTAGCTTCTGAGCCCGAAACCACTCCTTTGGCATCAGAAGGGCTCGCCGCAACATTGTCACTCGATTGTTCCTTGGCAATCGGCGCCCCAACCAATGCTACCCATTTGTTCTTCTGTTCATCCGTCAATACCTCGACAAGCCGCTTTTGAATCTCTTCGGCCGCCTTTTCTCGGCTGCCCATCGAACGTGCGAGAGCCGATCGCCCCTCCAAAATATTGTCAAACTTGGAAACCTGCTCTGGCGATACACCTAACTGCGTCGCTGTTTCACTATCCAGCAACGCCATCGGCCCCAACTTTTGCAATCGCCACTTTTCGGCAGTTGCTCGCTGCTGTTCGCTCAGCAATTCATACCCCTTGGTCTCGATCTCTCGAACACTTTCCCGCTCTTTCTTTCGTCGCTCCGCAGACGGCAGATTTCGCAACTGGCTTGCAAAATCGAGTGCCTTACTTTCGTGCTGCTTGATCAGAGAAACTAATCTTTCGACTTGATTCTGACTCAACCCGAGGTCCGCCGCGTTGGCTGGATCGGTAATGGTTGCCAGAATTCCCACGAAATCGGGATTCCCCTCCGCCAATGCACTACCGATCGAGGTAGTTGCTAGCAATGTCGCCAAAAAAGTACTGCGAAGGCTTCGATAGATTTTCATGGAAGACGCTGGGTTTGAAGACGAAAAAGGGAGTCTGTCTGACTCTAGTCACCCGGCAATGGTTGGCTAGATCGATAGTCCGCCCTGGAACGATTAGTTCGTAAAGAAGTCGATTTTCTTGGATCTAGGACAACCTGGGAGGTTTGTAGGCCCTTTGCCAGACCTCACTACAAACCCAACCATGCAAAAAAGGTTCCGCTTGATCGCAAAATTGGAAACTTGGATAGCGCTCGAAATCGGTTTGGGACTGTAGAATACACGCCCGCGGCAGTGGAAACCTATCGCAGAAGTTGTTTCGCTGGAAGAAGGGTTAGCGAGCCATGGCCCTTTTTCGAAAATTAAGTAGCAGATGCCGTCACCAAATACCAAGCCTTCGCCCCGAAAACTGACCGATGAGGAACTTTCTGCGCTCATTCTTCGATGGGGAATGTTGGCCGTTGGATTGACGATGCTGACAACGTCACTCGTTCTGAGAGTTCAACCGTCTTTGCTGTCAAAAGGCACTAGCCTCATCGCGGACCTGTTTGGCAAAGTTGGACTAGTCTTCCTCGCGGCTTGGTTAGCATGGCCAGCGGTTATCGCATTGCGCAAAGCTCCCGGGGGCATGCTAGTATTGGCAGGTGCAATGGCGACGATGCTGCTGTTCGTTTATCGCCCGAGGACTATCTATCTGACTGGTCCTTTTATCGGAATCGCCGCCGGACTAGCCATCATTGTCGGATGGATACGCAAAAACAGTTCTACTCCCCAAAGACGCAGGAAGCCCTAGCCTTCGAGAAGGATTCGCAGCATCCGTCGCAATGGCTCCGCTGCCCCCCAAAGCAATTGGTCTCCGACGGTAAAGGCTGACAAATAAGTCCTGTTTGAACTTGGCTCCAAATCCAATTTGCGCAATCGACCCACCGGGCAAACCATCCCACCCGTTACCGCCGCTGGTGACAGATCTTTCATCGAAGCAACACGTTCGTTCGGAATCACTTTGGCCCAAGGATTGGCGCTTGCCAACATATCGGTGATCTCATCCAACGGGACATCTTTTCTCAACTTGATCGTCAACGCTTGGCTATGGCAACGCATCGCTCCGATCCGAACGCAAATTCCATCCACTGGAATTGTATCTGGTGAAAGCCCCAAGATCTTGTTGGTCTCGACTCTCCCCTTCCATTCTTCTTTGCTTTGACCGTTGCTTAGGTCCTTATCAATCCAAGGAATCAAACTGCCTGCCAGCGGAGCACCGAACTGAGCAGTTGGATTCTCTGGTGAGCGAATGGTTGCCGCCACTTGTTTATCAATATCTAAGATGGCAGATGCTGGATCGGCGAGCAAACCGTGAACACATTGATGTGCCACCCCCATTTGCAAAAGTAACTCTCGCATGTTCTGCGCACCTGCACCCGAAGCAGCTTGGTACGTCATGCTTGTCAACCATTGGACGAGATCATTCTTGAACAATCCGTGCAAAGCCATCAGCATCAACGATACGGTACAATTGCCACCGACATAAGCTTTGATACCGTGAACCAAACCATCGCGGATCACACTATCGTTGACTGGGTCCAAGATGATGATGGCGTCGTCGTTCATACGCAACGTCGAAGCAGCATCGATCCAATAGCCAATCCAACCTGCGCTGCGAAGCTTTGGATAAACTTCCGATGTGTAATCACCACCTTGGCACGAGATAACGACGTCCATTTTGGCGAGTGTTTCAATGCTCGACGCGGATTGCAATGGTCCTGTAGTTGCTCCGCCAATCGATGGGCCTGCCCCACCAGAGTTCGAGGTTGAGAAAAAGACAGGCTCGAATAACCCAAAGTCTTTCTCTTCGGCCATGCGTTGCATCAAAACCGAACCGACCATTCCACGCCATCCGACCAATCCAACCTTTTTCACTTTGATCGCTGCTCTTTCTAGATTTTGAAAATGCTTTCCACGTTGCCACGCAGAATCTGACGCCCCAACTCCAAGGCTTTTGTTTCGGACCATCCACGACCGGAACAATACTCATCGGCGAGAACCTCCGCCAAAATCCGCTTGAACATGCGGAACTTGGGGAGGATGAACTCTAATTTGTAAGCATCGCTGTAGTAACCGATTTGCTTGTTTCTCGGTATCGCTTCGATGCGTCCTCGCAAATCGTGCCGGATGTAATTCGGAGTATTGCTATACCACCAATGCCCATGCGTGACGACGTTCGGAAAAATCCAAGCGTAGTCGACCAACTCTTGATTGGTGACCGATGCCAAGACGGATATCGGGAATGGCAGGTTCGGGAACGCATTGAACAAGTCACCATACTGAATCAATGATAATCGCGAATCGTATAGATCTTGGCCTTGAAAAACACCGGTTGGGTAAACTTTACGATTTACTCCGATCATCAAATCGAACGGCAGTTTGAACGCGTCCGCAAATTCCGCAATCTTCCAGAAAACCCAATGGGCCATCGCTCGTTTCGATGACTCCTGTGCTTCCAGACCATGCTTCAGTAAATCGTCTAACGCAACTTTCGCAACTGTAGAGTCATCGGATTGCGATGTCGGTGAGAACCAAGGCGGAAGGGAAATCGCACACGCGCGAGCCTGGTTTCGACAAAAATGCTGAAAGAGTTTCTCAATCCCATCTTTGATTTGGTTCAAACTGGATGGTACAACGCCAGTGCACTTTTGAAGCCGCTCGCGAACTACTGGATTTGCCAAATGAAAGACGAGATCATCCGTTCGCAAACAGGGAACGTAGCGATTCGTATCAAAGCCCGAAAGCGTATCGTCAAAATCATTGGTCAAGAACACTTTCTCAACACCGCTCTTCGTGAGCACTTGAGACTCCCAATCGGGCTGAGCCATCTTTTGACTTGCTAACTCGTAAACCGATTCCCAATTCCCAGCATCGATGGTGTCCCCCTCAAAGCCGAATAGCTCCTTAGACAACTCCAAGAACCAAGACCATTGGATCGTGTTGTCAATGTTTCCGAGAAACCCGAAAAGCCGTCCTACTTTCTCCCGAGGCGACAAGCTCGGCTCTTCGATGCGCTCGCGAGGCATGCCGGACGAATGTGCTAGCTCGGTGTAATAATGATAACCGAGCAAGTCGCCGAGATCTTTCGATGCTGCGCTGTAAGGATTGATATGCGAATGCGAATCGATCAGCACAATTTGATCGAGCTGTTCAAAAAGGGATTGCTTCAACGTTGTCATCGATTGTTTAACCACCACTCACAGGAGGAATGAGCGCCAATTCACCCGCATTCGATTCGACAACGAAGTGATCGTCGACGAAATCATTACCGACAGCAAATCGACCGTAATTTACATAAGACTCCAGGCCTGGCCACTTGGAAATCATCGAACGTTTCATCGTTCCAATCGTGCATGGAAGTTCAAGTTCCAACTCGACCGTGTCCGATTGAACGGCTTCTCGAGCACCAGCAAAAAGCCTGACCTGCATATTCAACTCGCCATTAAAAAGTGGGATAGGCTTCCAGCCTGTCGAGCTTTCCGCATCCCATGCGGGGTTGCCTTACAACCTGCAAAAAACCAAACTTAAATCCAATCAAAACGTAACACCTACACAACAGAACAATAGGAACGAGCCCTGCAGCATGAAAAACATCTAATTCAGCATGACAGGCTGGAAGCCTATCCCCACATCTCGTAAATTCAGCATGACAGGCTGGAAGCCTATCCCACATATCGACTCTTACCTGAACCCACGACTGCTTGACCGATCACTGAGCATCGCATTCCTAGCGACTGAACCAGCGTTTGAACACTCTCCGCATAATATGGACTGACAACCAATACCAAGCCGATTCCCATGTTGAAAACATGGTCCATTTCGTTCTGCTCCACTTCGCCAAGTCGTTGCAACCATTGAAAAACAGGTAACACCTCCCAGGTCCCGCGTTCAAACATTAGATCAACGTTCGGCGGTAAAATCCGCTCGGTATTCTCCAATAACCCGCCACCTGTGATATGCCCGATCCCATGAACCACACTCTTGACTTTGTATCGACTCAATACGGAACGCACGACACGACTATAAATCAGCGTCGGCGTCAGAAGTGCATCTCCAACCGTCTTGCCCAAGTCCGCCACATGACTATCGATGTCGAGTTTTGCTTTATCGAAGACAATCTTTCGCACCAAACTGTAACCATTGCTATGCAATCCCGACGACTCGATCCCAAGCAACACATCTCCTGCCGTGATCGCTTGGCCCGAGACTAGCTTCCGCTTTTCTACCACACCCACACAGAAGCCGGCCAAGTCATACATGTCGTCGTGATAATGGCTCGGCATGATCGCAGTCTCACCACCAAGCAAACTGCACTCGGCATCGATGCAACCGTCGGAGATCCCACGCACGATCGATTCCAAAAGTGGCGGATTGTCCTTTCCCATCGCGACATAATCGAGAAAGAACAATGGTTCAGCCCCCGTACACAACACGTCGTTCACGCACATGGCGACCAAATCGATACCTACCGTATGGTGCTTGCCTGCCCGTTGTGCCACTTGAAGCTTCGTACCTACACCATCGGTACCCGACACGAGGATCGGCTCTTCGTAGTTCCTGGCAAACAGCGATTTGGTGAAGTCTAATGCATAAAGACCAGCAAATCCTCCATCGTTGCGAACCACTCTGGGCGTGAAGGTACGATGCATCAGAGCTGGCAACTTTTTCATCGCCTGCTCGTAAAGCTCTAAGTCAACGCCGCTATCTTTGTAAGTTGTTGCCATCGACAAGTCTTGCTGATTGTTTTCTCTTCGCAATGGACCGACCTCGCAATCCACTGCCTCAAGTCGACATTATCAGCTTTTTTGCCATTCCGTGAAGTTCACCTGAACTGCTTGGCCCCAGAAACATTGCATCCCACGGGTCCGATTATGCCGTTGGCGTAGATGCCAATTCACCGAAAGCTACAATGTGGCACGTTATTCTCGCTCCCCCCAACAGTATCCCTACCATGCATTCGTCTAATTCTACTCGGATCGGTGCCTTCGCGTCCCTTGTGCTGACAGCAGCCTTTGGGTTCGCTTTCGAAGAGCCCACGGAGTCGACCTACCTTACCAAGATTCGGCAACTTACCCTGGACGGTTCGCGGTCGGGCGAAGGCTACTTCAGTCAAGATGGCAAGCGAATGGTTTTCCAGAGCGAACGTGAAAAGGAGAATCCTTTCTACCAAATCTACATGATGGACCGTGAATCAGGTGACATCGAGCGAGTCTCGCCGGGCTTCGGGAAAACAACATGCGCGTGGATTCACCCCTCCGGCGACAAAGTTCTTTTCGCTTCCACACAATTTGATCCGGCAGCCAAACAAAAACAAAAAGACGAACTGGAATTTCGAGCTTCCGGCCAAACCCGTCGGTATAGCTGGGATTACGATCCAACCTACGATTTGGTGGAATGGGATCGTACGACCGGATCTTATAAGAAACTGACGGAGGCTGTCGGCTATGATGCCGAAGCGTCCTATTCACCCGACGGACAATACATCGCTTTTTCTTCGAACCGTCGAGCTTACGAGGACAAACTCACCGAACGCGAGAAAGCGATTTTCGAAAAAGATCCAGCAGCAGCGCTCGATTTGTACGTGATGCGAAGCGACGGTACCGAAGTACGACAGATTACCGATATCTTCGGATATGACGGTGGTCCATTTTTCTCCCCGGATGGCAAACGTATCTGTTGGCGACGATTTTCCGAAGATGGCGCGACCGCAGAGATCTTCACCGCCAACCTTGATGGTTCCGATGCGAAGCGCCTAACAACGATCGGCGCGATGAGTTGGGCACCTTTTTACCATCCATCTGGTGACTATCTGATCTTCACAACGAATATCAATGGATTTGCCAACTTCGAACTTTACATTGTCGATGCGGCTGGCATCCATACTCCTGTTAGAGTGACGACAACCGATGGCTTCGATGGCCTCCCGGTCTTCACACCGGATGGCAAACAACTTTCCTGGACAGCCGGTCGAACACCTGACAAGAAGTCGCAAATCTTCATGGCCGATTGGAATGATGCAGCCGCTCGGAAAGCACTGGACCTCGCCACTGATTCGAGTATCGCCAATTCGACTCAGCCTCCGACCACCGCACAGCTTGATACCGTCCGATCTGTAGCTTCCGAAGTCGCGAACGCAACCGATACCGATTATCGCGCCCAAGATGTCGCGAGACACGTCGATTTCCTTTGCCGCCCTGAACTCGGTGGACGAATGACCGGAACGCAAGGTGAGAAGCTGGCGACTGCTTACGTCGCAAGCTATATGGCATCGCTTCAACTCGAACCCGCTGGCACCAAGGAAGATTACTTCTATGACTTTCCCTTCACCGCCGGAGTCGAACTGTTAGATTCCAATCAACTTCGATCCGGCAACAAAACTTGGAAACTAAACGAAGACTGGCGACCGCTCGTCTTCTCTCAGTCGACGGAAATCGAACCGACCGAAGTTGTGTTCGCTGGATATGGCATCGTCGCTCCAAAGGAAGGTGAACACGACGAGTACGATTCTTATGTTCACCTCGATGTGGAGAACAAATGGGTCATGATGTTTCGCCAAATGCCTAGCGACATTTCCCCCGAACGCCGTCAGCATTTTGCTCGGTATAGTTCGCTCCGATATAAAGCGATGGCAGCACGGGAGCGCGGCGCAAAAGGGATCATCATCGTGAGCGGCCCGAATAGCGGCGTCCGACAACAATTGGTTCCACTCCAAGTAGACGGCAGCCTTTCTGGAACCAGCATCGCGGCTATCAGCATCACCGATGCCGTCGCAGAAGCTTGGTTTGAAAAATGCGAAGACAAACTACTGGATCTTCAGAAGGAACTCGATCGAGGCGAGATGATGATGGGATTTCCACTTCCGGAAGTTTCCGTCTCAGCCAAAGTAGAGATCAAACAGGTCAAGCAATCCGGTCGCAATGTGCTTGGCATATTGCGTGCAGGAGCGAAACCTACCGATAACATGGTGATCATCGGCGCGCACATCGACCACTTGGGTGCAGGATCGAACGGCTCGAGCCTTGCGCGGGACGAAGAAAAGTCCGGTATGCACCGAGGAGCGGACGACAACGCTTCTGGGGTTGCAGCGATGCTTGAGATAGCACAGTCAATGTCGATGCAAAAACGACAAGGCAAATTGAAGCTAGAACATGATGTTCTGTTTGCTGCGTGGTCTGGTGAAGAGCTTGGGCTCCTCGGTTCGGCTCACTTCTCCGACAACTTTTTTTCCCTTTATCCACACATGAAAGATCCGGGGGTAGGCAAACTCTATCCTGCGGTCATCGCCTGCTTTAATTTGGATATGGTCGGTCGATTGCGAGACAATCTAGTCCTTCAAGGGATCGGCTCATCATCCCTGTGGGCAAAGGAGATCGAGAAGCGCAACGCCGTGGTCGGGATGTCATTGTCTCTTCAAAACGATAGTTATCTTCCAACCGATGCCAGCACATTTTTTTTGGACGGAGTTCCGATTCTGTCCGCGTTCACGGGCTCGCATAGCGAGTACCACACGCCGCGAGACGTTCCCGAATTGTTGAACTACGAAGGGGCTGCACAAACTGCAAAATTGATGGGCTTGATCGCCCGCAGCGTTGCCACCACCGTCGAGCCTCCGATCTACCAAGAACAAAAAGCACCTGAAGGCCAAGGTTCACGGGCTGTGATGACCGCATATCTCGGCACAATCCCAGATTATGCCCAAGGGGATATCAAAGGTGTGATGTTGTCGGGCGTCGCGAAAGACGGCCCCGCTTCGAAAGCTGGCGTTCAAGGGAAGGATATCATCATTGAACTTGCAGGTCGCAAAGTGGAGAATATCTATGACTATACGTATGCAATAGAAGCCATTAAGGCCGGGCAAGAGACTGACATTGTTGTCCGAAGAGGCTCAGAAGAGCTTCGGATGAAGATTGTCCCACAATCTCGCCAATAATCGTTTATAAGTCATCGTTTCACCTGTGTCTTTAGGCGACCGTAGGTAAACGAAATCGAATGGCGATGGGGATGAGCAATACGGCAAGCATCCAGAACATCGACGATACTGGCCAACCAATCGACGTCGCTATTATGAGAAACAACTGATAAAGCGGGCCCGCAATCAAGATACCAACAAAATTTGCAAAGTTCATTGTGCCTATCATACGCCCCTTGGTCTCCGCAGGTGGCCTCGATTGCATGAACACTTGGATCGGAACAATAAACACGGCAGCAAACATTCCCGTCGTGATCAACCCGATCAAAGCACCCCAATATCCAAGCAAATGGGCACCGCCTGGCTTCCAAAAACCCAACAAAACCAAAGTGATGAACATTCCAATGGTACCAAGCAACACTTGCTTACCGGGACGAACATTCTTCAAAACGACGTTTGCTAACACCGCTCCGATAATGATGCCGATTGCTAAGCCGCCGGTCAGCAGACTTGTATGGGTGTCCAGCTCTATTCGCAGCTGATTCTTGCCGAGCACATTCACGGTGGGCATCACCACCCCGGCGATCACATAAAACATACTAGAGACAATAATCGATGCTAGCAGTGGCTTGTCATTCCATAACAAGCTTCGAATCGATTTGCTCACGCCGAAATCACCGAGCGACATGACCGCCGTCGGCTGGGCTGCTGAGGTCTTGCGAATGAGAAACGAGGTGCATGTTCCAACAATAGCGATCACAGTACATACGACGGATCCGATCCACAATCGTCCAAAGTCTGGATTCCCCGCTTCGTCTTTGACCACCAGCAGATCCTTTAATACACCGGCCGTAACCACTCCCAGAATGATGGCAAGAAACGTCGACATGAGTATGAGCCCGTTGGCACGGGGAAGCTCGTCCTTGCGAAACAACTCTGGGAGAATGCCGTATTTGGCTGGCCCAAACATCGTACTGTGCAATCCCATCATGAAGAGTACTGTCCAAGTCCCCCAATCCTCTAGCGAAGCATACGACAAGAAGGCAGTAACGGCCAAAAGCGTGATGACAATTTCTGCGAACTTGCAGAGTACGATGATAACGCTCTTGCTATATTTGTCCGACAGGTATCCTGCAAAGCTGCTGAACAGAACAAACGGCAGGCTAAAGAGTGTAGTCGCCCAACCTTGGGTATCTTCGCTGATGTCTGCCCCGATGGCAGGTATTGCCATCAAGAGCATGAGCTGTTTGTAGAGATTGTCGTTGAAGGCACCGAGGAACTGCGTAACAGCTAATCCCCAAAACGAACGATCGGTAAGAATCGTCGATTTCAGAGATTCTTTGTTTCGCGAATTGCTTTCCGCGAACGATTTGGCGGGTGTAGAGCCGGCGGAATCTTGTGACATCGTGGAGTCGTTTCTTGTGAGGAAGAGCGTTGCGTCAGCATCGCTCTAGTCAGTATCTTAGCGTGGAAAAAGCAACCTGTTCACCGTGTGAAGCACTCGCCGATTCCATTGTCGGGTAAATCCATAAGTTCACGCCAGCGTGCTTCGATCATCGCGGTATGCATCATTCCATGCATTCCATAGTTTCCAAGCGAATAGCCATCATTGACCTCAATCAGCATCGTTTGCCCAGCGGGAGTGATCCCCCAGTCCATTCCAAACGCGATGGGCCGTTCGGTGTATGCCTCCGACGCCGCGATCATCGCATCTCGATCCGGAAACAAAAGCGGATCCCCCTTCACATGAGCGACGTGCAAAATCTTATCCCGCAGCACGAACGCCCGCCATTCCGATTTGAACTCCACTTTCTGTTGCGCTAGAACAGGGGTTTGATCTGCGAGCGATGCCGAAGGGATCAAATCTCGCAAACCGTAAACGACCGTTCCTTTGAACAAACGACGATGATCTAAGGGGCGAATATGAAAGGGATTGAAGGAAATTTCTGAGTCGACTTGTTCGCGCACTTGGCCCAATGTCGTTTCCCAGGTGAAACGACCGATCCATGGCGTTAAGGAGGCTGGCAGGTCAAAGAGTGGTGGCTCCGGTCGGCCCAGCTTTTTGAGCAACAATCGAAGCACTTCGGGAACGGCGCGTACGATTGAATCGTTAGGCGAACTGCGGACTATTGCTTCAACAGCACCCTCCTGCACTTCCTGGACACTGAAGGGAACGAGTTCGTAGCCTCTTTCCCAAAACCAATGCATGGTGTTTTGAATCGCCAAGTAGTAAGGCGAGTCCAGTTTGACCTGATGGACAAATACTTTCATGTTCGATGCAGACGCTTATCCGTTTGGTTGGACGATAACCTTCATCGCCCCCTTTTCGCCAGCGTAGAGTCTATCAAACCAATTCGCTGTCTCATCCAGTTTCGCTGTGGCGGTGATTAGGGGACGAACTTGTATTGCTCCAGAAGAAAGCAACTCGATGCACTGAGGTATCTCGCCATTGGAAGCACAGGATCCATAGACAGAAAGCTCGCGAGTCACAACCGTTTGCAATGGCAAATCCACGGTCGGTGCCAAATTTCCAACGAGCGTTACGGATCCGCCGCGCTTTACCACTTGAAAGCAAGTGTTCACTGTCGGCTTGGCTCCCACGACTTCCATGCTAGCATCCGCACCGCGACCGTTGGTGAGCTCCATGACTTTGGCGACGACATCGTTGCTTCGTGCGTTAATCGTGTGAGTCGCTCCGAGTGTTTTTGCTAGCTCAAGCTTTTCTTCTTCCAGATCCACAGCGATTACTTTGGAGAAGCCCGCGTATTTCAATGTTTGAATGCATAGCAATCCGATCATCCCGGCCCCGACGACGACGACGGAACCGCCAAGATGTTTTGGCGTACGATTGGTAGCGTGGACCGCGATCGAGACGGCCTCGATCATGGCTGCATGTTCGAAGGGTAGGTTGTCTGGGATTTTGTAAGCGATTCGCTGAGGAACGGTGACGTACTGTGCAAAGGCACCTTGGCGACGGAACTCGTTGCAGGATACCCCGAGAACTTGACGGTTTTCGCAAAGATTGATCGAGCCGGCTTTGCAATAGTGGCATTTGCCGCAGGAAACGGTTGAGTCAAAGGTCACGCGATCGCCGACGGCGAACTGTGTCACTTGAGGACCAATCCCCGTTACAATGCCTGCCGCTTCGTGTCCCATGACCAATGGGGGGATGCGGCGTCCGGAGCTGCCATCGAATCCATGAACATCGCTGCCGCAGATTCCGCACGCTTTCACTTGGACTTTGAGATCTTCAGGGCCACATTCGGGTTCGGGCAGATCGGCAACGATGAGTTTCTTGTATTCCTGGAGCAGCAAAGCTTTCACTGAGGATGATCCTATTGGCTGGGAGAATTAAAAATAGGGGAATGGAGGTTTCGGGGCAGAAAATGGCCTTTGATCCGGCTAGGATGTTGGGTAGTCTCCGGTGACAGGATAGATTGTACCGGTTCTGGCCGCGTCCCCTAGTTCGTTTTGAAACAGATTTTAATTTAGGAAAGTATTGTTATGTGTTGGAAATCCAAGGCCCTATTCCTTGCCATCGCTTCGATGGGGACGCTAGTTCACTCGCAAGAGCCAGTGAAGGGGCAAACGCAAGCACCCGCTCCGATCATTCCGGGTACCGGTCCGGGAGCAAGTGCTTCGAAACAAAATATTAGCTACTTCTTTGGTTTCGATTTCGGCAGCGGATTGGCTGGCCGACGGTTTACCGAGCAAGATATCGACACCAAGGAATTCGTCGCCGGTCTTGTGGACGCTCTTTCCAAGAAAAAGGCGAAGCTTTCCGATGCAGAAATGGATTCGGTCGTGAACACATTGAACACGATGATCCAAAAGAAAATGCTTGAGCTGGCCAAAGCAAATCTCGATAGCGCCAACAGATACCTTGAAGAGAACAAGAAGAAAGACGGCGTTCAAACCACACGTTCGGGGCTGCAATACCAAGTGGTCGCGGCTGGCACAGGCAAGCAACCGACTCTAACCGACACCGTGACTGTTCACTACGAAGGAAAGACCATCCAAGGAGAGATCTTCGATTCGTCGATCCAACGTAATGAACCTGCAAAGTTTCCAGTGCAAGGAGTTGTTCCTGGATTTGCCGAAGCGCTTCAACGCATGAAGGTCGGTGATAAGTGGGTCGTTACGATTCCACCGGGACTCGGCTACGGCGAACGAGGCTCACCACCAGCAATCGGTCCGAACGAAGCACTCATTTTCCAATTGGAACTGTTGGACGTTTCGAAGTAATAGAAAAGTATCGCTCGAATCAGGAACCAATAATGCAGGATGCTTTCGACTCCCTGAAACCGTTACTGGAAAAACATGGCCAATCGCATTTGATTGGCCATTGGAACTCGCTCAATCCAGTCGAGCGAAATCTGTTGGTCAAGGATATTCAGTCGATCGACTTCGATGAACTTCGAAGACTGTTTCTCGGCAACGACAAAGGGACGGACTGGAAGCAATTGGCTTTGCATGCCAAGCCACCGGATGCTGTTCGACTGGAAGAAGTCGCTGCGCATCGGCACGCCAAAACGATCGGAGAAGATGCACTCCGAGCTGGCAAAGTCGCCATGATTTTGGTGGCGGGAGGACAAGGAACGCGACTTGGTTTCGATCTTCCCAAGGGGATGTTTCGCATCGGCCCGGTATCGAATCGAACGCTCTTTGCCATGCATGTTGATTCGCTGCGTGGAGCGATGAAGAAGTATGCAGTGGAGATTCCACTCTTGATTATGACCAGTCCAGCGACGGACAAACAAACCAAAGAGTTTTTCGCAGCCCACAACAATCTAGGCCTTCGCAATGATCAGATTACGATCTTTCAACAAGGAACAATGCCAGCGATCGATGCAAGCACCGGCGCGGTGCTCTTGGAATCGACTCATCGGATAGCCATGAGCCCGGACGGCCATGGAGGCATTGTCAAGGCGCTTTCACAGCATGGTCTGCTTCACACCTGTGCGGAACGCGGCATCGAACATTTCTTTTATGCGCAAGTGGATAATCCATTGGTGACCGCATGCGACCCAACGTTGATTGGGCATCATCTCCATCGCGGTTCGCAGATGACAACCCAAGTGGTTCAAAAACGATTTGCGAAGGAAAAGGTTGGCAATGTTGTTTCGATCGATGGCAAAACGCAGATCATTGAATATAGCGATCTACCGGATGAAGTTGCGGAGCTGCAGAACCCGGATGGAAGCCTGCAACTCTGGGCGGGCAACATCGCAGTCCATGTTTTGGATCGACAATTTTTAGAAAATTGTTGCTTGGATGACAACGCGTTGCCGTTTCATCGAGCCAGCAAAGCGGTATCTTTCATCGACACATCGGGCTCGAATATTAAGCCAGCTTCTCCGAACGCCATCAAGTTTGAGCGATTCGTTTTTGATCTATTGCCTCGTGCAGCGCGAGCGTTGGTCGTTGAGGGGGATTCAGCGGAAGTCTTTGCTCCCGTGAAGAATGCGGAGGGGGCTGCGACAGATACACCTACTTTCTCTCGATTGGCCATCAGCAATCGGTTCAAGCGGTGGTTGGCTGCTGCTGGAGTTGAATCAGATGATGCATGCTTCGTCGAAATAAATCCGCTATGGGCACTGGACGCCGAAGATGTAAAAACGAAAATCCAGTCGCCGAGCAAGATTCAATCGAATACTTACTTTGCTTAGACGGGCGTAGTCTCCAACTACGACGAGGTATTTATCAATAGAAATGAGGCTAGCTACATGTTGCATGCAGTGATCATGGCGGGTGGGTCAGGTACTAGGTTTTGGCCTGCGAGCCGACAGATCAAACCCAAGCAATTGCTCAAGATGGGTAGCCCTAGGACGATGTTGCAAACGACATTCGATCGATTGAATGGTCTCGTATCGAGTGAACGTGTTCTTGTTTTGACGAACCAACAATTGACCGATGCTGTGGTCACGCAATTGCCGGACCTGCCGTTGGAGCACATCGTGGGCGAGCCGTACAAGCGAGATACGGCACCGTGTATTGGTGTGGCGGCATCTTTGGTCCAGGCAGCTGACAAAGATGGCATCATGATTGTCATGCCTTCGGACCATGTGATTGAACCTCGATCGGAGTTTCATCGGGCCGTTCGAGCCGGTGTTAAGTTGATCGAAGAGGATCCCACACGCATCGTTACATTCGGAATTCGTCCCAGTTACGCTGCTGAATCCTTTGGTTATATACAACGCGGGGAAGCCATCGCAGGCGAACCCGGCATTGCGGCATTCGGTGTGGAGCGATTTCGTGAGAAGCCAGACCGTAAAACAGCAGAAGAGTACGTCGAGGCGGGAACGTTCTATTGGAATAGCGGCATCTTTCTATGGAAAGCATCGACGATTCTCGAGGCTTTGGAGCAATTCGAACCTGAAATGAGCGTTCATATCCAGAACATTGCCAAAGGTATTGGAACCACCGACTTCCAAAAAACATTTATTGAGCACTTTGAAAAGATCAAAGGCAAATCGATCGACTTCGCGGTGATGGAACGATTCAAGAATGTGGCTGTAATCGAAGCTCCTTACTCGTGGGACGACGTGGGAAGCTGGCAAGCGATCGCTCGATTGATCAAACCTGACGAGAATGGGAATGCCGTCGATGGACCTTATCTGGCCATCGATTCGGAGAACATGATCATTCGCAGCGAATCGGATCACTTGATCGTGACAATAGGCATGAAAGATACGATCGTTGTTCACACGCCCGATGCCACATTAGTAGCACCGAAGGAAGAAGAGGAAAGGGTGCGCGAGGTGGTGAAGCAACTAGCTGAACTCGGACATCAACAGTATCTGTAGTCAATGTCGGTGATGCCTGTCGCGTCGATATGTACACAGGCGACAAAAGTGTGGCACGCTCCGTCGTGCCGTCCGCTCAAGGACATTTGCCGGGATTCTAGGCGAACGGGACATGGAATGTGTCTAACACTACTTTTGTTGGCTCGACAAGTACTGGCTTCATGAGGCGTGGTCCTTCTCTTTTCGTGCGACCAAAATACACTTTAAAATACGCTTCCTAAATCGGGGGCGTTTCTTAATAAACGAGACGTTCGTTCGTTTTTCTGTTACCCTTAGTGGGGATAGACCTCATTGTTTCAAGCCTCGGTGCTGGAACTGTCGCGTAGGAGAATCGCAATGAAAATGCAGGCAAAAACAATTTTTTTGGTTTCGCTCAGCATCCTGGTTTTGGCAGGAATCGTCCGCAAGGGGCTTGGTTTTCAAGCCGCCGAACAAACTCGAGCACAAGGATGGAAAAAAGTGGAAGATGCGATGAAAAAGGGACTTCCGAAGACCGCAATCGAAGAGCTAGGGCCGATCATCGCCTCCGCCTTGTCGGAGAAGCAATACGCGGAAGCGATCAAAGGGATTGGGCAGCGTGTCATTCTGGAATCTCAGATCGAAGGCCGACTCCCCGAAGAGCACATACGTCGACTGCAAGCGGAAATCGACGAGGCCCCGCCGGAAATGTTACCAGTCTTGAACACGTTGCAAGCACATTTTTATTGGAACTATTTCCAGCAAAACCGTTGGCGTTTTGGACAGCGAACCGCAACCTCCGCTCCACCCAGCGACGACTTCACCACCTGGGATCTGAAGCGATTGTTCCAGGAAATTGACGCCTTCTATTCGAAGGCGCTCGCCAGTGAAGCACAGCTTCGTGCTATATCAATTGATACGTATAGTGCTTTGCTTAGTAAGGGGTCATTACCAGACACTTATCGTCCGACGTTGTTCGATTTTGTGGCTCATGAGGCTTTAGACTTCTATTCGTCGGGCGAACAGGCAGGTGCGAAATCCCAAGATGCGTTCGAGATAGAAGCGTCCTCAGCAGCTTTGGGGACGACTCAAGATTTTCTGGCATGGAATCCTCAGTCGACGGATAAAGAATCGGCGAAGTTGAAGACGATCACGCTGCTTCAAAAGCTTTTGCGAATGCATGCGGACGATCAGGACCGGAGTGCGTTGTTGGATGCCGAGCTTCGACGTTTGCAATACTGTCATGCAGAAGCGGTCGGCGAAGAGAAGCGAGATCGATATGTTGCAGCGCTCAAAGCATTTGCAGAACGAGAATCGCGACATGAGTTATCTGCGATTGCTCGGCATCGATGGGCCACATTGCTTATGGAGAAAGAGCATCGTGTGGAAGCTCGCGAAATCGCTAAGCAAGGGGCCAATGCGTTCCCTGAAAGCGTTGGTGGTAAACTGTGCTTTAATCTCATCGCAGAGATCGAAGCAAAGTCCGTTGGGATTGTCACGGAGCGAGTTTGGAGTGACAAGCTCTCTAGTATTCGTGTTTCCTACCGAAATATCAACCAAGTGTTTTTTCGGCTTCATTCGGTCAATTGGAGAGAGCGGATCAAGCAGCAGAATGGCAATGCTCCTTCGTACCCACAACCTGCGGATCGCGATCGGTTTCGAAGTCAAAAGCCTGAAGCAACGTGGTCTGCCGAGCTTCCAGCGACGGAGGATTTCAATACAGCCACGGAAGATGTCTCCGTTCCTGCAGGTCTGAAGCCAGGGTTCTATTTCCTTCAAGCGAGTGCACGTGAGGACTTTGCGGACAAGGATAATATGAACCAAGTGGCGATGGTTTGGGTGAGTAACCTCGCGATGATATTGGATCAATCTTGGAATGCAGAGAGGTTAGAAGGGTTCATCCTGGACAATCAATCAGGATCGCCTGTTTCCGGCGCGAAGGTTACTGGCTTCTTTACCGACAACAACAATCGTAGCATATCGGAACAATCGACAACGACGAATAAAGACGGTCGCTTTTCATTCGGCGGTCAGAATCGTTCGCTGCTGTTGTTGGCTGAACACAATGGCAATGCTTTGGGTGTACGAGATTCTTTGTACATCAATACTCGACAGCAACCCCCACCGGTCCAAGTGCAGTATGTACTGTTCTCTGACAGGTCCATTTATCGGCCCGGTCAGACGATTCAATACAAAGGGATATGCTTGTTTGCGGACACAGAAGCGAACAAATACAACACCGTAGCCGAGCACAAGGTGTCGATAGCTTTTCGAGATATCAATGGCAATGAAATCGCTAACCAAACGTTGGTCTCGAACGACTTTGGAAGCTTCAGTGGAACATTCAATGCTCCACGCGATCGCGGAACAGGGCACATGACGATCACCGTCAACAACATGAGCTCGGTAGCGGTCCAAGTAGAAGAATACAAACGTCCCAAATTCGAAGTCAAACTCGAACCGCCAACGGAGTCTCCGAAACTAAACGATTCCGTCACGTTGACTGGTATTGCAACAAGTTACACCGGTGTACCCATCGGCAATGCCAAAGTACGGTACCATGTCACCCGTGCCGTGCGTTGGCCCATTTGGTTTTCGTCTTGCTTCCCTTGGCGCATGCCAATCAACCCAGGCGGTGCTCAGGAGATCACGCATGGAAATGCCACCACGGATGCGGAAGGCAAATTTACGATCACGTTTGTCGCTAGACCGGATCGTTCTATTCCCGAGGAAGATACACCGAGCTTTGATTATCAGATTACTGCCGACGTGACTGATACCACAGGGGAAACTCGCAGCGCGGAGTCGTCCATCTCAGCCGGATACGTTGCAATGCAAGCGGATGTAGCAACGCAAGAGTGGTTGACGACAGAGAAACCAATTGAGTTCAAAATTGCGACCACAACCCTCAATGGCAAGCCGCTACCGGCCAAAGGAACGCTGAAGGTCATGCGATTGAAAGAACCACAGAGAGTGATCCGACCAGATATTCTTGGATCGTCCATGCAGCCGATGCCGCGTCGCGGCGGACGTGGACGCTCGATGGGGCCAGGTGCTATACGTCCATCGGAGTCTCCCGATCCCTCCAACATCGCGAGTTGGGAAAGCGATGGCGATATGTCGACGACGGAGTTTGATTATGCCGCAGACGCCGAACGAAAGTTGCCAATCGATTTAAAGCGAGGCGTCTATCGAGCGGTGGTAGAGACTCAAGATCGTTTCGGTAAGCCGGTGAAGGCTGTCGTGAACTTCAAAGTGATCGATCCCAAAGAATCAAAGCTTGGAATCAAGATTCCGCATTTTCTCAACGCAGAAGACTGGTCGTTGGAACCGGGAGAAAAGCTCAAGGCGGTTTGGGGAACGGGGTACGATAGTGGTCGTGCCTTTGTAGAGTTATCTCACCACGGCAAGATGCTACAAAGCTTTTGGACCAAATCAGAAGTGACCCAATTGATCATCGAGGAGCCGATTACCGAAGAGATGCGTGGAGGATTGACATTGCGAATCCTCTTCGTCAAAGAGAATCGCAGCTACATTGAGAACAGGCAAATCGCTGTTCCATGGACCAACAAAGAACTCAAGCTGCGATGGGAGCGATTCGTATCAAAGCTTGAGCCTGGGAGCAAAGAGAAGTTCAAGTTGATTGTAGAAGGACCGAAAGCAACCAAAGCAATCACCGAAGTGGTTGCGGCAATGTATGACGCTTCGCTCGATGCTTATTTGCCGCACCCGTGGCTACAGAGGTTCTCTGTCTTCCGAGCGAATTATGGTTACTCGAATTGGACCTTTCAGAACTTCCCCGAGTATCTGATGCATGTCAGCGGGAATTTTGATTCGAAACGAAAGCCCGTTACGTTTAGCTATCGCGACTTTCCACCAAGCTTCGGCATGAACGTACGGATGTTCGGACGCGGCGCTCCTGGTGCAGGTGGACCCGGCGGATATGGAGGAATGGGTGGCGAGGGTGGCATGATGATGCGAAGCAATATGTCGCTTGCGGAATCTGCACCAATGGCCGCGATGGCTGATGCTGCTGGTGGCATGGGAGGTATGGGCACTGCTGGCGGGGATGCTGGCTATGGAGGCTCTATGGCGTTTGCCAAGGCAGTTGCTCCAGGCGACTCTATGGGTAGTGCGCCTCCTCAGGGAGGCACCAGCAAGGTGGATTTGGGAAGCGTATCGCCTCGAAAAAATTTGAACGAGACCGCGTTCTTCTTTCCTCATGTAGTCGCAAATAAAGACGGTTCGTACGAAATGGAGTTTGTCATTCCGGAAGCATTGACCTCTTGGCGTGTCATGGCTTTCGCGCACGACAAAGAGTTAAGAAGTGGCTACATCGAAGACAAAGTAGTCACGTCGAAAGAGCTTATGGTACAGCCGAACCCACCTCGATTCTTGCGAGAAGGGGACGTATTGGAATTCAGCGTGAAGGTCAGCAACACTTCGACGCAATCGCAGGCTGGCAAAGTTGCGTTGAAGCTGTTCGATGCGATCAACGAAGGTTCGAAAGACAAAGAGTTTGGTAACTCGAACGTCGAACAACCGTTCCAGTTGGGCCCGAACGAATCAAAGAGCTTTACATGGAAGCTAACTGTTCCCGATGGATCGTACCCGATCATTTACCGAGCGATCGGAGGAACCGAACGTGTCTCCGATGGTGAAGAAGGGATGCTACCAGTCCTTTCGAAGCGAGTGCTCGTCACGGAGTCGCTTCCTCTTCCGATACGAGGCAAAACGACGAAGGAGTTTGAGTTCAAGAAGCTGCTCGACTCGGCTAAGTCTGTTTCGCTGAAACACGAATCGTTGACCGTGCAGATGGTATCACAACCCGCTTGGTATGCCGTCTTAGCATTGCCTTACTTGATGGAGTATCCGCACGATTGTAGTGAGCAAACCTTTAATCGACTTTACGCGAACTCGTTAGCGCAACACATCGCGAAAAGTGATCCCAAGATTAAACGAGTGTTTGATACTTGGAGAAGCTATCAGCCAGATGCCTTGAAATCGCCGTTGGAGAAGAATCAAGACTTGAAGTCCGTGATGATTGAGGAGACACCTTGGTTGATCAACGCACAATCCGAGTCGCAATCGCGAAAGAACATTGCATTGCTTTTCGACGAGAATCGGTTGGCGAGCGAGTCTGCGAGAGCCATGCAAAGACTGATGGAGATGCAGCGAGAGAATGGCATGTGGCCCTGGTTCCCCGGCGGTCCTGACAACGAGTATTTGTCGCTGTATATCGCAACCGGTTTCGGGCGAATGCGGCATCTCGGTGTGCAAGTGGACATGTCCGCCGCTATACGTGCCCTAGAGAGACTCGATGCGTGGATGCATGATCAATATGGCAAGATCATGGCAAACTCGAAAGATCCGGAGGCCAATCACCTTAGCTCGACAATCGCATTGTATCTCTATGGCAGAAGCTTCTTCCTCAAGGATCAGCCCATCGGTGAGCAGTATCGGGTAGCGATTCAGTATTGGCAGCGGCAAGCCAAGAATCATTGGCTATCCTTGCCACGTCAATGCCAAGCGCAGGTGGCGATCGGATTGCACCGGATGGATGAGACTGAAACGCCGACCGCTATCCTCAAGAGTATTGTCGAGTTCTCCAGTAACAACGAAGAGATGGGAATGTTTTGGCGAGATCAAGAACGTTCCTGGTGGTGGTACCACGCTCCGATTGAAACTCAAGCGATGATGATCGAAGCGCTCGATGAGGTCGCAAAGGATTCGAAAGCTGTCGAAGATTGCAAAGTTTGGCTACTCAAGCAGAAGCAGACACAAGATTGGAAGACAACCAAGTCGACAGCAGACGCGGTTTATGCTTTGTTGTTGCGTGGAGACAAGATGCTCTCGTCTGAAGAACTGGTCGAGGTGCAGTTAGCAGGGACGACCATCCAACCGGAGAAGGTGGAGGCTGGAACAGGTTTTTATGAACAGAAGTTCCTGCGTGGTGAGGTCAAGCCAGAGTTTGGCAAAATCAAAGTGACGAAGCAATCTGCTGGCGTTAGCTGGGGTGCTGTGCATTGGCAATACCTGGAAGATGTGAGCAAAGTGACTCCTTACGAGGGAACACCGCTCACGCTGGAGAAGCAGATTTATACAAAATCGCAAACGAAGGCTGGTGCTGAGTTGACGCGATTGGCTGGCCCAGTGCAAATCGGTGATGAACTGGTCTGTCGAATCGTCTTAAAGACCGATCGCGATATGGAGTATGTCCATTTGAAGGATCATCGCGGAAGTGGAACGGAGCCGGTGAGTGTGCTGAGTCAGTATCGTTACCAGGACGGACTCGCCTATTACGAGAGTACTCGCGATACGGCGTCACACTTTTTCATCGACTACTTGCCTAAGGGGACGTATGTCTTCGAATACTCCGTCCGCGTACAGCACGCAGGCAAGTATCCGACAGGCTTGGCAACGATCCAGTGCATGTATGCCCCCGAGTTCAATAGCCACTCGGAGAGTGTATTGTTGGAGGTGAAATAAATGGGCCGCTTATTGGCCTCAGTCCACTTCCAGATTCTCACTTCCAGATTTTTTGGCGAACCCGTTCCACGGAGCGGACTAGATCTTGGTCGGCTTGCAGGTCGGATTCTGTTTTCTTGCAGGCATGCATGACGGTCGTGTGATCTCGATCTCCGAATAGTTCGCCGATGGCTTGGAAAGAAGTTTCCGTCCATTGTCGGATGAGGTACATCGCGAGCCCACGGGATCGGACGACGCTGGCTTTGCGAATCGGACCACGCATCGATTCTAGTGTTTGTTGTGTTTCTCTGGCCACTGCCTTGGCGATTTCGAGGGGTGTCGGAATGGAGGAATTGTGTGTCTCTGCAAGGTTTTCAATCACCTTTGCCGAAGTCTTCGCTTCTTGGTTCGTGGATGACATTCGGTGATGAATCCAACGCGTGATAATGCCTTTCAATTGAATCGCGGTATGTGTATCGGTGAGTTGAGCATTCAGTTGATGGAGTTCCTCTTTGGCGATTGTGACATTGTTCGTGAGGGCCAGTTGTTCGAGAATCTTCATGCGCGCTTCGGGTCCAGGGCATGCGATCTCTACACAATATCCACCCATGATTCTGCTGGTGAGTGCTTGGCTGAATTGTGGAATCCATTGTGGCATCACCTGAGAAGTCAGTATCACTGCAGATTGACGTTGTTCTAATGCATTGAGAGTTTCCACGAGTTCTAGCTGAACCGCGACTTTGCCAGAAAGCTCATGAATGTTATCGATCATGAGACAATCGCAATCTCGGTGTTGGCTTCGAAAGCGAGGCATGTCGTCCGACTCGATGGAGCGAACGAACATTTTCACGAACTCGGTTGCATGGACCAAGGTAAAGGTTCGGTCGCTGACTTCGTTCACCCAGCGGGCAGCCAGCGTGGTGGCTAGGGCTGTTTTTCCAGCCCCGGACGGACCGATGAAGAGCACTGGGCTTTGTTGGGAGAGATGAGAGACTCCCACTGGAGACAAGAGATCTCGAACAACCGCATTTTCTACCCCGAGAATGAATTCGTTGAGCAGCGGCGTTAAGCCCGTCAGTGACGCGAAGCTCTTTTTTCGAGCACGCGGCGTCAATAATGCCAGGGATGTAAGCGAGTCCGTAGATTCTGGCATTTTATCGTAGGGGGCTTATTCGGCGGTATCGAGGTAAGGATCTTGTCCCATCTCTCTTTGAATCTTAGTTCGTTCTTTCTCGTGATAAAGGAGCGACATCCGATCTCGGAAGTGTTTCTTCTCAACTTTCCGTTGGGCCAGCTTGAATCGGCTTGCATAGGATGCCAATCTCGCATTCGCGTTCGCATTTCCCGCTTCGGATGCTCCCAACTTCTTCATATTCTCGGAAGTCTTTAGACCAAGACCATTTCGAAGAATTTCATCGTCCATCCCGAGGTATTGTCGATACGAGCCCGGGTCTCCTTGGCGACCACAGCGTCCTATAAGTTGTCTGTCGATACGAGCGGCATCATGGAGCTCGGTACAAATGACCATCATCCCGCCGATATCCCGAACCGTATCTTGAAGCTTCACGTCGGTTCCGCGTCCTGCCATGTTTGTCGCGACCGTGATCTGTCCTCGTTCACCGGCTCGAGCAACGATTTCGGCTTCGCGTTCCACTTCGTAAGCATTCAGCACTTGAACGGCCATCCCTTCGTCGCGAAGCATTTTTGCCAGGATGTTCGACTTGTCGATGGATCGAGTACCGATGAGGACAGGTCGACCTACCGCATGGACCTCCTTCACTTCGCGGACGACTGCATCAAACTTGGTCATCATATCAGGGCATACGATGTCAGGCAGGCGTTTTCGTTTGGGGGGACGATTGGTTGGCACTTGAACGACCGGAGTCTTGTAGATGCGTCTGAGTTCACCAGCGCTGGTAGCCGCAGTTCCTGTCATGCCGCCAAGGCTTTTATAGCGCAGGAATAAATCTTGTACGGTGATCCGTGCTGCTTGCCCGGTCGGAACGGAGACCTCAATCTTCTCTTTGGCTTCGATTGCTTGGTGGATACCATCCCGCCATTTGCGTCCTTCGGCAAGACGTCCGGTGAATTCATCGACGATTACAATCTCGTCATCGCGAACGACGTAATGCCGATCCAAATGGAAATCGCGATGCACTTTGATGGCGCGCTCGGTGTATTCGTATAGGTCGACGAGTGCAGCGAGTCGGATGATTTCATCGCGAGGCAAAGCTCGTACGAATTGACGTCCCTTGGCGGTGAGTTCTATTTTTCTGGTGTCTTCTTCAATCGTGAAGTGCTCTTTTAGCACAAACTTATCCGCATGCGACGCTGCCCATCGATAGGTAGTAATGACGACCTCACGAGCTTCGTCCCCGAGTGAACCAATGATGAGTGGTGTACGAGCTTCGTCGATTAAGATACTGTCAGCTTCATCGACCAATGCAAAGTGCATGCCTCGCTGGACAGGTTGTTCGCCGCCGGAAGTCCATCGTTCTTGTGAACCGCTTCCTAGAAAGTCATCCACTGCGCGTCCCTGAGCACGCATCAACAATCGATCTCTTAGAAAGTCAAAGCCGAATTCCTTGGCGGTTCCATAGGTCACGTCGGAGGCATAGGCACGACGTCGTTCGTCTTGATCGTTGTCGGTAAGAACGACACCTACACTGATGCCTAGGATGTTGTAGATGGGACGCATCCACTCCGCATCCCGCTGAGCGAGATAGTCATTGACGGTTGCTAAATGAGCTCCTTTGCCAACCAGCGAATGCAATATCAGAGGCAGTGTCGCAGTAAGTGTTTTTCCTTCCCCGGTTTGCATTTCCGAAATACAACCGTAGAACAGACAGGTTCCGCCGAGGATTTGTACATCGTAGTGACGCATGTTCAAGGCGCGACGTCCAGCTTCGCGAACGAGCGAATAGGTTTCGGGCAACAGCGATTCTAGCGTTTCACCGCTTTTGGCGCGATAGACGAGTGATAGAGCTTCTTTGCGTATTTGTGTATCTTTGAGCTCGCGTCGTCTCGATTCCCAGGCGTTCACCGCGCGTGTTTGCTCGAGCCACTGATTGACTTTATAAGTAGCGACGCCAGGTATCTTCCAACCTGCGGACACGTGTGGTTTGTAAGGCAGGTGCAGTTTCTTGCTTTCCTGCGCAGGGGGCACTTCCTGCGCACGGGTCGGTGTCCCGTCACTTCCAGCGGAACTTTCCTGAGAACTCGGATCAATCAAGCTGGTCATAAATCTTCTTTGGATCGGAAGTCAAACAAGTCACTGCCCCCATTCTAGCGCTTGCAATTCCCATGGCAAACAGAAGTCCGTCGTTGAGTGGGATATAAGTGAGAAAAGGAAAGATGGGTAATGAAGTGCGTAATCTGAAGGGGTCTGGCGGATTGGTGAAAATGGGCGGTTTATTCCTGATGTTCTCCTTTTGTCGTAGGTTCTGTGCTTAACGACCGATCCAATTATTCGAACAGTACGCAAGCCTCTGCTTAGCGAGAAGGAAACCATGAAAATAAATCGCAAAACATTGTCCCTTATCATTGCCTCTCTTTGCGGAACGAGTGCTTCTGCGTTGGTTGGCCAAGAATACGATCCATCGACCCAAGCAGCAAGTTCGGGACGAATCGGTGATACCGCCATGTCGACAAGCGATCCTCGCGTAGGCAGCATAAGCTCGTCTGACGATGTTGTGCCGTTTTCGGAAGACACGCTTCATCCCGTTTCTTTCCACTCGCCAGAAATCAATGTACCTGGCTCGACGGGAAGTTCTGCGTCGTGCGGCGACTACCAGTCAGTCGCATGCAATCCGTGCGGAACAACATCGGTTTGCGACTACAGCTCCGGACTAACCTCTAGCGGTTGCGGTTGGATTGAAACGGAAGCGTTGCTGTGGTGGGGCAAGGGACTAACAGGAACCCCTACCATTTTAAGGGGCACTTCGCCAACCACTCTCCCATCGATTCCAATCGCGGGTGGGGAGGACAACCCTCTCGGTACCAACATGTTTGCAGGGATGCGAGTGACCGCTGGCAAGTGGCTAGACAACGACAAAAACTACGGCGTGATGGGCCGAGTTTTTGGTTTGCTTTCTGATGGCGGGACGACGACAGTTGCTGCCGCCACACCTGGGAATCCTAACTCCACTGGGATCGGATACTTTGACACATTTATCGCTCCCCCCGGGCCTGCCGTTTACTTTACGAATATTGCCTTTCCAGGTTTCGGAGCCAATACCGGGACCATTAGTGTATCAAATGATTTAGACCTCATCGCAGCAGATACTTCCGTCAGGACATTGCTCATTGGTGATTCCAAGGGGCGAGTCGACTTGCTGGGTGGCTACACCTTCCTGAGATTAGATAGCGGGTACGGATTGACTTCGAGTGTTACAAACGGAAACACGGGCGATGGTACTGCTGACGGTACTGTATCCACGGTAACGGACTCGTTCCGAACCAAGAATACTTTCCACGGCGGGCATCTAGGTTTGATGAATGAGCTGTCCTGTGGGCGGTTCACGTTTAGCATGACGGGTAAGGTAGCCATGGGAAACATGAACCAAACGTCTATCATTACCGGTTCACGTCGGATAGTCACTCCGAATGTCGGTACAAGTACATCGAACTTCGGATTCTTTGCTCAACCAGGCAACATAGGAACGATCACTCGTGATCGATTTGCATTCGTGCCTGAAGCGAGTGCCAAAATGAAGTATCAACTGGGACGTGGGCAATTTGGATTGGGCTACACCCTGCTGGTGTTGCCAAATGTTGCTATGGCAGCAGATCAAATTAATCTCAATGTCGATCCGATCGTCGGAACCACAACCCCAGCACGATTCTCGACGGATACGTTCTTCTTACACGGTTTAGACTTGGGTTACACATTGAAATTCTAGTAGCTCTGACTACGAAAGTTTCTAAGCGAGAGGCCATGCATGAACTCTCGCTTTCTTCGATCAAACACCAACCACTAATTGATGTCACCATGGTTCCGACTTTAGTACACCAGATTGGTTTGTGGCTAGATCGGTTTGAAGAGGCTCTTTCGCAATGGGAATTGATACTCCAAAGTGTTGAGCAAGGCTATCTGCGAATGGACAGCGACTTCATTGCAAGTCACTGCGCACAGGGCGAAGCCATTCATGCGGAACTAGCAAGTTGCAAACAGGCTAGGCTTGAGTTGCTAGACGCAGCAAAGCAGATGGGGATGAACGCCAGCCACCTTCAAGAGTTGGCGATACATCTGGATGGTCAGTGGCCTGCAATATGGACGCATCGGATTGGCAAGCTCGAATTGCAACTCAATCGTGTTCAACGTTTGAGCATGTCACTGTGGATCAGTGCGTTTCAATCAAGGTCCATCGTATCGGACATGTTGCTAATTCTTGCGACCGGCAGGTCAGAATCTGCGACTTATTCCCCAACAGAATCCAGATCGATCGAGGGCGGATTCCTCGTCAATGAAGCCGCCTAAGAAAGTGCAACAGATGTTATGAGCCTTTTCAGTGCGATCCAAGGTTCCGCAAACGCTCTTCGAGTCAATCAACTCGGTTTGCAGGTCGTTGGCAATAACATTGCGAACGTCAATTCACCAGGGTACATCCGCCAGGAGCTAGTTCAAGCACCAGCGTATGGGTACAAAGCGGGCGACCTGATCATCGGCCAAGGGGTCGAATCGATCGGTGTCCAGCAGAAAGTCGATGAACTTATCCTCGCACGTCTGCGAGAAACGCAAAGTCAGCTTTCCTATCAGGAGCAGGTAGAGTCATCCAATGGCGATATCGAAGCGCTCCTCAACGAGCTAACAGATAATGATCTATCTACCAAGTTCAGCGCTCTGGCCAGCGCCTTTCAAGATATTGCTAATCAACCTGGCAGTGAACCCATCCGTGCTATCGCAATCCAAAGAGGCCAGGAGCTGGCTAGTCAACTGCGGTCCATTTCGAGTGGAGTGGTGGAGTCCGCGAATCGGAATCGCCAGGAAGTCGGATTGGCGGTAGACCAAGTCAACCGCTTGAGCGACAGCATCGCAAAGTTAAACCGGCGAATTGTCGAGATCGAAGGGGGCTCGAATTCCAGCGCGGTTGGACTTCGCGATGAACGTATCGCAGCTCTCGACGAGCTCTCCACGTATGTTGATATCTCCGTAACCGAACAACTTAACGGTTCAGTCACGGTATTCGTGGGTGGCGACTACATCGTCTCCGACGGGATCCCACGAAGCGTTGTGGCCAAACGAATTGAAGACAACGAAGATGGTTCCGGAATCGAGCTACGATTTGTCGACACTGACTCACGGCTTGAAGTGCAAGCAGGGAGGATCAGAGGGCTCTACGACTCGATTCGAGCCAATTCGCAGACGGGATTTATAGGGAAAATTGATGGAATAGCTCGAGACATCATTCATGTTGTCAACAGAATCCATTCCCAAGGGCAAGGCACAAAGGGATTCACCAATCTGACGGGGGAAACCGTTATTGCGAAAGCCAATGTACCGTTCGAAGTTTCCAACCCAGACTTCAATATCGACAACGGTTCATTTGTGGTGCGATTGACCGATGCTCGAACCAAACTGACAACAACCTACGACATTCCCGTTCAGCAACAAGGTTCTCTGGATGACACAACTGCAGATCAACTTGCAGCGAGGTTGGATGCTATTTCAGGAATTTCCGCGTCGATCACTAATGATGGCAGACTCCAAATCAAGTCGGACTCTTCTGCCGTTTCTTTTAGCTTTGCAGAAGATACAAGCGGAGCTTTGGCAGCACTTGGGATCAACACATTCTTTGTCGGCAACTCTGCAGCGTCGATCGGAGTTCGGTCGGGAATCACGCAAGATCATTCTCAAATAGCCATCAGTAGTGATGGTGTTGGAAACGGCGCAAGGAATGCAATTAAGATTGCAGAGGCGTTCAATAAACCCTCGGATTTACTAGGCGGACGAAGCTTAAGCGGGATCTACGGTACGATTGTTTCGGAAACAACACGTGAGATTAATACGCAAAAAGGTGTAACTGACGGCCTCCGCAACTTTCTTCAAACACTGGAAGCAAAACACCTCGGAATCTCTGGCGTAAATCTCGACGAAGAGGCGGTAAAGATGTTGCTCTACCAACGCGCGTTTCAGGCAACTTCTAAGCTTGTGAATACAGTCTCGGAAATGCTCGACACTCTCGTCAATATTATTTAGCCATGCTTAGTTCGTTCTATCCAGTCGTAGCAGGTCGAGCAAGCGATGCCAACAGCCGCTATCGGGCGCTCTATCAAGTTCAATCCGGGCGGATCGCTCTCCAAGAATTGGAGCAACAGCTTAGCACCGGCATGCGATTCTCCCGTCCTAGCCAAGATCCGACATCTGCCATTCGGGTGATCGGATTGCAACGAGAGCTAGAGTTTCGTGATCAAACCATCAAGAATCTCGACTCTTCGAAAGGCTATCTGAATGCTTCGGAGTCGAATCTTGCGAATGTTCAAGACATCATGACGGAGCTTCGAGGGCTCGGCATTGAAGCTACAGGCAATGTCGTAGGTGAATCAGAACGTAGAGGCTGGATAAATCAGATTGATGCGTCCATTCAGAGACTCACTTCGGTTGCGAATACACGTTATCTGGATCGTTATCTCTTCACCGGCGGTGCGGTCGATACACCTACGCTAGAAAATTTTCGTGGAGCGTTACGTTTCACAGGAAATGAAATTGACCTAACGACAATTGCGGATGTTGGAGATTATATCACCCATAATGTTACTGGGCAAAAAGCTCTCGGTCTATTGTCCGATGGTATCACCAGTCGAATCGATCTCAATCCGAATGCCCTTCTGACAACACGTATTTCCGACATCAACGGTGGGCAAGGAATCGCACCCGGAGCGATTCAAATATCGAGTGGTACATCGCAGGTTACCGTCGACCTAGCAGATATCGAGTTTGTCGGGGATATTCTCAACAAAGTTAATGGGAACGTTTTTTTGGATGAAAGAGAAGTTGTTGTCACATTGAACAACGGCTCGCTAAGCTTGAACTATTTGGATGGTCTACCAGGGACGTTGAGGGTCTCGGAAGTTGGTTCGGGACGAACGGCTTCCGATCTGGGGATTCAGACGACGACTCCCGCCCCATCGCTTCCGACCAACGGCGTTTCTCTCGATCCCATCATTCGACCGACCACACTCCTGACCCAACTGAATGGCGGCGTTGGATTCGATTGGAGTGGTGGCCTTCGCATCCAGCAAAATGGCCAAAACTATGATATCTCCTTCGAGAATGCTGTTACCGTAGAAGATGTGTTGAACAAGATTCAACGTTCCGGTGCGCCTGTCGTCGCTGACATAGCTCCGGATGGTAGAGGGTTGAGAATTCGTTCTAAAGAAAGTGGCTCCGCGTTTTCTATTGGTGAACTGCAGGGCACGCTCGCTGAGTCATTGGGACTTCGAACGCTTCATGGCGGTACTCAGATTTCAGAGTTGAACTACGGACGAGGCCTAACGACAACACAGGGCACAGATCTTATCATCATTCGCAACGATGGTACTCCGTTGAATATCGATCTGGACGGAGCTTCTACGGTTGCGGATGTTTTGGATACCATCAATAACCACGCTGGCAATCAAGATGCTGCGACACGAGTGACCGCATCATTGACATCGGTTGGTAACGGAATTGAACTTACTTCGCCACTCTCCTCGGGACCACCAAATCCGGCTGCGGGGCCTATCAAGGTTCGTTCGGCTGGCGGGAGCCATGCTGCATTCGAGCTTGGTTTAGTGCCACGTGGCGAATCACAGGCGGTGGCATCGGCTGATGGGATGAACTATAAACTTGGCGGTAGAGATCCGAATCCTCAAGAGGTCAAAGGTGTCTTCAACTCGCTCAAAAGATTACGAGATGCGATACAATCGGAAGACTCGAACGAGATGGCCAGGGCTGTTGAGTTAATCGACAAGGATTTGGAACGCATATCCTTGAGTCGTGGTTCGTTGGGCGTTGAGCTGCAACGAATCGATAGTCTAAAGATTTTTCAAGAAGATACGAAGGTCGGACTGAAGGAGAGTGAGTCCAAGAATTTGGAAGCGGATTTAGCGACTGTGATTTCCAATCTCAATGCTCGCCAGGCCTCTTATGAAGCAAGCCTAAAGCTCTTGGCAAATGCAAACCAGTCCTCCTTGTTCAACTATATCTAACTCCCTCTCTGCGTCTGGTTCACACCGATAGCGACTAGCCTCCCACAAGTTCGGCAATATGCGTCAGAAGCAGTTCGCGTTCATCGACATCGAGCCAAACATAAGATCCGACGATATCGCCCTCCGCGTTCACAAGACAAAATCGATCCGGATGCCCTCGCTTTTCAACACCATCTAAAAAAAACTTCTCGACACCAACACGCTGTGTGTAGGCCATTTCCCCTCGAAGGAAGTACCAACGGTCAGGATTCGCCTGGAAAGATTCTGCGTACCCGGCCAAAACCTCGCGGGTATCGACTTCGGGATCAACGGTGATGCTAACAAATCGGATCGGCTTGTCTTTAAACTTGTTTTGAAGCAATTGCATTTGCGAGGTTTGACGCGGACAACTCCCTTTGCAAGTCGTGAAGAAAAAACACGCAACATAAGGTTGTCCTCTCAGCGATTCCGAAGAAATCTTGCGGCCGAGTTGGTCTTCGAATTCGAAGCCCTTTAACCACTTCGGCTCTTGCTTTGACGAAGCGACCAAGCTCGCCAAAGCTTTGCGTTTTCCGGGATCGGCTACCGGCGGCTTGATGTCCCATGCATCTTCGTCACCCTCGTCAGAAAGTGTATCCGAGCTACTCAACGGGTTGCCTGCGGTTTTCTCCATACTGGAAATTCGCGATGCACGGTATGCGCGAAAAGAAATGGCGGAAATCGTCCCAAGCAAGACCCCGGCCGCAACTCCCAGGATACGTAGGGTTGTACGATTCAAAGTTATTTTCCTATCGAAATAAGGATGCAAAAAAGGATCACAGGTTTTCCAATATCAGACCTGTTTTTCGCTAACTGGGACGACCGCGATCTGAGGGGATTCGATCACAGGTGTGGATATAACTTTAACGAGTCCGTTTAACTTTGACGAGAGATTCGTCCATCCGGAAGCCATTCCGAATCGCACTGCCTCCATCCCGCCCCGGCTAGGGTTCCTTCATGGATCGTCGCTGCCTGTGGTATCGGGTTTGGCGAATATGACGGATTATTCGACGATTCATTGGCAAAGTCAGTGTTTTCCACAAACTCCAATTGGCCAACAGGTTTGGAGGATGCAATTCTACAACCACAAGCTTGCATGAGAAATACAGGAGCCTCTCGATGAAAAATAGATTATTCAAAACAATCAGTAGATTGTTCTGGGACGACTGCGGCGCAACAGTCATCGAATACGCCGTGATGGCGTCGCTTATCTCCGTGGCAGTCATTGCAAGCGTCGGTCAAATAGCATCGCGAGTGAAAGATAGCTTCAACACTTCCGGAAACGCTGTCAACCAGTCATTGTCTCCTTAGTTTTCGCACCATTGGTCATCCGATAACCAAAGAACTGTTTTAAATCGATCGTCGCAGTTAGAATCCAAGCCAACTCGCTCCACTAACCATCCAAAACGGGATCGTTATCAGTCCCAATAGCGAAGTTCCGACGACGACGGTGCATGCCGTTTCTATATGTTGATTGAAGAGTCGGGTCATAACAATGGGAAACGTCCCGGAAGGCATTGCCGCTTGCAACAACAAAACTTCTTGAAGCTCGCGTACAACACCTGAGTATTTGGCGATCGCCAAAAAGAGGATGGGCAATATTACCATTCTGACCGCAACGGCCAACAGGAGCGGCCGCCACGCTTCCGAGATCTTTACCTTGGTGATGCAGTCATAGACAATCGCTCCACTAAGAACGAGTCCGATTGGTATGGAACAACGTCCGAGTTGCTCTGTCATGCTTAACAACGGGCGAGGGATCCAATCGCTCAGGCTCAATTGTCGAATCAAGAGGGCAATCGTCACGGACACCAGTGGTGGGCTGAACAGAATTCTGCGCCATGATTCGCGAAGCCCCTTTCCGCTGATGATGAACAGCCCCACACTCCACAGAGCGATGTCGACTCCGACGTTGTGTATCAGGAGCGTAACTATACAACCCGGGTAAAAGACCTCCGCGAGCGGAAACGGAATATAGCCGTAATTGGCGATGCCTGCGCACAATGCAAATGTACGCTTCTTGCTTCCATCTCCGAGGCTAAACCATCGACCTAACGCGAATGCAGCGCAAGCGGCAACCCCGAATCCAAGAACAGTCAAAACCGCCCCAAAAAAGGACGGTGCCCACGCGCTCAGATCGGTCGACATCTTCGTGTCCGTCATGATCCTATGAAAGAAGAACGACGGTAGCAGTACATTGGAAAGAAATCCAGCGAGCGAGCGATCTACTTCACTCGTAAACCACTTGAGATAGCGCGCTAAACCACCCACCAGCATCACAAGGAAAACGCCAGATACGGTGGAGGCAATGCTTAGAAATTCGATGTTCAATCGTTCTCCAGACCTTTTTATGTAGGTTATTTGCCTATCGACATCGACTTCATCATTTCACCGACGAAGGTAGACTCGTCACGGCGAATAACGACATGATCACCGGCACGGAGGGAATAGTTCTGCCCCTCCATGACATTCTTGCCCGCATCATCGAAATCGACATCTAATCGGACCGGAGGCCGATTCACCCCATTCGGCCGAAGAACAGTCGCTTTCATCCGACCTATCTTTTTGAACAACTGTGCATCTCGAACGACGTCACCTACGAAAAGCGACTGGCCTGGTTGCAACGGAAGCTTCTCGTAGTGCTTCTTACCGTCGTTGATTTCGAGCATCACACAAGGTTCGCCGTTATCCGTCAACAACGGTTTGTTTACCCCTGATGCTCCGACGGAATAACCGGCCGCCTTGAGACCTCTCATATCGACATTGTCAAGCGGTCCTTTGCTGCGTCCCATAAGTGACGAACAACCGCTCTGCGTAACTGCCAAAGTAATGAATGCAAAAAGCCCGAAAATGCTCGACAAGCCGATTTGCCTTGAAGCCTGAACCATGTCTGATCATCCCATCCCTTTGAAAGTACTTAGCCACACTTTCGAGTATCGGGATCTATGATCTAGTTCTTGACGGAAAAATCAATTTTATCAGAAAAGCAAGCGTAAACCTCCCAAACTACCAGATTGTACCTTTTGTTCCCTTTTTCGAATGTCCTAACAAGAAGCCTGTCATGGTCATCGAAGCGATGCACTTTAGATCAGGAATGAAAAGAATCGAAGCAATCGTGGACCCATACCAACCGCTTCAGATAGAAACGACGCTTCGTCTTGAGCCTCCGCGTTACCGATTATGGGTACCAATTATGGGGACACACGGGGATTATGGGGAATATGGGGACACACGTTTTTTTGTTTATCTGCTTGCCTGCCTGCCTGTCTGCGTGATTTCAAGCGAACAAGAAAAATTTTTGGGCGAATACTTGCTCTCGTACTCTCATTGACGGCGAATTCGGCGGAAACTCGGACGTCTCGAGAGCCGCGGAGGCGTTTGAAGACAGTCGTCTAGACGGCCCTCGATGGAGGGCTTGTTTGAACTGGGCAACTAAGATGCTTGTGGACCAACTCTGCGGGTTACTGCACCAAACGCTTTAGGT
>CAIOHR010000304.1 GCA_903858115.1 uncultured Pirellula sp. | reverse complement strand
GGTTGATGGTTCAGAAGGCGGAGTACGCCACTCGTTCTTGCGCTCACGTGCGAACTCAATTGAAGGCGGCACGAGCGAAATCATGCGCAACATTTTGGGCGAGCAAGTTCTTGGTCTTCCCGGCGAACCCCGCGTTGACAAAGATCAGCCCTGGATCAAGGTTCCGCGTAACTAATTCTCCAAATAATCGCTTAAAACAACGTGTTACCCGATTGTGCGCCCTCAACTGCAAGGTTCTTTTGTCCGAGAAGGAACATGTTGTCAACCGGAGGCCGAAGAAACGCCTCGTCCTCAACATCTTCTAATCCGCAAGCCGTGCGCAGATTCACCAAAAGTCGCCCGAGCACATTTCTCCCTTGGAGCAGTCCTTCATATGTATCTCTTGCGCCCCAGAATTGATCTTTTGTTGATCTTTCTACGATGTCAAGCTTCCCGGTCCTTCGAAGGATCTCTCCGAAGTTTTCGAAGTTAGCAACAAGTTTCGCCCTGAGGCACCAATTCATGATGTCGATTCTCACCAAATCCCAATCATCCCGCGAAGAGGACGAGCGATTCGGTTTGCTCTTCATCTTTGCCGCCATTGGGCTCTTCTGTTCTCGAATCAATTCCTGTATCTCCGGATGATCCGGAAATCGCAACGCTTGATAGAGAGCCTCACTCGTCAGCCAGGTATTCCCGTTGATGACAATCGGAAAACCAGCACACATGTTGGAAAGTTCACCCCACTCTTCCTTTGTCTTATGGAAGATCACCGACGTCGACGCCTCCCACGAAGTGAGCGGAAACTCAGACTCACTTTTCATTCAAACTCTCCTCGGCAAAAGCGGCTTCCAATTCGCAAGTGCGGTACCTGTCATTTCGGGATCACCCCACCACAAAGCAAGAGGACTGTTGTTCGAGGAGTTGAAACACGTGCAAAAAAACGAACCGAATCCAAGCGTCTGGTCCTTTCCGTTAGAGACGAAGCCAAGTGGGCGCATCAGTGAGTTCCATTCCTTAGTCCTGAGAATTAAAGAACATCCAACCTCAAGAAGTACTTGCTCCACAACATCCCTTTGTTCCGGTCTCTCAAAGAGCCCATCATCCTGAACGTCGATCATTCGCCACGACTCAGGATTTGACCACACTGCCTTCAAGCGATCTCTCTTTCGGAGGAAAAGTCTCTTGACGATCTCATTGTCCCTCAATGACTGGCGAGGTAAAAGAACCTGTACGGATGACGCTCCACCAGCACTGGCCGATGCCGCCCGCACCCTCGTAAGTTCGACCGAGACACCCATTTCTCGCATTTGTTCGACAATTGGATCAATCAGCAATCTCGCAGAGTCTTGAAATTCAACCAGGTGCCACACGACTAGACGTTTCCCCTGAAGAATTCTATTTATCATCAACTCTTTGATTTGTACTAGGTATGACGCAAGCGTCTTCCCCGTATAGGTGGCATCGTCGATGTAAAGATAGGCCGTTGAACTGCTCTCATCGATCACCGAATTTGAAGTAAAGCTTTGGGGGTTCATAAAGAGAGTCCATGGAACTGTTTGATGCGCAGTATCGTCGAGAACACCAAGTAGATGACCTTGACTTGAACGACTCTCTTGCATCCATAAGAAAGTTACATCATCACTCCGAACTCCCGGAATCACTTGATCCATCTCTGCACGGATTTTGTCCCTAGACCAATAGTTGCCTGCTAATGCTGACTTGAGGCCGGCCACGAACAGCCTTTTCTCAGAAGTGGTCATTGGAGAAAGAACATCGCATTGCGCCACAAAATCATGAACGTCTTTGGGTGTAAGCGGTTCTATTTCCCCAGATCTAAAATCAGAAACGATCTCACAAATTGCTTCAGCACTTTCATCAAATTTTGGGTCCATTGTTTAATCCCTTATCCACAATAGGTCCACGGATTTGCGTAGCATAAGCCATAGATGAAAACCACGCGCGGAATCGAGATTCCTGATGACGCCATTGAGTGGTCATTTGCTCGCTCCACCGGTGCTGGCGGTCAACATGTCAATAAGGTCTCGTCAAAGGCGACTCTGACCGTTTTAACGGCCTCTCTGAGTGGATCAATCGTCAAGTGCGAGCGCGTCGTTGCAGCGTT
>CAIOHR010000303.1 GCA_903858115.1 uncultured Pirellula sp. | reverse complement strand
TGGGAAAACCATTTTCAGAGGCGCCACATCATATCGCTCGAAAGATTTGAGTCCATTGCCTGGGATGATGACATTGCAAGCGCCATTACCCTCACCGTAGCCCAAGGAGATCGCCAGTTGGCCATGCGAGAAGCCTTCAGAGCTTTCATCATAACATTTCAGAGGACAACCGAAAGGAAATTTAAATCTGCGAGAAACATCCGGTCGTTTTCCAGTCACCAGTTCGATAGGAGAGCATGGGAAGGTCAACTCGTTCGGGCAGCAGTTCATTGTTTCTTCGACCGCCGCCGCGCAATGTCCCCACGCTGTTGCTGGAAGCATGGTTTGACAGGCCATGTTCGTGCCGACCCGCGCCTTAAACGTTTGGTAATAACGCTCGACTGTATTCATCCGCTGCTTCGCAGTCGCCGCAGGCTGGGGATCGATGTGTAGCTCGTCGAGCACCGCGTAGATCTGAGAGCTGTTTTCTACTGAACCGCGATCAAACTTGATGCGGCGAACCGTGTGTCCGTGCAGCTTGAAGAATAGAACCACTTCTCGCAGGCATCTCTCTGCAGTATCCGCGGTCTTGTTTTTCGTCAAGAACTTTCTGAAAAATCCTGTCGAGCAGCAAACGAAGACGAACATGAAAGCCGCGCCTTGGATCGTGGGAGGATTATACTTTCCGCAAACGTCCCATGAGATTGTGTCAGCGACAGCCATCTCGTCGATTCCCGAACCAACCGGCGTGACGAGATGCTTCATCTTGCCTATCTCACAAGCGAGACAGTGTCGCTTTTCAAACACCTTGTTGATGACCGCAGCGGTTATTTCTGGATGAACTCCCACCCACATGCAATGATCAATCGCCATGGACATCACTTTTGCGCTTGGATGGCCAAGGCGATTGTGGAGATCAAAAACAGCTTCCACGAGCCAGCCCGGCACCACCGAGCCGCGACGACTCTTGCGAGGAGCCTTCGAAACCAGTTCTTTTACATCATCTTGATCCAACACTCTTTCCGAACTCAGATACGAACATGCCGTTGTGAAAGGCTCCCAATCAGCTACGAGACCGTCGCGTTTGCAGCGTAGGAGCTGCCTTTTGTCGACATCGCCGAGAAGAAGAAGCTCTCCGATGTCCAGGTACCATAATCTTGAGACCTCATCGTACCGTCCGCAAGTGACTGGAACGCCCTCGAACAAAATCTTCACGCCCAGTGACGAGTACTCCACAGTGAATCCACGTTCGGTGATGTTCGAAACGCTGATGAGAGTTGAAACATTGCGTCCTCCAAGAAGGGCAAACTTGCCGAGCACCTGCCCAAAATCCGCGTAATGCGTCGACTCCAAAAGTGAATTTCCCACTCCGCGGATTCCCAGCTTATTCACAAAGCGCATAACTGGTCGATTGTAAAACCGAGCCACATCGTAACTTGTGACCCCGATGTTGGCTCCGGTATCAGAAATCCCATCTCTTACCAAGTCGATCTCCACAGCACGCACATCTGCGCCGAGGACCATCGCTCGACTAGC
>CAIOHR010000302.1 GCA_903858115.1 uncultured Pirellula sp. | reverse complement strand
GGAAATCTCGCTTAGTCATGACGCTAGTACCATATCCTCTCAATCCAAATCCGACGTGGTCTTTGCCTTAAGTAGATTCTCACTGGAAGCATATCGCTGACCCATGGTGTAAGCGGTGGTTTTACCGGTTTTCGAGACTTTGTCGTTGGGGATCGGAACTGCAAGCTTTAGGGTTTCAGCGGAGTCGGGTGGCGACAACAGAAGTACTTTGAACCGGCCATTGACCGGTCGCTTCCCTTCGTCCACCAGCCGATTTACAAGCTTCCCCAAGTGGCCTTCATACTGATTACGCTTCATTTCCACCTCCTCGTAGGAGGCAAGTATTTTCGGTACCGAGGGGTATACGACTCCCTTGGAGTAAAACCCCAAACGAGACACGGATTGGAAGGCACGATTCGGCTGGCATACATACGCATGGAAGTCCTGGTATTCACCCCAAGCGCTTCGTGCGGCGACTATTAGGACATCGTTGGGGTTGGATAGGAGTTTCTCTTCGGAGAGCATGTTCTGTAACGCCCTCAGTAGGAATGCCTCACGCTCGGAGACGACCTCGTATTTATCGTCGAGCATTTCGTCGATCGCTTGATCGAGGATTGCAAAAGAAGTCCATGCAACCCGGGGATCATTGAGCCTGTCGAGTTCCTCGGGACGAGAATCATCTGGTGTGAGGACGATTAGGATGGCTACCTCTTCTGTTGCTGTATCAAGCCTTTCCAAATGGCGTTTGATTTGAGGCAGACCGATGGCGTTGCGCTCGGTCTTGGTCTCTAGCAGTAACCGAATACTGCTTTGAATGATCGCGTCGGGAACTCCAGCACCACCTTTCGAGGGTTGGTTCTCAAAACGGATGAGTTCAAATTCGGATTGCTCAAGCAAGCTTCCGATAATGCGTTGCATCCGATCAAGCGATAGCGACCTGAGTACCGCCAGAAATGAGGCGGTAACCCGGTTTTCGCCGGTGGAATACGTGGAAAAGATATTGGTCATTTAAGGGTTTTTCTGAGGGTGATCCGTTAGGTTGGCTTCTTCAGGGGCTCGTCCCAAAAGCAAGATTGAAAGCTAGTTTCTTTCGAATGCTACGACCTTTGATAGACCTATCCGAAATTGCTTCAAGCAATCCGGGAAGGTACACGGGCCTTGTGCAAACTTGCCCGATATGCTTTCCGTACTGGACGTCTGCAACATCGATACGAGCTTCTTTTGCATTGGAATCGGTACTCGGATACAGAATCGCGCTTTGGGGTTTCTTGGAATGGCTGATCGCGTAGATCACCAATTGGTAGAGCATTTCACGAGGTAGAGTATTTCGCCAGAGATCTCGATACTTTGCGTCTAGAATTGCTCTGACCACTCCCTTTTGCTCGATCACATAGTCTGCCCTTGGAGTCGGAGGTTGGCTTTGTTGCGGATTATACTCCGGGTTGTATTTGAGCATGTTTTTAAGACTATATTCGTCACGGACAGTATAGCCTTCCAGGTTCTCCCGAAGGAACCGCGATAGCAGGGCCTGGAAGAAAGTGTTCATATCAAACAGAAAGCCAGGTAGTTGGTAGCGAGTCATCTTGCCTTGAAGAGAGATACCTTGTGCTTCGATTAGTAGCTCAATGATCATCAGCGCGGAATCATAGGCTGTTGTTAGTCTATTCATTTGCCGCATAGCACGGGTTAAGACAGAGGAGTCGAGAGGTAATACGGAAACTTGCTCCTGCATCATGGAGGCAAGCTGACGAGATTCCCGTCGCAGTTCGATTTCACTGGCTATGGACGCTGCAACTTTGAGCCCACCAAGCAGAACACGGTTAAGTAACGTATCTGTGGTTCTGGGGTGGTGGATACAAGGAATCGCGGAGGAGACGATTCCACCCTCCACGGCGATTTGATTAACGTCGATTCGACCACGAGGCGAAACGAGCCTTTCATTCTTTGGGACATAAGATCTAAGAAGCCCACGACGAGTCAGATGCCGAATCTCAGTGTTCAGTTGGCTGATTAGCAGGTCCTCGAAACCCCATTGGTCCACTTGATGGTTCGCGTCCGAAACAAAATGGAAGCGACCGCCCCCGTAAGCGTAACGGATAAGCCGTAGCAATGCGTTCCCTCTGATTTTTGGAAGTACCGTTACATTGAGATCTCCGATGCGTACCCGGCCAACGTACGAGAAAGCTTGGATTTCGAGTCCGTGCCGCAGCTCTTTTACGCTGAGAAGGTTGCGTTCGGAAAGTTGCTCGAGTGTGCTTCTGACGTTGCTTGAGCCGTCAGGAAAGAACCCCTTGAGTTCTTCGCAAGTCGCCGGACTGAGCGTATCCCATTCGCAGAGCGAAATGGATCGTATTGTCCCCGTCACGATTCATCTCCGTTTTCGTCTTCATCGTTTTCGGACTGAAGATCCGTCGACGAGATCGCCTCTGAGGATGTTGAGATTTCCGCAAACGGTGTAAGTAACGCTTGCCTAAAAGCGTCTTCTTGCCCTTCATCGAACAATTCGTCGCAAATCCGTTCCTCCTGCGAATCGACTAGCTGGTCACCGAGGATGTTGCTCAGCGCATTGAAGTCTTCGTAACAGTACTCCTCGAGTAGCGGAACAATATCGTCGCGTATTGCACGCTTGAGAGTCGCCAAGTCCCTGATAGGTGATCCACCCTGCATCAAATATGAGTGACCGATTTGTAGATTGCGAGCATCACGACCGACAAATTCCCTAATCCTAGCATTCAAGGCGTCGAGCCATGCTTTCAACGCAATTCCCGCAACGGAAGAATCTTTTAGTACGCTACTGTCTGGCATGAACTCAACCCAACCGAATCGACGTCGTAATGCCGTATCGACCAATGAGATGGAGCGATCAGCCGTATTCATTGTTCCAATGAGATAGATGTTCTTTGGAACGGCAAAGTGCTCCTGGCTCACCGGTAGAACGACCCGTTTTCCCCGTTTGTCTTTTTCTAGTGTTGTAAGAAGTTCCCCAAAGATCCTTGGTATGTCCCCTCGGTTTATTTCGTCGACAATCAAAAAGAACTGGCGATTGGGGGAATCAGCGGCATCGTTGCAGAGTTTCTTAAATACGCCATCGCGAAGCTCAAAGGAAATATTTCCATTGATTGTCTTTGGTCTGTAGCCT
>CAIOHR010000301.1 GCA_903858115.1 uncultured Pirellula sp. | reverse complement strand
TCATTGCTCGAGACAACTAGAGCCTCGGTATTGCAGTCTTCGAATCTTTTGCGTGAGGAGTCAAAGAAAGCGCGCGAGGCCGCCGCACAGGCTGACCAAAGGGCGAGGGGTCATCTTGCGGCCAATGCGAAGGGATCCCTGCAACTTACGGCGGGCCCCGTGCAAGAGACGGTTTCGGACATGTCAAAAGCAATTGTGCTCGAGTGGTCCGCAATGGTTAGAGAGAAACTTGCCGTTGCACTTGAGTCGGTAGCGACAACCATGCTTTCTGGGTTGGAAGCATCGATTAGTCAGTCGCTAGCTCGCATTTCTGAGATGACTAAATCACAAGACGGCGATCCGGCGATCATTGATGGATGGCCGAAAAATGATGGCGTCGTACCAAATTCGTTTGCGCCAAGCCCAGTCGAATTCTTTCTTGAGGATTATTCAACATGGCCAGATCTCGCTGGCACTCTGTTGAGCAAATCATTAGGCGACCCGGCTGGCTTGCCGATCGATCCAGTCGAAGCTGCTCGACTCTTGCTGATTCGTGGTGGTTTTGGTGGCGATGGAAAGAAGAAGGCAACCCCTTCTTTGATCTGGTCGATTGGTCACGGACCAACTCCTGTTTGGGAGCCCGGTCAGCAAGTATCGGTGACAATTGCCGATGATTTTGTATCGATGACAGAGCGAATTGACAGTTGGTTGATGCGTCCCGCCACAGAACTCTTTTATGTTCTCAAGGAGGGTTTGAGCGATTACTTGATGCCTACGCATTCCAAGACGGGGGCAGCAATTCCAAACCATCAACAAAGGCTGTCGACGTTCCGCCAGCTACTCACGCAAGCACTAATGCAGTCAAGGCCGTTGATTGAAGTCGACAACGTACTCAATGCAACTGTCCATCCGAATCCCTTGTCTTATACGTTGAACATCCAAGGTTTTCCATTTGGCCAAGGGCATCCGGCGAGGGAAGTTACTGAGTCGATAATTCAAGGATTTATGAATTCACCGGAAAGTGTCGATTGGGCATTTTCATCAGGGGAAGCTGAGTCGGTATTGATTACTAACTTTCTTGAATATCCAGTTCATCCGAGTGTGATTAATTCGTTCACACAACCATTAACCACCGCGTTAGGAAAGTACGATCCAGACCTTCTACGATCTTCTTTCTGGCAATGGCGCAGAGCGCGAATTCTTGAAAACTTCATTCCTCTTCCTGATGCCTTGCGCATAGCAGCGATTCGTGGATTTGCAGTTTCGCGAATTTTGGGAACTATGACTGTCGAACCAAAGGGCCAGAATCAGATTTCCACGAGTGCCGGTATTGCAAATTTCCCAAAAAATCTGCTCACGGAGACAGATCAGAACAACATTCTGCCGGTACTTCTCGAGGCAATGATCTTGACCTTCGCCGATGCACCAATCAAGGGCAAGTCGGCATTCGCCGCGTACGGTGCGTTGATCGAGTACGGAACTGGCGGAGGCATGGCGGCTGGTTTCGAAATAGTCGGCGATACCGCACGAATCCTTACATCGGGAGATTACGGGTCTG
>CAIOHR010000300.1 GCA_903858115.1 uncultured Pirellula sp. | reverse complement strand
GGCGAACCGCCTCGTCTCGTTCTGCTTTGAGCAAGTTCACATATGCGCGCAAATTCTCATCAACAATCGGCGGCTCATAGTTTTTTCTGACGGGCGCTCGGCTTAGCGTTTGAGCCCCTTGGCGCGCCTTCACGTATGCGAAAAGGAATTCAGTCGAGTTTCGGATTGATTGCGACTTCGGTCCCTTCCATTGGCGATCGCAATAGTTCCCTACAGACGTAGGTGTAATGGCAGCCTTTGACTGCTCCAGGAAATCACAGGCTTCCTTTATCCTCTGTAACGAAGCCTTTTGGCGCGGATTGGAAGCCTGAGCCATCAGGCCGCTAAAAATGTCTTCTAGGTTGGGCCGCTCCATCATGTGGCACTCACTATAGGGATGACCCTTCGGGATGGGGCAGAAAGAGCAGCACTTCCCGCAAAATCCTCAGCAACTGAGTTTATCCTGCTATCTAGAGCAGGCAGATCTGACAGTTTCATCTCTCCGTTGAACAGTCGAGTTCGATCCTGCGCATCGACGTACTCCATAATCAGTGCGGACAGCAAGTTTCCCGCGGCCTCAGCATGCTCGTCGTCAAGCGGCAGGAGAAAGTTGTTCATACCGTTTTCCTGCAGCAACTTGCTGAGGATTCGATGCTTGTCAAGGGTTGCTTCTCGGTTCTTGAACCCCGGGACGAACTCGTACATTTGTGTGACGTGCTCAAGAAGCCCAAAGTCGTCAGTTTCCTGAAGAGTCACTTTCAGATCCTCCGCACTGCTGACGGTGAAAAGCGGAGCAGGAAGGGTGTCGGTACTATTGATTTTCATTCGCTGTCGAAGGTACTCTTCCAGTTTCTCCGAAGACTGCATTGCATAGGAGTAACGCGCTTGCCATTCAGAGATATCGAGCGTCAGGTCTTTCTCCATTAATTCGATCCGACTTCTCATGGCTCTCGCAGAAGAGTGTTGCTCAGAGTCCTGTAGGTCGATAAGACGATCCTTCATCGTCTTCAGTTCAAGACCACGGCGGCGGATCTTGTAAATCAGATTATTCGTCTCTGCGACTTGTCCAAGGAGGAATGATGGGCCGGTCAGCCAGTATCGACACAGGCCGCATCGTCGGCCGCCAGGCACAGGCCCGTGTTCCTGCTGGCCCGCTTCTGGAGGGCCACCTGTAGAGCAAGATGTGCCCGGACAGATCCCATCTGTTGCGATAGTCCACAGACCGGTATGCTCCTTCAGCGCGATAAAGGCGATGTCATCGCCATTTCTGCGCGCCCGGAGATTCTGCGACAGCAGGAATGGGGAAAATTCTTCGATGTGCTCCGAGAAACTCTTGCCATTGATGAAATCTTCCTCCTGTGCAAGTTGAAGGTGCGCCTTTGCAATCGCATCCCGAATCTTGCCTGGGGAGTGCTTGAGGTACCACAACGTCATGACGAGGCTGGCATGTCCAGCGATGAACTGTGAGACGACCTCTAGCGGCACGCCACTCTCGATCATGGCGCTAATTCCGCTGACACGAAGGGTGTGCAGGTCATACCGCCAAGTGACGGTCCCATCTGCTCTTATCTTCGTTAGTGCGATGTCTATGCCTCGCTCAGCCTTAATCCGCTTCTCTGTCTCAGCCAGCACACGAACAAATAGTCGAGCAACCTTCTCGTATGATGGGGGTAATACCTTTTGTGCAGTTGAGGGATCTCGAAAGAGTGGGGCAATCTGAGGTAGTTTGACTTCCTTTGAACTTGAGTAGATGCTATTTCCCCTTGACTCTTCCCGATAAGTCACAAGCGATGCCAGCGGTGGTAGATATCGCTTGTTCCAAGCTTGCATCTGCGACAGAAGCTGCGCCATGCCTTCTGTCAAGTACGGGATTTCATACCCCGGTGGCCTGCGTCCGTCGTAGAGGGCTGTCTTGTTGGTGTTGACGTAAAGACCGGGCCAGCTCTCAAGCCGGAGGGAGTCATGCAGCTTCCGGATACAGGATTCACTGCGTCCCGGTATGGCGAGCGGGTTCGGGTTCTTCACCTCTGCTTGTGAGTTGAAGTCGTAGAGCATCTCGTCAAAGTCACCCGAGTCGAGCCAGCGGCTCTGGTGGCTCCGGAGCGGCAGTTCAAGGAGCAGAGCAAGTACAGTCGCAGTTCCAGGCCACCAAACCCGCGTGACTTTGCCCTCTTGTGCATCAAACTGATTGACCCAATCGGTACGGGGCTCTGACTTCGGGAACGCAAAGTCATTTTCTGTAAGAGTCTTCTTCAGTTCCTTCAACAACCAGTTGGGAAGTGCAGTTCGATATGTTTGACCAGGATTGTCGTCCTGCTTAAACTTGTCTTGCTCTGAAACTGGATTCACAAAGGTGGCTGCAATCTCCTGTTGCCCTGTTTGTACCAGCCAGTCGCGGTACCACGAAAAGAAGTCACGCAGATATCCAAGAATTCGGGTTTTGCGCTTTCCGTTGTATTCGGTCTGCGCAACCACGTGCACAAAGGTATTGTTGTTTACGAAAGTTGCATCGAAGATGTGAGAAGCTCGATCAACTTTTTCTGGCAGCGACGGGGGGTCCTCCAGCGTTAGAAGAAAGTTGCAGAAAATATTGAGATCGGATACGACGGCGTGCTTAGTTTGTCCTGTACGCTTGGAAACAAATGAAGCCAGTGGAGTTTGCCATCCCGAAAGACAAGGGCCCTTCACAGACAGCCAACTAAACTCACCGCTGGTTCTACGGTGTTCCTTCTCCTTACGAGCATGCGTGCGAGTCCTTGCAAACGGCGAGCCCGGATATGCCCTATTCCAAAGTTCGCGGAACGCCTGACCAGCCCGATATGCTTCACTCTTTTTTGCAACCTTCTGCAGTTGCACTTCGATCGCTTCGACTAACTCGCCGGTGAGGTCGTCAATCCTATTGAGTGATGTTACGAGAATGCCTGTCTGTGCCGAAGGCTTTCCCATGCCACTTTTATTCACTTTCAGGGCAACCTCAGAGAACCCGGTGCAGGAAGCAGTAGACATAGTTTAGATTTATTTTCCGAAAAAAGTAGGTAGATTGAGTAG
>CAIOHR010000299.1 GCA_903858115.1 uncultured Pirellula sp. | reverse complement strand
AGCGCTAGCCAATCGAACAATACAGCGCTAGCCAATCGAACAATACGGCGCTAGCCAATCGAACAATACGGCGCTAGCCAATCGAACAATACGGCGCTAGCCAATCGAACAATACGGCGCTAGCGAATCGAACAATACAGTGACCGACTCACAAGCGATTACCGACTCACCGGCGGCGCCAGAACGGTCGATGACTTACCGGCCACTAATTCGCGAGGTGCAATCTCCCGGCCAATCACTTCAAATCGATTGCGTCCCTCGAAGTGCTCGAATCGAGGTAACAACTCCGACAAACTCTCGTCGATGGATCCAAAAACGCGAGTGACCCGACCTTCAAAATAGTGGGATGCTACAGCGGCTGGAATTGCGACGAGAAGACCTGCAAGTGTGGTTACCAACGCTTCATAAATGCCAACCGCCAAAAAATCAGCTCGATTCTGACCTGCCTGAAGTTGGGTGGTGTCATGAAACGCTCGTATCAACCCCCATACCGTCCCCAAGAGCCCCAACAATGGTGCAATACCTGCAGCCAAATTGAGCCATCGGACGTTGCTGTATGCTTGATCGGCTTCTCTTTGCAACGAATCGGCAATGCTGGCCTTCACTTCAGGAATCGGACGACCAACCGTGAGCAACATCGACCTCACGACATTCGCAGCAGCCGAGGGATGCTCAAGACAACTTTGATAGACCATTCGCGGATCTGCATCGAGTTGCTTTGAAAACTGTTGAATCGATTTGCGAAACCGACCAGGGAATAACTTCCCTGCTCGCAGCCCAATACCCCGATCGATGACAAAGGTCAAAACCAATAGGCTAACGATTCCAATCGGAATCATGAAGATGCCGCCTCGCTCTAGTAACGACAAGGGGTCCATCCCATCCTTGGAGCTTACTTTGGCCCCCCCGGACGATGCGCGATTCGCCGATGCCTCACCTTCTAAGGCCGCAATCTCTTTCTCGGATACCTGCGAATAGACTAGCCCAGGAAATGCCAACCCGATGCATATCCAAACCAAGCAAAAAAAGGGAAATGCGTTCGACTGTCTCATAAGTTATCCTTCGAGCGGCACTCTTTCTTCTCACACCTACATGCGGAAGAAGATCTAGGGATTGGATTTGCGACCGGATAGTATAGCCGGGGAGTCCACAAAATTCACGACGTAAAGTGTTAGCTCGCGACAACTCGACGCAACATCCATCTTTTGGAGCAGTCCCTTCTGTACGAGTTTCTCTAACTCCTGACGAGTTCGTTGCTCGTCTTCTAAGCTAAGCAACCTCTCATTTCTGTCTTTTGCCGAAACCAAAGCAACATGAGTCATCCCTCGCTCCACCAGTCGGCTCAACCCCTCGGACAACTCGTCGGGCGATCGGTCCAACCACACGACACACTCCATAGGCAAATCTAAATCGTCCCAATCACCTACCAACAACAATCGAGGTGTTTCTCCCAACTTTCCATCTGACGATTGGTTTCGCAATTCCGCAGTGTATCGGTCGGAAACATCGGATGGATCGCTCAAAGACTCTCGGTATTGCCACTGACTACGGACTATTTCTGCATACGATGCGAAGACTCGATTATCGATCGTCGGCAAAGCAACCCCATCCACTACTGCAAACAACATGATGCACAACCACATCGGCAGACCTAACCAACCTGGTTGATCCCGCACTAGAATTGAAAAGCCTCGCGCCGCCGCGAACGACAACAAACACAAACTTGGAACCCAGCAACGATCCATCTTCGCGCAAATCAAACCCATGATCACAAAGATACACATTGCAATCGCTGCCATCCAACGTTCCATTCCTCCATCACGCCTACAGAGACCGGCAATTACAAGTGGAACAAACGCAACCGCATGCAGCGTGGAGAACCCAACAAAGCGAGCCATCGCTTCAGGACGCAAATACTCCAAATCGGACGAGATCATGAAACAATTCGTAACCCAAACGAGCATGGGTAACGACAAGACTGCTAAACAACCTATCGGCACGATGCCTGAGCGATGAGAATATCGAACGACCATCGGTATCGACGCCATGATTACGCCATATATGCTCTCGACTCGGCCGAGTCTCTCTAGTTCGATAAAGCATGGTGTACATCCCAACAACAGCAGAATGAGAAGCGCTTGCAAACTACCGTACGTCTCGTTCACATATACCGCAATCAACACGAAACCCAACCAAGCGACAAACGTCACCATCACTTTTCCAGTCACCACCGCCGTCAGGTAGCTTGGTAATTCCGCGGAAGATCCACGATGGTTTGGTCCATTCGATCTGTGGCTTGATTCCCACAGCCATAATACCGATACATAGTCGATCGTCGGCATCGCTTTGGTCGACAACCAATTCGTTCGGATTTTCGCATCCTCTTTCCGGAAGTCGCCCGCATCCGCATTGCCTTCGCGCGATTTGGAAACGAGATGCCACCACACGTCTCGACGTACGTCTTGATCGACCGTCGGTATACAAGCACCCAATAACTGAATACAAAACACAGCGACGATACCGATCGAGCAGAGCCCAAACAATCTTCGCTTCCACGAGACTTGGAATGTCGGGTCGTCCTTAGCCTCGACCCCGATGACGTTGTGTTGCTTCCATGTCAGTGTGTGTTCATCACGAATCTTCAGTAGCCACAATACCACGTAGCAAAAGATCAACGCCATCCCTGGCCACAACCAATGATCGATTTGAAACCAACGTTGAAGGATGTACATCGCGATGTTGACGATCACATAGCCGACGAGGATGGAGATGGCTAAATGAGCCACCCTAGGCATGTGCGGTTCGAGTTTATCCAACGCGACCAACCAACGACCAAGGGACCAGCAAACAGCCACTGTCACTACGACGCGCAGCAAGATTGGAACACGATCAAAGAAATGCAGCCCATCGCTTTCCCCTAGCCATTGCCCCCACACCGCTTCTGGATGCCCTAAAACCGCCAGGACATAATCGAGCCGTGACAGAAAAACTGTTTCCCCAGTGGGGTCCGGAAAGGGAAAGCAAGGGTACAACGCCGTTGCGACAAAAAAAAGAAAGACGATCCCTCCCAAGCTTAGAACCAGTGCGGTTCGTGAAATATTTTTCATGGATCGATAAAAATCGGCTTGAGATGTCGAATCCTCAAAGGCACAGTGGTACTTTTCTACGAAAAATCGTTAAGATTTGCCCATCTCTTCGAACGTGTGGTATTTTCTGATCATGAGCAAACAACCTTTAGCCGGTATTTTTACCCCAAACATCACTCCACTGGATAGTCATGGTCGACTGGATGAGGACAATCTTCGTCAGTACGTCGACTGGCTGATCCAGAAAGGTGTGCACGGTCTCTATCCCAATGGCAGCACAGGGGAGTTCGTTCGCTTTACGCCGGAGGAACGAAAGCGAGTGATCGAGGTTGTGGCAGATCAAACACGAGGTCGCGTACCGATCTTGGCAGGGGCCGCCGAAGCGAATGTCGAGGAGACTATCCGAGCTTGTGATACCTACGGCCAATTGGGTTGTCGCGCAGTCGCCATAGTCGCACCGTTCTATTATCGTCTAGCACCGGACGGTGTGTATGCATACTTCAAAGAGATCGCGGATCGAGTCAGTGTCGATGTGACTCTCTACAACATTCCACTCTTCGCTTCACCCATCGATGTAGCGACAGTCAAGCGGCTTGCAATGGAATGTCCTCGTGTGGTTGGAATCAAGGACAGTTCGGGAGATATTCCACATATGATGCGGATGATTGCCGAGGTGCGACCGATTCGTCAAGATTTCTTCTTCATGACAGGCTGGGATGCTTCCTTGGTGCCGATGTTGATGGTTGGTGCCGACGGAGGTACGAACGCTACAAGCGGTGTCGTGCCTGAGCTCACAAAGGCAATCTACGATGCTTGTCGTGCACAGCATTGGGAACGCGCGATGCAATTGCAATATCAGTTGTTGCCATTGTTCGATGCTATGCTGGGAACATCGGAGTTTCCAGAAGGGTTTCGGCGAGGAGCCAAGATTCGAGGCTGGAACTTGGGTGAATCCCGAACACCCCTTTCACCACAACAATCAACAGCGGCTGACAAAGCTCAAGCGAAGATCAAAGAACTGTTATCGGGTTTCGAGTTTATGAAGAGTCCGACGCGTGCGCCGGTAGCGGCGGATGATAGCGTGATTAGTCAAATCGTGATGGAAGTATTGCAACAGCTTCGCAATCAACCTTAGTTATTGTGGCAACCTTAGTTATTGTGGCAACCGTAGTTATTGGGGGCGGAAATGGAGAGCCCAGGCAGTCCACAGGTTAGCGTTGGAACCATGCGTGCTCGATCCATGGCTGTTGTTGTCATGGTGATGATCGTTTGTATGGTCGTAATTGATAGTTATAAAAGCCGGAGGTTTGCGAACAGCCAATGGGAGGCAGAAGACTACGTCATCGATCTCAATTTAGCGACAGAAGCTGAGTTAAACTTGTTGCCGGGTGTAGGGCCAAAGCTAGCGACGGACATTGTGCGATATCGCGAGACCGAAGGTCGATTTACAACGCCAGAGCAGCTTCAAAAGATTCGTGGTATCAAGGGGGCACGGTTTGAGGCGTTAAAGAAGCACGTGATGGTTCGTCCTGCCGAATCGAAGCCAGCGGATGAATGACCGTGGAGAATTAGCATGAAAGTGAAGGGCGATAAGGACCTAGGATTTAGTCAAGGCGAAGTGAGGATGGGACTTGGCTAGACGAGGAGAGTCGACTACACTTCCGGCTAGTAATGCCACGAAGGAAGATCTTATCAGAGATGGGGAGATCGAATTCGTGAACAGAATCGGGCCGTAGCGCAGCCTGGCTAGCGCGCTACCTTGGGGTGGTAGAGGTCGTGGGTTCGAATCCCGCCGGCCCGATTAGCGAAAACCCTTGGTTTCTTAAGTGATTCCAAGGGTTTTTTCGTTTCTACTCCGCTCGCAGTGGAGCCATCGAAATGGTCAGGAATGGACCCAATTTGACCATTATGGACTGTATCTGGTGGAACCATTGGTGCAACGCTCGAACGACCCGATTCGGTGCCGGTTGCCTTCAAAATGCTTATTGCCACCGGTGCCGACGTTGCATCGATCGACAGCATAGGCAACACATCAACAGCGCCGGCAATGTCCAACAATCGCGGATCGGTATAAACGTTCATCGTCAAACGCATGTCGCTATACCGCATCGCGTGTTGTGCCATGCGAGGTGATCGGAGACTTCGCCATAAATTCAGCCAAACCGTCACTGCTCCTCAGACTTCTTGCTCCGAAATCCTAAAAACAGCATCCCACAGCCGATAATGGCGCTTATCAATGATCCTAGTAGTGTCCCGACTTTTCCCGCGGAAGCCATTATTGAATTTGCCTCACCAACAAAGGTAAGTGAAGTAAGAAACAATGACATCGTAAAGCCAATACCACAGAGAAAGCTCCCTGCGATAAAAACAGACCAACGAACTCCATCCGGTAACCGTGTCAAGCCAAGCTTAATTGCCAAGGCACATGCCATGATTACTCCAAGTGGTTTTCCTACAAACAGCGCTAAAGCGACTGCAATCGTTATTGGATTTCGAAGCACGTCCAATTGGATGGGTACTCCAGCATTGGCAAGCGCGAAGACCGGCATGATGAAGAAGGCAACCCACGGATGCAGCCCCATCTCCAAGCGGTGTAATGGCGAAAGCGTCTCGCGGGCGACAAACTCAAGCTTTTCAATTTCCGCGGGGACGGGGTCGGTTTCTTTAACTCCATCTGTCAATCGATTCCAATAGTCTTCGAGAAGTCCAACAAACGTTCCTCTTTCGATCCAAGCCTTTGTTGGGGTCATCAATCCGAGAATGACTCCTGCAATCGTAGAATGGATCCCCGCGTTGAAAAATGACAACCAAACTCCGATACCGACAATGACATAGACCATGACCGATCGCACCCCCAGCTTATTGAGTAGGAAGGTCAATCCACAACCGATAGCCGCCGCCAATACATAAACTAGAGAAATCGAATCGGTGAAGACAAACGCAATGACCAAGACAGCGATCAAATCATCTACAATGGCTAAGGTAAGCAAGAAAACCTTCAGCCCGAATGGAACTCGATTACCGAATAGAGCAAGAATTCCCACGACAAAGGCAATATCGGTTGCCATCGGAATTGCCCACCCTCTCTGTCCCGATTCTCCCCATTGAAGAATTGAATAAATAGTTGCCGGTACGACAACTCCACCAATAGCTCCGAAAACTGGAAGCAAGGCTTTACGTGGATCGTTCAATTCGCCACTTACAATCTCGCGTTTAATCTCCAATCCCACAACAAAGAAAAAGACCGTCATCAACGCATCATTGATGATTAAATGAACTAAATCGCCGTGCAAACTAAACGGACCAATTCCAATCGAAATTTCAGTTTTCCAAAACGCCATGGCATAACTGGCCCAGGGTGAATTGGCGATGAATATTGCGAACGCCGTACAGAACAGAAGCAAGCAACCGCTAAATGCTTCGATATGTAGAAAACTCTTAACAGGGACGATAAAGCGATCAATGGGACGCTTGGGTAACAGTTTGGCGGGATCCCCCGATTGTTTTTTTGTCATTAGGATTTAACTCATTTGTTGTTGATGAATATCTTCTCAGTCCCGCTTCTCGACGGCCTTTGGCATCTTTGCCAGCCGTCTTCGCCGCTATTCTAGACCGCAGTCGAAGAGACAACCTGGAGGGTTTTATAAAAACACGATCCATCGCTATACTCTCTCATCCTCTCGATTGAGGCTTGTTGGAGGATAACTCGTGCTCATTGTACGTCCTGGCAAAAATCAAGCCGAGTTTTTTGGATAGCAATCAAATCCTAAGCCAGACAGTCTCTAAGGCGTTCCGGCTGATGAAAACGACACAGGGTTTGCCCACGCAGGTGCGCTAGTAAACATGAGAAACCAAAGAAAGTATCGAGGATGAGGTTTGCAATCGTTGGCACAGGTGCACTCGGTGGTTTTTATGGCGGTTTACTCGCCAGAATTGGCCAAGAAGTACACTTTCTCATGCGATCCGATGCTGCGTTCGTTCGGCAACATGGTCTGCGAGTCGATAGCAAATTAGGGGACTTTCATTTACCTAGTGTCCATGTGCACGAATCGGTCGACATGATGCCCGAGTGCGATTGTGTGATCATCGCTCTAAAGAGCACGCAGAACTCGCAGCTTGCAAATCTTCTGCCACCGCTGCTGCGCCAGGGTGGTGTCGCATTAGTGCTTCAGAATGGGCTGCATGTCGAGCAATCGACGCGCGAAGTATTGGGAACAGGCGTTGTTGCTGGCGGATGCTGCTTTCTGTGCTCTAACAAAGTTGGGCCAGGACACATACGGCATCTCGACTACGGCAAAATTCTGATGGGTCCGTATCGTGGAATGTTGGATGATGAACCCGGCCCTAGTATTGCATCACTTGAAAGGATTTGCGACATCTTTCGCCAAACAGGAATCGAATGCAACGTCACAGACGACTTGTCATTGGCACGATGGCGAAAGTTGATGTGGAACATTCCCTTCAACGGCTTGTCAGTGATGCTGAATTCCAGCACGGATTCAATCATGCGGCACCCTCATTCTCGAGCGTTGGCAAAATCGATCATTGAAGAAGTTCGAAGCACTGCCGTCGCATGCGGTCACGTTATCGAACTGGAGTTCGTGCAGTACATGATGGATCATACAGATGAGATGGTTCCATATGACAGTAGCATGCGACTAGACTTCCTGGCGGGGCGACCGATCGAAGTGGAAGTCATTTATGGAAATGCAATTCGCGCCGCAGAGCGAAAAGAAGTCGATGCTCCGCTCATGAGAGCCATGTATCGCCAATTGCACTTCTTGGCTGACAACCGATAGCCTCCCACTTTGTAGGTTCACCCCAATGAGCCAGCGTACGCTAGTTCCGGGTTTCAAAAATTCCCTCGAAGCGCAACCCAATCAGCCGACGGGCGCTAGCCTTGTCATTACCCACATTTTGATTCAATCTAGAATTCTAACTCCCTTGAAATCAAACGAAAACCCTGCGATTTT
>CAIOHR010000298.1 GCA_903858115.1 uncultured Pirellula sp. | reverse complement strand
GCAAGATCCACTACCATTCTCTTCGCGTTACCCTTCGCGTCTTCGCGCCTTCGCGTGAGATTGTTCGAGGGTTACGGGACAGCTATCGCGCAGCCTTTCACGACAGAGACTGTCGTACCACAATGGGCCGCAATGTAGAGCCGATGTCCCCAACTGCTCTCGCCAGGAGCCGGAACGATTGAGACAATCGTTCTACAATAAGTTGGTCGCTACGCTCGAGCAGGATCACAGCCAGGATCTTTAGCAAGATCCACTACCATTCTCTTCGCGTTACCCTTCGCGTCTTCGCGCCTTCGCGTGAGGTTGGACGAAGGGGCAGGGCGAGAATTCTGCAGTTCATCAAGTCGCATCATGTTGACCATAGCGTTAAGAGGCCAGCCGAGTTCTCGAACGCGTTTTTCCAGAAAGTCTTGCAGCGACGCACCCCGAAATTTCCAGACTAATAGCTTTACACTCTGAAAAGTAAAATCAGAGATTGTGTGGCTTTTGCAAATTCCCATCACGTTGCACAGTGCCACCCATCATGAGTTTGGTCACGGCAAGGCATTGCCTGACGTTGCCTTCAAATGTGGTAGCTTTAATATGCTTTGTGTACTCAATTAATACGGAATCGCCACATACTGAAACCGAGTCCGGTAAATCAAAAGTCTTGCACAACGCCTTCCGGCGATCGGGATTTAGAAAAGCACGAACCCGCTCGGGATCACCTCGGACGACAAAATTTCCGTCAAACTCTGGATCCTCTTCGAATCTGACTGGATCTATAGCAAACAGATCCTTGTTCCATATGGTTTCAGTGTCCCGAATTTTGATCTCGAACAGCGGAGCCGAAATCGAGGAATTTATCCCGAGAAAATACTGCTTGTGACTCCCTTCACCAAAGTGATACTCCATGACGACGATGCGGATGGAATCATAATCCGCAACGCAAACGGAGGTGATATTAAAACTCCACCCCAACGTCGGGTTATGCTGATAGAAATGGGCTGCAGACTCCTTGTCGAAATCGCTCCTAACATCAAATCCCAAAGGTTCGACTAGTCCTGCCAGCTCCTTCATCCTCCATTTGCTCCCTGGTCTCCGGCCGAAAAACGCCGTCAACATAATCGCCGCCAATATAATCCACACTGTCAAGGCAATAGTTTGGTCATCCACCGGTAACGCCCTCAAGAGTCATCGAATATCGAATTGTGACACCGCATGACTTCGCATGCAATTTGTTGATCGATGCCTCCACACCAATCCCACCAACTTTCTACACGTTAACGTTTTACGATCATCGCGTCTCGCCTATCCTCGGGTCGACGACACCGCAGGATTTTCTGCCGGGGTGCGCAGCAATTCAATAAATTCATTCACACCGGGTTTATTGAGTCCCAAAATCGTCCTTCCGTCCTTGGATATGAGATGTACTTGGGGAACCTCACCATTTTTGGTTGACATCACATGCTCGACAATATTAATGGAATCTATCGCACAACTATACAGATCTAGCGATCTGGAGAAAAAGCCTCTGATGGAGTGGCAATTAAAAAAGTGCACCCATCGTTTTTGGTGATCGAGAATGATCACATCGTCTCGACCAAGCCATCGCTGACAGAAAATAGTGATTCGATTTCCAAGGGGCGGCATCGATGCCAAGTTGAGCATTTCGCGAGGATCCTCGAAGGAACGCCGACTCCGTTTCAGCATGGACCAGCCAAACCAAATGAATGCTATTACAAACGGCGTAATCATGAAAAGAAAAAAAATAAGGACCCACAAGTAATCCGAAATGTCTCGCGCTGCTCGTGAGTCGCGTGACATCTTCAGCAAAAGATAGAGAAAAGCAGCCACAATGGCTAAACCACCCAGAGTGAACAAGACTCCATAAATCTGTATTCGCAAACGGATGGGAAACGAGTTAATGAACCGGATCATCAGAATGACTATGGAGGCCACTATGGCATTAATGGCTAGTTCATACTCAGTATCGAAGCGATTGCGAATATTGATCCGCGAGGTGTTCGGGTTGGATCTGAGGTATTCGACCTCGATCGGCTGACCCGATTTCGGATTCAATGGTGATCCCGTCGCAGGGAGGTGCCTCCAGCACTTGACGGCATCCGAGCCTGTTAATGTCGTGCCTTCATCCGCTGCATAGTTGTAGCTGATGGTATGCGTGGTTCGAGTGCCCCCCTTCGATGAGGTTGTTTGGGATTGATAGGAGGTAATGATTCCTGTCGTCTTAACACCATCAATCGAATATCTTCGGTCTTCGGCGAAGAACCATCCGTAGGCCACCAACCCACCTACAAGTAGGGAAACCGACAATATCACAAGCTTTTGGGAAAGGGCCCTGCGGTTCTCTTTGTTTCGCTGAACGAAATCGGGCGGAATCAGTTCAATTGCTATGCTAGCTGCGTTGGATTTCAGGGGGGGTTCCATGAGAATCATCCCGGTTTAAAGTCGATCGAGTGCAATCATAAAAGCGGTTTCCGAGGACGAAGAATCCAACATGGTTGGAGCAAGCCAGGTGCCGATTGCCGCTAATTCTTAGATGGCTTAAACGGCCTATGATGTGGGCGAAAAATTTCTGTTTTTTTCTCTGGTTGTCTCGAGCCCTGTGACTCCTGCGTCGGGGTTCATTTCGGAAAAGCCAACAGGAATCCCATCTCCCATCGCTTGGTCACAGCGTCGCTGCGAGTGCGTTAACAACTCGCAAGGTAAGATCTTGGAGTTAGGCAGCGACTGGTTTGGCTACTACCCGAAACCAAAGATTTCACAGCACTTTGTTCGTAGTTTGGTGATGCCTTTTCCAGTCGATTGGATTTGAACTGGAGACCGTTTTATCGTCCTCCAACTAGAAATGATGGATGGAACGGTATCGCAGTGAACTAGGTGGTTTGTTGCTCAACGAAAACTCATGGTATTTCAAGTTCCTAGGTTCGCAGCAAAACCCGGCTAGGCGTTGTGCTATTCGGTACCGATCGAGACATCCCAGAAAAGCGAAATCGCTTGATTTTCAAGGAAATGCAGGGGCGACGACGGGGATGATGTGGCGTTGAGCTTCGGCCGCCAAATGGAATCAAATTGACTTGTACGGCAATATGCCGTACAATTGAGCGAATCAAGGAGCAAATGATGGCAACTGCAAATAGCACCTCAAAGACAGCTCGAATTGAAACGCGAGTGTCTCAAGAGCAGAAAGAACTCATCGAGCGGGCTGCCGCCTTCAGTGGTCGGACCGTTTCCGAATTTGTGCTTACACATGTTGAAGTCGCTGCTAAGAAGGTGATCGACGAGCATGAGAAACTGCACTTAGACCAAGCGCAAAGCAGGATACTTGTCGACGCTTTATTGGCTCCCAAGAAGCCAAACAAGAAGTTGAAGCTTGCTATGGAGGACTATCACAAGCAGGTCGAAAGCCGATGAAAGACTACGTTTGTGAGCCGCTTGGCAATCACGACCATCGAACGCAATTCGATTGCGGAGTGTCAGTTCTCAACGATTATCTCGCAAAATATGCAAAGCAAGATGTGAAGCGAAAGGCGTCGGCAGTATTTGTTCTAGTCGAGCGCGCACAGCCGAAGCGAGTGATCGGGTTTTATACTCTGTGCGCGACATCGATAGCCCTTGCTGAGCTACCCGAAGAGCTCACGAGGAAACTTCCGCGTTATCCCGAAATCCCCGCAATCTTGGTTGGAAGATTGGCACGAGACGTGAATCATCCCGGCGTCGGCTCGCTACTTCTGTCCGACGCAATCGCACGTTGTGTCCGAGTAGCAAGTGAGATCGCGGCAAGCCTGATCGTTGTCGATTCCAAAGGTGAAGCCGCAACGCGTTTCTATGAGAAGTTCGGGTTTATCTCGCTACCGAAATTATCTGACCGGATGTTTCTTCCAATGCAGACGGCAGAAAAACTTTGAGTGTTCGCGGAGTATCGAACATCCGCCATGTTGCAGCAATTACTACCCTGTTTTTCTTACAAGATCAAGTTGAGTTTTGAGGGGGAGATCCACTACCATACTCTTCGCGTTACTCCTTCGCGTCTTCGCGCCTTCGCGTGAGATTGTTCGAGGGTTATGGGCCAGCTATCGCGCAGCCTTTCACGACAAGAGACTGTCGTACCACAATGGGCCGCAATGTAGAGCCGTTGCCCCCAACTGCTCTCGCCAGGAGCCGGAACGATTGAGACAATCGTTCTACAATAGGTTGGTCGCTACGCTCGAGCAGGGTCACAGCCAGGATCTTTAGCAAGATCCACTACCATTCTCTTCGCGTTACCCTTCGCGTCTTCGCGCCTTCGCGTGAGGTTGGTCGGGAGGCTATCCCCCTCTAACGAACGTACCTATCGCAACGACGCGACATCTAAAGGAACATTTATTCGTCCTCATCACGCCGCAACCAAGGCTCGCAATTCCGATTCCGCATTGAGTATCATCTTCGTCGACAATCGAAAATTGGGTTTGGGTGAGCCGGATGACTTCCATGCAAATCGCCGCCACAGCGCGAGCACCGCAGGCCCGTTCGCTATTGCATCGAGTCTTTGAATAAGATCATGTCCATAGGCCAGAAGAGCCGTTGCCTCACCATAGTCGGAAACAATTGCTTCTGCGCGCGATTCGTCAAGCTTTGCACCGGTGTCGATGCCGAGTTGCAAAACAGAGTGTATTTGCATTCTCAGGGCACGTTTCTTGTCGGCCGTGCTTAGCGACTTGGTTTTGAGATTCGGTGCGTCAATCATCCAACTGCACATCGGGCAAAAGCAATGTGCGTCGGGTGAGAATTTAATTTTGCCAGGGTTTGCAATGAGGTCGAACGAGTTTTCGAGATACGTCGAAAAAAAATTTGCAAAGACAGGGATGTCTGCCGGATCGACCCGCGCGGCTTCAGGAATATTCAGATAGTGTTTGTCAATCCAGTCGGCAGCGGCCAGCGGCAACGTGGAATACTGGTGGGCTGTTTGGAATGAGAGCAGACCTGACGAAACAGACTTTCCAACCCACTTTAAGAGGGAGTAACTCTTCGCCTGCATTTCTACCGAGAAGTCGAGCTGTTGTTGATCAAGGAGCATGTTTTGAGGACGAATGAATCTATGGAAGTCCCAGGTTTGGAGTGGAAACCCAGAGGAAGTTTGAAGTCCGTAGCTTGAAGTCTGAATCTTGAAGTCCGAATTAGGCACCCGAACGACTCGACTCGGCTTTCAAACCGCCAACTTCACCATTCAAACTTTTTTCGATTCTCGCTCTCGAACTTGTCCCCGTCAACTAGCAGAGATACGCCCCCAATCTCCAAATGTTTCCGCACCCCGTAGTAGAACGACGCTCCGCCGTCGTCGCCCAATACTCCGTCACCCATCAAATCAACATGGCGCCCTCATGACACAGAACCTATGAGTACAGTATTTCACGACGGCGGAGCGTCGTGCCACGTTTTTCTTTGCTGCAAAACACACCTCCAAATTCAGCTGGGGCAAAACATAAAACCTCGCACCGAACCAATGCCCCTATCGCAAAGACGCAACATGGTATCCATTATTTGTTGGAACACTATTCGGGATCTGATCGCAGCGAACGGCCTAATCGCGTCCATTCGATTGGACCGAGGGTATAGTTCGTAGTGTCAGTTGGGTTAGGGAAAATTCGCTGTTGTGACCATAAGATGTTTACTGCGGTTGCATGCAAATTACGATTTGGGATGGCCCCGACAAATCGACTATCTTGGGAACAGTTACGATTGTCTCCAACAACAAAGAAGGAGCCGGAGCCAATCAAGTTGTCTTTACTCCTTTTCAGTTGCTCGAGGAAAAACCCAGGCGGAACTAAACCGTCTGCATGTGCTTGTGGGACGTCAATTTCGGAATCGTCAACAGTAGTCTTCGCTCCTTCAATCGTAATCGTTTCTCCTGGTAACCCCAGAACTCGCATGACATGGAGTTGCAATGGGTTTTGGATGTTTTGGTACACGACAATATCCCTTCTTTTGAGTGAATCGGCACGAGTCCAGAGTTTATCGACCACTATGCGGTCACCTGGCTGGATAGTCGGAGCCATAGCCCGTGTCGGTACCATGAACACTTCTGCAATAAAAGTTTTCACCAACATAGCACTGCCATAGTTCGAAACGTAACCGACGAAGAAAACAATAAGGTATATCCACCAGCGTTGACATCGCTCCAAAGGGGCATCTTGTGAATTCCAAGCGATCCGCATTGCGTCGAAGGCCTGAACAAAAGGAAAGGCAATCGCGAGCACAGTCAGGGACAGAAAACCGATTGGTCCTAGTCGAAAGGTAACCCAACAGAATGCGATAATCGGGAAGACAAGCATCCCGCCAAGCCAAAAACCGATAGCTCGTTTGGGACGCCCACAATACACATGGCCAATCGGCGCACCCATCAAGCTCAAAAGACCAGCTAGCCATGGCCTACGACGTTTTTGAACAGTCTCACTCATGGCTCAATATATGTACGAAAGAACACATGTAAGTCCTGGGTTTGGTTTGGAAGCCCAGAGGACGCTTGAAGTCCGAAGTTTGAAGTCTGAATTAGGCACCCGAACGACTCGACTCGGCTTTCAAACCGCCAACTTCACCATTCAAACTTTTTTCGATTCTCGCTCTCGAACTTGTCCCCGTCAACTAGCAAAGATACGCCCGCAATCTCCACACGTTTCCGCACCCCATAGTAGAATGACGCTCCGCCGTCGTCGCACACCCTCCTATCCGTCAACCGAATGACGAGTTACCTCACTTTCAGAGAAATGGAAAAAGCACAATCCTCATGGGATTTTTCTTCCACCAGCGATTGAACCATGGGTTATAGGTACTGGTCGCCTACGTCGCAGATTCCTCGGATTCCGGAATTCTTGGCGACTCTTTCGCGATGAAACCATTCCCTTCTTAGTGGAATGCTCTCCTAAAAAAAGTTTTGGGTTTGTTTTAGGTCGTGACCAAACGTGTCACGCGCACTCCCGAAAATACCTCTCTTGGATTTGACCATCGCATGGATTGCACGCTTTACTTCAAGCCCAATCCCCCTTCGAAGACTAAGTTCCTAATCCTGACCGTAGACCTCGCTTGCCTCGGTGGGTAAGGGGAAATTCAAATTAAGATTCCCAATGATACGTCAGGCAATGATTTTTGTGTCAACAATGGGCGCATGGCACCGCAAGTCCTATGGGAGCTCCAGAAATCGAAGACGAATCGAAAGCATGGTAGGCAGGTAAATCAGTTTCATTCTAGAGTAGACAGAAATCGAGGATTCGAATGGCCGAATGCTATAGGTATATTTGTTCCGACTGCCGGCGGTCGATTGACGCATGGTCTGACGGAAATCCGTACTACATCGATGAGGCAGGGCAAAAGAAATATGCCTATCACCCTAATCATGAATTGCGCGCAAAATGCATTGGGAATGATTCCCCTCACTTGTGCAATGATTGTGGACACGAAGTACTCATTGACTCACGGACTTCCGGTCCACACTGCCCCGATTGCGAGTCTAAGAGGATCATTGGCACATTCCGTCTTGAGGGGGTTGCATGTCCCACTTGCAAAACTGGACGTTTCCAGAGAGATCCAACCTATCACGCGATTTCATAGCGATTGGTCGAATTTTGGAATCGAAGCAACAGGAATAGGGGTGAAGATAGATCGCGTTGAAGCACGTCGAAGAAAAGCCGTATCGATCCTGGAGTCTACTTCGATTCCGTTTGCGATGGTTGGTGGAAATGCGGTACGAGTTTGGGTGGCGCAGGTAGACCCTGAGTCTGTGCGTCCTACGAATGATGTCGATATCTTGATTTGTCCAGAGGATTTTGAGCAGTTCAAGCTGATCATGGCAGAAAACGGATACCATTACCGCAAGGCGGCTGGCTTAGACATGTTCCGCCAGGAGACAGAAGACTCGGTACGCTATGCTATTCAGATCACGACAGAGACTGTCGTGCCACAATGGCTCGCAATGTAGAGCAGTTGTCCTCAACTGCTCTCGCCAGGAGCCAAAACGATCAAGATCATCGTTCACCACCAATCTTACCCCCTTCGCCCAAGCCCCATCACAGCCAGGATCTTTCGCGAGATCCACTACACTCCTTAGCGTCTTCGCGCCTTCGCGTGAGGTTGTTCGGAGGATTAGTGGCACGACGCTCCGCCGTCGTGTTTCGCCATCGGTCTCATTGCGAGGTGCATACTTTTTATGAACAAGCCACGCGATACTCGGAGCAACTGAGATCGGAAGAGAAGCAAGCAGTCATCCAAGCAACGCATGAGACCAACGCCGCTCCTTTGAGCGTGCCAGCACGATAAGCTTCGCTTCTAACGATGAGTTCTGGGAAGTAAAAGTGCTGGATATTCTGGTGCAGAGCAGTGATATGGCGCATGAAATGAGCGACCGCAGATAGAATTCTTCCAAGGTCTGGCGTCCCAGATCGAATCACTTCGGGCCGTCGACTCCTGTATCGATTCCTTTTCATCCAAGAAGGCACCTCCCTGATGGGATCGCAAGCTACCGCCATACTGTTGGAGAAAGTGACTAAGAAATTTGGTGCGCAGACCGCAGTAAACTCCGTCGATTTGGAAATTCCGAAGGGGAGCATCCAGGGCGTCATCGGCCCCAACGGGTCGGGCAAGACCACGACCATTCGGATGATTCTGCGGATCTTCACGCCCGATTCGGGGACTGTCCACGTTTTGGGCCGCGCCTC
>CAIOHR010000297.1 GCA_903858115.1 uncultured Pirellula sp. | reverse complement strand
TTTCGATATCGTGCGACAACGATTTCAACAACCCAAGCTCTTCGATTGGGTCGAGAACTTCGCGCATGGCTGAGTCGAATTTCGAAATATCAGCATCGGTCGATAAAGTCTTCTGAATCGCGGCCAGAGCTTGCTCATTGGTCAGCGGCTTCTCATTTTCATCAAGTACCGACACTCCGAGGAGCTTCAGGCTTTGAATTCCTTTTTCTGTCAAAGAGAGTGTGTCTTGGGCTTCCCGAACCGAGAAGAGTGCGTCCTTGACCGCCCCCCGGAGCTGCACCAGCGGCTCTTTGTTGTTCTCGTAGATGCAAAGCACTTCACGGCCAGCCTGGATGCGCAGCGCGTCAGTCTTGACCTCATCAACCACTTTGAACGGCACACGTGCCAATATCGCTCGCTGCGGGATGTAGCCTTTGCGATATGCGAATGGCGGCTCCCAGCTTTGCGTGAACACAGTCAAAACGACCACTGTCGCAACCGCTAACCCTAGACGAATCAACGAATCGAGCGATGTCCATCGCTCTAGTAATCGTCGCCAAGGATATTGGCCAACTTTCAAGTTTGCAGCACGTTCGCTGCGTGTCTTCGCGTTCTGCGTGGATGACATACGTTACTAAGCGAGCTTAGCGATCACCTGTAGGTAGAGAACGGCTGCTATCGTAAGCAGCAACAATACGACGAACCAACGGATGCCTCACTATATCGACTTCGTTGAGCCGTATGAAACTGATACCAGGAATTCCATGCAATCTCTGCACTGCATCCCGCAAACCACTTGTAACACCATAGGGCAAATCCACTTGGGAAATATCTCCTGAAACGACAACTTTGGAGCCTTCACCCATCCGAGTCAAAAACATCTTCATCTGGGCGACGGTCGCATTCTGCGCTTCGTCCAATATAACAAACGCCTGATTCAGCGTTCGCCCCCGCATGTAAGCCAGCGGGATGACTTCGATCAAATCCTGCTCTCGCAAGAACTTAACTTGATCAAAGTCTACCATCTCATTGATCGCATCCAAAAGCGGTCGCAAATAAGGATTGAGTTTTTCGTGCAAATCGCCGGGCAAGTAGCCAAGGCTTTCGCCCGCCTCGACCGCTGGCCGAACAAGAACAATTTTGCGGATTGCCTTGGCCTTAAGAGCCTCGACAGCGGTCGCAACTGCCAAATAAGTCTTCCCGCAACCAGCCGGACCAATGCAAAACGTCATGTCGTGCTGACGGATGGCTTCGATGTATGCGGCTTGGCCTTCTGTCCGTGGCTTGATTCTGCGGCCTGCATTACCGATCGCCAGTTCGTTGCGTTCAAAGCCTGAACCGTTTCGGCTGCCGATGGCTTGGTTGAGTACATCGGCAACTTCGTCAGGGCCAATCGCCACGTGACGGATCACTTTGTCTTTGAGACGCTCGAGAATTTCGGTAGCGACGCGCACCGATTCGCCCGGTCCAGAGATTCGAATCTGACCGTTTCGATGGGTGATCGCGACCCCCAGCTGGTTTCGGACCAACCTAAGGTTGTTGTCCTGCGGCCCAAATAGCTGTAAAGCTAAAACGGG
>CAIOHR010000296.1 GCA_903858115.1 uncultured Pirellula sp. | reverse complement strand
GACTGATATGTTTCAGTTAGTGATCGGGGGAATCTGGCCTTTCTTTCATATCCTCTAAACCACTGAAACCCCAGTTTTTACTGACAAAAATGCTTCACAGCGTTGCCGCCTTCGGCACCCTTCTCCCTTGCCGCAAGGGAGAAGGGGTAGGGGATGAGGGTTGCGATCGCCCTACCCGATGCGGTGGGACGGCAATAGGATGACCTACTCGGGGCCACACACAGGGTGTAATGTGTACGGCGATGTTGTAACGGTGGGTCGCTGGAAGCCTATCCCGCTGCTGGTTTGGACGACAGGCTGGAATCCTATCCCACTGCTGGTTTGGACGACAGGCTGGAAGCCTATCCCACTTGTGAATCCGTAACCATTCATCACGCCACCGATCGACTCCGATGTCTTGTTCTTGTTCGTAACCCAAGTATATGTCAGATTCCCCAGCGAAGCATTCGAATCATTGATCGCTGTCAATAAATTATCGTTGCTGTACGTGCGGGATCGCGGAGCAGCAAATGACGCATAATCGATACAGACTGAACAATCGCGCAATATTGCTACGTTTCTCGAAATCTATACTAGCAAGACAAGATTGGCGCTGGCAGAAACAATCATCGGAGCCTATCTCTTGAAAGCAACTCGGCTGGCTGCCTGATTGCTTACTAAAAATTGCTCAACGTTTCTATTGCCGGGGATGAATGTCCATGTTGATTTTAAGCGCCATCATTGGTGTTCTGCTCTGCCTAACCTGCTTTTTCTTTTTAGTGGTACATCCACTCATTTGTGTCGTCCAATGTGCATGCTCGAAAGAACTTTCCGGCGGTCAGAAAGCACTATGGATCTTCCTTTCGCTATTCTTTGGCATCTTCGGGTCACTTCCGTACGCTTTGTTTGGTAGCGGCTCTGCTAGGATACGATCCCTGACATGGAATGGTATGATGCTTGGTGTGCTCAACCTACTTCTCGCGGTTGGCGTTTTCGCAGCCACTCCCGAAATCCGCAATGGTTTCGGCGTATCCATAGGTAACGCGTCTATGTCGTCGATGGTCTTTGATTCGACGGAGATGAGTGCTTCCTTAGGCGAGGTATCTGCAATCCTAGAAGAGCAATCCAGTGGTTTGCCCCAAGACGAGGAACCTCGATTCGTCAGTGTCGTGGATCCCGAACCCGCCACCGAAAACACACGTAACGTCAGCACCTTGGCTGAAATCGATCCTACGGTTCAGAGCAACTCAGCCAACACAGCCTTCCTGGACGACGAGGTTGAAGGACCTCTTGAGGATGGTAGCAATGCCATTATGTTTTCCACGGTCCTGAAATTTTTATCCAACTTCGTTGGAGATTCTTTTGAGGTTGGTAGCGATCCTAACAACTCTTGGCTTTCCGAAGAGAACGAAGATGCCATGGTAACTCAAAATAGCGATGATCGTAAAGATATCGCAAGGAGCCAGGATAGCTTGGTAAACAAGCCACTCGAAACGATTGCTCCGATGGAATCGAAAACACCTTTGGACACATCGATTGCCACCAAGCGTCAAGATGATCTACTTCCCACTCGTGATTCATCCGAAACACAAACGACAGATCGTATAACGCCACCAAAGACTGAATCTCGCGTTGCACCACTCTCTGCCATGCCCACGCGTGAGAAACCTTCGAAGAAAAAACCCATCAATCGATACCGCCCAGAAGGCTCCGATGTTGAAGAGGCAACATTGCCAAACAGCATGCTGCCACAATCTCTCAAGGCTCGAAATCGGTACAAGAACCCGTAGTGAATCTCTTCTGCGATCCAAGAAAACAATTGCCGATGCGGTTAACAATCCACCACATTGACCGCGAGACCGCCAAGAGATGTTTCTTTGTATTTGACTTGCATATCGACACCAGTCTGACGCATAGTTTCAATCACTCGATCGAGCGAAACAAAGTGTTGGCCATCTCCGTAAAGGACAGCTAACCTGGCTGCGTTGATAGCTTTGGTGGCACCCATCGTGTTTCTTTCGATGCATGGTACTTGCACTAAGCCTCGTACGGGATCGCATGTGAGGCCGAGATTGTGCTCCATTCCAATTTCCGCTGCGTTCTCGATCTGTTCAATAGTGCCACCCATACACGCAGCAAGCCCCGCAGCCGCCATGCTACATGCCACACCCACTTCACCCTGGCATCCCATTTCGGCCGCCGATAGAGACGCGTTTCGTTTATACAATAGTCCAATGGCACCCGCCGTCTTCAAGAATCGATACATTCCTTCTCGGTTCGCACCTGGGAAGAACAGCATATAGTAGGCGAGCACGGCGGGAATCACCCCAGCAGCTCCATTGGTTGGAGCGGTTACGACTTTGCCGCCTGCCGCATTCTCTTCGTTGACCGCCAATGCAAAGAGGCTTACCCAGTCGAGTTGCTGAAGCGGATCGGTGAACGGATGATTCTGGTTCTGAACCAACAACAAGTCGCTGGGACATTGCGGTTTCGCGGGAAAGCGATCCGTGAGCTGTTGGAAGATCTTCGGTGCACGACGCACGATGCGAAGGGAGCCGGGCAATAGACCGCTCGATTGACAGCCGCGATCGATACATTTTCGCATCACTTCCCAAAGATGATCCAATTGCTCCGAAATCTGTAACAGAGTTCGCTTGGTCTGTTCGTTGGCATCGATGAGCTGCTCCATGGTCAATCCTGCAGAACGACACATCGCAAGCAGCTCGGCTGCAGAACGAAATGGAAACGGAACCGTTTCGCTCGAAGATTCTACTGTCTGTGAATTGCTCTGAAGCAACTCCTTCATGCCAGCGCGATCGTAAACGAACCCACCCCCTGTCGAGAAGTAATCTTCTTCGAGCAACACTTTGTCCCCCTGAGAATGCCCTGGAACAACACGTTCGACTAGTCGCAATCGCATGGCATTCGGGTGTTCTGGCATGGTGTCATTTCGTAACCATTTCAGATCGGTCGCTTCCACAAACCGGATGGGGATTTCACCACCCAACCGAAGTGTTTCCTCCTCTCTAGCCCGCTTCACACTCTCGGAAATCTCACGCGGTTCACTGGTAGCAGGCAAGCAACCAGATAGACCCGCGAGTATGGCCATATCCGTTGCGTGTCCGATACCCGTCAACGCGAGCGAACCATACAACTCTACTTCGATCGCAATCAACGTCGGATTCCAATGGGCTTCGTTCGCCTTCAAGAAAGCGACGGCTTGCTTCGCAAAGCGATTGGCTCCAACCATCGGGCCAACCGTATGTGAACTGGATGGACCGACACCAACCTTGAAAAGTTCAAAGATGCTTATCATGACTCTTGATCGCGGTCATCGGAGACTTGCTTCTCGAAACTACGTATCAGCTCCGTCGCTTCTTGCAGGCCGGCAATTAATCTCGACAACGTTCCGTCGCAAGTGCTCAGATATTCTTCATGAAATCTATCCGCTGTTTCATCGCTCCAGGACTCTGCGACCGTTGCTTTGGCTTCACGCCATCGATGAAGCTGGCTTCGAAGTTGAGTAATCGCACCCTGAAGATCGTGTCGGCATCGAGTAGACATAGCTAGATCTTGGCTCCAGCACCTTTGGTAAAGGCCATGAACGCAGACTCGAGATTGATTTCTTCTTCAGCAAATTTGCGAATGCGTATTCCACTCGAAATCAATGCAGAGGCTAAGTCGGAATAATCCTCTACGTTCGTCTTGATGAGAACGCGAAGCTGTCTCCCTTTTACCTCGACCGAATCGGTGGCTGTTTGCTGCTCCAATACCTTCGCTGCTGCTTCAGCTTGCGATGGTTCTGCAGTCTCGATCAACAAAACCACGTTTGGTCGAACTTTGCGAATGATGGAATTCACATCATCGTTTGCAATTAGAACCCCCGAATCGATAATCCCGACCTTGTTACACACGTCTGCCAACTCCGGGAGAATATGACTGCTCACGATAATCGTTTTTCCCATTCCTCCGAGGCGACGCATCAGCGCGCGCATTTCGATTCGAGCCCGCGGGTCCAATCCACTCAATGGCTCGTCCAGCAACAGCACCGCTGGATCATGTAACAACACTCGAGCCAATCCTAATCGTTGTGTCTGACCACGAGAAAGTGTGTTGGCAAATGCATCGCGTTTGAAGTCCAAATCGACCACCTCAAGCATCTCATTGCAGCGTTTGCGTCGAGCTTGGGGGGCAATTCGATACGCAGCGGCAAAAAACTCCAAATACTCGATGACTGTCATGTCGTCATACACACCAAAAAAATCAGGCATGTATCCGACAAGCTTCATCGAGCCACCATACTTGTTAATGATGTCTTGAAGCTCCTGTGGTACGCTACTCGATCCGTGCATCACCAAGTGAGTATTCGGGATTCG
>CAIOHR010000295.1 GCA_903858115.1 uncultured Pirellula sp. | reverse complement strand
TTTCGAGATACTTTTCGAGCGGATTTGTTCAGCATTGTAAACAATTCTCGAGCTTTTTGAATCTCTTCATCAGCGATGAATATGACGGCAACTTCGTCATTGGAAACTTCGTCGCGGAACTGGCCTTGCGTGTTACCTTGGACAACATGACGCAGCGCAGCCAGACGATGCTGTCCATCAAGTGCGACTAGAGCTCCATGGTTCCTGTCCTTTGACACATTAATTGAAAGAAATCCAATATCACTTCCAGTATTGCGATAGGCAGCAAGCATATTTTCTGAAAATTTCGCAAGGCTTTCAAACTCAACAGCATGTGGATCTCGAATTAAAATGATGATTGATCCAAAAAATCGGTCCGCGGTCTTAGCGAGGTACGGAGCGATCTCGCGTTCGACACGTTGTTTATTAAGCTCTCGCTGGTACATATCATCGAGAGTAAGATTTTCCCAATCGTCCAGCTCGGAGGCGATCGCCACCTCACCGGCAAGTTCGGAAGCACGCATTTTTGCAATGTAGTAGTCGCGGCTTCCCATGCGGGATCGGATCGCGGGGACGAGCGTTGTCATTTGAGGTCCTTTTGGATTGAGGAATTAATTAGTACAGACCATGGCACAATAGCAATGCCTTGCTTTGGAGATTTAGACGGGCGTGGGGGGCTCAGTATTTGGGTTTGCCTTCAACCATCTATTTAGAAACTGTTGTCTGACTCGCTCTGGGTTTGGCAGGTAACTTCCAAAACACCGGGAGAGAATCATGAGTGCTGCGTCATCATAGTTGGTTCTCTTGGCAAGGATTCTTGACCTGCCTAGAACGAGAAAATTCTCCCAGGCAGGGGCCTCAACTGACCAGTTGAGTAGAGCGGCTGCCCGCATGAATTGGTCGATATCGAATTCCTCACCAACTTCATCTCGCGCCATCCGGGCCGCACGGAATAGGGCTATCTGCCCTGCAGGTTTTAGCAACAATGAATGGGGTCGATTTGCTGCGCGAAGATCAGGGAGGAGTGATGGGTTTGTGCGAACTTTTTCCAGCACGGGAAATGAGGCGAAGGCGGACTCAATCCAGCGAACAGCCATCGCGTAACCATTGTCCAGCTGCGCTTCGGTTGGGGCGACACCTCCGAGAGTTTTCTCGTCAATGACCAATCCATTGGCCTCACAGATGTCACGAACGATGAGAGAAAGGGCGCTGATCGTTGTAAATTGCAGGCTGCGACCCGAAAGGGTGCTATTTCGCCAGTTGACAAAATCCTCCCCTTTTTCTTTGCGGACGTTGAGGGGGCCATCTTCACTCATGAAAAGTTTTCGGGAGATGATTGCATAACCGTCATCCTCACTGAGCACAAGATTGTCCGATCGCGAAGTGGCTCTTGCGTAGCGGTTGACTTTATTGAACAATCGCCTCGTCTTCTCAGTTGACTCCTGTTCTACAAATATCACTGCGATATCGTCGTTCATTATTCCCGGCAATTGCGCACCTTTGTAATTGCCAGTAATCAGCTCGCGCAATGCCACCAAACGATGTTGTCCGTCAAGTGCGATCCAGTTGCCATCGATGACGCTTAGGAAGCCAATCTTCTCCGTCTGCAGTGCATAAATGGATCCGACGTTCTGGACGCGTTGCAAAGGCTCAAACTCCGTCTTCCCGTCCAACAAGACAATGATCGAGCCGAAAAACCTATCGGGATGGCCGGCGAGGTAGGGGACAATCTCTTCCAGTAGACGTTTTCGGTTGATGTTGCGCTGGATACGGTCCTCTATTGATAGATCGGCCCAATCAGTCAAAACTTCTTCAGCGGTCCGTACGCGAGTCACAAGTTCGCCTGCAGTTAGAGAGGCTAAGTAATAGGTGGTTGAGCCCATTTTCAAACGCTGGGCGACAAAAGTGGTCATTTAACGTCCTTCCGACAAAGACAGCATAGTGTTCAGGTGAGACGAAATGTTGTAAATGAAGACAGAAATATGTCTTGACAGACAGTCGGATGGTCTGTACAATGGTTAGGTCAGCTAGACCCAGAGGAGGGCCTCATGAACACAGAATTACGCACCGCATATCTGCTCGATATAGACAATCTCTGCGGCCAGGCCATGGCGACGGAGATGGCAATTCTTGAAGTACTTGACGCCTTCAAAAAACAGTGCAAACCAGGGGAAAACGACCAGGTCTATTGTGCAGCTACCGCGAAGGCTGCCTTGATGGTAAAGATGAATCAGCCAGGCTTTAACGTCAAAGTTGGTCGCGGAAAAGACGGGTCAGATCTCCGTCTCCTTGATATCGCAGATCCAGTTTGGCTTGCGGCGCGTTTTGATCGTGTTGTGATTGGTTCCGGTGATGGAATTTTCAGCGAATTGGCCGCAAATCTCGCTGGTCTCGGTCTACCAGTTGAAGTTTTGTGCGGTCATGGTTCTCTATCGCAATCGTTCATTCGGGCTTTGCGTACTTGCCCCCATCCCAACTGCTTGCAAATCACGCAACTGAACTTCGCGATCGCGGCATAGCGATCCTCTATCTCAAAGAGAAAAGGAGATTTATGAATATGTATTCCACAGTCACGGCACCTGAAATTCTTGATATCGACGAGGGAACTTGTCAGTCCTGCAAGAGGATTGGAAAGATTTTTGAAGCGATTGTGCACTTTGATGTTCAATGCTCTGGTGAATACGTCTGCCTGTGTTCACGCTGCCTTCCATTGGTTTATTAGCTACTCGTCGGGCTTTTGTTGGTTGCCTGTGGCGGCCAATTGGTA
>CAIOHR010000294.1 GCA_903858115.1 uncultured Pirellula sp. | reverse complement strand
GTACTCACCGTTGAGTTCGAGTTATGCGGCATGAAGTTCGTGTCACTCAATGCAGGGCAGGATTGGAAATTCACCGAGGCGATATCACTGGCGATTGAATGCGATACGCAAGAGGAACTAGATAAGCTTTGGAACAACCTCATCTCGGATGGAGGCTCGGAAATCGCTTGCGGTTGGTTGAAAGATAAGTTCGGTATGTGTTGGCAGGTCTGGCCGTCACAGATGACACAATGGTTAGCGAGCGATGATGCTCAGGCATTACAGAGAATGTTTGAAGCTTGTTGGCAAATGGTAAAGCTCGATATCGCGACCTTGGAAAAGGCGTTTCTTGGTAAGTAGTCCAACGGCGAAAAAACTGAACTCCGAACTGGGCTTCTATTCCGATCGAGCTTGTGAGCTACGGGGGTGGCGCTTGGCTGGTTGCGTTCTGGAGCATCTCAGTGGCCCATTCCATGGGTATCGCGTTTAGCGACTGGCTCAGGATATCAGCCCACCATTGCGTTGTAGTTCGTAAGTCTTCTTCGGTGAAGCGACGAAAGATAGGGCGCCTGGTTCCGGTCGCAATCACAGCCACATCGATCGGATAGTCGACATCGGTCACGCTCGTTCGCGTTGCGTCGAACGCGAGCAAGGCTAAAGCAAGTGCGGATTGCAGTGGTGTATCGTACTTCAGCAATCGATCCAGAATTGGTTTGCCGTAGTATGTCCGGCCGATGATGTAGTAGGGCGAGTCCATGGTTGCCTCGATCCAGTTACCCTCGGGATAAACGTAGAACAACTGTGGGGATGGATCTGCAGCCATACATCCACCGATGATCGCGTGAAGATTGAATTGTAGACCTGACTCTAACAACGAAGGGCCGTCTTCAATCTTGACACGTCGCAATTGATCGCCGAATAGATTGACGAACTTAAACAGCCGTTCCATAGGCGGTTTTGAATCGCGAATGATCTCGTCGACATAGACCAGCGTTTTATCGCGGACTGCCCGTAGCCCGCTTGTCATCGTAAAAAGGGATTCATCCTGATGCTGAAACTCAGACAGTTTCTGCTTGTTGCCTTGCTCGCTGCCACGCACAATCCGAGTGTCAGCCAGCGCAATAATCCCGTCACGAACTCGAATGCCGATGCAAAATGTCAAGATCTCTCCAATGGGCAAATGGCCCGAGACGCTTAGTTACTTCTTTGCAGCTTTCTTGCCAGCTTCGGTCACTTTTTCGACGACGTCGTTGACTGTTTCTTTGACCTTGCCAACAACTTGATCCGTCTTGCCTTCGTTTCGCAGTTTATCATTGCCGGTAAGTACACCTGCAGCTTCTTTGATTCGACCCTTGATAATGTCAGTCTTGCCACTCATCATATCTCTCCCTGCCAAATACGCTTCCGAACTGTAACGCCTAGGTCGTAGTCGCAACTCTCATGCCGAGTATGGGCCATGAAGGGCAGGCCCCAAACAAAGGTGCCGAATCCACAAGCGATGAGAATTCCTGGCAATCGTTAAGGCTTCCCGGGACGCCCACAAGGGGAAGACAGGGGCCTTAGTCCGTATGGTATGTTGGTAACCATGGCGAGAGCAGATACCGGTCTGGGGTTAGACAAGGCGATGTGACTCGTATTTAAGGAAGAACAGGACGGTAAATGGAAAGAGGGAACAACCTATGGAGTCCTGAGTTGGTCTGCTTGCAGCTGCCAGCCTTGGACGTACACGCAATCGCTAGATTCGCCTACGATCGAACGTGCCGCACCGATTTCGAATCGCCAGGGTTTTGTCTCGTTGATCTTGGGAACGTCATAGGCTCTAACGCTTTTCGGCAACTCATGGTTGATCTCAAATGCGAAATGGCCAATATCCATGAACAGCAGACCAATCAATCGTTGATCTATATTTCCGCAACTCGCTTTGACCAACAGCAAACAACGAAGCTGCATCTTGACGGTGGTCCTGACGAGTGTTTCTTGATGCTAGGGTATGAACCGAGTGACATTCAATCCGAACTCGAAATCGCGGATTATGCGAAATGTGCTTTTGACCTCGGTTTGACTCCGAAAGAATTTTTGGCCAAGCACAATCCCATGTTTCAAACTGGCCATGAACTGCTCCGGCCTTACACGACTCGCATTCCGTGTTTCACGCCAAGCAATTTTCAGATCGTCTGCATCAACAACTCATCTGCGCCAATTTCGCAGAACG
>CAIOHR010000293.1 GCA_903858115.1 uncultured Pirellula sp. | reverse complement strand
GGGAGAGAAGTTTGAGGCGTCCGACAAAGAGTCTGGGGCAACTCCGGATCGTACCGCGTTGATTGCTGTTCTCCGCGGCTTGGAGGCTCTCGAGCAACCCAGTCGAGTAACCTTGGTCACCACTAGTCGCTACGTCTTTCGAGGCCTGCAGTACGGATTAAACGAATGGCGAGAAAACGATTATAGCTGGGAACATTTTGGATCTGTACAACCGATTCGCAACGCAGACATCTGGAGACGAATCGATCGCACGCTTTCGTACCACAAAGTTCAGTGCCGCTGGATTTCTCAGGATCAGCCGGAAGATAGCAATAAGCAAGAAGACAATGAACAATTACCAGTCGATGCACCCAAAGAACTCGAGCATCCCGCGACTGAAAACCAACCGGTGGATGAGAATAAGCACGACAAATCTGCTCCCAATCGTCCGAAAATGAAAACAGCTAAGCATCCAGCTGTCTACAAAGACAGCGGATCAACGGTCAGCCGAGTATTCGATACTGGTCGAACTTCCCATACAGTCCCTACAAACTACGTAATCGCAGAAGTTGAAAAGAAGGACGAGCCAGAATCCGAACTATCAACCATCCTGACTGTCGAGAACGAGGCCTCATCGTCCTATTCTCGAATTGACTCCCCAATCCGTACAGAACATGACTCGAATGAGCCATCCGAAACACGCCGAGACCCCATCGGACCTCCTCCTCCGAAGTTTCTTGGTCGATTGTCATCCATCCGAAATAGTGCTTGGCGGTCCATATTGCGGCTCGATGAAGAAATAGAAGGCTATTTTCGCTGTTTGCTCCTTATGGAGCCACGATCACCTAGACGGGATTCCTAACGAGATCAGGTCGGCAGGGTTCAAGTCAAGTTCACCAAACCATCCAGGGCATACTCCTTTCGTACTCGATTCGATATAACATTCGGAGACAACGTGCATACTCAGATTCCATTAAGTTCCTTAAGCAGCATCATCGACGGAGTTCATGCGGATCCACGTGGCATTTTGGGACCGCACCCTATCCAAGCGAATGGACGCAATGCGATCGCTGTTCGTGGATACTTTCCAGGAAACGATCAAGCGTGGTTGGTAGACCACTCCAACCAGGCTGTTAGACCAATGCGTCGCATCCATCCCTCGGGAGTATTCGAGGGAGTGATGCCAGATTGCGAATCTCGAACGAACAACCATAGATCCACACACAATAACGATTCTGCTAACATTCCAAACTACAGCATTCGGCTTGCTAATCGCGACGGAAACACCATCGAAATGACAGACCCATATTCAGTACCGAGCTTCGTAACAGATTTTGACCGCTATCTATTTAATGCGGGAAAACACTGGAAAATCTACGAGAAAATCGGTTCCCACATTCGTGATGTTGGTGGACAGACAGGTGTAAATTTCGCTGTCTGGGCACCTAACGCGCAGAGCGTACAAGTCGTCGGTGACTTTAACCATTGGGATGGGCGATCCCACGCAATGCAAAAACAAGTTCCAAGCGGAATTTGGGAATTATTCGTTCCTAACATTGGGGACGGTCAAAAGTATAAATATCGCGTTCGAATGGCCAATGGCGAGGTCGTTGATAAGACCGACCCATTCGGTGTTGCTGCAGAACTACCGCCGCGCACCGCTTCCGTTGTATGCAGTCTCGATCGTCACAAATGGGAAGATGACGAATGGATGCACCGAAGAAAATCGGAAAATCAACTCGAGAAGCCGATGTCGGTTTACGAAGTGCATTTGGGATCGTGGAAAAAGTGTGAAGGTGGCGTCCACGGCTGGATGAATTACCGCGACATTGCTCACCAATTGGTCCAATACTGCAAGGAAATGGGCTTTACGCACGTCGAACTGATGCC
>CAIOHR010000292.1 GCA_903858115.1 uncultured Pirellula sp. | reverse complement strand
GCATGCACGTGCATGGACGTGCAGGAAAGCCAAAGCAATTGGCCAGAAATGCGAAAAAGCCTGGGAAAACCTTTGGTTTTACAGCGGAGAGGACAGGAACCGAACAACCTAGAAATCCCCTGGGAAAAACGCACTTTCTCATCACGCGCGACGCGAAATACGACGCGCGCCGATTTCATTGTTTGAGACGACTCGAAACACCATCCATCGCGACCAACTTGCAACTTCTTTGCAACCCGATTTACAGGGTCACGATTTCAAGACCGATCCAAATTTACAGGGTCACGGTTTTCCGTTTGCAGGGTCATTTACAGGGTCACATCAAAAACGCCTGAGAATTTACAGGGTCACGATTTCGATTTACAGGGTCACAGGTCTGGAGTTCCGATAGCGATTCATTCAGCGTTTCAATTCGTCACCACCTTGCGGCGTGGTGGATGAACTCAGGGCAAGGCGGAAGCCGCGGTTGTGACTCCGGTACGACGGGTCGTTCCCGTCACGAAGCGCCGACCGGCAAAAGGCGGCCACGTCGTTCCAACTGCCGCCACGGTTCACGCGGTACGAACCCACTTTTGGGCCAGTCGAATCGCTGACCGCACCCTTGGGATATTCACCGTACCGGTCGCTGCACCATTCCCAGACGTTCCCGTGCATGTCGTAGAGCCCCCAGGCGTTTGGCTCCAAAAGGCCAACTGTATGTGTCCGGTCAGAACTGTTGCGATTAAACCAACCGTACTCGGGCAGCAAACCCTCTTCATCATCAAATGAATATGCCGTCTTGCTACCAGCGCGACACGCGTACTCCCATTCTGCCTCCGTTGGTAAGCGATATTCGCGACCTGCCTTCTTCTCCTCCGGCAAGTCCGATAGCTTTTTGCAAAACTTGACAGCATCGCCCCTTGAAACATTCTCTACAGGGAGATCTGCATTCTCATTACCGACTATGGCCCCTTGAAAGTGACTCGGATTCTTACCCATCACCTTCTCATACTGTGCCTGCGTTACTTCGTACACACCAAGGTAGTAGTCCTTGCTGATCGTCACTTCGTGTTGGGTTTCGTCGTTCTCATTACGGCCCTCCTCGCTCTCGGGTGAGCCCATCATGAATGTCCCTTCGGGGATCAGCACCAGTTTCATCCCGATGCTGTTGGTGAGCTCTTTGGGTGGCTGAGAGCTAGAGATACTGGCCCCAACACCAAGCCAAAGTGATACAGCAATAACACATTTAAATATCGCCTGGAACATGATTTATGTAATTGCTTTGAATTGTCTATATGACGTCTTCTATTAGCCACCGGTTCGAACGAACAATGGTGAAATTGTAGCAACTCCAAGCTCCCATTCACGTTCCCACCAGCTGGTAAGTCCCAGCTTTGCTCGGACCGATGAACTCGATGCGGCCGGCCAAGCGGAGCGTTTCGAGTTCGCGTTTGACGGTCTTGAGGCTGTAGCCCAGGTTGATTTGCAATGCAGGTGGATCGCAGCTTCCCGCCATCGCCGAGCAATTCCAAGATCCGCTGACGCCGACTTGCTGGTGTGTCCTCGATCTCAATCGGATCGGTCTCGGCTTTCCTGGTGTCCCGAATCGTGATCCAATCGTTGAACCGGTACTGAAAAGCGAGTGCTTGCTAATATTTGGTTAGAAGTCGCCAGACAACAACGGATTAGCAATCCAGATAGGCTGCCATGCAGCCTAGCCTTAGAGCAAATTCGAGTATCTTTCACAGCGAGATTTGGACCTATCTGTCGAGTGATGATGTGTTTTGGGTATTCCCCGAGCTTCGACCTATCCTCGACGGCGCCTTCGAGATCTTCGGCGATAAAAGCGAGTATGTGGTCGCGACTCCGCAGTATCGAGCCGCCGCTAACACGGCAATGGGTTGGCTCAGTCGGTCTCGTGCTCAATGAAATGGCGCTCGTGCTCGTAATCGACGCGGTTGGTCCGAGCACGAGCACGAAAATCCCAGTCAATATGCGAAACGGAACTCCAACGTGAGTTCCCATTGCACGTGGTCCGTTCCTGGCTTGGCAACTCACCACGGATCGCTCAGCAAAGTTATCTGCTGGTCACCGAGGACGACTTTGCTAAGGCGGCCGGCGTAGCGAAGGTGATGGTGGAGGGGTGAGATGCTAGGTGGTGTGGAGAGCCAGCCAAACGTACCGTCGAATCGATACGGAAATCGACTTTGCTCGCGAGAATCTTTGAATAGGGATTGGCGAAACGCATATTCCGCCTACCCCCGGTTGTCGAGCGATTCGCGTATCCAGAGCGGTTGACGTCGCAGATCGAGAACGGCAACAACCGTAACGCAATCATCGGCAACGGTGTAATAAAGGCCAAAAGGAAATCGTTTGGAAAGAGATCGATGGAATCCATATTCAATTTCATGGATTCCTCCAAAGTATCTTAGTGACTCAATGTCAGCGAAGATACAACTACGAAAGTAGTCTCCGAGCCCGATACTTTGACGCTCGTAGAACCAGTAGCCATCAGCGACATCGGCTTCCGCACCGGCGGAAATCTCAATTTTCATTTCCCAAGCTTCTGCAGTCTTTCCTTAGCCTCAGACCACGGCGAAACCGCCATCGTTCCATTTTTAATTTGTCTTTGTCGCTCGTGCAAAATCTCGGCATGCCATTCTGGAGAACGGACATCACCCGATTGACGACAAAGATTGTCCCAAACATGTTCAAGCAGCTGGACTTTCTCTTCGACAGACATTGT
>CAIOHR010000291.1 GCA_903858115.1 uncultured Pirellula sp. | reverse complement strand
TATTCAAAACTCCGACAATTCTCCAGCTTGCGGGGCAATTTGAGCTTTGATAACTTCAGGCTCCAGTTTTGAATATCCCAAAACCCAGAGGGGCGTGTTACCCCAAACTGAGTTTGGGATACTGGAATGTTATGCCAGAACGACTGTTGAGATGACGCAGATGCGTATACTGACCCTTGCTTTGGTAATGGCTTCTGCTTCCCCTGCTTTTGCAACGAGCGGATGGGGCGAATACGCTGTATCAGTCGGTCACTATTCGATCGCAGGCGACGACTATTCGTACAGCGGAGTTTGGCTTATTGGACCGACGGGAGTTCCGAAGGCAGACCCGATCATTGAACTGACACGTGGCACGAACCGGTTAGTCGGTCCCCCGGGCTACATCATGCTCAATGACTTTCTGCTGCTAAGATATGTCAATCCCGATCCACATTCATCGATCCATGACAAGAAGTACTTTGCAATACAGCACAAAGACTATGGTGTGATTGGGCCAATGACACTTGCTGAAGTGGAGTCTTTAACACAGCTTGATTTAGATTCATACGGTTGGACAACGCCCAGCGTTCCATCAGCTTGGGGATTCGTCTTTGCATTGGTAGTCCTTCCCGCTATCGTGCTACTTGTTACAGTCGCACTACTTGCGTGGATCGTCCGCCGCGTGATTCACTTTCGGAGAAGCAAAGCGATGTACCAACCCGAAACAACGGCATAACGAGAAGATGCAGCCGAGTTGCCGATGGGCTGCGCACACATTGGAAACTCAGTTGCGGCAACCGGCTGATCTTTAGCGTTAGCCGCAACATTGTTCGCACACACTCTATGACTCGACCTGCTGGAAAACGCACTTGTGTCTCCACTCTTACCGACGCCGAATTGGTTCTTTTCGACTGCCTGTTTGACGTGTTCGTCGGTTATCGCAAGCTGCTGCACGAAGGCTTTTCAGGATTTTGGAACCGCCCGTCACATGGTTTGGACGATCTGACTCTGATCCAGACCTTACAGCGGCTTGAAACCAACGGCCTATTGTCAAGCGAACCATGCCACGATGTATGGGGAGAACCAGATCGACTCGTCCGCCTGACTGCAGCTGGAGGAGCTCTTTGGGAATCTGAGCGGCAGCCTAACTGGAACCGCTACCTGACAGACACTTATTCCGCTCATAGAGTTTCAATCTACGGTCATTCGGCTGATATTTGTGAAGATTTCTTTGAAGCCGCGTGTAAGGCCGGGTTGATCAACTACATCGGTGGTCGGATTCTTCGTGCGGTCGCCCCACGAAATCTCATCTATTGGCGACCGCTTCAGCCCGTGCATGTTGTTTGCGCTCCTGTTACGGAAGTTGATAAGCAACAATACCCGTGGCCAGACTGGAAATGCCTTGACGCTCATCGAAGTTGGTGGCGTATTCCTAACGAAATATCTACCTTCTGGTCGACGGACGAATGAAGGGTAGAAATCGATCGGCTAACAAAGCAATGCACGCCGAGTTGGCGGAAGTGCTCGCTTCACTTTACCACGTCACTCGCGCCAACCGGGAGATTGCAAACGTTATGCCGAAGAATTTGGAGACGCTGCGTCAGTGAATCCGTACGCTCCACCGGAGTCTCCTGCAATGATCGATATCGCGACTCCCGTAGTTTCAAGACGATCACTCTCCGACTTGAT
>CAIOHR010000290.1 GCA_903858115.1 uncultured Pirellula sp. | reverse complement strand
GTTGGGAATCGATACCGAGCGGTGGCGACTGTTGACGAAGGATTTCGGTCGCATGTTCAGCCAAGTAGCGGGCAAGGCGCAAAGCGTTCACGATGCACGGAGTCTCAAGACGAAGCGTCGTTTCTACCTAAAGCGGTTGGTACAGTAACCACCAGAGTTGGGTCCGCAACCATCTTAGTTGCAAAGTTCAAACAAGCCCTCCATAAAGGGCCAGTCTAGACGACTGTCGTCAAACGCTTCCGCGGCTCTCGAGAAGTACGAATTTCAGTCGATTTAGGAGATTGTGAGAGCTCGATAGCAAGGATTGCACCCCAAAATCTTCCTCGTTCGCTTGAAGTCAGGTGGATACATAGGCAGAAACAACCGACAAAAGTAGCAGGCATACTCCGTCGTGCCGTCCGCTCTTCAAGATTTGCTGGGATTCTAGGTGGACGGCACATTGAATGTGCCTACTACCTTCACTTTTGTCGGCTAGGCACAGAGACAATAAATACGTGTGTCCCTGTAATCGCCAATCTCGCGATTTGCCGAAAGGGGATCCTGAGCTGTTAGCCAAAATGATCAAGCAGGATCTTGCCGAAGTGTTCCCTGAGTCCGCCGTGGCAACCATGCTACGTTGCAAAGCGGTTACCGATCCCAATGCAGTTTTCTCGATCAGCCCCGAGATTGCAAATGCCAGATTGCAAACTTCGTCTGAAGCCGATAGAGGTGTTTATCTGGCTGGAGATTGGACCCGCACCGGTTGGCCCGCAACCATGGAAGGCGCATTGCGATCAGGTGCCCAAGCAGCCGAACAAGTTCTTCAGTCACTTGCCCAGCCCGCGAAAATAGTTATCGACAATAGCTAGATAATCGACGAACGCAAAAGCAAGTGACAAAAGACTCGGCTGCTGCACGACGAAGTGATCCATGCACCATGACACTTCAATGCTACTTTTTTGGACCACGAATAGATCGAATTACACGAATTTTCAGTCCGTTCTTTCTTATTCGTGACATTCGTGCTATTCGTAGTCAAACCACGAACACTACGACTGGTTTGCAAGATTTAGCAGCAGGTTTCTGCATCTAGAATATCGTTAGCTATTGGACATACAAGCCTAGCATTCTTAATCGCCCTCGCGTTTGAACTCGTAACGCATAGGGGTGCCGCCCTTGGTGAAGCCAATCGTGGCTTTCAGTTCGCCCTCGGTCGACAGTTCGTATACGATTCGCTTTGGGTAATCGTGGCGAGGGTTTTCGAACACCGCCCGCGATGGGCTTACCTCCGTGAGCACGAACTCGGTCGGCAGTTTACCGCCGGGCTGAGCAACATAAACCAACCCACCGTCGCGTTCGACGATACGCAAGTACTCGAATGCAAACATCTTGCCACTCGTATTGACGGATCGTGATGTAGCAAGCATCGCGCCCCCCAACGGCGGACTCCAGCGTTCTTCGATCGATGATCCCGTACTTCTCTTTCCAATCCACGCGCCGGCCATCCAGGATAGGTCGCCGATCGTGGCCTTGGCCAACGCAGGCATCTCAATGTCTTCTGCATGGCGGTAGAGACCGACCGATTCGTTTCCTGATGGTTCGACCAAAACTCGCACGAGAAGTCCGTCCTTCACCATCCGGAACGTCCTTTTAATCTTCCTAATCCCTTCGGATGTTTCCGGCAAACGCTCGAACGCGACCTCGTAATCGAATACGCCGTCTTTCCATGCACCAAGATAGCGACTGATTGTCTTTGGTTCTTTGATTTCGGTAACCGTTTTATCGATCGCAACGCGCACATCGCGATGGCCCGAACCATGCCCATTCAATACGACGGCACCCTCCTCGACTCGCATTGAAAACTTGGAAGCCATGGGTGGGGTGAGTTGCTCAAGGCTGCGACCTTCCGTGCGGTCTTCAACGAATATCCACTCGCCGTCCAACGCACGTAATTCGTCGGATTGCCTTGCGCGTGCATGCGAAGGCATCAGCATCGAGAGCGTACCGACCGTTGCGAGTGCTACAGTTAACCAAGGATGAGGGTACATTACGGAGTTCTCTTTCTGTTTGTAATCAACGAACAGTTGGTATTATCCAAGCCAGCCCAACGAATGATCAGCATGGCTTTCGATTGCGTAGTTGCAGCGTTTCGCGTGTTTAGTTGCAAGGTATCCAGTCTTACGGAGGTCGCTATGAAGGCACCGAGAAATCGGATTATGACGGATAGTCTAGTTCGAAAACCAAAGATTCCGACTGCAGAATTCGATGCCTCTTGTTTTCGCCAACCTACAGTTTCGAGCACGGGCTCCCATGTCCGCAGCATCAGTCACATGCAAATCAAAAAGAGGTCTCCTCATGTCTACATTGAAAATTACGGAACCACTCGTTGATCGTGAAGTCGGCAAGCTATGGTATAGTCGGATGTCTAAGTTCCTGCCTTGGACCTGTTTTCCATGGATGATCGTATCCTACGTATCGATTATGGCTTTCTCGGCTCCTGGCTACAAAATCGGGCCTCTCGTTTTGAGTCTCCTCAGCGTCCTTTGGACCTTTCCATTGACTGCGATACTCGGGTCGATCATCGCCGGGTGGTTTAGCAGGTACGGTAATATCCGATATGCGATCTACAGTCTGATGTTGCCATTCATGATGGGTGTCTGCATCGTGACGATCTTGATTGTACCACTTTTGATCGGCTTAGTTTGCGTATGCTTCGGTCTTGACCTTTGATGGATGGGCAGTAGCCCAAGCTGCGTCCTCGTTCTCGCGGCTGTGTCTATGCCATTCGGCATGCTGTGCCTTGGCGATCCTCGTTGATCTCTGAGTGAAAACGTCGTTCATCTCAGACGGACTCCAATTCGTAAAATGAGAATCGCTAAACCAAAGATCTCGACTAGGTGACCAAGTGTTTTACTCAGGGATGGAGAACACTAATCGGCACTAATCTTCACTGATCGCGGGCTGGAAGTCAAAGTAGAGTGTTCGCTATTGCTGTGCGTGTCCTTTCTGCTTCTTTGCTGCTTAGGCTACTTTGTCAGTGTGGATTCCACGCCATGCATTTGGTCTTGAATAAAATAGAATCCGCCATGGTGTGGACCGGTCGAAGCTCGTATTTCAATAGAGTCCATCTCTGGACTACTTCCCCAAGGTAATCGAATGTTTACTGGAGCATCGTACAAGCTTGCGTACTTTCTCTTTCCATCAGTCGCAACAATGTAGTGAGCTGGCCACATGCCGTCGGTGATTTCTTGCATCCCTCGCTGCACCGGACAAATGTAAAGCGGCGGGGGCTGATTAAATTCTGTTGTTTCTGAGATACGCCTTCCAATCGGGATTTCGTTCTTCAGGTTTCCCTGTTCCATGAAAGGCAAGATCGCAACCATCCAACCTCCGAACTCATCTTGGACCGGTCTAGGTGGCAATTTCTTGGTTGTTTCCAGCAATTGTGACAAGGCAAGGTGGATTTGTCGTAAATTGTTCTTACATGCAATTTCCCGAGCCCTTTCGCGGGTTGATTGCACCGCCGGCAAAAGCAGCGACAAAGCGATCGCGATAACAGCCAACACAACCATCAGCTCGATAACGCTGAGACCACGGCGGTCTTGCTCTCTAATTCTCGCTTGCACAATGAATAAGTTCATCTCTTTTTTCTCTGAGTATAGCGTTCCTTTGGTAGGTACGCACAAAGCGATTTCAGATTCAACGCGGAGTTAAGCACACGCCGTAGTAGCCCCCTCACCTTCGGCATCCCTTTCCCTTTTGCAAATCCCAAAGAGAGAGTCGCCATGAGTTGTGTCGTGTGCCAATAACGGCGACTGGAGCCGTGTCGTGGGCAATGGGCCGTCGATGACGATGTTCCAGGATGGAAGACGATTGGCGATCGGGCCTGGGTGTCCGAGCAAGTTCTTCAGTCCCTTGCCCAGCCTGCAAAAAAAAATCGTCATCGAAAAGAATGAGTCGTCTACTCTTCGGATCCGCCACTGGCGTGTTCTCAATTGGTGCCGTTGCAGAAGCCATCCAAGGTGCCAGGACCCGGAGGTGCCAGGCACTCAAAATCAGCACCATACGGGCGGCAAGCGCTGGTCGGCTAAGTCCATGAAAAAACCCGCAGTGGAACTGCGGGTTCTTTGGTTGGTTTCAGTTGGAATCGACAGGATTTATCCAACATAAACCCAGCAGTCGCGAAGCATCCGATCTTGCGAGAGTGAATTGTATGTCGAAATCAGTCTGTTTCGAAACCGACTAAAGCGAATAAGCTAGAGAACTACTTGAGTTCTACAGTTGCGCCAGCTTCGGTAAGTTCTGCCTTGACCTTCTCGGCATCTTCTTTCGAAACTTGTTCTTTGATCTTGGCAGGAACGCCTTCGACCAACTTCTTGGCATCCATCAAAGAAAGACCTGTGAGGTTCTTTACAACCTTCACAACGTCCAACTTCTTGTCGCCGAACGAAGTCATAACAACATCAAACTCGGTCTGAACGACTGCTGCAGCAGCAGGACCAGCTTCCGCTGGAGCTGCCATCATCACAGCGCCGCCAGAAGCAGCTTCGATGCCATGGACTTCCTTCAAATAGTCACTCAATTCCTTGGCTTGCTTGAGCGTCAGGCCGACGATCTTCTCGCCCAGGGTCTTGATCTCTTCCGCGAAAGCGGTTGCTGTCTCG
>CAIOHR010000289.1 GCA_903858115.1 uncultured Pirellula sp. | reverse complement strand
GGAAGTGGAGTCGGGATCGGCATGGTTTTACGTGGAGTCCGAATCGAGGAGTTGATTCTCAGGGAAACGGAGTACTCGCAAGGCTTAGCTTTTTGAAAGAAAAAGAAGAAGTCGCAATTTGGGTGGATAGCACTAACAACGGCCTAGAATGACTGCTGCATATTGATTTTTGTAGCCCTCTAAAGGCAACTCGGATCGTTTAACGAGAAAAACAAAAAGCCGGCAGTATGAAACTGCCGGCTTTTGTTTTATTGGTGGGAAAGGCTTACGATTTCTGCTCGAGGATAGCGGCCTTGACCTGCTCTGGAACCTGCTCGAAGTGCGATGGCTCCATGGAGTAGGAAGAGCGGCCCTTTGAGAGAGAGCGGATAGCTGTTGCATATCCGAACATCTCAGAAAGAGGAGCTTCGGCATTCACTATTGAAAGATGACCCTTGGTTTCAATGCCCATGATGCGGGCGCGTCGGCGATTCAAGTCACCCATGATGTCACCTTGGAATTCATCTGGAGTGATGTTTTCGACTTTCATGATTGGCTCGAGCAAGATCGGTTTGGCTTTCTTCATCGCGTCTTTCAGAGCGAAGATAGCGGCCATCTTAAACGCCATTTCGTTCGAGTCTACGTCATGGTAGCTTCCGTCGATGATGTCGACATGGACGTCGATAACTGGGTAGCCAGCGACGACACCGTTGAGAACGGCTTCATTGAAGCCTTTGTTAACGGCAGGGATAAATTCTTTTGGAATCGTTCCACCGACGACCTTGTTTTCGATGGTGATGCCTTTGCCGCGCTCGTTTGGAGTGACTTTGCAGATAACGTGGCCGTATTGACCGCGACCACCAGATTGTTTAACGAGTTTGCCTTCGCCGGTTGCCGGGGTAAGGATGGTCTCCTTGTAAGCAATTTGAGGTTTGCCGGAGTTGGCTTCAACCTTGAACTCGCGCAACATACGATCGCGGATAATTTCCAAGTGGAGTTCGCCCATGCCTGCAATGATCGTTTGGCCCGTGTCTTCGTTGGTGAAGACGCGGAAGGTCGGATCTTCTTCAGCGAGGCGCTGGAGAGCGATGCCCATTTTCTCTTGATCAACCTTGGTTTTTGGCTCGATCGACATGGAGATAACGGGATCCGGGAAGGATGGTGGCTCAAGTAGGATCGTGTGATCCTCGTCGCAAAGAGTGTCGCCAGTTGTGATGTTTTTGATGCCTACGATTGCTGCGATATCGCCCGAGTAGCAGGTATCTACGTCTTCACGTTTGTCGGCTTGAATCTGGATAATGCGGCTAATGCGCTCACGCTTGTTCGTGCGTGGATTGTAAACCGTGTCACCCTTTGAGAGTTTGCCGGAATAAACGCGGAAGAAAACGAGTTTTCCTACGAAGGGATCGCTCCAGAGTTTGAATGCGAGCGAACAGAACTTGCCTTGGTCGTCTGCAGAAACTTCCATGGGTTCATTGTTGTCGGGGTTCAAGCCTTGTGCTGGCGGGATATCGAGAGGGCCGGGTAGATAGTCAATGACTGCGTCTACGAGATATTGAACTCCTTTATTTTTGAAAGCGGATCCACCTACGACTGGAACAAATCGGTTGGCAATTGTTTGGCGACGGATCGCAGCCTTGAGGTCTTGAATAGAAATGGGTTTTTCCTCGAGGTACATCATGCCGATTTCCTCATCGAGGTCGCACATTTGAGCGACGAGGTCATCGTAGGCGGACTGGGCCTTTTCCTTAAGCTCTTCTGGAATCTCATGAACTTCGTAGGTCGAACCCATTGCGTCGTTGTCGAGATAGATGATCGCCTTCTTGTTGATAATGTCGATTTGCCCCTTGAGGTAATCCTCACGACCAAGTGGGAAAAGGATCGGCCATGCGTTGGCGCCGAGTTTGGTGCGCATGCTTTCTAGGGCGTTGTCGAAGTCAGCG
>CAIOHR010000288.1 GCA_903858115.1 uncultured Pirellula sp. | reverse complement strand
TTGAAATCAAACCACCGAGGATAATGGTTTCGCCATCGGCAGCACTAACGGTTGCTTGAGCGGTAATCGTATCGATTCTTGGAGATCGAATGATGTTTCCGTTGTTAGAGATCGAAACGGGAATACCTTCGCTTTCCGCTCCGACTTTTGACTTCTCAGCATCGATTTCCATAACTACGTTGCCTTCTGGGCTAATGCGCGGTGTTACACCGATAATCAGACCGACATTGGCATCGATGAGACTGTTCTGCTGACCAAACTGAGTAATGCTCGAATTGGTAATCCGTGGCACGCGTTGTCCAACTTGAATGTACGCTTGTTGGTTGTCTAGTGTCAGAACTTGCGGTCGGCTCAATACTTCAAGCCTTCGCGAATCTTGCAAAGCTCGCAAGAGGAAGCTGACGTTCTCACTGCTGGCAGACAAAACTAATCCGCCGAAACCAAGATCGGTATTGCTGCGGCCTACCGAAAAGTTCGAGATGCCTTGGCCAGCAACCCGATCTCCGTTGGCGAGTGCTCGATCGGAACCGTTGTTTCCAAGTGGCGTTGTTGTATTGAAATTGAAGCCTGGGTTGTTGGTCCCCGTAGTACTCAAAACGCTTCGATCAAACAGAATGGAATCTTGCAGTCCTACCTCAACTCCAAACTCGTCTGAATTGCCAAGCGTGATTTCGGCGATCATGACTTGGATCATGACTTGGGGAGGTTGCTGATCGAGTTGCTCGATCAAGCGACTGATTTCTTCGTAGTAGCGCGGCGTGGCACTGAGGATGAGTTTGTTTTGAACGGGTTCTGGAACAACTACGACTTCCTTTTCAATTTGTTCGAAAGGGTTATTGGCTCCCGGAGCCGCGATTTCAACCTGTCGCTTGCTTCTCAAGAACTCATTAATGGCAAGTGCGACATCCACGGCTGGCGAGTTCTTGAGCTGGTACACAGTGCTCTTGCGTTGCATTTTGTCGCTCTCATCCAATCGTAGGATCAGTGCTTCGACAATTTTCAGATCCCCTTCGGAGCCGACCACAATGATGTTGTTGCCACGTGTATCAACTGTAAATCGAAGCGGCAAGAGTGCGGTTTCCTCGGGCGCACTGGAAAGCTGTGGACCTGGCGTCGATCCAGCGCTTTGAGCGGGAAGCAACGCTCGTAAAGTCTCAACAAGTGCGGTTGCATCACCATTCTTGACAGGGAAGATTTTGATCTTGGCTACCATGCCAGGCGTATCGAGTTGCTCGATGAGCTGTTCGATGAGCGGCAACGTTTCTGGAGGACACGCGACCAGCAAAGAGTTGTTTCGTTCGTTGACGGTAATTTGGGTATTTCCGAGTGTGCCACTTGTTGCGATCGTCCGTCCGTCTTTATCAAGCAATTGAACGCTGGCTCCAGGCCCTGTCGTCGTGGTCGCCAAGGCTTGCTGTAGTGACTTCGCAATGTCAGCAGCCAAACTATGTCGCATTTGGAAGACCTTGGCTTGGTGCATCAACGTCCCTCGGGGCACGTCGAGTTGAGCTACCAAAGATCGAATCTCTTGAAGATCGCGTGGCGGTGCGTGCACGACAATTGCATTGGTACGATTGTCGACCATCGATTGAATCACCGGCGCCAAACCGTCTCGGTTCAGGAAGAACGCCTTTAGCTGCGTTTGCAATTCGGTCGCCGAGGCATGCTTAAGCTGTATAACTTCGAATTGTGCGTCAGGTGCTACGGGTTGGTCGAGCTTTAAGATGAGTTCTTTTGCAGAGACCATGGCTTCGCCCCACCCTATCAAGAGCAGCGAATTGGGTTTGCCAAGGGAAGTAACCGAAACACGGCCCTGCGAGGAACCGACTAGCTTTTCTTGAGTTGTGGTG
>CAIOHR010000287.1 GCA_903858115.1 uncultured Pirellula sp. | reverse complement strand
TCACTCACAAAGAAACATTTGGCATACTGCCTCCTTATTGAGTCCCGTTTTCGTACAGGGGACTGGATGACCAGGGTCATCTTCACCCCACAAGTTCACGCCCATGTTGGGCGTACCGTTGAACCGGAGTTGCCGAACAGCCGGTCTTGAAATTGAAACGTGACTGGCGGCAACCCGGTTAACGCAGTCGTTCGCTGCAGGAGACAAGCAATGGATGAAACTCGTTTCTGGGCACTCATCGAATCCGCATGGAAAACCATCGGCGGCAAAGTGAAATCGCGACAAAAGTTGGCCGATGGAAAACTATCGGAGGACAAGGCCGAAGATTTGATCGAATCGCTGGAAGAAGTAATCCCAGCGTTACGGGAACAATTGAGCGAACTTTCCGCCTCAGAACTGTTGGCGTTCGATCGAATTCTAGAAAGGAAGCTCTACGACATCGATCGCGCAGAGATCCAAGAACACACCGACGGGTCTGACGATGGATTTCTCTATGCTCGCGGCTTCATCGTCGCCGCTGGCAAGGGATATTTCGATGCCGTTGATGCGAACCCTTCGGTGGCTTTGACGGACTTGGAATGCGAGGAAATGTGCTACTTGTCTTCGGAAATTTACGAAGAGAAATTCGGGGAAGTTCCAGAGTCCGGTATTTCGCGAGAATCGTGCTCGAACAAGGCTGGCTGGCCGGAACTTGGGTAACCGCAGCGAACAATCCGTTCCACCGGAGCCGCGGGCCGCGCGGTTTCTGAAATCAATGTTGTTCCCCGCGGCTTGGTGAACGCCAACGTTCGCTGCAAATGTTCTTTTGGCATGCCATCTTCATGATTAGAGGCGAGAACCCAATGTTCCGCATCCCGCTACGACTGATTTTCGCGGGCATGATTCTGTGCACCACGAAAACTCCAAATGCTTTTGCACAGCATATTGCCCCGGAAACGGATGTCGACTCCGACGATTCCGAGGCCGACGTCGTTCCCCGAGGACTCACGTCCTCAACAGAGAAGTTGCAAGTGGAAATCGCCGCCAAGAGATGGGTGACTGTTCTTAAGACAGATCTCTCGTACGATGAGGAACTATCCCTAACTATCCCACAAAATGAGTTGCCGGCAGAAAGAACGCGTCTGAAAATTCCATGGCGGGACAATCAAGTTGTGTGGGACACCGTTTCAATTCCAATTTCGCTGCGTGTATCCGACGACGTGCTTCACATTATCGCCTTTGATCGAGAGACCGATTTTTCGAAGCCTCGATTTCGCTACTATCGGCAAGATGGGGCGAAGTTCAAGGAGATTAAGCCAGACGAATTTCCCAAGCAAATAGCAACCCAAAACATGTGGCTCAAACCTACTGCAGTAGTTCGTGGTTCCGATGATAAACTCCATTATGACCTGCAATTGGCAAGAGACATCAATCCTGACGACGTGTACTTCTACAACACATTGACTGCTCGAGTATGGGTGCATCTCGCGACAGGCAAGGATTATTACCAACAAGATCACGCTGCTGATGGAGAGACCGTGAAGTCCTACAAGCGTATGTACTCGCCCGTTTCAATTCCCACCATCATCAAAACGCCTCCTGGCTGGCCATCCGACAAATAGCCCGCTCTACGACGTCTCGGTCCTCAAGAAGCAGCGAACAAAAAGATGCAGCCGAGTTGCCGATGGGCTGCGCACACATTGGAACGTCAGTCGCGGCAACCGGCTGATCTTTGACGTTCGTCGCCTCTCCGAATCCACACCAAATGTCCGAACTGCTTCACAAGTGCATGACGAAAGCGACCACTGCCGAGGGCGACCAGCGGAAGTACGGTCCCAACTGGGTTACATCACGTCGGGGATCTCTCAAGATCTTCGATGATCGCCTTGAATGTGGCGACTGGCGAATCGACTACACTGAAATCAAGGATGCTGTCCTGTGTTCGTTTCGATCGTTCTTCCTTCGGATTCCCGGATACATATTGACAGTCAAAACCAATGATCGGACATACCACTTCGGGTTGAACGGGTGGGGCAAATTCTGGTCGGGAGACCTCCCATTCGAGACAAGACGCGAGAAGGGAGAACTTGGGTTCACGTGGTTCAGTATCATCGTGCGGCTGATCCTGCTCGGCTACATTGGTTACCTGTTGTGGCAATGGTTCACCAACCGTTGACGGCGAACACGTTGCCATGACAAAACGGCGACGAACCATCGCATGCACGGGAGTGGCGGTGGCCAGTCGGTTTTGAAATCAATGTCCACTCCCGCCACCCCGTGATGCGGGTCGTTCGTTGCTGAGGGAGACGGACAATTTCAATTCCACCGTTGAGCTCCGCTGGCGACCTTCCTGTCGGAGTGCACCTTTCCACTTTGGCCGAATTGTCGGCTGCGTTTGGTTGTGC
>CAIOHR010000286.1 GCA_903858115.1 uncultured Pirellula sp. | reverse complement strand
GTTCTGGTACACGAAATGGGTTGAGTAATGGATTGTGCTTAGTCACATGTCCTATCAAAAGAAAATTCGCAAACGCAGGGACAACCGTCAGTGAGAATCCAATAGAGATGAGAACCGCTAAGATGGTTGAGATCGCGATGGTACCAACGAATTCGCCTGTAGAGCCAGGCATAAGGGCGATGGGTGCAAACGAGAAAACCGTTGTCAACGTTGAGCCAACCAATGGTATGAACAGAAATTCACAGCACTCAATGATCGACTCTTTGAGGTCGTTACCCGCTTTCAATTTGCGTTCGATCTCGTCAATGACCACAATCGCGTTGTCCATCAGCATACCCATCGCAATCACAAGTCCGGAAATGGACATCTGATGGAGTGGGATCTCCAAGAACATTAAAACGCTCAATTCTACGAGGCAAGTGAGTGGCATGGTTGCGCTTGTTACAAGCGCACTGCGCCAGCCCAGAAAGACTAGCGTGCTGAGGAACACAGCCACCCCACCGAGAATAAAGTTACTAAATAGATCTTCAAACCTAGCTTCGACGTAGGGCATTTGATTGAAGATGACATCCAGTTCAACACCTTCGGGTAGATCTTTGCGGAACGCGTCCAGGACGCTCATGGCTTCCTTGTTCCACCAATCGATTCGAGACTCATCTCGAACTTGGGCACCGACAACGACGCCAGGTAAATCGCCAATGAGGGCCTTGGCTGGAGGTGGGTTTGGTGTGCCGCGTTGAATCGTTGCGATATCGCCCAGTTCAACGATGGCCCCATTGGCATCTTTGCGGACGGGTGTTCGACTGAGTCGTGTTAGTGTTTCCAAGCTTCCAGAAACTTCGATTGACAGATCGGCTGTGGAACCTTGAACGCGTCCCGCTGGAAGCTTGGCATCGAATCCTGCGATCATGTTTGAGATATCGGAAGCAGACAGTCCCAGGCTGTTCGCGGCTGCTGGATCCAGTTCGACCACGACTTCTTCTTTCGAATCGCCATATAGCGAGGTCTTCTCCGTGGCTGGTATGAGATCCAGCTTCTCCTGGAGACGTTTGGCCAATCTACGCAGCATCGAATAACTTGGAGGCGACGAATGCGTCCATTTGAGCGCAACCAGCAGAGCATTCGCTTTCGCGTCGAGCTCTTGTAGATCGGGCTCCTCGGCTAAGCTAGGCATCTTTAGGTAGGCTGAGTCCATTCGTTCACGAACTTTTGCCCAAGCGTTTGGGACGTCTTGTTTGCGAACGTCATCCCGCAGTTCGATGATTACTAACGAAACGCCTGGGCGACTAAAGGAAAAGACTTCTTTGATATCTGCGAGATCGCTGAGTTCTTCTTCTAACTTTCGCGATACCAAGGCTTCGATCCGTTCGACCGTTGCACCCGGAAAGATCGTGGTGATGGCCCCAAAGCGAGCTGTAAGGATAGGGTCTTCGATTCTTGGTAAGGTGATCAACGCCATGATGCCTGACGCAACGGTCAGTACGATCGTCATCATGAGCAAACGAGGATTGTTCAGATACCACTGAGTAATATTCACTTGGCTGCTCCCTTGCTGTTCATGGCATCGCTAGCGACTGAAAAGCTTTCGGTAGCGAGTGTCGATTCGCTCTCCTCGGATTTAAGCTTCACCTGTTGCCCAGGAGTGAGGCGTCGCACGCCTGACGATACGAG
>CAIOHR010000285.1 GCA_903858115.1 uncultured Pirellula sp. | reverse complement strand
GACATGCTGATAGCGATAGACCAATTCCTTCCACTGCCTGTTCTGCTCTACAATTTTTCTTCCGTCCCCCCCCAACTGCGCAAGTACTGTCGGGTCAGCAAGCAATCGCAAAATTGCTTGCTGAAGAGACGAGGTCGAGTCCGCATCGAAACTGAATCGCGAATCGTACGACACCAATTCCATCAAGCCACCGACACTAGAAACCAAGATGGGCTTGTTCATCGCCATCGCCTCTAGTGGCTTCAGTGGTGTGCAAAGCTCCGTATTTCGGCTTGAAGTGCGTGGATAAACCAGCAAATCAATGATGCTGTAGTAATCATTCACCTCGCGATGCGGTACACGCCCAACGAAGTTGATGGAGGACGAAACCGGAGAACTCGAGATCTGCGCACGTATTTCGGCCTCTCTTTCCCCCCCACCAACAATCATCAAATGGGTTTCTGGGCGTTCACTGACCACGCCACGAAAAGCCTCTATCAACAAGGGTACCCCCTCCCATGAGGAAAGAGAACCGACGTACCCGACCACCCGCTTTCCCTCGAGTTTATGCCTGCTTATCAACTCGCGATTGGGTGAGAGCTGGCGGAATGTTTCCAGGTCAACTGCGTTCGGATGCACACTAACGGGCCGTTTCCCCTTCGAAATTCGGGAGCCAATCTCTTTTGCCAGACCATCACAAATACAGGCAACACCATCTGCGCTCCTCAACACATGGGTTTCAAGTGCTCTCGAAATGGCATACTTGACACTCGATGTACGTATGCGGCCCTGATCTACTGCCGCATCCTCCCAAATCCCGCGCACCTCATACACAAAGGGAAGCCCTAGTTTTTTCGCCGCCCATTTGGCAGCTAAGCCACATGTTGCCGGTGAATGTGCATGAATCAAATCGGGTTTGGTTTCAATTACGACCTCGATAATTCGTTTGGAAAAAGCAACGGCTTCCTTGAATTCGCGGTAAATGGGAAAGCGCGATACAACCTGCGGTGATCGGTAATAATCGACCCCGTCCATCGTTTCCTGGCTGACGCGATTGGATGATTCGTGCCTCGGAGATGTGACCACAAATACATCCATTCCCATTTTTCGCTGGTTTTGAACGATCTCGGAGCTTCGGACGCAATATCCATCCAAATTCGGAACGGAATGATTTAGAACGTGTAGTACGCGTATCGCCATATCGATATTCAGTAAATCCAATTAAAGAACAACGGATTCATTTCTCATTAGCATGGAGTTCATGAACGCAAGTCCACGCTCTGCAACACTCCCCCACGAGTGCTCGTTCATGGACGCTGCGATCTTTGATCGATCCCAGGGCGATCTCAGCGCACGATCGATCGATTTTTCCAATGCGACCGGGTCACCGAACGGGAACACAATGCCGTAATCATCATGTCGGACGAAATAAGTATTATCTCCTGCTGGAGTGCAAATCACAGGAACTCCCGAAGCCAAAGCCTCTAGGACCGCATTGCAGCACCCCTCCCGTTCCGACGCGATGATAAACAACTCTGCTACATTCAACCATTTAGATACATCCTCCGGCGAACGGGGCCCG
>CAIOHR010000284.1 GCA_903858115.1 uncultured Pirellula sp. | reverse complement strand
TCATACACACCAAAAAAATCAGGCATGTATCCGACAAGACGTCGAATCTCTTTCGGATGGGTATAGATCGAATGACCGCACACATAGGCTTCACCATAGGTCGGCGTTAGCAACGTGGCGATGATGCGCATCGTCGTCGTTTTTCCTGCACCGTTTGGGCCGATAAACCCAAACAAATCCCCTTGCCCTAAGTCGAGATCGATATCTCGAATGGCATACATCTCATCATATTTTTTTGTGAGTTGCGATGCTTTGATCACGGGTCACTCGCTGTCTGGTTTCTGGGATGTGTTCTTCGAGGGTTTCGCAACGGGCAGAACGATTCGAACAAACGTGGCTTGCGTTCCACGAACCGTTTCTACATCGAGGCCATTGCGTTGGATTTGCCATGCCAATTGAGGTTTCTCTAGCTCCGCAAAAAGAATGGCTCTGTCAGTCCGCAGCAACTCACTGTGATCGAGATGCGCGAGATACCGATTGATCATCCCCGTGTAAGAGCTACCTCCAGCTGATCGATGAAACGCTAGAATCTCTGCTAACCTCTTTAAGTCGGATGTATCCGATGAATTCCATGCAACACTCTGGTCTTTGCCGTCTACATTGATTCGACGCTGTAGCTTTCGAGTCAGGTCTTTAGGAACAATCGCCACAGAAAAACTTGACCGTTCTCCCGGTCGAATCTTGAGGGGCAAGGAATAAAATCTTCCACGATATAGCAACTGCCCGTTCAGCAGGTCCACCGGAAGAGCGTTGGTCACGGAACCGTTGAGCAGATCAATGGCACCCGGAATATTCTCTAGCTTTGAAAAATCGAGCGACTCAGCGAGATCGTCGCTCCAACTACACTCCATGGCTTTCGTGCCCGCTTCGGGTATGCCCAGACTGTTCCACTGGGATTGTATTGAAGCCATCGAAGAGCCCGAGTTCTGGATGGATCGTACAATTTCATAGGGTGGAAGAATTCGATCGGTCGCGATCGTAGAATCGAAACCACCCAGCGATTTTCCTGGTTGCCCAAACCAATCTAGTAGGATCTGCGGCAGACGTTTCGACAATTCGGACGATTCGCTTTGAGGACCGATCTGCAATAACCCGAGCATTCCTTCCGGATTCGATCTAGTCCCGATTTGAAACTCTCCGCGTTTGCCGGCGTACATGTGCGCGTAAGCATGTCCCTGAATCCGCCGCGACTCGACGTCAATGTTGACGATCTCTAGATAGTTCAAACTTGGCGACACCGGCTTCCATCGCCTTTGAAGCGAAATCAATAGGCTACAACAACCGACAGAAACCAACAAAAGTGTCACCCATGTAGCGCGAGGCTTCCTCCAACGCTTGGAAATCAAAAAGTAATCGACTGGCCCCAGGATTAATAACAACACACCGAGAATCGCCGACATCTGGGTCAAGTCACCGATCTTGAGCTCGTCGTATCTATCCAACGTACTGTTCAACTGCACACTAAGATCTTCGACCGTCCTGTTTTTCAAACTGCTACTGCGAACTTCCCATTGGTCGTTGACCAACAGCTTCATCAATGCAATTTGACCCTCCCAGGCACGGATCGCATCCGAGTCCAACTCCGTGGCCAAGTATCTCACTTTGCCGAGCCCAATCGACCACTTCGCAAGAAGAGGGTATCGATTCCGTTCCGGAGTTTGACCAAATAGTTCTGGTACCTGTTGGCTGTCCAACTGGACCATGGCAGAGGCAATCGGCTTCAAAGGGCTCTGAGAATTAAGGAACGACTCCAATGGCCCTGGACTACAACGATCTGCAATTCCGCCAAACGTGCCCGGTACTAATCTTGCAAAAGATGCAATCCGAAACCATGCATCCGCGTTGGTTCCAAGAGTCAGAGCACATCGCCCTCCCTCAAGAACCCAATCCGAGATCGCGAACTTCTGTTCTTCGGTAAGCGACTCGATCAAAGCTCGATTGCTTGAAGAAAAAACCAAGAGATCCACTCCGTGAAAACCGGCGGACGATTCTGGAATCGAAGTGGCCGATGTCAATTCGGAAGTGGAGTAGTCGCCAAGCGTTCCCGCAACCGACCGCATCCCCGCCGTATCAAGCTGCATTCCTCTATTGCCGATCCCGACCACCCACGGTTGCTCTGCAGGGATCGCGATCCCCCGTTCCTCGGCAGTAAGGGTACGCTGTTCTATCACACGCTTCGAATCGTAATCCAACACTCGGATTACCATCGGTCGCCCGCTTCTACCGTGACGAGCGATCAAAGAAATGCCGCTAGGTTTTCCTGCCTCCAATGTTACCCGCCATCGCTCGTCGCGATAAACGACCGTGACGCCGTCCCCATCGACGGTCTGAAACTGCAACTCGACAGTTTGATTTCGTTCGGCAGGCGAAAACACCACGCGATGGGTCGTATCAAAGCCCACCTTCCATGTTCCATCCAATCCAACTTGAACGGACTCCAATAGGGACTTAGTCTCGGCGTGTACTCGGCTCTGCAAAATCGAACCAATAGAAATACCAAAAAAACAAAGCACCACGATCCAATGCATCATGGTGCTTTGCAATAGGTTACGGAATTCGAGTTGTCTGACACCCCCGATTCGAGTCACCGATGTTAATACGTTTCGAGGTCGGCAGAACACAAACAAATTCTTATCGTTCTTAATCGAGTCGCTTTACTTGAATATTTCGGAAGTAAACCTTGCTCCCTGGATCGTGAGCTTGGAGGGCGAACGTGCCTTCGTCTAGTTTACGCGTAAAGTCCTTTCCAGCCTCTTGGTTGGCTGGCTCTTCGTACTCTACTTGCGTCTTTCCATCGACCTTGAGGGTGACCTTCTTGCCTTGGACAATGACTTCCTGAGTGTACCATACGTTATCTTTTGCTGCCGGTTCTTTCACGTCCTTCACTGCATAAAGACTGCTCGTGCGACGCGGATCTTTGTCGTACGAGTTGTTCACCTGGACTTCGAAACCGTACTTGGGCCAGCCGGTTTCTTGAAATTTGGTGTGGAAATAAATACCAGCGTTTGAATTTGGCATCGTTTTGACTTCAGCCTTCAAATGAAAATTCTTGAACGGCTTCTCGTCACCCACGTAAAAAAGGTGACTGCGATCTCCCGTGCATACGATGGCTCCGTCTTCGATCGCCCAGCTTTTTTGGTTCTCGTTGATCTTCCAGCCTGCCATCGATTTGCCATCAAACAGAGGCTTGAAGTCGGCTTCTACCGGAGAAACAAAGGAAATCAACTTGTCGGTGGTGCGTTTCCCCTCGACATTGCCGCCCGGAAGTTCGCCCGCCTTGATCTTTTCACCAAAAGTTTTCTTTTCACCATCCTTCTTGAGTTCTTCGACTTTCTTGAAGACGGCTTCTATTTCTTTTTTGGCTTTCTCAGGATCGCTCTTTAATAGTGGCTTTAGAACTTCTTTATCCAAGCCAGCATGCTCAAGAGCATCGCCATAAGGATTGTGCTTTTTCTTGTTCTCGCCTTGGATGTGGCAAACGTTGCACTTTGCTTCACCAACGAGTTTCTTGAACTCTTCGCTTTTGCTGGATTCTACATAGTATTTGCCAAACGCTTCGCCAAACTCCTTGATGGCGAATGCACTCTGTGACGACAGAGCAGAACTCAAAACGACGGCGCAACCAACAATCAACTTACGCATAGGGTTCGAAACTCCAGGTGGGTAGGTGGGTCCATTGGACCGAAACATAGGAAATTCCAAGGACAAGTCTTCCGAGCAACCTCAGATTTAAATGAACGACCGGCCCAATGTCAAACGCTGAGTGCAATTATCATCCCGCACTGGCAAACTAGCCCCGATTTTTTTCCAAAATGACCATCATAATCAACGAAAGTAATGCTCGCAGCTCGTCGTCTTCGTCCAACTCGGTGAGTTTTTCAATAACAAAGTACCGTTCGAAGACGGAAGGCTTCTTCACAATGCGAAAAGCATTACTGCCGTCCGCCATCTTGATGAGATACGATGGATTCAGCAGGTATAGGAAAAGAAAGCCGACGATCGGAATCTCGCCAAGCAAGGATTCAATCACCTTCTTCCACGGGTCTTCTTCCTGGATCACCATGTCGATCCGATTGTTCTCAATCACTTCGTAATGTGCAGACCAAAGCGATCGCATGCCACGTCGCCGCACAGCTCCCCAATCGGTCCCGTCGGCGCCAGTGAAATGATAGTTAGCCGAGAAATCAATTACGCGGTCGGCGTTGATCTCAAACAGCTTCTTGCTCTGCGAGGAATCAGAGAAAACCTCGATCTTCTCCTTCAAGCGAAACATTTTTTGTTTCACAAATAGGATCGAGCTTCCTGCAGCATCCCTGACGGTGATTTGCTGCGACAAACTAAACAACGTAAACCGCATCTCCAGCGGATACTGCATGGTTCAAACTCCTAATGAAATGGACTGACGATGCGGGGTCGTGAGGCATTAACTACTTTGGCTTACCATCGTTCCAAATATCCTCTAAGTCATCTGAAAACTGCTTTCGAATATTGTTGTCCGTGAGGATATCCTCTGTCGATGCCAGGAACTCTTTCCGAAGGAAGACGAGCTTTTCGACCCCCTTGTCTTCGAAGAGGATCTCGATGAACTCGTCTTTGCAATCGCGAAATACCTCCACGAGATGTCTCAAGTTCCGTATCTTGGTTCCGTTAATCGAATGCACGGTACTCAAAATCGGAACGCGGTATCCCTTCATGATACGATGAGAAAAAGTCACGGGAGGGATGATCACGAATTCTTCATCATCGCTCGCTGGGGTCGACTGCAATTGCGAAACCAACGGGCTCTTTCTGGCTGCCAAAGCCATCGTCCAGCGGCTATCGTTCAAAATTCCAATCGCAAACTCACCAGTCGCAGCCTCAAAGGTCAAAGGTCCGAGGATAAAGTATCGCGGATAGGTTCCCTCGAGGAACGGCAGAACCGTGCGGGCCTTGGATGGTGCCGGGCAATCGATCACCATCTCTTGGCCATCGCGCCAAACGGTGAGTGGCACTTTCCCCTCTCGGATGAGCAAGGAGCAGTAATAGTTGAACGACAGAGTTAGTTCGTTTACCTTGACATTGCCCTGCGAGTCAATTGGATGTGGTCCGATCTTCGTCACGACATCTCCGATGCGAAGTGGGTAGTCATTCGAGGGATCGCGTATCATGTTCACCATGACACCGCCGTCGTTCTTGGGAAGTTTGAGTTTGGCTCGCAACGCAGGGTTCTCTACCGTTTGAAAGGAGTCCCAAATATTGGCTTTGCCGTCGTATTTTCCATCCTCGATGTCCTTCAGAAAGGCGAGGACTTCTGTGGCATGTATGATGTATCCGATGTTGTTTGCTTTCGCGACACTAAACGCTACACCGACCACTTTGCCATCGCTGCCAATGGCAGGTCCGCCACTGTTTCCTGGATTGATCGCTGCGTCGATCTGCGCTCTCAATCCAAATCCATTCGGTCCTAAAGAAGCGTTCTCGATTCGCGAGACAATTCCCTTGGTGATTGAGATTTGATCTCCACCGACGGGATAGCCGTAGACATTCACCTCGGAACGCAACGGGGTAATCGATTCCTCGAAAGCGAGTGGCTTGAGGGCTGCAATCGCGTCGGGATTATCGAGCTTCACCAACGCCAGATCCAAACCATATGCGATACCTTCGACGGTCGCTTCGAATTTTTCATCGGAACGATCTGGTTGCACATAGATTTGCGAGCCGTATCGGACCACATGTGCATTGGTCAATATGCGATTCCCGGCGATCACGAATCCTGTCCCTGAAACTTCGCTCGGATTCGATTTGTTCCAAGGCCGATTAAAGTCTGGGTTACGCTGTGTGATACTCAGCTTGACCACGGACGCTTTGATATCCGCGACACCCGCATCGTCGGCGGCGTGTAGATTGATACCGTGCAATAGAAACAGACAACAAATGCTCAGTCGATGCATAAAATATGGGTTTCAGCCCCGCCCCGGATAGATGAAAGGTACAAACTACGATGCGGTAATTCTCTCGATATTCTAGCCGCAGTCCCCAGAACTGGGAGCCTCGTCCCGCTACAATCTGGACAGGAACATTGTTTCTGACCAGGGGGAATTCAAAAAGTTGTCGATATAAGGCGAATCGTACAAAGAAACTTAGACTCCCAGTGCTGCACCGTATCATTATGCTTTCTTTAACAAGAGTTTGTTTTATCCCTATTGAGTTGCTAGTGATTTGCATCTGCCTTTGGGGAGGGCAAAAGCTCTCATGGGCAATCGACGATGATTACTTTCCTCCACCCGAGTCGACCGGGGGATGGCGAACGTTAACCAACGATGACGAGCTTCGAAGGTTGGGGAATGTGGACCCGGCGAAATTGACGGCCTTGAAAGCCTGGCTGCTGAAAAGCGACAATAGAGACTTTGCGGCTGTCGTGATTTGCAACGGCTACATTGTTTTGGAGGTTGAACGCGGCAATAGTTCGAAAACCGACGCGCGACGAGTGGCTTCCGTTTCCAAAGCAGTTTGTGCAACAGTCCTTGCGATTGCTTCCGAGCGGAGTCAACAAGGTCTTACGCCGCAACGGATGACGTTCGATGATAAAGCATTCGCGTTTATCCCGTGGGCGAACCCACTGAGCGATCCTCGCAAAGCGGATATCACCATCAAGCAATTGCTCAACCATACTTCGGGTATTTCTCCTGAAGCGACTGGAGCCAAGAATGATGGAAGCTGGGAGTACGTGCTGGGACATAGCGGTGATATGCGGACCAGCCAACTTGCATTCGCACCTGGTACGGCGTGCGGTTACTCTTCGCACGCGTTGTGTCATGCTTCGCTCGTATGCGAGTCGGTAACCGGCAAGCCCTATGACCACTTTGCTATCGAGTCTTTATTCCAACCGATAGGATGCGAACACTGGTGGTTTCAACACTACGAGGGTGGTGAGAAAATAGGACGGCACCCATCCCATGGGCTTGGCATGCCGGCTCGGGATCTGGCTCGTGTTGCATACTGCATGCTGCGGAATGGACGATGGAAGAATCAACAAGTGATTCCCCAATGGTTTGTTGACCAAACGGCCAAAGCTACCCACAACGTAACGACCAGGGAGTTGCGATTTCAACGAAACGCGCAAAGCTTTTCGCATGGCTGGGAGTTACCTGCACTTTCGAAAGAGGACGTTCGTGGAATCCCGACGGACGCACGCTACAAACCTGGATCGGGTGGTCAAGTTATCGCGTTTGTACCCAGTCTGGACATGGTGATCACTCGACAAACAGGGCAGAGTGGCAATTGGGAATACGAAGAGTTTGTTCGACAAGCTTGCGCTGCTTCGCTAACGATGCCACCAGCAACGCGTTAGTATCAGTAACTACATAACACATCAGCCGATGGCGAGAGCTTGCATGCGACGCAGTTCGATCTTTTGAGCTTATTTCGATTTGAGGTAAATCAGGTTCACTGCTCGAATTCCCGTATTTATTAGCTGGCTGTGCAATTGGTACATTCGCTACATAGCTCCAGGTCGTTCGGGCAATGTGACGAATCTTGACCACTTCTCGACCGAGGCGGCAGCGGCGCGATTCTACCGGTTATCTTTCTAAAGCATTTGTTGCTGTCTGATCGTGCAACTTCCTCGTTTTATCCATTTGGTAGAGCTCTAATGAACACTCGACCTTCCAGCTCCGATTCACTTGGACAAACCGACCATGGAGGAATTCTCCCTTCACCCAATCCGACGCAGATTGTGCGCAAGCGTCTGTCCCTCGTAACGTTGCTGCTGCTCCCTTTGGGAGTAGGGCTGGCACTAGGACTAGGTGTAAGCCTCATCAGTTGGTTTCAAGAGAAGCAAACGCAATTGCTATTTTATGGTCTAGATGGGAACTGCCTGTACTTATCGATTGTTTGTCTGCTCGCGTTGCTATCCATGCTGATAGCTGCCTGTGCCCCCTCGACGCGTCGCTGGTTCGCCTTCATGGCTGTCCTCCTTGCGGTCGCTTGCTACGCGAGTTCCTATTTTCTAAAAATCGATGGATTCTATGGCGACCGAACACCGCGAATCGTTTGGCGATGGACAGCTACTGCGGAACAAAAGGTACATGCCTATCTTGTAACAAAACCGAAGGAACTAATTGCACTGACGCCTGAGTTGCTGGAACCTACGAACGCGGATTGGCCTCAGTTGCTTGGAAAGAACCGGACCGGTGTCCTTCATGGCGTAGGACTTGAAACGAATTGGGCTGATTCTTCTCCCAAGCTTCTGTGGCGTCATCCTGTCGGACTCGGATGGTCCAGTTTTGCGATACTCGGAAACGTAGCGATTGATATGGAACAACGAGACGAGAATGAGAGCATCGTCTGTTACAACCTTCGTAATGGAAAGGAGCTTTGGTGTCATCAATCAGCCGGTAGATTCCGTCACGAACACGGTGACGGACCGCGAACAACTCCTACGATTTACAACGGGCGAGTCTATGCATTGGGTGCAATGGGAGCCCTGTATTGTGTGGACCTCGCCAATGGATCGCTTTTGTGGAAACAAGAAGTGTTCGAAAATCCGTCAACGCAGAACCTCGCATTCGGAATGTCGGGATCACCTCTTGTGGTGAATGATCAAGTCATCGTAACACCCGGTGCTGGGAAAGGTGCCGCAACGATTGCATACTCGTGCTCGACGGGACGAGAACTATGGCGATCAGGGGATGATAACGCATCGTACGCGTCGCCAGTTCTGGCATCTCTTTTGGGTGTATCGCAAATCTTGAGCTTCAACGGAGATGGACTACGTGCTTACGATATACACGGAGCATCGTTGTGGCTCCAACCATGGGTAACCCAAGGGGAATCGCGAGTCAATGTCGCTCAACCAATCGCGATCAGCGATAGTACACGCGCTAACGTGCTGATCTCATCCGGTTACGATATGGGAACAGCCTTAGTAGAAGTGACTCGAATCGATGGCCGATGGAATTCTCGAATCGTCTGGGAATCGAAGCAGCTTAAATCGAAACTTTCGAACTGCCTCGTGCATGAGAATTATGTATACGGTTTCGACAACGGTATCTTGACCTGTCTCGATCTCCGCGATGGATCACGCCAATGGAAGCGTGGTCGCTACGGTCACGGAAAAATGCTCCTCATCGATGATCTCTTGCTGATTCAAGAGGAATCTGGAGAAATTGTTCTCGTAAATGCAACACACGAAGGACATCAGGAGCTAGCGAAACTGGATGCCCTCAATGGCCGTACTTGGAACTATCCCGCTCTCTCCGGCGACATCCTGGTCGTCAGGAACGACCACGAAGCAGCCGCATATCAGCTTCCGCTGAAGCGCGACCAATCACCGTTGGCATCTTCTTCCACGCGTGCGTCACTGGCTCAAAATTGATAGTTGCGTTTGTTTTAATTTGAGGTAAATCAAATTTGCCGCCGCGATGCCAGCGACTATCGCATTGATGCCGAGTGCAATCATGCCCCATGTGATCGATGACGGAGCTGCGGATCCCGAGAGCTGATTCGCGAGTTCGCTCGGCAGGGACTGGCAGGGCTCGGCCAAAAGCGGACCCTCTCTGCCCGACTGGTCCAAAAAGGAACACTGAAGTATTGGAAATTCGATTCAAAGAGGAAAGCTACCAAACCACCGTTGCATCTTGCGGTACTCGTTGATCCCCAATCGCTCTTTGCGTGTTGTTCATAAGTTTCGAAGCTTCCTTCGCACGAATGGGCATTTTGTTTATTTTTTGCCCGGCTTACTCGCTTTCATCGAAACCAAAGGTTTTGAGCCAGTCTTTCTTCTCTCCCTCTTGGAGTTTGGAATGGCGAAGCGCTTCGTCTCGTTCGTTCTGTCGTTCAGCCTCTGAGATGTCGCTAGATTGTAAGTCGCTAAGCGGGTTTTCGGGTAGGATCTGACTGACCCACTGTTCGCTATCAAAGAACTTGGCCCCGCGGGCTTTGGCGGCCCGCTGAACTTGATGATCCGACGAAACGACAGATAACCCAGAGGGATTGGTATGGCTCCGAATCCATTTGCAAAGATATTCATCCGCCGATGACTCCTCGCGTGCAAAGGTGATCTGCATTCCGCGATAAACCGTCTCGTCCGGCAAGCCAACGTCTTGATCTGAATCGAATACAATCCATGTTGTCCGCCGATCTGCATCACTCAATCGACTGGCAACAAACTCAAGCAACTGTTCTCTAGCCTGACGAAGCGCTGCCGTTCCAAGTTTCGGATCTGGAATGGCAATACTTTCAAACATAAGATTGTATCCGTCAATCAGACAACGAAACTGACTGACAGGTGCTCGATCTCGGGGAGTCGATTTCATGGATTCTTGCCTAGCTACCGATTCTTGTCATGCAATCGATCCGGGGTTCCAGAGATCTTGCTGTTGCTCTTTTCGGTAGGAGCTTTCTCTAGTGTTAACAATGCAAACAAGTCTGCCATTTCTTGAGGAGTCAGTTGTTTTTCTATACCCTCCGGCATAAGAGATTTCTTGTCTCGTTTGAACTCGTCGATATCTTCTTCCAGAATCGTTTGCTCCTTTCCTCCCTGTATCTTCAGCACTGTTCGCTTGTCGTTGCGATCGACGAGCAGGCCGGTAACAATTTGATCATCCTTGGTCCGAATCGTAATACTCTGGTAAGACTCGCCGATCACCAAGCTGGGGTTGAAGACGCTGACGAGCAATTGTTCATACGATCCACGTCCATTTGATGTGATGTTCGGACCTACTTCATAGCCGCGACCATGCATCACGTGACACTGCCCACAGATCCGATCGTACACGACCCAACCTCGTTCCGCGTCCCCTCTCGCATCCCATCTCATACTGCTAGTGGCGCGTTGGATGACGTCTTCACGTTCCTTTGAGCTTTCGACATTCACATTGCCCCATATCTTTGTCACCCACTCCTTGATAGACGCTTGGTTGCTCGTTGCCAAAAGCCGAACTCGATTCGGGCTTAGCAATTCTTTACGAAACGCACCGTTCGCCATCTGCTCCAGAATCGCCGTTGCAGTTTCGTTCCTCTGACAAAGTCGCTCCGCAATACTCGCTTGTAGATTCGTGTTCATCTTCGGAAGATACGCAACAATACCCTTCGCATCTTCTCCGTTCGCGCGCGCGATTCCCAAGTCGAGTATCGTATCCCGCAGTTGTTGCTGTTTGTCCTTACCCTCGGCAAGCGATTGAAGGAGGGCTATTAGATTTTCTTTGACAATCTTTGGTTCGATTTGCGAAGCAGTTTGTATCAGTTGCCGTTTCAACTCGGGCTTTGCATTGGAATCGAGCGTGATCGAACGAGTCAGTTCCAGCGCATTCGCGTTCGCAACCAAAAGGTTCGATTGAAGGATCCGCGTTTCCCAATCGCTCCATTCCTGAAGTCTCTTGACGTCGGGCAACACAAAAAGCGAAGCCGATCCGTTCTCTTCAAGCCACTGCTTTACAAGCGATTGAACAGGTATCGTCTGCAATTCAAGATTGCGCGATTTGTCGAGAACCGAATCGATCACTTGGGCTCCCATTTGTGGATTCTTCGACGCCAAGCCCTTTGCCAGCTTCAAGATCGCTTGGATATTGCGTCGGCTCGTATCATCCTCGAGATTCGCTTTGGTATTGGATGCTAGCAGTTTCGCGAATCGGGGTGCAAGTTCGAGCAGTTCGCTATCCTTTTCGGAAGCGAGTATGGACTCAAGCACGAGCGCCTGTTGTTCCGCAATTTGGGGAAGCATGTTTTGCCACACGACTCGGCTTAAAAGAGGATCCGTCCCACTCTTTGGCAATAGGGAGAGTTGCTGCTGAATGTTCCAACGCGAAGCCTCTGAGCCGTTGGCAATCTTTGGAGCAGCGACCGATACTTCCAACCGCACTCGCAAATCGCTGTCTTGCGACAATTGCGAGACTCGCTGCAAAATCTTCTCGTCGCGCACTCGATGCTGTCCCGCCGTTCGAACTCCCCAGGCTCGAAGCTCTGGTTCGGCGGATTCCAGAAGCTTCGGCACTAGATCGGCAGGGATCGAACCAGATCCGATCAAAGACCACAACGCGTGCATGCGGTATTTGAGATTCACTTTCTCCTGAAACACCATCGATTGCAACCGTGACGCAATGGCAGCATTCTTAGAAGCACCGCGCTGTTGAAGATGGAGTTGAGCGCGTTGGCGTATAAAAATGTTTGGATCCGCAATGGCATCGATGCATTGATCATCGGTTAGCTTGGCAATGTCTGCATACTTTTGCTTAGGGCGTTGTTGGTGTACGACTCGATACAACCGGCCATGCCCTCGGTCGACACCTTTCGGGTCTGCGTTGGCGTCTTGATAGCAGTGATATCGATCGTACCAATCGAGCACGTAGAGGCAACCATCGGGGCCAACCTTCTGTGCAACGGGCATAAACCAGACATCGTTCGCCGTCAGAAAATCAGGTTCTCCCGAAGCTCGGTAGGTGGCACCGTTGCGTTCGATCGAATCGGAATTGATACAACCACCGTGAATATTACCCATGTACAGTCGATCTCGAAACTTTGCGGGGTAGGCTTCGGAATCAAAGAACTCGATGCCACAGTATGCCGCCATCTGGTGTTTATGTTTGACGATCGATTCCGCAAAGAAGGTGTGGGGAGGATAGGGGCCGCCTTGACGACGGTAGTATGCCGACTCGCTGAGGTGCCACAAGTGATCGATCACGCATGCGCTAACAAACGCGCTCCCTTCATGATTGAATGTAACTCCCCATGGATTGCTGGTACCCTCGCAGAACAGTTCGAACTTTTTCGTGCGAGGATCGATACGAAACAGAGCGCAGGTGAAATCGAAAGTTTTGCCATCTTGCTTGACGACCGATCGATTGAATACACCATTGAGTCCGTAAAGATATCCGTCGGGTCCCCATGTCAATGCGCTGGGAAGCTCGTGCGTATCGTCGCGACCAAAACCAGTAACGATAATGGTTTGCTTGTCGGCTTTGTCATCTCCATCGGTATCTTCCAAGAACAGGATGTCAGGCGAATTGGCAACCCAGACACCACCATATCCGATAGCGATTCCCGAAGGTATGTTCAGACCCTCCGCAAAGACCTTGACGGTTTCCGCAAGACCATCACCATCCTTGTCTTGAAGTATCTTGATCGTATCGCGTCCTGGCCCAGGTTCACGGCGCGGATATTCAAAACTCTCGGTCACATAGATGCGGCCCGCGTCATCGAACGCCATCGCGACTGGATTTTGAATCGACGGTTCTGCGGCAACTAGCTCTACATGAAAGCCCTCAGGCACCTGCATTTTCTGGATCGCCTCTTTCGGAGAGATCGCAGGTCCCGGGGGAACCTTTTGAGTGCGAGGAATGAACTCTTGTCCATTTGCATTCGCGAGAGAAACCAACGACAAGCCCGCGACGGATAGGCAGATGCGCAGCCAGGGCAGAGTGTTTTTCGATCGAGTCATTCTTGACCTAAAGGTGAGAGGCTTTTGGTATTCAAGTACCTGCATCTCACCAGTTTAGCCGAAGAATCGATAGGTTGGGACGACAAAGAAGAGCGCGACGAAAAGAAGCAATACCGCGTACTTTTGCTTCAAAAACCTAAGGCAGAAAGATCAAGCATGAAGTTTTCCTGCGTCTAGGGACGGTACGCTGGGCAATTCTCCTCGGTAACCGGACGAATTTCTCATCGCCATGGTTCACGATTTCAGTGGTTGCCATGCTGGTGTCCTTTTCTGGAGACATCAAAAATCGATTGGCAGAAGAATGATTGGCCATTCATTTTCTTCTGCGTCAATTCTACTTCCAATTCTGTCCGCCGATCAAGAACTTCGCGATACAAGCCGGTGCGATTAGTTCTTGGTCGTGTCTACGGATGGGGGAGCAGCAGACTTGTTGGGCTCGGCAGGTTTGTGAATCGCAGAGTCCAAATCGATCTCTCGACCAAAACTCTCATGTTCAAATGCTCGCTGCAGATAGTGAACCGCTTCGTCAATCGTATCCGCTTGCATCAGAAGCAAATCACCCTTGCGAATGAGTTTCAAAGCTCGATCGACAGCATTCGGCCAACCCGAGACTTCGTGAATCTCTTTTACCCGTTTTGTAACCGAGCCGCTGTCCATCCCCTTCTTGAACAATGCCATGATCTCGCCTGGCTGTCGTCCTCGTAGGTATTGATCTTCGTAAAGGATGATTCGATCAAAGTGGGCCGCGAGGATCTCTCCTTGCCGCACCATATCTTCATCGCGTCGATCTCCGGCTGCGGAATAGATAACGGTTCGATTCGTATGAGGAAACTGTTGAAGAGATTCCGAAATGGCCATCAACGACGAAGCGTTGTGGCCGTAGTCGACGATCACCGTTGCTCCGTGCATCTCGACCAAATTGAATCGACCTGGAACCTTGTCCATGTGCGCCGAGAAAGACTCTAGTCCCAATCGGATTTGTTCGCACGGCATTCCCAACCCCCAGCATGCAGCCGCGGCAGCGAGTACATTCTCCACTTGGAATGTGATGCGACCGTTGTGGGTGAGAGGAATTCGGTCCAGTGACAAGAGAGGGAAGTCGGTCGTTCCTTCTGCGAGCACAATGGAGTTCTCGCGAACGAATGCAGCGCGACCTCCTTTCGCGCGGTGGGTTGCCAATACAGGGTCGTTGCTATCGATGGCAAAGAAGATCACCGATCCTTTGCACTTTTCGGCCATCTCTGCAGTCAAGGGATCATTTGCCTTCAATACCCCATAGCCGGTCTTCGATACGGCTTCGATCACGCAACGCTTCACTTTGGCCAATTGTTCAATCGTTTCGATGTCCGACAGGCCTAAGTGGTCTCCTTCGCCGATGTTCGTAACAATTCCAACGTCGCAATAATCGAATCCGAGCCCTTCACGAAGAATGCCACCTCGCGCGGTCTCAAGAACAGCAGCCTCGACGCTTGGGTTCATCAATACAGATCGAGCGCTCTGTGGTCCACTGCAATCACCGGAATCAATTCGACGGCCTGCGATATAGATTCCATCGGTGCATGTCATGCCCACTTTCTTGCCGCTACACGAAACGATATGTGCCACTAAACGTGTCGTTGTTGTTTTCCCGTTCACACCCGTCACGCTGACGATCGGCACTCGCCCATTGTTCGACTCGGGGAACATCATGTTGATAATCGCTTCACCGACGGGACGGCCTTGACCCGCGGAGGGTTCAATATGCATTCGAAGTCCAGGCCCAGCATTTACTTCGACGATGACGCCGCGCTGCCCTTGCAAGGGTTGCGTGATGTCTTGAGCCACCACATCGACTCCGGCAATATCGAGCCCGATGACGCGAGCTGCTTCAATGCACTGACGAGCGACGTCTGGATGGATGAGATCTGTCACATCGGTGGCCGTGCCACCTGTACTGAGATTCGCATTTCTGCGGATCAACACTCGTTTGCCAAGTGGTGGAATCGTATCGGGTGTCATCCCTTGCTCTAAAAGCACTCCAAGCGAAACGGCATCAATTTTGATCTTGCTAAGGACCGTGCTGTGGCCATCGCTTCGTCGCGGATCTTCGTTGACAATGTCGATCAAAGTCTGAACGGTAGATTGTCCATCACCGATCACGTGCGCTGGTTCACGCCGAGCGGCAGCAACCATCTTGCCCCCGATGACCAAGACTCGATAATCATCGCCCGGAGCATGGCGTTCGCAAACGATCGAACTCCCTTCTTCTCTGGCTGCTTTGTAAGCCGCTTCGACTTGTTCGCGCGAGTTCAGGTTGGTTGCAACTCCGCGACCGTGGTTCCCGTATTGTGGTTTGACAACGACAGGAAGCCCAATGTCCTCAGCCGCTTCCCAGGCATCTTCAGCGCTATCGACTGGACGACCTTCTGGAGTCGGAACTCCAATCGTCTTTAATAGCATACGTGTTAGATCTTTATCTTGAGCAATCGACTCTGCGATCGCGCTGGTGGTGTCTGCTTCTGCGGTGCAAATGCGGCGTTGATGGAAACCGTATCCGAGCTGTACTAAACTGCCATCGTTCAATCGACGCCATGGAATACCGCGCGCTTTGGCAGCATCCACGATCGCCCTGGTGCTAGGACCCAAGCATACGTCGTAAGCGAACGATTTGAGCTTTTCTACTTCGGCAGCAACATCGAACGGATTATCGTGAACGGCTGCCAGGATGAGTTCAAATCCCTTTTCTAAACACGCAAGACCTAGGCTCTCTTCGCGATAGGCAATCGCTACTTTGTAGATGCCGTCCGTGTTGGTCTCGCGCGCTCGGCCGAACCCAACCGGTGTCCCTGCGAGTGATTGCAACTCGAGCGTGACGTGCTCCAGAATATGTGCCATGTAGGTTCCACGACGAAGACGAATAAAGAATCCGCCTCGCTCGCCTACACTGCATCGGTGCTCGACCATAGTTGGCAACCATGCCATCAGTCGTTCGTTAAACCCCGGAATCATTTCCGAAGAAGTATCTTTCAGCTCTTCGAGGTCTACCCAAGCCTCCAACACTGGCGAATTTGACCAGATGTTTGGGCCTCTGAGTTTGTTAACCTTCAGAATCTGCATGACTTCCTCTTGTTGACTTTACCTTTGGAGAGAATCGTTAAGTCATCCTATTTTGAATCAACCTGTTCGAATAAGATACAGTCCAGTCAACGAAATGCTGGCAATCCAAAATAAGTGCTGCTGATGCACTCGATCAGCCGACTTAAGATAGGTAAGCTATTGCAAACGATGGGCCAACCTCTCCTAAGCAGCGTATTCGGCAAACAATCCATTGGAAAAACCGAAAAAGGTAGAGAAATCACGAAAATTGTGGTGATCGCTACTGACATCAATCGGAGTACGCGACTGTATCACTTTAGACTCGGGGGATGAGGATGTTTCGTGTTCGCGAGGTGGAGCTGACAGATTTGGATTCGCTATGGAATCTGATTTGCCAAGCGTCTGCGGGGATGACTTCGTTACAGATCGACCAAGAGACACTGAACGATCGATTGGAGAGGGCGGTGTTCGCGTTTTCTCGCACAACTGAGAAAGCAGAGGGGGCACCCTATGTCTTCGTGATGGAAGACATGACGACGAATCAATTGATCGGCACCTCGTGTATCTTCTCGAAGACCGGAGGATATCAACCTCTTTATGCGTACAAGATCGAGACGGAGAAGGCTTACTCCGAGATTTTGGAAATGGAAACGATGGTCCACTCTCTTCATCTGATCAAAGAGCACAATGGTCCGACGGAAATCGGTAGTTTATTCTTGCAACCTGACTATCGCGGCAAAGGGTGTGGCAAACTGCTGAGCATGAGTCGGTTCCTTTACATGGCGGCGCATCCGAAACGTTTTGCATTGGAAACAATTGCGGAGATGCGAGGCTTTCAAGACGCGCATGGCTTCTCACCCTTTTGGGAAGCCATCGGCGCGCACTTCTTCAAAATAGACTTTCCTCGCGCTGATTCGTTATCGATGGTGGATAAGAAGTTCATCGAAGAACTCATGCCTAAGTATCCGATCTACTTGGAACTGCTACCGCACGATGCGCTAGAGTCGATCGGGCAGGTGCATGAACAAACACGTCCGGCCCTGAGCATGTTGGAGGCGCAAGGATTTCGTCGCAACAATCTAATCGATATCTTCGATGGTGGCCCGATGATCACGTGCAAGACCAAGGAGATTGCAGCCATTGCGAACGCAACGACTGTTTCATGGAAGTTGAGCGAAGATGCCGACAGCGATAGGCAAAGCGGCGAGCAATCGATCCTAGCCCGCGCCGCACGACCGTTTCTTGCCATCCAAACAAAAATTCCTTCCCTTCACGTTGAGAGTGTAGAGCAAGTGGTGCTTCTCAGCGAGCAATCTGCCCGCGATCTTCGATTGTCGTCGGAGGATAAACTCGTTGTACTTCCGTTGCGTCGTTGACATATCTATTTCATCGTGGACGCAACCGAACCCTCGACCAGCATGATAACGTCCCGCATGAAGCACGCTTCCGACTTGATACTCAAGCGTCGGGATTCACGAGTAATGCTTCAACCCTCGCGACAACTTCAGATAACTCGGAGGTAGAAACGCGATGAATCAATTGAATGTTGCGAGCTCGCCAATCGACGTTTCGCAAATGGTCTGCAAGCACAACAGAGAATGTTCCATCGTTGTTTGCGATCTCATCGCGCTTTGCTTGCCGTGACAACAGCGTTCTGGGACTCGTATCTTCGAAACGACGATGCGGCCCGATCGTGGCTCGATAGCGATGCTGTTCGAAATATTCTCGAAAAGGACGACCTATGGCAAAAGAAGTAACGCGACCTGCCGCTGACGATTCCGATCACTGCCCAAAGCCCCAATCGACGCGGCCGCGTTTCTAGCCTCGAGGGCCCTGCCGAAGGCAAGCGGATCCGCAGGTTTTCCTGGTGCCGCATTTCGAAGGGTAGCAGTTGGATCTCTAGAGCGACGTGCCAAACGCGTGTCAAACCGGAGCGAGCTGAGGTCAAGCTAGCTAGAGGAGCCCGTCCCCGCACTCATCGCCTTGTCATCACGCCCCTGTCGACCTGTCCAATACAAAAGCGTGAGGTAATCTTCGAAGCTCATATCCAGCAGACTGTGGAAATCTTTGATCCGATGCCTTCACGTCCCGATAATGACTCAATCGACGAAAGAAACATCTCATCCGTACTTGTATTTCCCTGTTTAGGATTGGGAAAAACTTTCTTCCATCAAAATTTTTCTATGGACTTAGTGAGTCCGTGAGTATCATGAGTCTAGTGCCAAACGTCCTCATTTAACTCTCTAATGTTCTAGTGAATTGCATGATGCGACCGTTTCGACTTCTCGTTTCGCTATGTTGCTGCTTTGTCTTCAATGCCTCGCCAGTTCTCTCGGCAATTATCCTGGATGGCAGTTTTGAGAACCAAGCTATTGCACAGAATCTCCCGCATTACCAAGTCGTAAACGGGGAGAAGTGGGGGCGTGCTTGGAACGGCGGATGGGACGCGCCGGGGCTTGAATCTTCGTGGCGAGCTGTTGAACCCGGCACTAACACAGTATGGACCGGTGGATCAATCGCCCGAACCGAGGATTTTGGTGCAGGTTGGAAGTGGGCAAAGTCAGGAGGCGTGTTTGGGATCATTCAAGGTAATCAGACGATGTCGCAAAAATTCACCGCCGCCACGTCTGGGGAAGGCACCTTGACTTGGTACGATGCCAATCGGGCTGCATGGCGAGACATTGATTGGTTTGGCCGACCGAATACATACAGCGTGACTCTCACCGACTCCACGGGCTTCATTCAAACTGGTGGGACTTTCAATAGCGAGGTTTTTGGTGGCAACTCTTATTCAACGCCGGTCGGGAACGGATGGTGGACATCGGAGGGTAAGAAAGGCTGGTATACCCGCAGTGCCTCTGGTTTTAATCTGCAGGCTGGCATGAGTTATACGCTGAGCTTCAACAGCCTCAGCCAGGATGACAAGTCAACCTTTTTGGATGACATCAGCCTCAATTTGACTTCAACGATAGTACCTGAGCCCAGCACCATGGCAATCTTCGGCCTTGGCAGCATGGGACTCGCACACCTGCGCCGGCGACGCCGGCGACGCCGGCTTCGATAGCCAATCTATTGGATGGAACCGCGGTCGGTGGTCAAGTGCCACCGATAGGTAGCGGATTCATAGGATTCACGGACGACCGCGTCAAAGCAGCGGTGATCATGAGCCCCAAACGCGACCTGTCGCTGACGATTCCGATCACTGCCCAAAGCTCCAATTGACGCGCTCGCGTTTCTAGCCTCGAGGGACCCTTGCCGAAGGCAAGCGGATCCGCAGGTTTTCCTGGTGCCGCAATTCGAAGGGGAGCCGTTGGATCCTTAGAGCGACGCTCAGGCGTGCCAAACGCGTGTCAAACCGGAGCGAGCTGAGTATAGTTACGCAAATATCCAGAACATCCGAGTCATCGATTTGCAGACCGTAAACTCCGATCCCACATGTGAAGTCCAGTCCCTGGACTTCCACCCACCACCCCCAGTCCTCGCAAACAAAAAAGGGAACAGAATAACCGCGACTCGACAAATTTGATTGCAGGTACTATGCACACGCTTTGCCATCCATGCCTTCGTTCACAATCTCGTCATCCTCACCCGGCAAAATGCGAAGCTTGGTTGATCGAATGTGAAGAAAGGGAACTACGAACCGAGATTCTTGATGATTTTGCTTGCATTAACTCGCGTCGAATTCAGGCCTTGCAAACGATTCAAGGTAACCGCAATTCTTGCATCGAAAAGTGCCGATAGGTATCTGTTTTTCTTCGGAGAGTTTCGTCCCCGTCCAGAACGACTTCTTGGGTTGTCCGGCAGACCAATGACTGACGATGCGTGCGCCGTAAGTATTGTCTAGTACGAATCCTTGTTCCATTTCGTTCTGGCATTTCGGACAGCTTTGGTTGTTCGACAACATATTTATTTCTGGGACTGAGGAATGTGTTACGTGATAGTTGAAGGCGATTTGCAATCTATGCACAAGTCATGTAGCAAATTGAATGAATTGATTGGCATTGATCTCAGCCGTCGCTCTCCACAGACATTTATGTTACTGCAAACCTTAAAAAAATCGCTACCAGGCGTTATTCAGTTTTTCTTTTTCTGACGTCTACTGGTTCAACCCCTACCGTTTAAAGGACGGGATGGATGGGTAGTTTGCTCTCATGCGTTGCGGGCCGAATGAGTTCAAGTTCAGGCAGTGCGACTTTCACGCCGCTTGGAGAGAACACCACTGGCACCACTTCCTTCGATACTGCCGCGTCGTAGACAAGCCCTAGGTATTTGTGAGCCGGCGTCGAAAATCGCAAGATCCAGCTAAACGCAACCACAGCAATTTTTTTATACCAGCGAAGCTGCCGATCGATGATGATGTCTTCCTCACCCACCTCGATAATCCATCGCTCTGCAACAACCGGCAGGAGGTTTTGCCCCTGCAGATCGTTTAACGATTTGCGCACATCAGGCTGTTCCATATAGCCGTAGCTTATGACCACTGAATGGATATCGTTGCCAAGTTTCTTTACCGTGTGTCGCAAGCTTGGGTTGATCACCGCGGCGCTGATCTGGTTCACATGCATCAGCACAATCTGCGAAGGCAGCACACCGTACTTTTTCAGAAAGATCCGCAAAACAACCGGCACGTTGTCTTCGGTCGATGTGATTGGACGTGAGCACAGAAACACAGCCGCCCGATCGCTTTCAACTAGCTTTCTATTACCCTGGATTAACAACCTCGCGATAGGCAAGTTCTGCTCAACCGCCAACTCCAAATCGTCCACCTTCTCTCGCAACGCAACCAACCAATCGATCTTCTTGCCTTCTCGAACGCCGAAGTCATAGTACGCTTTGCCTACTTGGCTACGTCCCCATTGCCAAACCATCATCACAGTAACCAGCACGGCGGCAATGATGACTGGGACGTATCCACCATTGGTGATCTTGAGAAGATTAGCGACGAAAAAGAGAAGGTCCACAATGAGCATCGGAATGCATACGGCCAATACAATTCCCAGATGCCAGCGCCATCGATAGTAGGCAACGTACGCAAATATGAAAGTCGTTATCCCCATAGTTCCAGTGACTGCAACACCGTAAGCAGCCGCAAGATTTCCAGAAGTTTGAAATACCAGAGTGACCCATACGCAACCGAGAAAGAGTACCCAGTTCACAGCTGGAATATAGACCTGTCCTTCACCATGGGTGTCGGTATGGAAAACTCGGAAACGCGGCATGAATCCAAGCACCGTCGCTTGTTTCACAATGGAGAACATGCCCGTGATCAGCGCTTGAGAAGCGATGATTGCGGCCAACGCCGCGATGATCATATCGCTAAAGCCAATCCCACTATCTAGCCAACCAATACCCGTTTGCGGAGTAATCGCATAAAACGTATTTGCACGAGGCGGCACATCCCGTTCAAGCATATACGCCGACTGACCGGCATAACTCAGCAGTAAGCAAGGAAACACGATCATGAACCATGAGTACATCACTGGCTTGCGACCGGAGTTTGCGGGAAGTGCGCTTTGTCCTTCCTCAAGCGGTATGGTACCTGAGCGTGTAAAGTGCCCAAGATCAGCATACTTTGCTTCGCCACCAGTAACCGCCAAGACTGCGACTCCAAGTACCACCAGAGCTCCAATACCCGGAAAACCCCACAGAAATTGGACCGCGTAGACGGGATTGAAAGCGAGGAAGACTTCAGGACTAGCGACAATCCACGGTAATCCTTTAAGGGCAATCCATGGAAACCATACGCAAATCATGAACCAGCCAAACAGACCACCAACCTTGCTCGTCCCACGCCACTGCATCTTGAAAAGCAATAGCAAGCATACCAAAGTTGTGATCACGGACCACGTTGTCCCCATAGGCTCGAAGGCTCCGAGCATGCTAATCGGCGGCGTAATGATTCCGTCCGCTGCAAGGAGGGCCGCTGCGCAAATGACAAGAAAACTAACTAGCGAGCCCGCGACGATTCGACCTGTGTACCCTTTGAGCAGACTCCACAAAGCAAAAGTTCCACCTTCTCCGCGATGGTCTGCCCGCATGATCATCAAGTCATACTTCACGGTCAGAAACAGCAAGGCCCAAATGATGAGACTTAAACCTCCAAGAATTTCGCTCCTGGTCAGTAGGTCGCCGCCCGACTTGACAAGCTCACTCGCCGCATCGTGACCGAGATGATGATTCTTAATCAAAATGGTTTCGCGCGTAATCTCCATTACACAGTAAAGAACGGAAGTCCCGATGTCTCCGTAAACAGTCCCAGTCGCCTGCCGCATTCGATGCCATAGCGACGAAATCGACTCTGCGACTCTCGCTTGTGGTTGATTCTCTGCGCCCTTGCCCGTGGATTGGACTTCAGAAAGGTGCTGAGTGGTATTGCTTGATTCGTCCGAGGAACTAAAGAATAGAAACGGAAACAGAATTTTCCCGAGTCTCAGGGCCATATTCACAATCGATCTCCGAGTGGCGGATCACGGAAACAGACTTCATCGACCCATGCTGTAGCGAGTTCCATCCCCCAGTACATCACCTACTACGTAATCCTCAACAGTCGCGCAGCGAACTTACGCAATTAGATGACTACACGTGGGCAGAACCTTAGCAACAGCAGGCTCGCATACAAGTCGTATTCTGGTGATCCTAAAAGGCTTTAGCGCCTACAGACTTTAGACATCTGTATTCCATAAATGCAAATACGCTTTGCATTTGGCCGACGAGGTTAGCTGCCGGGCTAGAGTTGAAAATCCTCTGGTATCAATTTACCGATACCTTAGCCCCTGAACTTTTCCTGGCAGTTGAAACACTGCTAGTTAAAAGAACGATTGGTTCCCCCGTACGCTTTCGCGATTAGGCGACGCTACGTTAGAGCTCAATTTTATGCATAGATCTGGAAAAAAACTAGATGACTTTAAATCTCGCTCGCATCGGCGACCAGTGCCACGATGTACTCGCTTGCATTCGCAAACCCGGCTCGCTTTGCACTTTCGTCAACTTACGACTGCAAATGATCTGGTAATTGTTGGCATCTCTTGATTCTCCAAGTTACAACTGCAAGCTTCTTCCCAAGCTCATGACAGCACAGCTCTAAGATGTTCGCGGCACTTGTTGGCAGTTCGTCCGGGATTCGTTCCCTCGTTGTCGATTGCACGTTCATGCACAAGCAATTTCTGACGCAAGACCAAAAACAGGTCTGGGTCGATTTGGGAAAGAGCTTTGCTAGCGGCTCAAGTAACCGGTGTGTCAAACGTCACCCAAACCGGTGCGAGTTGGTTGATCGAACTTTACCAAAAACCGCCCTATCGAATTCGGGTTGCGCGCGAAGAATGTCGACGTTGTACACTCGGCGGAAACGATTTCGTCGTTTTTACTTCGCGTCCGATGGGGGCGTTTCAACGGATACCTCACTAAGCATCTTTGCATGGAAGAATTCTCCTTCGGCTTTCTGAACGCCGGCAAGGATTCGTTCCGCTTCTTCCTTTTTGCCGACCGCTTCTTTGATTTGCGCTAAGAAATAGGCTGCGTCACGCGACAAATTTTTGGATGTGGTGGGACGATCAAAAACTTCTTCTCCCATTTGCGAATCCCCGTTCTTGTGGAACGCCCAACCGAGTGTTGCAACGGCCTCCATCGATAGTGGAAACTTGGACACCATTCGGTTTGCAAGCTGAAGGGCTGTTTTTCGAGTTTCTGCATCCTGCGAAGCCAGCATGGCCCAGACCAAATGATTCATCACCTGGAATGTATCTGGCTTTACTTTGTCCAGTCGTGCTAAGATCGGTTCCGAAGCCTCGAAATTTCCCAACATCTGTTCGGATAAGGCAATGATGAAAACGAACTCGCTCGTTTGGCTTTCGCTCGGTTTCGTGTTGGTCGCCATCTCTTTGGCTTCCTCTGCCCGATTATTGCGAATCAGCCACTTCGCATATTCGCGGCGAATGGGCTCGTTGTTTTCTCGTTCGAGTCCTTTTTTGAACCACTCTTCCACCTTCGTAGGATTACGATTGGCTTCGAACAACGACGCTAACGCGAGCTCGGTCAATGTTCCCTGCGGCCCCTGAATGGTTTCTAGTTCACGGAGATATTTTTCAGCGGTCTCTAACTCTTCACGAGAGAATGCCGCTCTCACAAGTCCATTGATTGCGGCTATCGATTTTGGTCTTACGTTCTTTAACTCTGTAAATAGCCGATCCGATTCTTTCCAGTTGCCACGGCGATCTGCGATGGTAGCCTGGATCTCAAGCATTGCGAGATCGAGTTGGTTGTTAAAGCTGGCGCTCCAGTCGGGGTCATTGGCAGCAGTCTTCGCTGCCTCGAGGTGAACCGAGGCATCAAAGACGCGGCCTTGAATGAGAGAGACTCGAGCATACAGGATATGAATATCTCGCCTAGGTGGATGAGTTGCTGCCGTTTGTTCCATCAACTGGAATGCCGGTACCGATTGGTTTGCCTCCAGTAACCACGATGCTACGAGGAGGTCGGTCAGCGGAAGATCTTTTTCAGTCTCCCTCGCTTTCATGATGATCTCTCGCGACCTCGCAACATTGCCCGTCAGTAGGACGTTTCTAGCCTCCTCCAATGCCGACTGCAATAATGCAGATTGAAACTCGCTCACCATTTGAATATCCGACTGTCTCAATCCAGAAATGATGTCAGCGCGAAGGGAGTCAATCAAAACTAAAGCCAAGAAAACAGTACTAACGAATCGGGCTAACATCATGGGACTCTCAAACGGAAAGTGGTTTTTCATCGTCGTGCGGTGTATACGCATGGAAGGACCATCCTAAAACTACAGTCTCTTTATCTTACTGGTTCAGTAACCAAGCTGCAGAGTCTGCATCGCTCGGCATCCGCCAATCCCCCCGCGGCGAAAGGGAGACCGTCCCGACTTTCGGACCATCGGGAACGCACGAACGTTTAAACTGAGCTTGAAAAAAACGCTTGATAAAGACCTTTAACCAGCGATCAATCTCCTGCTCCGAATAATTCGCGTCGAACTTTGCTTCCGTAGCAAGTTGCAAAATCTTTTCCGGGGTTGCGCCTGTCCGAACGAAATGATACAAGAAGAAATCATGCAATTCGTAAGGTCCCACACTCGCCTCGGTGCTTTGATGGATTTCCTTCTCGCGAGAAAGGGGCAAAAGTTCTGGAGAGATCGGAGTGTTTGCAATATCCAAAAGTACTCGACGTATTTCGCCATCATAGATCGCGTTTGCAACATACCGGACCAAGAATCGAACCAACGTTTTTGGCACAGAACAATTGACGTTGTACATGGACATGTGATCTGCATTGTATGTGCACCATCCGAGCGCTCCCTCGGACAAATCACCTGTCCCAATCACGAATCCGCGACTCATCAAGAGCAACGTTCGCATCCTGGCTTGGACATTTTCAAACACCAAATCATTTCTTCGATGATCTGGCAACTGTTCTAGTTCATGCTGCAACGCATCCAATGACTTCCCCTCGCAATCCACACCGAAAGGATGATGCTTTAAGTTCTTGAGTACCTGCACGCAACTGGGGCGAATGTCGATCACTTCGCTCGTCAGCCCGAGCAACTCCATGAGATCCAGTGCATTCTTCTTCGTCTTTGACGAAGTTCCAAACCCAGGCATGGTCATTCCTACCAATCGTCGATGCTCCAGCCCCAACGCATCGAGCATCTTCGCAGCTACGATCAGTGCTAACGTGCTATCGAGTCCTCCCGAGACTCCAATCACAAGAGGGAGATTCTCCGGGAGTTGCTGCACTCGCTTGGCAAGTCCCGCAACTTGAATTTCAAAAACTTCGTTGCATCGTTCCGCAAGTGCAGACGATTCTTTCGGCACGAAAGGATGCGGATCTATCCAACGTACCAATGGACGTTGTAACTTTTCCAAGCCGAACGAAACCCGGCGAAACGGTTTTGTTTGGTGGACTTGATGCATCGTACCTGTCACGCGTCGGTCATGTTCCAGTCGATCGATATCGATATCCGAAGTCGCATGGTTGCAAGGTGTCTGTTGGGTTGCCTGGCTGGGTTCTTTCGTTCGAATGTTCAGCCCCGTTCCGACTCGCTTTGATTCTTGCAACAACGATCCGTTCTCCGCGATCAAGCAATGGCCACCAAAGACAAGATCCGTCGTCGATTCCGAAGGCCCCGCGCTTGCATAGATGTATGCTGCATTGCATTTCCCCGATTGTGTAGCGACCAATCGTTGCCGGTATGTCGCTTTGCCAACCGTCTCGTTGCTTGCTGAAAGATTCAACAGTACGTTCGCACCTGCGATCGATTGATAGGAACTCGGCGGAAGGGGGACCCAAAGATCTTCGCAGATCTCTACCCCGACAACGACATTTTCACAACAAAACAAAAGATCGGTTCCTAACGGAACGAAGCGGGCATCCCCTTCGAATTCCGGCATCTCAATCATGGCCGAGATGCCGCTCCCAGATTGGAACCAACGCCCTTCGTAAAACTCTTGGTAGGTTGGAAGATGTTGCTTGGGTACCAACCCGAGGATGCAACGATCCGACAGTACCGCCGCCACGTTTAGCAATTTGCTCTCGTGCACCCACGGCAATCCCACGAGCACCAACTGATGCCGCCGAATACTCTTTGCCAAATGCACCAACTCACTACGGCATGCATTCAACAGCGTGGATTGTGTAAAGAGCTCGCCGCATGTGTAGCCGCTCAAGCATAGCTCACCAAAAACGACCAAGTCGGACTCCGTGAACTGCTCCAACGCCTCCTGGATTGCGATCCGATTGAAACGAGGATTCCCCACGCTGGTGGTTGTGGACGCGGCTGTGGCTCGCAAGAACCCTGTTGGTGTCATTGGCTTCTCAATCAACAATCATTTATTTTGCAGGGGATCGATGGAAGTGGACATGTTTCCACTTTCCGCTTTGACGATGCCAAATGCGGGTCTCTTCCATGGCAGACGTCGTCGGCTTGCCGTCGACAATCTTTTGCGTCAATCGAATATAAGCGATGATACCAACATCTCCAATGATACGAATGTGTGGGCCGATCATCGTGGACTGGATGGGTGTATTGCTCCCACCAGGCAGGTTGAAGTAATAGTGATGGAAGTCCAATCCGTCTACCAAATTACCGAGCGCCTCGGGCTCAAAACACGTGAGTGACGGATCGCAAATCTCTTCGTATGCTTCCCAATCTCCCGCAGTGACTGCCACCAATAATTGTTGTGTTCGGGCAAGAATGGCATCTCGATCAGCTTCCAGAGACATGGGTTCGTTGCTTTCTAGCTTTTAGTGACACTGATTCTAGTGACTTTGATGGAACGATTATGCGGCTCGTTGGTAGTCGATTGGTACACGGAACGAAACGACGCATTGTCGCTTCATCCAATCGGACAAGTACGCAAAGAACCGCTCCCTTTGCAAATCGTCATGAACATCATGTCGACAACCAGCCCAGAGTTTGAGCTTTGTGAACTTCGATGCGACACGTGCAAATTCTTGACTGGCCTCAGGAGATGTTAACGTATCGTCAGCCCCATGAGTGATCAAGGTAGGAGTTTCAAGTTCCTGGGCATGCTCCAATGCCCATTTACCACTGTCGATCAACTCCGTGGCCAACCGTAGGGATATGGCTCGATGGACAAAAGGATCTCTCAAATAGGCGTCCTGCGCTCGGCGGTCCTGGCTTAGTTTGGTCACTTGAACTGGCGCCTTGATTCGCCAATTGGGAATACGCTTTGCCAGCCATCGACCGGCATCCATGATTCGTTCCTTGGGCATAGTCGCCGCTCGAAGCATTGGAGAACCAGCAATAATCCCGAACAGCGAATGGCAAAACTCTTTGCGGCGCAACGCCAGATTGAGGACGAGATTGCCACCCATGCTTTGGCCAAAGACAAACTTAGGAACCTTGCCTACGAGTACACTTCCGTGCTCGACGCTCGATTCGACCTCGTCGAGTAGCTCGTCATACGATGCGATACAACCACGACGACCCGGGCTTCGACCGTGTCCGACAAGATCCAATGCGAAAACCGCTAAGCCCATGGCAGCTAACGATGTCCCAAGACCAGCAAACCTGCCTCCATGATCTCCAAAACCATGAACCACGGTCAGAGATGCCCAAGGTGCTACGTTGGTAGGTATCCAAGAATGCGCGAACCGCGTCCTGCCGCGAACTTGAATAGGGTGTGCGTCACATGAAATAGTGGAGCCATAGTCATTCACGCTTCGTCGACCTTCCGTTAGTGGAACTGAGTGTGTTTGGTTTCTATGGAGCTAGAATTCGTTCAGTGCTTTCTTTGACTTTGAAGGAAAAGTCTACGAACGCGTCAAACTCGAAACTAGCATTTCCTGTCATCGGACAACGGGATGCCAAAAGTGAGCAAAAGGTGGCCAAAGAGAAAAGGTTTCTATCCTTTAGAGATTAGGTAATTCGGGAAATTTCCTTAGCCGATACACGAATCACCAAGACGAAGCTTTTTCCAAATGCTTGCAAAAACGAATGCTGCCTAACACCGCTGACAAAATTCGAACCAAACTTCGACAACTTGTCGAGAACCGAGTGGCAGTCTCGCCGGATGCGGCTATCTTCGAGACAACACTCATCCGCGAAGGGATGTATTGCGGTCGACGTTTCTCGCTCGCAGATTTCGACATCGTTTACTTCGTCGAAGAGCGGCAGATCAAATTTTACAATCCAGCCGGGCAACTCGAATCTTCTTGTTCTCTAGACCGATTCCTCGAAGAATCTGAATCGGTACGTCGCGCCGCCTAGGGGCTTGCGTTACATCTCGTCGCTATTCTTCATCTCTCGCATGTTTTCTTGGGTATCGACTGGCGATTGCTGAGCGACTCCTTCCAGCGAACGGTATCGTTGCAGAAGATCTTCCACTGCAACTCGCAATCGTTCCGATGTCGCTGTGTTTTTCGATGCTCCCTCCAGCAACGGACGAAGGCCGTCGTAAAGCAATTGAAACTGGCTTCGAATCAACTCGGTCATCACACGAGGTACTGCGTGCTGCACGATCACTCGTGGATCCTTCGGCAATTCCGCCTCAGCGGCAACCTTTGCCAAAGCTTGGGATGCCACGGCCGTATCGAGTACGCTGCGAATCGACTCGAGACCATCTTTTAATCCAAGCAGCGAACTCAAAAACTGCGCCGTCGAGTCCTCGCCTGACAACCCTTTCAGCCGGGTCTTCTCAACAAACGTTTTCTTGATGTCGTTCCATCGCTTCTGTTCTGCGTCTGTCAACGTTCCCAATAACTCCGCAAACTTTAGCAGATTCGATTCGCTATCCCGCGAGAGGGTCTGTGCATCTTGTTGGTAACTGGATTGAATGAGTCGCTCCAATTCCAAATCGTTCATCACAGGCACCACTTTCTCCGCGATGCGATTCATATTCCGATAGCTTCCTTGCAGCTTAAAGGCTGGCTCGGTTCGATAGTCGTCCGACTGTGCTGCGCTTCGAATGTAAGCTTGATTCATGGTTAGCACGACATCCCGAACCCGTTGTAACTTGCGCAACACTACGAGCATCTCATTGATCGTATCTGGGGAGAGATTGCTTTCGAGCTCCAATCCATCTTTCGAATTGCTTCGCGAAGCGGCCAGAAGTTTGCGTTGATCCGCATTCGAACAACGGGCCAGCGGTTGCAGTGTCGGGTTGCTGGTCAAGCAGTTTTCAAGATACGATTGTTCAAAGGCTTGGGCACTGTTTCCAATGATCTCGCCCAAGTTATAAACATCGGCGCGATTCGCGAGCATGTCTGGAATTTGAAATCGATCGCCCGTCTCGGTGTACGGGTTACCGGCCATCACGACGACGAACTTGCGACCTCTTAAATCATAAGTTTTCGAAACACCATTCCAAACTCCTTCGATTCGCCGTGTTGCATCGCACAACGGGATAAACTTCTGCAGCAACTCGACATTGCAGTGCTGAATATCATCCAAGTATAACATCGTGTTGTCGCCCATTTCGAGCGCCATATTAATGCGATTGACTTCTTCGCGCGCCGAAGCATTGGTCGCTTCGTTCGGATCGAGCGACGTGACACCATGCCCCAGAGCAGGTCCATTCACCTTCACAAAGACCAACCCGAGCCGATTGGCGATATACTCCATCAAGGTCGTTTTGCCATAGCCTGGCGGACTGACCAGAAGCAACAGCCCCATTCGATCTGTTCGTTTGTTTTCACCGACAGAACCCATCTGTTTGGCCAGATTGTCTCCCACACGAGGCAAGTAGACTTCGTCAATCAGTTGATTGCGAACGAAGCTCGTCAGCACTTTTGCTTTGAATTCGTGCGACTTGATGCGACGGTCCGCTTCCGTGACGAATCTGCGTTTGGTCGACTGCAACGCTTCCCAACGCGGTACGACATGGTCGCAATACAGCCGGAGTCGTTGACGCAACTCATGGTAGTGGAGCGAGATGGATCCATTCGAAATCTTCGCGTGGTCGCCGCTCAAGCCTGATAGGATGATGAAATGGTTTGCCTTTCGATCGATCGCTTTTGCTTTCCCTTCCACGGCGAGTTCCATGGATGACAAGAGCATGACTGCAATCTCTTCGCGATAGAGGCTCGCCGGATCCAAATGCCTGCCCGAAGAGGCGTGAGTCTCCGCTTCGGAGGCTGCGTGATGATGATGAAAATCCAGAAACGCATCAACCGCCTTCAACGCCGTGACCCATAACTCATGCGGCTCGGGGCGATGCGATTGCAATGTTGTTTGTAAAGTATTCCATGCGTCCGACGGCATATGTTGACGCATGGCCTGAAGCAAATGAACGGCGCGCGAGCTGTGGCACGGGATAGGAGTGGTCCCTTTTTGCGAACGGAGCTCCTGGATCAAATACTCTGTCGCGTCCGATGCAAAGGACGCTCGGAAAGAACTTTCTAGGGTGAGTCCCTCACATGCGTTGACCAGTTGTTCTCGTACAGCCTCAGCACACTCGCGACTTTGCGCATGATTGGGTAAAAGGCGATCGATCGTCGCGATCGACTGAATCCAACGCTCTAGAGGATCTCTACGTGGACTGGTCACCAGATAATTCCAAACGAACCACGCCACTCCTCGCAATTGGGGAGGATAGGCGAGCAAGCCGAGCGACTGCTCCATCGTCAAGAATTCAGTAAGGATCTTCGTGCCGTCTTGGTCGTGGACGCCTCGAACATAACCCTCTTGGAATCGAGGTTGCATACGATCGCGAACCCAGTCCAATTGTTCTTTGGGTTGAAGTGTCAAATATTCACGTACGCCGAATGTCGCAGTTGCTCCACGCAGTTCTTTGGCCAGTTGATAAGCCAAATACTCCCCTCGGTATACATCGGGCGATTCGCTGGGTAACGGCTGGTCCCACAAATCGCGAGCGACTTCCAGTGCAGGATCGTGAAGCGGTTGAAAGTACTGAGTTCCCGTCAAGTGGACATTCAACCCTCCATCGCGAACGACCGTTGTCAACTCGATGGGTTGATGGTTGACACTGAAAGCATGTTGTCCAAGCTTGATAACGCGATTGCCATCGCTTAACAATTCACGCCGGTCCCGTTGTTGACGCATGGCGTCGTCGGAGATCGCTTTCAATTTTGACTGCACATCGTCCGAGCGAACGGAATCGCCGAGCTCCGCGAGTTGATCCGCAATTTTGCGAACTTTTTCTACCATCAAGTCTGATGCGAAATAGGCGAGCAATTCTTCCGGTGCATCGATGCGTGCCGATCTGGAAGCTACGCCCGAGAGTATTCGTTCCGCAGCCGAGACGAGCGAGTTCGCTCGGCGAGTTTGCACTTCTACCAGTTGCTCCCGTTTCGCTTCGAACAAATCACACAGCGTTTGTCGTTTCTCTGTCAATCGCAGTAACAGCTCTTCCGAATCCGCGTAACGGCCTTCCAGCTCTTCGATCTGCATCAAGACACGTGTGAGCGCAGTGTCGACGGCGTCGGGCGTTTCGACAACGTCGATCGCACTTGAGGTCGCTTGATCCAGCAGCTTGGACTGCGATGCGAAATCCGACTCTAACTCACGAGTTGTTAAATCGCGAATCCGCATCTTCAACGTAGATCGAACTCGATTGAGTTCTCCTAAACAATCGCCAACCCGGTCAACAATGTTTGTGCGTTGTGCGAGATCTTCGATTTTGAGTTGCGCGACGGTCTCAATCAACAGCTCCAACGAACTAGCAATCTCAGCGAATTGACTCTCCAATTTCTTGGCCGTGGACGTGGAATCCACCTTTGGAACTTCGCTTCCCAATTGATCGATCTGCAACGCATACGGTTGCATCGCCGTCGGCTCCAACAAAAACTGTATGCAACGAACACCGACGCGATCGGCGGATTCGGTTAGTTGTTTCTCTATCGCTTCTACACGGGCTAAATCGATGTAACGCAAACTCTTCAGTTGGATCGCATTGCCGCGTTGGGCGCGAATCGCAGCAAGCTTCTCGACAAAGTCCGCTACCTTCTCGAATCGAGATCGCTCGATTCCCTTGATGATTTCGGTCGTTTGTCCTTCGGCTCTGGCCAAGCTATTGTTGGTTTCATTGCGGACGCGCACGACCTTTTCAAACTCATCCACGGCTGCAGAGGCTGTATCGCGGATTTGTTGAATCGGCTCGGAGAGCTTGAGCGATTCCTCGCGATCTAACCAAAAATAGCTGTCGAGCAAATCGGTAGCTCGTTTCGATAAATCCGCGTACAAATCTGCATACGATTCATCTTTGTCGACGAGGGTCAACAGTTCTTGACACTCCGCCATACCTCGTACGAGGTCATGATTTCCGATCTTGAACAAGAGTGAATCGGATTGAACCGGAGGAACAAAATTGGAACTCGTGAATGGAGTTTGCCACACTTGCAATGCATGATGTTTTTGCGGTGTATCGCTCGCTCGCATCGTCAACATGTTGCCATTATCAAAGAACGCTTGACCGTGACAAACCAGCGGCGTATCCACTTCTTGTCGGATCAGGTTGTAGCGAAGCTGTAGCAACGTTCCACTCTCTGGTTGAAAGAACAGAAACAAATAGTCTTCGCCGTTAGGAGATTTGATCAAGCGATCAAACGACAAATCCGTCAAACCATGGTCAAACAGTTTGACTTCCCCGGTTTGCAAAACAAAGCCGTTCGGAAAAATGATTCCATGGTCGTCTGGCAATAACACACAGGCTGTACCGATCGAGTCTAGCCGATGCACCTTCGATCGTTTCACACTAAACACGAGATAACGAAAATCCCGTTCTTGATACGGTCGAATCTTGAACAAAATCAAATTGCCCAAGATCGAGTAATAGGTCTCTGCATCATCGAGCGTTTGGTCCGGGCTCTCAACGGGTTCACGATAGATCCCCAACCCGTCCTCGGTGTTGTCCTCGACCTTGATCGTCAAATCCCCATGAACACACTCGACAAAGACTTTGTCTTCGATGGAAATATGGGGATGTTTTCCGTGTCTGTGACTGTCACGGGTCGCCCGCTTCCATTGGAAGGCATGTTGGCTGGGTAGCTTGACCTCCGACTCGCTCCGATTGTCGATGTATTGTAATCGGTTGCCGGCGATCGCCCATTTGAATGCTTTGATGTTTGCGGCGGTCTTCCCGATTTGGAAAACCATGTAAAGCATCGGACCGTTCTGAAAGAACCTCGAGAATGTCGCACCTCGATAGTACTTATAAAGCTCCTCAAAATCGCGAACAAACTCCTTCGAGGTCAGAGTGTCCAACGTTTCGTGCCGCACATGTTCACCGTCGTACCGAAAGAGCGATAGTACATCGCTCGGCGCAATCTCTGTCTTCAATCCGAACTGGACGTTGTAGCCCAGCATCAGTTGATTTTGGTTCGCGAACAGACCGCGAGGAATACAGTTGTGATCGGTCGTCACATGGATCGTGGCCAACAACCGAGTCTCTACATTGCCAAATACACTGGAACGCGCTTCGTTTAGTTTTTGAAACCTCGCACGCAGTTCGGCCGCAGACTCGCGCAGCCGATTGCGCAAGACTTCGTAGGTTCCGGTGGCTAAAGCGGTTTCGGTCATAGAAGTTTGGATCGTGAAGTCGACGGTGGTTGAACTTTTAGGAGGTATCGCACGCGAGTTGTTAACCGAATGTGAATGGGCTTGTCGGCGTACTCCCCGGCCTTTGGCCGACCCTCCCAGCGGGAGAGTGGCTTTTAGAGGCATGTCGCTCGATTTCTACTTTTTCTCTAACAATCCGCTGATCGGTTTGTTTGCCAAATTCAAATTGCCAGCCAGCCCCAATAAATTCACCAGTTGAGATTGAATATTCGAATCGCCATCGCCGAGCATCTTCGCTACGAACGCTGCGACACTCAGATCGCGAACATCGCTCGATTTTAACTGCAACTGATCGAGCAACCCGGCCAACTGTTCTTTGAAATACTCAGGACTGCCATTAAAGAAAGTTTCTTTGATGTCCGTCGCCACACTTGAGGAGAGCACGAAGCGATCGAGTGCCTTGCCACCTTGAACGGCCGAGGAGACTTGTTTGAAGAACTCTCCATCGCCACCGACGATATCGATCTTCGCTGTCTTCAACGCTTCGCCAATGACGAGCGCTTGGCTTTCGGCGATCGACTTCTGAGCTTGGATACCCGTGATCTCGATTTGCTTTTCTTTGTCCAAGCGGAGTTTGAATTCTTCGTGTTCACGACCGACGCCATCCATTTCCTTCATGGCTTTCGCTTTCTCGGTGATCCCTTGCGCCTCGGAGTTATACTTCTCACGTAGCACGCGTGCTTCGGCCAACCCTTGTTCTTGCGTAGCACCGGCCTTCGCTTGCATGACTTCCGCTTCCGCGAGTCCCGATGCAGCGTGTTCGGCTCGTTTCGCTTCCGCCATAATTTTAATGGCTGCAGCGTTCTGTTCTGCTTCGTCTCGGTGTGCTTCGGATTCGATGCGAACCTTGGCGGCAAAGCTTTCGGACGCTTTCTTGGCTGCTTCGGCAGCTTTGATCTCTCGTACGAGCGATTGTTCGGCAGCCATTTCTGCTGCGGTCACTTCGACTCGTTTCGTTCGATCGGCAGAAGCAAAGGCCTCTGTGTCCTTGATTTTTTGTTGCTCTTCGACCACCGAACGTTCGACGATGACTCGCTCTCGAATCACTTCTTGAATATTGCGTCGTTCCGTCTCGAGAGCTTTATCCTTCTCAACGGCGGCCAGCCCCACGACTCGTTCTCGTTCGGTGGCTTCGAGCGTCTTGTCTCGAAGGATACGTTCTATTTCGACCGCATCGGTACGTTCTTTATTTCGCTGAGCGACAAGAATCGTGCGATGTTTGTTTTCCGTAGCGATTCCGATTTCTTCGTCAGCAGCAATCTTGGCTCTTTCGGATGCTAATCGATTTTCCTCGACTACTTTAGCCGCGGTAGCATTTTCGCGAGCTTGAATCTCGGCAACTTCTCGTTTCTGGCGTTCGAACGCTTCGATGCGTTGCCTTTCTAGTTCGAGGATCGCTTCCGCCGCTTCCACATCTTGCTTCTTCAGTGTCTTTTCGCGTTCGCGTGTAAAATGATTCTCCTTCACTTTCTCGGCAGAAGTGAGTTCGGTAATTTTCTTGATACCCTCGGCGTCGAGGATGTTGTTCGGGTTGAGCAGTTCGAGCCGGGTTTGTTCGAGGTAGTCGATCGCGCAATCATCCAGTCGATATCCATTCAAATCGGTACCGATGACTTTCAGAATCTCGTTCTTGAATTTGTCCCGTTTGTCGTAGAGTTCGACGAATTCGAACTGTTTGCCTACGGTCTTGAGCGCTTCGGAGAACTTGGCATCAAACAGCTCGCGCAGTGTCTCGACAACACTCGCACGTTTGCATCCGATCGATTGCGCCACCTCCTTGATCTCTTCGGTAGTTTTGTCGACCCGAATGAAGAAGGCGCATTTGATGTCGGCACGGATGTTGTCTTTGCAAATCAACCCCTCGGAGCCTTCGCGTGCGATCTCGAAACTCTTTAAGGTCAGGTCCATTTTTTCGTATCGGTGAATCACCGGCCAGACGAGCGCACCGCCGTCGATGATCACGTTCATACCACCCATGCCTGTCTTGACGATCGCTTCGTCCGGTCCCACTTTGATGTAGAACTTGCTAGCGACCATAATAAAGGCCATGCCTATCACGATGATGGAGGCAAACAAAATCAGCAGACCAATCACGACTTGCGAAGTGGTCGCTGCTAACACAAATGGACTCATGAGGATTCACCGTGCTTTGAGAAGTTTTTTAAATCAGTAGTTGTGGGTGATACGTGGTAGACTCGTTTTACCGAGTCATAGTGTGTTATCCAAACTCGAGTTCCCTTTTCGAGTCGTGGCACATCGGTGCGTACGTTCAACAACAAAGGTGATGCCCCCGTTTTAAACTTGGCTTGACCATTTTCTGGGGTAGCATCGTACGAACAGATTTCTGCTTCTTGACCGATCAGTGATTTCGAATCCACACTGCCGCTGTCAGCAAACCAACCGATCATGGGCTGTGTGATCATCTTGGTAAGTGGCAATGCAGAAGCGAGATTGCGAGCAATCAATAGTAAAGTCATGCTGCGACCAGGATTGACAATCAACCATTCGTCCAGTGCCATCCACCAGGCTATAGAGAGCGTCCACCAAACGATTGTGAAGATGCCCATCCATACCAGAAAGGGAACACTCCGCAGGTTCAGCCATTTGGTAGGTGCCAGCACAAAGGACCCGAGCGTATCTCCCAAGAAATGGGCGATGGAATGTCCAATGCCACTATGAGTGTCGCCCCCCAAAATGCTGCTGAGCGGATTGTGAAAGTGGAAAGACCAATGGCCATCGGCTCCCAGTCCGGATCCAATCAGGACCATGAACAGGCTCCAGCAAACCAGCACGCCCAACAGGACTGTTGCTGGCAAAACTGGCGCGGCAATGATAGGTTGAATCAGTTCAAACACGGGGTTTTTCGCATAGAAACATCGGGTTCAGGCTTTATCCCAACAGAGTTACTCTGATTCAGCCTGCCGAATTTGCAAGCCAAATCACTTACCCACGAAAACTAGGCCCAATGGTATGAACCTCAGGGCGCTCTCTTTTTTCACTTGCGGTTTATGAACAAATCTTAACGCAAGACGGGCTGCGGATGAAATCTTAACATCCCAACCCGCCGCCACTTGCCTTAAGGCGCAATCCGCAGGTGGTATCAAAGAAACCACTGCCTAGTTTGCAATCCGTCTTACTACAAATGCCCAGCGATGGGTTTTTGCTAACGCGGGAGAATCGGAAGATGCTAAAACCAATACCCCATTCGGGGGTGATTCCGAATAACGAAAGACGCCATGGTTTGCATCCAACTGCAATGCGATCGAGTCTGCTCGCGAATTGTTACGAACGAACACTTGTTCCGGCGTCCACGTTGCAATGGCCCAACCCTCGCAACATTGCCACGTCGAGCCGAGGAAATCAGCTCCTTTCGAAATCTTGCAGGCGATATCGAAATGCAAAACGAACAGGCTTTGACTCTCGCTATCTTCGGAACCGTTGAGATGCTTTTTGTCGATCGCGATGGACCAGTGGCCGTTTCCCGAAAGTCCAACACCGAGTAGTACGTCTTCACCGTTTGGACCGACCGATTCCTGGACGATCTGCTGCCACGGTGGACTCTGGGGCCATGCATTGGCCGCAGTCCCTTCGACCGATTCGAGTACCGGCAGCCAGCGATCTCCACATCGAATCAGAATTCGATGGGCAAAACGATCGTTGGACCTGACGTGTTCGACTCGAACATCGTCCGTTTCTAAATGGGGCATGTCGCGTTACTCTTCGGTGGAGCTAACCATACGGTGCTTCAAGAACGATTCCAAGAACCCCTGGATATCGCCCCCCAAGACTGCGTGGAAGCTACCCATTTGAAATCCGGTGCGCGAATCTTTGACCCGCTGGTCTGGATGGAGAAAATAGTTGCGGATCTGCGAACCGAAACCAGTCACCGATTTGTTCTGGTGTTTGGCTGCGATCTCAGCTTCTCGTTTTTCTTCTTCGATGCGAGCCAATCGCGCACGCAACATCTTCCACGCTTGCGCCCGGTTTTTATGTTGGCTGCGATCGTTCTGGCATTGAACGACGATACCTGTGGGTGCGTGCGTCAATCGAATCGCAGAGCTCGTCTTGTTCACGTGCTGACCACCAGCTCCAGAGGCGCGATACACATCTTCGCGAACATCTTTTTCCTCGATCTCGACTTCGACGGAATCTTCCACTTCGGGCGAAACGTCGACGGCTGCGAAACTCGTCTGCCGCTTGCCTTCCGCATTGTAAGGACTGATCCGTACCAAGCGATGGATTCCTTCTTCGCCGCGCAAGAATCCGTATGCGAACGGACCTCGCACAATGATCGTCGCTTGAGTGATTCCAGCTCCTTCGTTGTCGCATCGATCGACAAGCTCAGCGTTATAGCCGTGCTTTTGTGCCCAGGATGCATACATCCCGATCAGCATCTCCGCCCAATCGTTCGCATCGAGACCACCCTCGCGAGCATGCACTGACAGGATAGCACCGCAATTATCCAGCGGACCATTGAGCAGCGACTGTAGTTCCAATTGCTCGACCGCTAGCTCGAGTTGACTCAATTCTGTGAGCACCTCTGCCTCGGCGGAAGGATCGTCGTCCAACATCTCGGCCAGTTCGCTCAAATCATCGCAGGCCTGGAGCGCTTTCTTCAAGGGCTCAATCACGACCTTCATCGATTTAAGTTGCTGAACGATTTGCTGGGCTTTGTCGCTATTGTTCCAAAAATCCGGTTGGCCCATCATGGCCTCGAGCGATGCAATGACATCTAATTTGGCAGGCAAGTCAAAGACCGTCTCGCAAAGGTGCGAGCCTCACACGGATGTCTTCGATCCGCTTCAAAATATTGCTATCACTCATTAAAACCAGGCTATCGTTTTCGAGAAAATGAACTTTGGATGCGAAATGACTCAAGAATTCTGTGAGGAATTGAATTTGCCCTCACGCTTGGTCGCTCCACGTGCCGATGCCAGATTGTAGCATACGAGGTAAATCTTGGTCCACCGGTGATATCATGCAAATTCAATCATCTCGCTTCGGAAAAATTGAGATCAATCATTCGGATATGCTCTTGATGCCCCACGGATTGATCGGATTTGAAACGTGTCGGCACTGGATTTTGCTTTCCACCGACGATGAGAGCCAAGTCGCTTGGTTGCAATCGGTTGCACTTGCCAATGTCGCATTGCCGGTCATCAGTCCGCGACGCTATTTGCCAGAATACCGGGCTCATGTGCATAAGCGAGACTTGGCGTCGCTGCATTTGCATTCCGACGACTTGCTTTATTTCCTCTGTATCGTGAGCAAGAGCGGTTCAACTCTGACGGCCAACCTCAAGAGCCCGATTTTGCTGAACGCCACCCGGCACTTGGCCATCCAAGCTGTCGTAACTGACGATCAGCCACTCGCTTTACCTCTGGGCTTGACCGAAATAGTTTCGGGTCGACGGGCTGCTTAGTTGTCGCAAAGCAAGCAGTAAGCGAAGTCACCAATAACCATGAGCCGGAGTATGTTAGCACCCGTTTTGCGAAGTAGAACCGATCGCTGACAAGTTTGTAGCTCCAATCACTACCTGAAGCGTACGTGAGGATTCTGCTGATCGAAGCGAAACTAGTGCAATCCCTGTCGCGGCAATCTGTAGCGGTTCTGACGGAATTTCTGACTGCGCGACGGAGCTATTGGAAAAGTCTCGCGAATTGCTTCCAATTGAAACTCATCGTATCTGTCTTTATCCCATGCTATTTGGCCAACTCTGTCCAATAGTTTTTGGGATACTCATCTATGTGCGTCGATCGCTCTACCACCTCCAATCGCCCAAACACCGAACAAAAAGCACTTGCGATCAACCTGGATCCTCGTCGCTATGGGAGCTTTGCCGAGATCGGTGCAGGACAAGAAGTCGTGCGATGGTTCTTTCGAGTGGGTGGAGCTGCAGGCACGATTGCTAAGAGTATGTCGGCCTATGACATGACCGTAAGTGATGCGATCTATGGACAATGCGAACGCTACGTGTGTCGTAAGCGTTTGGAGGATATGCTCGACCATGAGCATTCCCTCAACCTTGCTCGATTGAAAGAAAGCCGCGGCGACACGACTGCATTCTTCTCCTTTGCAGACACTGTTTCCGCTCGAAACTTCAAAGGAACCAACGATTGTCACGGTTGGATGGGAGTTCGCTTTCAAGCACATCCTGGTGACCAAGATAGCCAAATCATCATTCACGTCCGCATGCTGGATACCGAGAATGCTGCACAACAAGAAGCGATCGGGATCATCGGCGTCAACTTGCTGTACGGCGCTTTCTTCCTGCACCACGAACCAGAAAGGCTTGTCGAATCTTTACTCGATAACCTTAACACACGTCGAATTGAAATCGACATGATCGAGTTCTCGGGTATCGCATTCCGTAACGTCGACAATCGTGTCATGAGCCTGCGTTTGGTCCAGCTCGGTTTGAGCAATGCTGCTATGTTTTCTGCCAAGGGAGAAGTCCTCCAGCCCTCCGAAGTGTTGTACAAGCGACCGATTTTGGTCGAACGCGGAAGCTTCCGCCCTGTCACCAACGTCAACCTGGACATGCTTCGTTCGGCTTACGAAAAATTCTGCCAAGAACCGGATGTCGAAGCAGATCAAGTGGTTACGCTCGCTGAAATCACGATGAAGAACCTGAAAGCCAATGGCGAAATCGATTTGAAAGACTTTCTGGCCCGAGTCGACCTCATGGCCGCTTGCGGTATGACCGTATTGATTTCTGATTACTTTGAGTATTATCGACTTGCCGCGTACCTCGCTCGCTATACCAAGAAGAAGATTGGTATCACCATGGGAGCAGGGAGCGTGTGCGAACTGTTCGATGAAAAATACTATTCACAGCTCGACGGCGGGATCTTGGAGTCGTTCGGCCGATTGTTCAAGAACGATCTGAAACTATATGTGTATCCGTTGCTGAACCAAGCGACGAACGAGTTAACGTTGGTCGATAATCTACAAGTTGCGCCGGAGTTGCGCAAACTCTATGAATACTTGGTCGACAAGCATTGTATTGAACAACTCGACAACTTTGACCCGCGCCACCTGAACACGTTCTCGCGCGAGGTTCTACGACAAATACAGGCTGGCGACTTCAGTTGGCGAGAACATGTTCCCGCCGAAGTTGCCGAAACCATCGAGCGACGTGCTTTCTTTGGTTATCGAAAAACACCTGTCGAGAGACAGCCAGCGCACAGCTTCGTGTCTTCGGGCATCTTCAATCAACCATTTTCCGAAACGCAGATTTAGTCAAACTGCTGGTAACTTTAACACTCAAGCACGGCCTGGGAGTGCTTTCGAAATTCCGACGGTGTCACGCCGGTTGCAGATCGAAACGTTCGAGTAAACGCGCTCTGATCATAGTATCCGCAGGCGATCGCAACATCGGCGATCGGTGTTTGGCTATCCATGAGCATTCGAGACGCAGCCGCAATTCGAATCTTGGTAATCAATTGTCCAGGCGTCAAACCGAAGAGTCGTTTTGTCAAACGGGTCAAACGTTGAAGTGTGATGTTCGATCGTTTTGCAAGCGCGGAGGGGGAATCGAGCTCCTGAAGATGGCTTTCGAAGTAGTCTAGCGAGTTCGCCAACTCTTCCGGGATCTCATGGCTCTCCACTTGCAATCGAACATCTCGAGAGAATCCAATCAGTCCCTGAACATGACCCGTGGGATCCAGAATCGGAAGCTTGGTCGTGAGGCACCAGACGGGCTGATTCGGTTTGTGCCACTGCATTTCAAGATGGTCGACCAGTGGCAATCCAGTCTCCAAGACACGCGTATCTTGTTCTGTCGGTACTCGTCCGAATTCACCAGGACATATATCACATGGGCACTTTCCGATCGCTTCCTGCTTCGTGCTTAAACCATGGCGATTCACGAGCGAGTCGTTGACCGCCAGATACTTTCCAAGAGCATCCTTCACAAAGAATGCGACGTCGGGAGCATTGTCAAAGAGCTGTACAAGCAACTTCAGCTCGATGGATTGAACGGAATCGGGTCTACTGGTCTCAACCGATTTCGCACGGTCGTTCATCGTTTCCAATCCTCACTGCTCGACGATTTTTCCTCCAGACTTGAGAGCGAAGTCCGCAGTATTATTCTTCCCAGCTTCGACATTAAACTCAAGGGTCGTGAGGCGATTATACTGTACTGGCACACTTTCCTTCACGGCAGTATAGTTTTTCCCGTCTTTTTCATAAGCCAATCGACCCGTATTGATTTCCACTCGATTGATCCCAGGAATTGCACCTTTCCTTCCGCCACTGAACTCCAACACGTACTTTCCGTTCGCGTCCGTTTCACTGACAGACGGTCGGCCACCCACCGGAACAAACATGATGATGGCGTTCGGAAGTGGCTTCCCGTCCATAGTCACGGTTCCTTGCACACGAGCGATGTCGGGGCCGCTCGGTCCACAACCCACCTGAAGCATGAGAGCTATCATCAAGAAACCAACGCCAGCAACAGATTTCAACATTCAATACTTTCCTTTCGAAATAACCAGGTGGGCTGGTACCATTCTCAACCGGACCATTCTCAACCATTGTCCCGTCCGTCACGAACTCTTCGCAAAATCCATCAGGCTCGGGACAAAGGGTCCCAAGCTACGGTAAAAGCGTGACTTTTGTCGGCTGCGTCCTTGTTGTCGGCTGTGTCCTAATTGAAGGGATTTACCACTTGCCCGTCAGCGACAGAAAACAATCGTTGGTACGTTCCGAACGGCATGGTGTTTCGAGGTGCTGTCGCTCCCTGCATATAGGGTGCTGCTGCAAAGTAGGCGGAGGCCGTATGGTCTATGTTCTCGCTAAGAAAATGGACTGATCCGTCGCCGAATACGAATTGTGCCCCACCTGTATGAAAGCTTCCCGCAGTGCGGTTAGCACTCGAGGTCGCGACCGTGATTACCCAGTTCATCGCTGTTTGACCATTCAGAAAACTACATTCACTCGCACCCGAGGCATAGGGACTGGATGACGGATCCGATGCACCGTAAATGTACGAGCGAGTTCGGCCGCTCGCGTTCATTCCCCATCTCGTTTCTGCAATGATGATCGTGTTGCTCGTACCATCCATTAGATTGTTGATGCCGTAAATGGCCCGCGAGTCTCTTTCGAATGTGCCGTTGAACGCAGCGGAGTCATTGAAGGTCGGCGTTGAGAATCCATTGTTGTAAGATCCGTTCACTGCTTTGTAACTCGATGTTGCGCTAGGGCGGATTCTTTCGGAAGCCAAATCAATCGTCGGTGGCTTTTTGTCGGATGGACAACTAAAAGAAGCGAGAGGCGTACCTGCCAATATTCCATTTCTGGTTACTGTTCTTTCGAAAACAGGAAATCGATTGTCAAACTGATTGTAAAGATTCCCTTGCTCGATGTATGGTAGCAATCCAAAGCTCCAGTTGTATCCTAACCCCATCGAAACCCCACCTGTAATCGTGCCGAACAAATGCTGTCCGATCGGGAACTTTTTATGCGCGTCGTGATAGTTATGTGAGGCAAGCCCCAGTTGCTTCATATTGTTAGAGCATTGCATACGTCGGGCCGCTTCCCGGGCCGCTTGTACTGCCGGCAAAAGCAATCCCACCAGAATACCGATAATGGCAATGACGACCAACAGCTCCACCAACGTAAAACCAAAAGACTTTTTCATACAGTGCCTCGAATTGAAATCGTTAAAAACGAAAGTAAGTATTCCATGGAGTCGTACGACTCACGCAAAACGGCGATCGAGATCGAAACGGCGATAAAGATCCAATATATCATATCAAGCGTAGAGTTACCAACGCCATTCGTATTGGTTGAAAGACCTCAATAAAATGACGTTTTGCGCACAATCGAAGATATACGCGAACCGGAAGGTGAAGATCCGGAGCATGCAAAGGCTGGGGAGCAAGTAGGGCCACAGCCACATTCGCTATCGGACGATCTCGTCAATGGTGTTAGATCTCTGGCTCTAAGTCAGCGTCGTTTCCGTGCAAGAAGTCAAAGTCGCAGCCTTGATTCGCTTGGGTTGTATGTTCTGAGAACATTTTGAGATACCCGCGTTGCCATCGAACAACCGGTTTCTTCCAAGCTTTCCGGCGATCTTCGAGCGTCTGCGGGGCGACGAGTAGATTCAACGACCTAGACTCCACATCAAGTTCGATGAGATCACCATCTTGAACAAGTGCTAACGGACCTCCGATGTGAGACTCTGGAGCAACGTGCAATACACATGTTCCGTAACTCGTACCACTCATTCTCGCGTCGGAGATCCGAACCATGTCGCGAATTCCCAGCTTGAGAATCTTGTCGGGCAGTGGAAGCATTCCCCACTCCGGGAAACCTGGCGCACCGATGGGCCCTGCGCTTCGTAACACAAGCACACTTTCCGGTGTAACCGGCAGTTCCGGGGAATTGATCCTTTGCTTCATATCCAGATACGAGTTAAACACCAGCGCAGGTCCGGTGTGTTTTTGCAATTTCGGGTCCGCCGCCACGGTCTTGATGACGCAACCATCTGGTGCCAAGTTTCCACGCAATACACACGTGCCGCCCGTCGGCCATAGCGGATTCGATCGATCGCGAATCACAAGTGGGTCGATGACAGTTGCGTTCTGGATTTGGTCACCGAGAGACTTACCATTCACTGTTTTGGCATCCAAGTAAAGGACATCTCTCAGTTGCTGAAGCAGTGCTGCCAATCCGCCGGCATTGTAAAAGTCTTCCATCAAGTACTTACCGCTCGGCCTCAAATCAGCCAAGACAGGAACTCTCTTAGAAATAGCATCGTAGTCATCAAGTGTTATTCGATGGCCAGCTCGACCCGCCATGGCAATCATGTGTACGATCGCGTTCGTTGAACCACTCAGAGTCAATTGAGTGATCAACGCATTAAGAAAACTTTCACGCGTCAGCAACTGCAACGGCTTCACTTGCTGTACGGCCAAATCGACAGCACGTCTTCCGCTTGCAACGGCCAGTCGGCTGTGTTCCGATACAACTGCGGGGATACTACCAGCATTTGGCAATGTCACGCCGAGTGACTCCGCGATACAAGCCATGGTCGATGCGGTTCCCATCGTCATGCATGTGCCAGCGGAACGGGCGATGCAATTCTCGATCTCCTTCCACTCCCCTTCACAGAGATTTCCCGCACAACGCTCCGCCCAGAACTTCCACGCGTCGGTGCCGCTTCCGAGTGTCTGGTCTTTCCAGCGCGCTTTCAGCATCGGGCCGGCGGGAAAAAAGAGAAATGGAATATTTGCCGAAAGGGCGCCCATGATCAGTGCAGGCACCGTTTTGTCACATCCTCCCATGAGCACTGCTGCATCGATCGGATGGCATCGCAATGACTCCTCAGTCTCCATCGCCAATAGATTGCGATAAAGCATCGTCGTCGGTTTCATAAGCATTTCACCGAGACTCATGACGGGCACTTCGACAGGAAATCCGCCGGCTTGCAGCACTCCACGCTTGATCTCTTCCACTCGATTTTTGAAATGCGAGTGACAAGTATTCAGATCACTCCACGTATTCAAAATCCCGATGACGGGCTTTCCCATATAGTCTTCGTCATCAAAACCCATCCCCTTGAGTCTCGATCGATGCCCAAAATTGCGAAGGTCATCTTTTGCAAACCAACGTGCGGATCGAAGTTCGTGAGAAGAGAGTCGGTCATTCATTTTTAAGAACCTTGGGGACAGGATGTGACGTTTGGAATGGAGGGCTTTGCTTTGTGCTCTGTTTTACAGGGTAATTTCGACTCTCCGAGGCACCTTTGTTTTGCGCCTCGGAGAGACCCGCAATCGTATCCAGAAACGGGCTGTGATGCTAAAGGATATCACGTGGTATTCAAAGCTTGAACTCGAACTCACGCGAAAGGCTGGTCTACCCATAATGAAAATGTCGCTGCGAATTCCCGCCAAGATGTCTTAGCCCTACCCACAAAATTTCTGGGGGCGTTAGACTGATGAGTAACAAAAAGATCCTGGACGTATGATTCTTGAGAGCGGGGATGTTATGCGAGTTGGGGTTGTAAAGGAACTGTTGCCTGGAGAAGCGCGAGTCGCAATGATTCCAAAGTGTGTCGAAACACTTATCAAAGCAGGCCTTCAAGTTTCCATCGAACATGGAGCAGGAACAGCGGCGGGCTATACCGATGATGCTTTTCAAAGCGCGGGGGCAACCATAGTTCCTAACCGTGCTGCGGTTTATAATTCAGATATCATCCTACAGGTACGGGGTTGTGGCGCTCAGAAAGAGTACGCCGATATCGATCGTTCCCTGCTTCGTAGCGGTCAAGTGTTGATCGCAACGTTAGATCCGCTCGGTGAACCGCATACTATCGCCCAATACGCTCCCTCGGGTGCATCGATCTTCTCTCTAGAGTTGATACCTCGCATCACTCGTGCTCAAAGCATGGATGTACTTTCGTCCCAAGCGACTATTGCCGGCTATCGCGCGGTGCTATTGGCCGCTACCGTGTTGCCAAAGATGTTTCCTATGATGATGACGGCTGCAGGAACACTCTCCGCTGCCAAAGTTTTCGTTATTGGCGTTGGTGTCGCCGGTCTGCAGGCGATTGCATCTGCCAAGAAATTGGGGGCCATTGTATCAGCCTATGACGTACGACCCGCTTGCCGTGAACAAGTTGAAAGTTTAGGTGGAAAATTTGTAGAATTGCAACTCGGAAGCACTGGGGCCGAAGACACGGGTGGTTACGCAAAAGCGATGGACGAAAATTTCTATCACAAGCAACGTGAGCTACTAACCAGCGTGGTGCGTCAAAGCGATGTCGTGATCACGACCGCTGCCATCCCAGGCAAGAAATCACCGACATTGGTCACTGGCGCTGCGGTCGAATCGATGGCTCCAGGTTCGGTTATCGTAGACCTCGGTGCGGAACGTGGCGGAAACTGCGAATTGACGCAAGCGAACCAAAGTATCATCAAATATGGCGTGACGATCTTGGGACCGACCAATTTACCTGCCGAGGTTCCCTTCCATGCTAGCCAAATGTTCGCGAACAATATCACTAAGTTCTTACTGAACATGGTGAAGAAAGGCGCGTTGGAGATAAACACCGAAGATGAGATCGTTCGCGAAACACTCCTCGCTCAAGGTGGGCAAGTCGTGAATTCCCGTATCATCAGTTTATTAGCCCCGGCGGAAAAATGATTGCTCGTTTCCCTCTCTTTGGAATTGATTCCATGAAACCTCATCGCCACGCATTGGTGCTCGCTTTCTTGTATCTGGTTTTCGTGACCTCCTGTGCGCCCGCGGCTGCAGAAACGGAATCGGCTCCTAATTTCAGTGGAGCTGTCTCCACTCCCGAAAAGTCAGATTGGAATCGTGCAGAGGTCTTGGTGGTAAGCTTGACCGTTTTCATCTTGGCTGTCTTCGTCGGTTTCGAGATCATAGGCAAGGTTCCACCCACACTGCATACTCCATTGATGTCGGGATCCAACGCCATCAGTGGAATCACCGTGATTGGAGCGGTCATCGCCGCAGGACAAGCAAAGGGGGGCCTCGGTTGCATCTTTGGGCTGATTGCTGTGGTTCTATCGATGATCAATGTGGTTGGTGGGTTCTACGTAACGCATCGAATGTTGCTCATGTTCAAACGCAAATAGAACTCACGAATTCCCTTTCCTTCGTTTTGTGCATGCTCCGAAGTAAACAACATGAACGCATTTTTTTCACTCATCTACATCTTCGCATCCGTGATGTTCATCGTTGGACTCAAACAAATGTCTCATCCAAAGACAGCTGTTCGAGGCAACATGCTGGGTGCCGTTGGGATGTTCCTGGCGATTGTTGCAGCGGCATTCGATCGATCGATCGGCGGCTATGTGTTCATTATGCTTGGGCTCGTCGCAGGAACCATTATTGGCTATTTCCTAGCGCAACGCGTACAAATGACGGGCATGCCGCAGCTCGTTGGGTTGCTCAACGGGTTAGGAGGTGGAGCGTCGGTTTTGGTGGCTTGGGCTGATTTGCTACTCCACGACAACCAAACGACAGATGCATTGATTGCGATAGGCATTACTGGCCTGATCGGCGCGGTGACATTGACCGGAAGCCTCGTCGCCTATGCGAAATTAGAGGAATGGAAACAATTCAAGAAACCGTATAGTATTGCAAATCAACAGAGCATCAATCTCGCATTGCTCGTTGTGGTAGCGTTGCTGGTTTGCGGTATGGCACTGACGAATAACAATGCAATTCAGGTCGTTTGCTTTGTCTTGGCCGCAGCAGCGTCATCGGTGTTGGGGGTGTTTTTAGTGAATCCCATTGGTGGAGCCGACATGCCAGTGGTCATTTCCTTAATGAATTCTTACTCAGGGTTGGCTGGGGCTGCGACTGGTTTTGTGATCGACAACCATGCGCTCATTATTTGCGGCTCGCTCGTCGGGGCATCGGGGGTGATTTTGACTCAGATTATGTGCAAAGCGATGAACCGATCTCTGACCAACGTACTTTTCGGGGTGATGGCAGGTGGGAGCGAAGGCACTTCAGCAGACGAAGTCTATGCGAATGTACGCAGCACATCCGCAGACGATATCGCCATGATCCTCGACGGTGCACAGAGAGTCGTTATCGTTCCTGGCTATGGTATGGCGGTCGCTCAAGCTCAACATGCGGTCCGGGATCTCAGCAAACTGCTGGAATCACGCGGTGTGAATGTCGAGTATGCTATCCACCCCGTGGCTGGCCGGATGCCTGGGCATATGAACGTATTGTTGGCAGAAGCGGACATCTCCTACGACAAACTTAAAGAGATGGATGAAATCAATCCCACTATGGACAGTGTCGATGTCGCGATCGTGATCGGTGCGAATGACGTTGTTAACCCGCTTGCCAAAACCGATCCAAAGAGCCCCATCGCAGGCATGCCGATCATCGATGTCGACAAGTGCCGTACGGTTATCGTGATCAAGCGTAGTTTGAGTCCGGGATTCGCAGGAATCCCGAACCCATTGTTCGCTTTGCCTAACACGTTGATGTACTTTGCGGACGGTCAAGCGGCCGTGATGGAGATCGTCAAGGCAATCAAAGAGAACGCATGATTTGGAGCGGTTCTACTATTCCTCTTCGCTATCTTCCTCTTCGCTAATATCTTCCTCGTCTTCCTCAGAGGATTCAGCCATCGCGTCGTCTGTATCCATCGAGTGATCGAAGCTCACAAATAATTCCTGGCTGCGGTGAGGGATTGGCAAGACTCCTGCCCTGCGTGCTTTAGCGATGTCGATGATTCGGTATTGATTTTCCGCAGGATTGGAAAATGCTTCTCTGTTATCTTCCAGTCCTTTTGTTCCGATGCCGAGTGCATTGACAAAACTGGCCCACGATTGCTCTCCTCGAAATTCTTCGGGGACTGCATTATCCAGATTCTTACCGATCTTCGCATTTGTTTCCATATCGGCCCCGATGAAAGTCGTTTCCAACCCGATCTGCTTGGTTTGCTCTTTATCCAAGAAAAATGTTACGTAGCAGTGCCCTGGCACTAACACAAGACTTGCCTCGATGTCAATTTTTCGGAGCATCGAAACGAACAGGACCGATCCGTCGACGCAATTGGCCTGCTGATTGTTGATCGTCTCTTCGAGCAAGCGAACATGCTGGCTACCTATTTCGCTTGAGTCGGCTGCCGTCGTCGTAACACTACTATATCGAACATCTCGTTCAACCAGCAGATCCCACAAGGCGTATACTTGCCGAAGCACATCCTCTTCTGTCCCAGCTTGGTAACCTGCGAACGCATCAACGAGTCCAATATCGAGCGCTTCGCGAAGAAGTTTGTCAATGAATGGGTGCTGCTCGTTGACATAAGATGCAAAAATGAAATTGGTATTGATAAGAGTATCTCCATCTTGAAAACAGAGAGGGCAATCATTGATCGATCGAAAAGTCACTGTAACCGATTTTTCTTGAGTTATTTCTCCCACCGTAACTCGGTACGTCATCGTGGCTGGAGTCGCTTGCGTACATTGACTAAGGCGGTCAAATTTGTATTTCACTTTGGGATAAACGAAATAGGTGGTCCCTTCTTCGCTCAGGCTACCCGAGAAGCGGCTAGGTTCTAGAAAACCATCGCATTCGATAGAAACTTCGATGGGAGTCTCAGCCCCAGGAGCTTCAATCACGATTCCCAGCAATCCGTCGGATTCTCCCAGTCGGGTCTCGTCGTCAGGCTTATCTGTTTTGATCGATGAGGTTCCGATAATAAACGAAGGGAACAACTGTCGATCCCAACCAGCGATCACATCGAAGTCCGCTTGTACCGGAACCGTTGTGAGTGAAAGTAATAAAAGGCAGCAGGAACTGAAAAGCGTTCTCATGGTGAATCCTTGAGGAAAAGTGATGAAAAAAGAATAGTGATCTAGGTGGTGTACTGAACTTGATTTCGCCCGTTCTGCTTGGCTCGATACAATTGCGAGTCTGCTTGGCCGAGCAAGTCATTGGCATCCAGTTCCCCTTCTCCGCTATAACATGCCATACCGATGCTAACGGTCATGGGGATCTCCGCCGATTCGGTTATCACGGGAGACGATGCGGTAATTGCCATTACGCGTTCCGCCGTAAGCTTGGCTTGTTCGAGGGTCGCTGGTGCACAGAGAATGGAAAACTCTTCACCACCGTAACGGGCAAAGAGCTCGCCACCCCGCAACACCGAAGAGGCTCGCTTTGCAAACTCTGCAAGCACGGCGTCGCCCGCGAGATGCCCATAAGTGTCATTAACCGATTTAAACTTATCAAGATCGAGCATCATCACGCAGATGGATTGCTTTCCGCGTTGTGATTGAAGAATCTCACGGTCGAGCGAATCGAGAAAGAATCGCTTGTTGTAAACCTGAGTCAATCCGTCCGTGGTCATCATCTTGAAGATGACTTCGTGGTACTGCGACTCGATTCCATCCGTCGTAAGAAATTTGAAGATTTGGTCGCCGAATCGAATTCGATCACCAGGCGATAGTGAGACGGATGTAATCACACGTACTTCATTGACAAACGTGCCATTGGTGCTTCCTAAGTCGCGCAACAAGAACTCGCCGTTTCGATGCTCGATGAGTGCATGACGACGAGAAATTGAATCTTGCCCCAATGTCAGCGAAGAAGATTCATCGCGACCGATCGATGTTTCGCTCAGTAACTCCATAGGGCGATCCAACGGGCTTGCTGGGTGGATCTTAACTAGCAAGCCTCCTACGGAACTCGGCAGGATAGCCGGGACACAGAACGAATTGGAGAATCGAGTTGCTAACATACTTATTCAATTTCTGAAGTTTTGGTGATGGTCGCATCCATCGCGGATTTTGAAATTGGCAACGTCACACCTCGTGCATTTCTCACGCGACCTGCGTGAAGTGACTCTTGTCTCTTCTCACTTGGGCTGGAAGGCTTCATAGATGGTTCGCTGTTCCTAGTTGGGAAAACGTTTCTGACGGAATCCAACTTCAGGTTTTCCTTACGACGGTTTGCCGCCCACCCCAAACTGCAAACGACGACCAGGACGGCAGTCGTTACCAATAAAGAAACAACCACACGAAATGGTTTTCGAGCTAGATTTGTTGTGGAAGCGGCACAAGGCGACGAGGACAAAGAACTCGCGACAGTGGATTTCTCTAGATTTTGATACGATTGAATAATTGCCAGGATAGCTTCGAGTGACCTAGGACGATCCGTTGGATGTTTCGCGACCATACCTCGTAGGATGTTAAGCAGTTCTGCGGGAACCTGTGGATGAGGCAGCTGAAGCCAGGGAGGAAGATCCATCATGTGCCCCTTGAGTTTGGCAACGACGCTCGGGTAGTGAGAGTCCGGAAAGGGTACAGCTCCGCTTAGCAAATAGATCCAGGTACAACCGAGACTGTAGATGTCGCTGCAATAGTCTGTGTTGCTTGGATCAATCGCTTGCTCTGGGGATAGGAAATCAACGGAGCCCAGGAAATGCCCCACACGTGTCAACCCCGATTCATTGCTACAGGATCGAACAAGTCCAAAGTCGATCAGCTTGAGCGAGCCGTCATCGCATAAAAAAATATTCGATGGTTTGATGTCTCGATGAACGAACCCACTTTGATGTGCAAACTGAAGCCCCTTTGCCGCTTGTGCAACAAAAGTACAAGTATCTTCGAATGCCATCGGGCCTTGCGAATTCACGATCGAGCACAGATCGCGACCGCGAAGCAGTTCCGTAACGAGATACGGGCGACCGTTGCATTCGCCTGCATCGATTGGTTGAACGATGTTGGGATGCTCAAGTTTCCCGAGGGCTAGGGTCTCCTGGTGGAAGCGATTACGAAGCTCCGCATTGTTGACCAAGGATGCGTCCAAAAATTTGACGGCAAAGGATCGCTGAAGGATTTCGTGCTGCGCCTCGAAGACCACACCCATGCCACCCGATCCGATTTGGCGAACCAAGCTGAGGCTTCCAAGCTTGAGACCGATGCTGGGTGTGCCTTGATTGAGCGATGAAGAGAACGAAGGTCGCGACAAATCGGCGTTATGAATGGGGCCAAGGGTGCGCGTTTTGTCGCTCGGCATAATCGCTCGGCATAGTTCCAAAGTTGCTTAGTAAGGGTATGTGACAGCTTGCAACCTTAGGTTGGTTTCCTCCCGTAGCTTTGCGACACCCATAAATAACCTACAATTCCTAGGTGCTGAGTTTCCGTTCTTTCCGTGCGTATGGATTGTGCGCGTTACTCGGACGGTAGCAACGGATACGCATCGTCAGCGATCGAGAAACGGTTTCACTTTCTCCGCAACACCAGGTATCAACTTCGATGCGTTCTCGTAGTAGACCTGCCGAAGGATGGCGTCCTCGAGATGGATGCCATAGATATTCCAATCACCTTGTGGGGGTGGCACTTTTTCCGAGTACGGAAAGTACTCGTCCTTTGTTTCGAGAAATCGCCAATAACAGCGCAATCTCGCTTCAGGCCAAGGCCCATCGGTGCCAAAGAGGATGCGAGTGGAATAGTCCTGAAAGAACTGCTTCGAGGTGTAGGGCTGCCTGCCTAGTTCATTGATTCGCGACGCAAACTCAACGTAGAGGTTTGGCATCGCGTCAAGCCAATCTGCAAGTTCCTTGAGATCTTCCGCATCGTTGGCAAAGTGAGCCGCGATGAAGTTGGTTTTGGGGTGGCGTTGGATCACACGGTTGCGAGCTTCGTGCAATGAAGCGCGTGAAGGGAATGCGCTGGAGTGAAACGACCAATCGGGGTGATTCTCGAGCTCGCGTTGACGTTCATTCTTGGAATCGATCGCTAAGAAGAATGCGCTCGGATCCGCTGTGTGCATGATCACCGGGATACCTAATTCGCCGCAAGTCCGCCAAATCGGATCCCATTGCGGGGCATCGATCCGTATCAATGCCCCAGAGGCGTCCTTGTACCGCAAACCAAAGTCTTTGAATAGCTTGAGCCCGGAGATAACACCCGAGGCGTGCTGGCGCTTTAACTGTTCAACAACATTGCGGACGAAATAGGGCTGGTTGCAGTCCCATGAACTGTGTTGCTCCCGATTACCTGCCCCTTGAAAGTCTAGATTCGCAAAGATCAAGAATCGGTGTTTATATTTGCCCCATAGGTACTCTTGGTGAGCATCCAGCCTGCTCCCCAACGTTCCATCGAGTGAGATGGAGACCGCGATGTTGTTTTGATCCATCATCCGGACATAGCGATCCAGCAGCTCAACATCATGTCTACCTTTGACAAAAAAGTGAGTATGAACATCGACCACGGGGTACTTTGCACGCGTGATGGAAGTTTGCGATACGACGATTCGCGGGTGCTGTAGCCAATGATCTTGTACCGACGGTTGTGTTTCGCCGCTGGGGTTCTGGCTATAGGAAAGTCTCGGAAGAGACAACGAGAGGCAAATTGCCAAGCAGGTGATCAAGCGAACGGTTGAGCCAGAAACAAAATAGGTTACTGCGTGTGGAAGATGTGGTATCATGGAAATCGGAAGTGATCGAATAATCTATTTGTTTTGTCGGTGAAGGATCCATGGGAATGAATCGTAGTCGAATCGAAGTCTACGCGGCAGGTGGAGCGAAATTAGTTCAAGCGTATTGGGGACTGTCGCAGAACCAACTGATGGCCCAACCGCCCGATGGTTCGTGGAGCCTTCATCAGATCGCGATTCACATGTTCGACAGTGACATGATTGGTTCAGACCGAATGAAGCGAATCGCGTGCATGCCGTTACCGCTGCTCATTGGGTACGACGAGACAGGATTCGCGAATTTGCCGGGCACCGAACAGTTGTCAGCATTTATGGCCATCGACATGTTTCAGAAAAATCGTGCCATGACGGCTACCATCCTTCGAAATCTTCCTGATTCTGCCTTCGAACGTTGTGGAATTCACAACGAAAGTGGCAAAGTGTCTCTCGCAGAAATGATGGAAAAGTATATTCACCACCTGGATCACCACCTGGAATTTATAGCAAAAAAACGAGTACTTGTCGCAGGGAAAGAAACACCGTCTACCTCCGCGACTTGACTCTCCCCGTTATAATGTCCTATTCCACCGTTGAATGTTCTTTCCCCTGAATGAGGTGTCCCAATGAAGAATTACAAATCCTTATTAGCTGGAATCGTTGCGATGGCAATGGTATCCGGATATGTGGCTCCAAACGGAATCAATCGGATTGCTATGGCTGACGAAAAGAAGACAGAAGTACCAAAGTCACTCTCCTTCAAGATGAATACCCTTGAGGGGGAAAGCGTCGATCTTGGAAAATACGCCGGGAAAGTAGTCGTGTTCGTCAATGTCGCGAGCAAGTGCGGCTACACAAAACAATACGCAGGCCTAGAAAAGCTCTACAAAACCCACAAAGACAAAGGGCTCGTGATTGTTGGTGTACCTTGCAATCAGTTTGGAGCACAAGAAGCTGGCACCAACAAGGAAATCCGAACCTTTTGCACAAGCAACTACGATGTCACATTTGACATGCTCGGAAAGGTTGACGTAAAGAGCGGTTCGGCTTGTGATCTATACAAGTATCTTACCGCTCAGGAAACTTCACCTCTTGGCAAAGGGGATGTGAAGTGGAACTTTGAAAAGTTCGTCCTGGATCGCAAAGGAAATATCGTCGGTCGGTTCGGTTCGAGCGTTGCTCCAGAAAGCAAAGAGTTCGTCTCACTCATTGAATCCGCTTTGGCGAAGTAATCGTTAGTCTCTAGCGACTTTAGATTTGATGGCAGCAACAAAAACGGCAGTTCAACACGCTTTCGAGTTTTTGGAAGCGTCTGTCGCAACGCCTCTGCCACCTGTCGTTGCCTGTTTTGGATCGGACGACTTTCTTCGACGATCCGTAATACATCATGTGATCGCGTCGTCAGGAATCGAGAACGAATCCATCCGGAGCTTTGACGGAGACGAATCGCAATGGCGTGACGTCCACGACCAGCTCGCGACTCGGTCGCTCTTTGACAATCTCGGTGGACGCGTCGCCGTCATTCGAAACGCCGATAAATTCATCACCAAGTTTCGCGAGCAACTGGAACGATGGATCGACTTGAAAGCAGCCGACTGCATGTTGATCCTCGACATACAAACGTTTCCCGCAACCACAAAGCTCTACAACCTGGTTTCCAAACTCGGGATTTCTGTCAAGTGCACTCCTCCACAGAAATCCTCATGGGGCAACCCACCCGACGACAAAGCCATGCAAAAGTGGATATTGCAGTGGGGCTCGAAGAAACATCGTGTCGAACTCAGCGCCTCCCAGTCGGCACTCATGGTGGAGCGAATCGGAGCGGTATGCGGTTTGATCGACTGCGAGCTTGCAAAGTTGGCGTTGTTCGCCGACACCAAGGGAAAGGTAGCCGACGAACGTGTTGCGGAACTAGTAGGAGGCTGGAGAACACAGACCGCTTGGGAAGTCGCTGATGCGATCGCGGACGGTAAAGTTGCGGTAGCCCTGGAGCAATTGGAGAAGTTATCCCATGCCGGACAAAACTCGATCGGACTTGCAGCCCAAGTGGGTTGGTCGCTTAGACGTTTTGGCGTCGCGGCCCGAATCGTTGAGATTGCAGAGAAGTCTGGTACCAAGATACCTCTCGGAACGGCTCTCGAGAAAGCTGGTTTCAATCGTTTTGATCTAGCCAAAGCGGAAGCACGCCTGCGCCGCATCGGCCGAGTTCGGGCCAAGGAGTTACTTAATGATCTGGTGCGACTGGAGTTGCAACTCAAAGGGAGCCATAGCAACGAACATCGAGCCCGTTTCGCTTTAGAGTCTTTAATCGTCTCACTCGCGTAGGTGGCTCGCTCGAATGGAATCGGCGTAGCGATGAAACGCTGATGGTCGATGATCGAGTTCCGTCTACAGTCCCATGCTTCCGGCTAGCTTTTGAGGAAACAGGATAGATCTAGGGACCGAGTTTTGTACTCCTGTACGAGCAGCAACCTGCAAATCTCTATTCTCTTAATGTTTTGGATCTCGTATACGACTGGTAGGCGGTTCGATTGGACTCCATCGTTAGCTAGCCTTTAGCACAACGAATCATCTCGAGAGTAAATGGTAATAGCATGCCAGAGAACATTGTCGTTCCTAGTGAAGAGGCCACATCCCACGTCACGCAAGCAGAATCTGCTTTATGGGAGTATGCACAACGGATTCTTTCAGGTGATCTTTTATGGATCGTAGAGCCCTCGACTCAGGCATTCGGGCAAGCGTTGAAAGCGCTGGGTATTGTCGTCCTTTGCTATTTTGTCGGGCGAAAACTTTCGCAGCTCATTTCAGAGCCGATCAAAAATCGAGTCGATCAAACGCTAGGTCGATTCGTCGAGAAGCTGATCTACAGGGGCTCGCTCGTGGTCGGAGGTGTACTGGTATTAAACTACTTCGGGGTTCGATCGACTAGCTTTGCGGCGGTCATCGCTGCTGCTGGCTTTGCGATCGGGTTGGCCTTTCAAGGAACACTTGCTAACTTTGCTTCCGGTGTTTTGTTGATGGTCTTTCGGCCGTTCAAGGTCGGAGACTCTGTGGTTGTAAACGGAATTGCTGCGAAAGTTCATGAGGTTGATTTGTTTACAACTACCGTCGATACGCCCGACAACCGTCGCTTGATCGTCCCCAACAGCGCGATTTCAGGACAAACCATCGAAAATACTACGTACCACCAACATCGTAGAGTCGATGTTCCAGTGGGCGTTGTTTATTCGGCGGATCTCGATCGGACTCGTCAAACGTTGCAGGCTGCGATCGATTCGATTGTTGACTCGATCATCGAGAATGAAGAACGCAAATCGCAAGTGCTTCTTATCGGGCTGGGAGCATCGTCTGTGGACTGGGTTGTTCGTGTTTGGGCGGAAACGTCTGACTTTAACATCGTCAGGGACAAACTCGTCTACGCCGTGAAAACGTATCTTGATGCAAACGAGATCTCATGTGCGTTCCCGCAGCTTGAATTGCATATGCGCGAGTCGCAATCGAGCATCCGACAGGCACCACGTCGCGCAGCTTAATCGCTTGCTGGCAATCGCAACCCTAGGAAGCTATAACCTAGCGAAACGTGCAAGCAGTTTTTGGATTCCTTCTTCTAAGGAAGACGACAACGAGAGTGCAACGATGCGTACTGCCGAGCGTCAGGAGTTTTATACCCCCGAATCGTATCTGGCTTTTCTCGAAACCACCTAAACAAAGTACGAGTTTGTGGACGGTTATTTGCGGGCGATGTCCAGTCCAACGAACCGCCACAACATAGTTGTCACAAACGCGACGGCTACATTTTGGCTCAAGCTCAAGGGCTCAACCTGTCGCGCTTTCAATTCCAGCTCGATGGTTCGAATTCGCAAAAAAACTTCGACATGGATGTACTTTCCAGACATGTCGATCGTGTGCGAGGAGAACCGACAGTCAAATCGGAGTACAAAAATCCATAAGATAGTGTTGGACGATTTGGTTCAGAGTAGGGGGTTGAGGAATACCCAGAGCGATTGCTCTTGTCCCATCTATTGCTGTGGCCCAGCCATCCACGATGGACTGGATTCGCGGATCAAAGGCGTCGACAAACTTGCCGAGTTGTAACCCCCTTTCTGCAGCGATCTGACCAAGGACTTGACTCGCCAAGTTTGGCGTCACTTGAAGAGCGGGCAAACCGACTGCTCGGTCGCCACCAAGTTTTGCTTCTGGGATTTCATGCAAAGCGATAAGTGAATCGATCACGGTTCGATAGCCAGTCATTGGATGACATTGTTGGCGGTGGACTGGCAGTAGGCAATCGACCCCCGAGAGCGGTTCGCGAAACATGCCGCTGGCCCAGCTAGATGCGGCCGCATTCGGTTTGCCTGGACGAACGATAACGGTTGGCAAACGAGCCGAACGTCCGTCAAAAAATCGTTTGCGAGAATAGTCGTTGATGAACAGTTCGCAAATCGACTTGGTCATACCATACGTTGTTCTTGGCAACTGCTTGGACATATCTGAGAAACTGTCCAAGACCACGTCTCCACCGAAGCACGCGATGCTACTTGCAAAAACGAGTCGCGGCAGTCCGTTTGTGTTGCGCGTTGCGTTGGCAGTGCGTCGAACGGCTTCAAAAACGTTGCGACCTCCATCGAGGTTGACTCGCAATGCGTCATCAAATCGGAGTTCACACTCACCGCTGACCATCGATGCCAAATGAAAGACAGCGATGTTGCCATCCAAGCCAACAGCTTCAAAGACGGCGTCACGGTCGGCAATATCGCATACCTGACGCGAAACAAGAGGGGCAATTTCCAAGTCAGGAAAAGTGGAATCGAGCAAAACGACTTGCTCGATTGGCTCCGCAACTCCCGACGGTCCAGTTAGCTTACCAACCTCGACAAGCTTCGTGCACAATCTTGATCCAAGAAATCCGCCGCCGCCAGTGATAATTACTTTCATGAACGAATCCTAGTAGCGAGATTGAAAGTTCGGTTACGATATGTTCGTGCATTCCTCTCGAAAATGAGCGAACGCAAGATCCGAAAACAATGCAATTGACTTCAGGAGAGACATTGTATGAGGCATCGTTTAGATGGCTATCGTATAGGATTCATCGGTCTTGGGAACATGGGCTCGCCGATGGCGCGCCACCTGAACGATTCTGGTGCCGAAATGTTTGTTTGGAATCGGAGCCCCGAGCGGCTAAATGCTGCCGTTGCCGCTGGAATGCGCGCGGCGAACTCGCCGTCTGAAGTCGCAGAACGGGTGGGAGCGGGAATAATCTGTATCAATCTAGCCGATACGGCCGCGGTCAATTCGATCGTGTTCGGTACCGGCGGATTGCACGAACGGCTTGATCCGGCCGGAATGGTGATCGATTTTGGCACAACAGGGGTGCCCGCGACGCGACAATTCGCTCAGTCTATTTCCTGGGTTGACGCTCCGGTTTCAGGCGGGCAAGTGGGCGCAGAGTCGGCCAGCCTCTCGATCATGGTAGGAGGCGACGACGTTGCTGTAGCGAGGGCTCTTCCCATTTTGAAAACGGTGGGAAAGCGAGTTACACATCTTGGCCCGTCGGGCGCCGGTCAGGTGACCAAATTGGCAAACCAATTGATCGTCGCACAGACAATTGATGCAGTAGCCCAAGCACTCAGGATGGCCGAGCTTGCTGGGGTCGATCCGGCGTTAGCACGCCAGGCGATGCTCGGAGGCTTCGCCGACAGTCGAATACTGGAACTGCACGGAGACCGAATGGTAAGGAGGGACTTCGTTGCCGGTGGCAAAGCAACGCTTCAGCTAAAGGACGTCCGATTGATCTCCGAACTAGCCGAGATGGTCGGTCTGAACTCACCCACTCTAGCCAACTCACTCGACCGTTGGGAAGAGCTTGTCGATCGACGCGGCAAAGGCGACCTAGACCACTCAGGACTATTCACACTTTACGAATGATAAGACCTAGCCGACAAAAGCAGCAGTCACGCTCCGTCGTGCCGTCCGCTGTTGGAGATTTGCTGGGATTCTAGGTGGAGGGCACATGGCATGTGCCTACTTTGACTTTTGTCGGCGATGTCTCTAGAGCTTCGCATCCATGGAGTCTCAATCGGCGTTGGAGCCATCGTTGATTGAGCGTGAGGCAGCTGATTGGTCAACCATTGCGCCGAAAGTGGTGCGGTTCAATAGCTGCAACAGCAGAATCTGAGTCTCAAGAACGTACCGATACCCAAATCGAACACTTTTCTTCAATTCGACAAAAGCATATCGGTGTCATGCGGCCGGATCGGAGACGGCGATCGAACTGTCAGCCGATGTATGCAAGATGCCGAACACCAAGCTTGATTGCCAATGCTCTCAATCGGTCGCGACTAGCAGATAAGAATCGCCCCATCCAGGGCTTCGCTTGCAACTTCTTCACACGACTGGACCAAATCTCAGCACTGCTACCAATCCACTCAAAGATCCCTTCCAATTCCTTCGATACGGACGCTTTACCTTTACGAATCGTCCGACTCGTGTAGTCCACCAGCAACAGATACTGGCCAAACGTGAAGCCTTCTCGCATCCCTTCGCGATCTTCACCCAGTCTCCGTCGATCCTCGATCGGGATCAGCCACAGTCCCTTCTCGACTTTGCCACTGACCTTCGAAGCAGCTACACTTCCATTGCGAAGCTCCTCGACATCGCACATCCGGCCCTTGGACTTGGCATGGTCTACTCGCTCCTTGATCGAGGTATGCGGACGGTCTTCGGGCAAACTCAGCTCATGGCCCATGTCCTTGCATCTGTGGTACAATTCGAACAGGAGGTAATCGCTGAACGCATTCTTGCTGGGCAAGCGGTTGCTAGAGCAAATGGTAAGACTTGGGGCGGCTGAAAGGTTGGGACTAGAATCAAGGTTACGGATCAGCAGGTTCAGACCATCCATCGAGCCGGTCACACCCGAAGGAGAATGAAAAGGAGAATCTCAATCTGGAATAGTAGTGACCGATATCGAGCGATCCAATCCCGACGAAGTATCCTCTGAGCGTCGGGCCATATCGGTGAAGCGGTTTCCCCAAGATTCCAGGAAGGCCAGGGACCAGAGACGTTCTCCATGATTAATGTACCCCGATGAGTGCTCTCGAAGCATCGTATCAATCACATCAGAACGAACGTAATTTGCGCAGAACGAGTCAGGATTTCGCAACAGATCATTGACTAGTGTCAGGAATCGAGGTTGCTGCCAGATTCTTGCCGGCATACCAAAGCCAATCTTGGGGCGTCTCATCATCGCTGGAGAAATGAAAGAACTAAAAGTTTTGCCCAACAGCGGTTTCACGAGCCCTGCCTGATGAAGTACTTTGTACGGAAATTCACAGACGGCTTCGACGAGTTTGTGGTCTAGGAAAGGACTGCGTCCTTCCAGCCCGTGCGCCATGCTGGTTATATCCACTTTGGCTAAGATGTCGCACGGAAGATAGTTATGTAAATCGGCTCTCATGGCACGGATACCCGGCCTCTCTTTCGCGTACGGACTCATGATGCCCTCAAGAAATTGATCGGTCTCTTGGAAATCACAATTCTCTAGAAAATCGGAATGGTAAAGAGACTCACGCTGATACCGCGAGAACAGACTCAACCAATGGACGTAGCGAGAATTTGGGGCTTGGCGAAGCACTTTCATGCGGTGTTTGAGTTTTCCGAGTCGCCCCTCTGGGTGGAAAGCAGGGATCAAATCGACCCAAGGGCCGGTCAAAACTCTTTTCAGTGGATGAGGCAAATGCTCAAAGGTTCTTAGGCGATCCACCGTACGATAACGGGCATAACCACCCAAAATCTCGTCGCCACCATCACCCGTCATGATGACGCGCACGTGCGCGCTTGTCCAAGAACATAAGTGGTAGGTTGCTACAGCACTGCTGTCGGCAAAGGGTTCATCGAAACAGTTGACGAGCTTCTCGAGCGAATCAACGGCGTCGATTTCCGAGTTCAGCTGACGATGTTCGGTTCCGAATCGCTTGGCTATTTGCCTCGCTTGCTGATCCTCTTGAGAACTGTCTCCGAGGAAACTGGCCTTGAATGTTTGGATGGGCGAACTGGCATGCTGCTGCATCAAGCCTGCCACAACGGAAGAATCCATTCCTCCGGACAAGAAGGCTCCCATCGGAACATCGCTTCGCATTTGAAGTCGGATGGCTTCCTCCATGGATTGCTTAAGCCGTTGGGATGCATCATCGAATGAAATCTGATCATTGGTCACCAAATTCGGTTTCCAATACTGTCGAACACTCCAGGACCCGTTTTGGTATACTCCGATATGACCCGGCGGGAGTTTTTCAACCCCCTCATACGCTGTCCAGGGGTGTGGTACATAGCCGAAACGCAGGTACTGGTCGATTGAGGCTGGGCGTAATTGGGATCCGACACCTGGGATCCGTTGTAGAGCTTTGATTTCACTCGCAAATATCAGTCGTCCCGGATCGTGGCAGAATACAAGAGGTTTTTCTCCCAAGCGATCACGTGCTAGGATCAGCTTTTGCAATCGGCTATCCCATAAGCCGATTGCAAACATGCCTCGGAGGTGCTCGACGAAATTCTCGCCATAAGCTTCATAGGCATAAACAATCGTTTCGGTATCAGAGTCTGTCTGGAAACCATAACCGAGTTGTTCGAGAGCGGACCTTAGCTCAAGATAATTGTAGATTTCTCCATTAAATGTTACGTGAACCGTGTCACTTACATTGGACATCGGTTGATGACCGTTCGCTACATCGATGATCGCTAACCTTCGATGGCCCAATGCGAATCCACAACCGTTTGCATATTCCTTCCAGCGGACTCCTCGCCCGTCCGGGCCGCGGTGAGCTAGGGCATCGGTCATCCGATGAAGCTCTGATTGCGACAGGCGATGCGACGGATTCACCCACGCCGCTCCAGCAATTCCGCACATTAGTCTATTTGCCTTTTTAGGAGTAAGTTCTACAGGGCAATAACACCCTAGCTACTTTTTGCGAAGATTGACCCGCTCAATGTAAGGTGTTTTATTTCAAGATGCATTGGAGGATCTAAGGATTGCAAAACCAAGACTCACTTCATAAAAACCGCGGCATTGATTGCGTGAACCACGACATATATGCACTCTAATGTACACAAACTGAGCTTAATGTGCTAAGTTTTTACGCTAATTCGGTTGGATGAATGCAATATTAGACCTCAATCTTTATAGAATCGTTACTACCCTACCGCGCCAACCTGAAGTAGTTAATGCGATGGATGACCGAGGGAAGCTACTCCCATGGAGAAGGATTTATTATGCCGGTTCTGACATGTTGTCGCTACTCTCCGAGTGTTGGGGCGTGCTTGGCGACTTTTGCGGCCCGTCCGATTGCTTGACGATACGATCCAGAATTGTACTGGTCCCCCGGTTCTTTTTGCGGACGCTCTACTGGCTTCTTGTACGATCCGTAGCCAGTCCTTTCCGATCGCATTTTTGCTCGATGCCACGCCATGGATTCCTTTGGCGAAAACCGATACGCGTCATTTTTTCGGTTCATACAGTTCTCAACCGCAATTCGGGCTTCGACGACTTGCGTCCGTCGCTCGCGATTTTGTTCCGAGTCTGCATATCTTTTGAGCACCCACACTTGGCACGCTTCTGCGAGATGTTTATTCAAGACAGGTCAAGTACTCATAAGTCAAGTACTCATAAGTCAAGTACTCATAAGTCAAGTACTCATAAGTCAAGTACTCATAAGTCAAGTACTCATAAGTCAAG
>CAIOHR010000283.1 GCA_903858115.1 uncultured Pirellula sp. | reverse complement strand
TTTGTGCAATGTCAACCAGTTCGCAACCAATTCCGCCAGAGCCATAAATGAAAAGATCCATCACGCCTTCTTGATAAAAATGGGTTGTGGTAGGGTAATATTCGTGCGTTGATCCACATTTCCCTTGTATGCAATGCCATGTATTTATTTTGCCATATTGCACATGTTCTTTATCGGTTCGGTGCGTTATCGGCAACCAGCGGTACTTGTCCTTTGCGTACTTGGCGGCGTCGGAATGGCCGTTGTGTTTCAACGGGTAAGTAACAGGTGGATGGGTAAGAGATCAAAATTCGATGGATCGATTGCGTTAAACGATGTCACGGCCGACAACAGCCACCCCTGATCGCATTGACAAAAATTCTGCCGACTCGATTCGGCAGGGTCGCGATCGCGTTTGGGAACATCGGTTCGTATGGCTTTTGCTGTTAGCCATCGCAGGGCTCTGGGGATATACGTATCTCATCGGTCGCGTCGACAATAAATTGACCCTTGAGATCCTGAAGCATATTCGCAAAGAGTTCCCGTCGCATTTGGTGTATATCGACCGAGTGAATTTGCAAGCGGGACAATCGATTACGATCGAAGGCATCCGGATAGCAAAACCTACCGATCAGGGAGTGCGGGATGTTGTGCGCTGCGGGCGAGTGGTATGCATGGGGCCGATCGAGCTGTTGGGTTTAGCCCAGGGGCAGCTGCCTGTCCAGAGTGTTGTAGCTGATGGGTTGGAACTATGTGTCTGGCCCTTGAGCGATGGGCGATTCAGTGTTCAGGAATTGTCGAGCCAAAAGCCGATCTCCAGTGCGTTGCCTGCCATCGAGGTCCGGTCGGGGCTCGTTCGAATCGGCAGCGAGACTGGCAAATCAGATCAAGAGATCATCTGCCATGACTTAAGAGTCCACGCAGGACTTGGCCCCCGAATGCACGAAGGAAAAGTGCTACCGCTGACAGCGAGGCTCGAGGCCAGTGTATCGAGCAGTTTCTTTCGGCATGCAAATATTGTTGCTACCGTTAGCCAAGACAAGAAGTCTTGGGTCGCACAAGGGAAAGTGGACAAGCTAGAGTACTCACCACGCCTAGCCGACCAGTTGCCGTTGGTACTGCAACAATACTTGACACATGCGGCTGGTTTTAGTGGTGAACTCAATTCTGTTTTTGCAGCTCGATGCGACCAGGGCAATGTCGCATTTGAATCCAAAGCAAACATTTCCAACGGACGTCTTTTGCATCCGAAAGTCCCGTATCCATTGGAGAACCTGTCCGGTGAAGTATTCTGCAAGAACGGGTTGCTCCGACTTAGGAATGTCAAAGCAGCTAGCGGACCAGCGAGTGTTTCATTCGCATGCGATCTTCATGGTTTTTCCATCGGCTCACCTTTGGCCGCCAGCATCCATGTTCAAAACCTCTCGCTTGATCAGAGACTGTACCAAGCAATTCCTGCCACCATCCAGGAGACGTGGCGCAAACTGGGAGTCAGTGGCGTTGTAGATGCTAGCGCCAGTGTGCAATTCGATGGCAAACGTTGGGTTCCCTATGCAACCGTACACGCCAAGGATGGCCAACTCGAACCTGAGTTCTTCCCCTACACGGTCAAGAATTTGACCGGAGATTTTGTCTACCAAAACGGTTCCATCAGCGCACAGAATCTGACCGGTGTTGCAGGTGACCAACGCATTAGCGGAACGTTGTCATTGGTACAAGCGCAGCCGCGATGGT
>CAIOHR010000282.1 GCA_903858115.1 uncultured Pirellula sp. | reverse complement strand
TCTCTTCCAAGTCCTTCTCTGGGCGAGTACCAAGACCCTGGCCACGTCGTGCAGCCGCGCTACTGGGTCGAGTTTGCCGAGGTAGTTCGCCGAACAAGAGTCGAACGGCTCTGGAAGTTTGGGTTCAGGAATATTGCCCGAAACACTGACGAGCGGTCATGGATCTCAAATGTCGTTCCCAACACGGCAGTTGGAAACAACCTTCCGTTGCTCGAGACGCGATCCGCTCTGGGCTATCTGCTCCCATCGGTCATGGCGAGCTTTGCTTGTGACTACGTGGCGCGTCAGAAGTTGGGCTCAACGACCATGAACTGGTTCATCGCAGCGCAGATCGTAGTCTTGCCCCCAAAACGACTAATCGGTGGGCTCACATGGACTGCGAACCCAGCTGCTGACTGGCTTGGCCAAAGGGTATTGGAGCTCACCCATACAGCATGGGATCTTGCCGGCTTTGCGGACGATCTTGGTTACCGTGGACCACCGTTTAAGTGGGATCCATCTCGTCGCGAACTACTTCGTGCAGAACTCGATGCAGCTTTCTTCCACCTATATGGCATCGAACGCGATGATGTTGATTACATCTTGGAAACGTTCCCGATCGTTAAGCGCAAGGATGAAAAGGAATACGGCGAGTACCGTACAAAGCGACTCATTCTCGAGCGCTACGACGCGCTCGCCGCGGCTGCTGGTAGCGGTACCGAGTACCAAACTGTTCTAGATCCGCCACCGGCCGACCCCAGCTGCGCTCATCCCGAATCAACCCGCCCCGACTGGGCAAAGGTTTAGCCGCGATGCGGCAATTATGACCGTACATCCGCGCAGGAGTAAAGAAGGAAAACAATGGAAACCAGAGTCCATACACCACAACAAGTATTCAATATGCCACAACGTCTACTTGTCCCGCTTTTCCAACGCCCCTATGTATGGAATGAAGAGAATCAATGGGCGCCATTGTGGGCCGACATTACGCGCGTGGCCAGTCGACGGTTGAAGGATCCTGACAAAAAGCAGTTCGCTCACTTTATGGGAGCGGTTGTATTACAGCAAGTAGCAGGGGTTGTTGGTGCAATGCAGCAGTGGACCGTTATTGATGGACAACAACGACTGACGACGTTGCAAGTGATGCTTGATTCGCTTCATGCTGAGCTTGAGGTAATCGGGGCAAGTCAGCCAGCTCGCCGAATTGAAACCCTCGTGATGAACTCGGATGCTTATTGGACACGACCTGAAGATCGTTTTAAGGTTTGGCCAACCAACCGCGACCGAGCCGCTTTTAACGAGGTAATGGCAGCGCCCCCGCCGGTGGATTATTCAAAGTTGAAATTTCGTGAGGAGAAAATCGTTCAAGCTCATCGGTTTTTTGCTGAACAAGCGCGTACCTGGCTTCAAATAGATGGACCAGAAGAGGTTGGGGCGAGAGCCATCGCCCTTGAGCAGAGTGTTCGAGAACTTTTGCAAATAGTCGTTATTGAACTAACGTCCGATGAGAATGCTCAGGAAATTTTTGAGACCCTAAATGCGCGTGGGTCACAATTAACTGCGGCAGATCTCATAAAGAACTTTGTGTTTCAACGTTTGGTCGAATCTGGTGCTGATGTAGAAGTTGCCTACGAAAAGTATTGGAGAGAATTCGAGACGACTTTTTGGGAGACAGAAGTTGGAGCAGGTCGCATCCGTTACTCAAGATCATCGCTCTTTTTAAATCATTGGTTGATTGCCCGAACCGGCGAGGAAATTGTTGCTCGAGAAGTGTTCAGCCGTTTTAAGCAATATGTTGACGACGGTGCTGGGCGATCAATGGATGTACTAGTTGCAGAGATTGCTGAAACTTCAAAGGTCTATAGGAAATTTGTTGAGTTATCGA
>CAIOHR010000281.1 GCA_903858115.1 uncultured Pirellula sp. | reverse complement strand
TATTTCAAAGACCACCTCGCGGAGCGAGGAATTCGGATGGTGGATAGTCTGCCAGCGCACGTTACCGAGTTTGATAGTTTCAGGTTGTCCGCGAAAGAGTACGTCGATCGATATTACATCGGACATTACACCCCACGCGGGAATCACTTCTTTGCGTATGCCAATAAGGACGCGATTCGCAACTGGTTGAATCCTCCCCCGCCCGCCTACCAGAACAACCAGGAACCGTTGATACGCTTCAAGGGATATCTACCAGGCTAAGTTCGGTCATTGAGCATAACACAATTGACTGGAGACTTGGACCGCCGCCGCAAAAGATGAAGATCACGCGTTTGGCCTTTGCCGGGAAATGCGATTCCCTAGGCGAGAGTGGGTTATTTGCAACTTGATCCGTCGCTACAGCATCTCTCGCCATTAAAGTCCCAAGGACAGATGCGCCGAATCCAAATGCGGCCGTCCTCAAAAAATCGCGTCGATCAACAACGGACGAATGGTCTGCTCAAAGTGGTCTGACTGCACACGTTCCTGCCCCGAGGCTATGCTACTGCAGATCGTGAAGCAGAAAAAAGTTGCTGATATCGCCAATCGAATCATAATCACGACAGCACATCCTTGACAACATGCCCATGCACATCCGTTAGCCGATAGTCGCGACCGCCGTGTCGGTAGGTGAGCCGTTCGTGGTCGATGCCCATCAGATGCAGTATCGTCGCGTGAAAATCGTGTACATGAACTGGTTTCTCGGTTGCGCGGATCCCATATTCGTCGGTCGCACCATGAACGAATCCTTGCTTGACACCCGCACCTGCCAGCCAAGATGTAAAGGCCCAGTTATGATGTTCTCGCCCCGGCGCATCCGCTGTGTTGTTGAACGGCGTCCGGCCAAATTCGGTTGTCCAAACGACCAGGACATCGTCCAACATCCCTTGTTGTTTCAAGTCTTGAAGCAAACCGGCAATAGGTTGATCCACTTGCGGTGCCAGCCTGCCGTGATCCGCCATGTTGCCATGCGAATCCCAATTGCCACTTGAGCCGGTATGAATCAGTTCGACAAATCGTACGCCGCGCTGAACCAATCGCCGGGCAGCAAGACATTGCCAGCCAAATCCGCTCGTCTCGCCTCGCTTCAAGCCATAGAGTGCCAACGTTGCATCTGATTCTTGCGATAGGTCGAGGGCGGCTGGCATTTCTGTTTGCATCCCATGAGCCGTCTCGAACGACTTGATTCGAGCCGCCAATTGAGGATCGTTCATTCGCTTTGCCTGGTGAGACGCATTGAAAGCCTTCAAAACTTCCAACTCTAATTCTTGTTGTTTGGACTGGGGAACGCGGCGAACTAGATTGGCAACCGGTTCCGCACCTGGCATGACGCGCGTACCCTGATGAGCACCCGGCAGGAAATCCGATGCCCAGACCTGTGTCCCCGCGTAGGGCATATCAGGAGCGAGTACCAGGAACGACGGAAGATTTTGATTGACCGTCCCAAGCCCATAACTCATCCAAGCACCGATGCTTGGTCTAGCAAAAGCGAACGACCCAGTGTGCATACCCAATGTCGCGTTGTAGTGATTGGAATGGCTCGTATGCATCGAACGAATAAACGCAATGTCATCAGCTTGGTTGGCGATGTGAGGGAACAGATCACTGACTTCAATTCCACTCTGGCCGCGAGGCGAAAACTTCCAATCAGGTCGCTTCAAGAATATTTTCTCATATCCTGGACGATTGCGTGTCTCGGGGTGATCAAAGACGACCTCTTTACCATGGTCTTCAATCAACTTTGGTTTAGGATCGAACGAATCGATGTGCGAGACACCTCCGCTCATGAAAAGAAAAATGACCGACTTCGCCCTCGCTGGGAAATGTGGCTGTTTTGGCGAGAGCGGATTGGATTGTTCCGCCGAGTCAGCAGCGAGGATCTCGCTAAGAATGCCTGGCATCAACAACGAACTAGCGACTGCCGATCGAACGAAGCGACGACGATTGGGTGCATGAATATTTTGTGTCATCGTTTCAGTCCAAATAGAGGTTTTCATTGCTGGAGAGTACTGCACGAGTAAGAGCTGACCATGCGAAAATTGCAGCATCCTGTTCCGACTGGTCAACCACGGTCGACATGTAGCTCGACAAGAATTTGGCGGCCGTACCCCGCTCGGCATCGGATGCCAAGCGTTGAAATACGATCTGAAACAAAACATCCAATCGTCGATCAGTCTCGGATTGGAGCATCACACGTCTAGCAATCAGCTCCGACTGTGTGTGGAAGAATGGATCGTTCAGGAAGTAAAGCGATTGAGTCGGTACTGTTGTCACTTGCCGCTCGGGCGTGGATGCGTTGGGATCAGCTCCATCGAACAAACCAAAAAATGGGTGACGGCGATTGCGCAACGTCATCACGTATACGCTGCGCTTGTTCGTTTCATAGACCGCTGCGAAAGGACCGTGTTGCGAGAATCCCCAAGTGCTGGCAGAAGGGAATGGATGCGCGCCTGCAGGCTTAAAATCTAACTGAAGGCTAGCGGCAAGTAGACTGTCACGGATTTCCTCAGCGGTCAAACGGCGTCGGCCAAATCGCCATAGGAGATTGTTGTTTGGATCTACGTTTTCCGCGGTTTCATTGATTGAAGTCAATGGTTGAATGCTTGACTGTCGATAGGTGGCTGACTTCAATATCACGCGGTGCATCGATTTGATGCTGAAGTTATTCTCAATGAATTTTGCAGCCAACCAATCGAGCAATTCTGGATGCGTAGGAAGGATACCGCGGGTGCCGAAATCGTTTGGAGTCTGAACGAGTCCTTTGCCGAAGTTATGTTGCCAAATGCGATTGACCAAGACGCGTGAAACGAGTGGGTTAGAAGGATCGCTCATCCACTTCGCCAATTGCAATCGACCGCTGCCAGCAGAAGGCGGAATAGCCTCGCCTCCAAACAGCTCGAGCCATCGTCGAGGTATCTCATCCCCAAGTTTTTCCGGATCACCGCGCAAATGCTGTTTGGCATTGGCAACCATACCTTCGGAAACTGCATAAGCGAATTCTCGTACTGGGCTCTGAGCGACTACATCGTTTCGCTTTGCCATTAGAACGGGTCGCTGCGAGTTTGCGGCAATCATCTGTTTGAGAAGGGTTGAGTGGTCGGCAGCAAAAAAATCCATTCGCCATCCAACTCCATTGTTCCCTCCTGGATGCGCGTCCGCGACACGACCACGGATGGATACGTGCCCGTCGAAGGGGCTAACCCAAGCGATCGCAACGGGACCGTCCTGTGCCGGATGCACGAACAGGGTTTTGGCAGGTAACGTAGTCCAAACAGCGATTGGTTTATCGGTAGTATTCACAAACACCGCGGGGTTGTCGCCCATGCGCCATGCAACAAGACCAGGTTGACCTGATAGTTGAGCGACCTTTTCCGGAAGGAGGCTAAGCGATTTTCTGCCGTCGAGCAAAAGCCAAGTTGCTTCGTTGTTGTAGCTATCCTTGTGTGGATTTGCGGCAACACCATCAGAGAGCAAATCTTCGACGAGGTTCCATTTGCGTGAGGCTCCACCAAGCTCCTGAATTTCCCATTCGACCAACGTTGAATCGGCTCCATAATCCCCGCTCGGATCGATTGTCAACTGCACGATCTGGCCGACTTTGACATCTATTTTAGTAAGTGAATCAGCATTGGATGGGGCCGATTCGGCAAGAGTGTGGTTCGCACCTTCGGCGATCTGCCCTGCCGCTAGTTGCGACATCGAGTTTGAAGATTGTGATTGAAAGTCACTCGCTTGATTCGCCAGCGTTTCATTTAGCGTTTTCAACTCAGCATCAATCGCCGATAGCTGAACTTGAAATGGCTCATTGATTCTTGCCCACTGTGCGTCCGATTGAAGTGGCACTAAATCCCGAGGCTGCTGTTTGGCTTCGCACCCGGGAAAAGAATAGCGGGTGCTATTGAGTATTCCGTAAAGGGCGTAGTAGTCTTTCGTAGAGATAGGATCATACTTGTGATCGTGACAGCGCGCACAAGCGACCGATAGTCCAAGAAATGTTTTTCCCGTCGTATCGATTGTGTCTTCGATGGTTAGATGAGTGAACTTGTCGATATCATGGTCAAACCGCCGAGCTATGGCTAAGTAGCCAGTACTAATAATGCCTTGCCGATATTTTTCCTGCGTGTCGTTCGCATGTAGCAGGTCACCAGCGATCTGCTCGCGAACGAATTGGTCGTAGGGCAAGTCGGAATTGAACGCTTCAATTACCCAATTTCGATAACGCCATGCGTCTGGAATGGGATGATCCGTGTTTTCACCTGCAGTATCTGCGTAGCGAACCAAATCCAGCCAGTGTCTGCCCCAGCGTTCTCCGTAACGAGGCGATTGCAGTAATCGTTCGATAAGAATGTCGTAATACTGCGGCGAAGTGTCAGCCAAAAATGCTTCAACTTCCGCAACGGTTGGCGGGAGTCCTGTTAAGTCGTAAGTAACTCGCCGAATAAGGGTTCTTCGATCTGCTTCCGGTGCTCGCTGGAGTCCCGCTGACTCGAGCTTCGCCGATATAAAATGATCGATCTCATTTCGAAAACCGGTTTCAGCGACATCCGGGACGACAATCGGTTTCAGAGGCTGAAAGGACCACCAGGCGCGAAGTTGCTCTTCGGTCATTCCACCACGCTTGGACGCAGCAGATCGCGGATCATGAGCCCCATGTTGAATCCATTGTTTCAGCAGGGCAATCTCTGCATCAGAAAGCTTACCTCCTGACTCCTCGGGCGGCATCTGAAGGCCGTCGCCGTACAGCACAGCTTGTATGAGCAAGCTCTCATCAACGTTTCCAGGTACGATTGCCGTTCCCGAATCGCCACCTTTTTCCCAGCCCAATTTTGAATCTAAGGCAAGTCCACCTTGCGTTTTCCCTTTTTCTGCCGAATGGCACTGGAGACAGCGGTCAGTGAGCAATGGGCGAATTTTTGATTCGAAAAACGTATCATCGATCTCGGCGTAAACCTTTGCAGAACACGACCAGCCAATGCCTATGAGCACTACCAACACATAGCCAACAGCATGCAAACTTCCAATAAGCCCATTCATGCCTCACCGCCTTCGAGTCGAGTTGACTTCAGCCATCCGCTCCATGGTTCCAAATGATCGATCGCACATTGCTTGGCCAGATTGGGATCACGCGACTCTATGCCACGCAAGCATTTTTCGTGCGCCTCTATCGAGATATCGCGAATGTTTTTTATAGCACTGATTTCTCGCTGAAGTATTGCTGTGAAAAGCTGAATCTGACTTCGCATAACTCCCCAGAGATGTATCAATCGTGATTGGCGGCTCATCTCCATAATCTGGTCGTGAAATTCGATATCCAAAAGAGTCATTCGATTTAGCGAGCGAGCTCGTTCCATCT
>CAIOHR010000280.1 GCA_903858115.1 uncultured Pirellula sp. | reverse complement strand
CCCAGTGACGGAATCCACGCCACTGAGGTAAGCACGGCGAACACATCTCTGGACACAATGCAAAATGGCGATTTCCTGAGGTCTAAAGACCTCCGAACGTAAAGGTCTAGGCATGTCAAATTCTCCTTTAACACGACTATACCACCCCCCGCCCCCAATTACAAGTGCCTGGTACCGTAGACCGCTTGGTCAAACGAATTGCCATCATTGGCGGAACTAACCACGAGATCTACCAGTTTGTTCGAGGAGGGCTCAAATTGAAGGTTGATGAGCCTTAGACGGATTATCGCTACACTGCGTGTTGTTTACTTGCAATGAACGACAGCGGTGGGCCTATCGGTGAATGGGGTTTGCGATAGGAGCAACACGGGGACACCATCGGTAGCAATCGAACATGGAATCAAGTCTCGTAACTGACTTTGCCATGTTTGCTTGCTCGACTGATTCGGTCGAGGCTGTATAAACCGGCTAAGACGAACTCGATGCAGGACGCTCGTGTTGCTGGGTGCGAAGAGGCGTTCACTTCGAAGGCCGCTTCCCAAACCGGTGGCACATGCTTCAAGCGGTCCGCATAATGCGAACTTGGCAGAAGATCTCCGACTTCAATTCGAACGCCTTTGTTGAAGATCTCCGCAATTGGCCCAGCGCCATGTTCGTCGACGTATTGTTCAAAGACCGTTCGAATCGCGGTGGCAATCAAGGAGTCAAGGATCTTTCGCTCGTTCATCTGGTGAGAACCCATAAGGTCCATTTCCAGCTTGCCGAGAGAAGAAGTGAACAAATGCCCGAGGTCGCTGATTCGAGGGACAGCGACATCTTCTTTGAGCAACACCGCGCGATGGCGAGCGGACGCGATCATCGTTCGATAGTTCGACAAGGAAAAACGCGCTGAAACTCCGGACGCTTGGTCAACATACTTAGACTTCCTGGCCTGAGCGGTGATTTCTTCGATGATCTCCATCATGAAGTAAGGCACTTGCACGGGATATTCACCACCGAGATCCAATCCGGCTTCTTGACGGAGGATCTCGATTCCCATTTCTCGCTCGGCAGGGTAATGTGTTTGGATGATCGAGCCGATCCGATCTTTCAATTGCGGGATGACTTTGCCGCTGCGATTGTAGGTGCTCGGATTGGCAGAGAACAGGATAAAGATGTCGAGTTCAAAGCGGATCGGAAAACCACGGATCTGAACGTCTCGTTCTTCGAGAATGTTGAACAACCCAACCTGCACGAGTTCGTCGAGTTCCGGAAGTTCGTTCATTGCAAAGATGCCGCGATGCATTCGTGGAATCAGGCCGAAGTGCAACGCTTCTTCGGAGCTCATGCTAACGCCACCTGTGAGTTTCGAAGGATCGATTTCCCCGATCACATCTGCGAACTTGGTGCCTGGAGCCAGGCGTTCGACGTAACGTTCGGAGCGATGCCACCAACCGATAGGAATCGACTCGGGATCGCGATTAGCGACGATTTCTTGGCCTGCACGGGTAATGGGTGCGTAGGGATCTTCGTGTACTGCTAGTTCTGGGAGATCAATGAACGGCAGGTACTCATCGAGGAAGCGAACGAGCGTACGCATCAGTCGACTCTTCGCTTGGCCTTTTTCGCCCAGAAACAAAAGGTCGTGACCGGCTAGCAACGCGATGTTCAATTCTGGGACGACCGTATCGTCATAGCCCACGATTCCAGGATAAAGAGGCTCGCCAGCAGCCAGCATTCGAAGGAAATTGGAGCGAATTTCTTCTTTCACGGACCGGGATTTCCAACCGGAGTTGCGAAGTTGGGCGAGATTTGTTGGGAGATTAGCGATTTCGGTTGCCATAAATCGTTTCTGATGAACGAGTAAAGGATTTCTTGCGGTGAATTGTATATCCCTGGCAAGAAGACTGGATCGGTTGCCTGGACCAGTAGATAATGCGGACGCGAATCAAGCAATGTGATGGAAACGCGAGAGGACCTCGACGGAACGAACACAGGTACAGACTTCATGGCGATTACAACTTCAGAAATTGTGGGTCCACTCAACGAATCTCAACGGGCAGCCGTCACGCATGTTGAGGGGCCGCTCTTGACGTTGGCGGGACCAGGGAGCGGAAAAACGAGGGTGGTAACGCACCGAATTGCGTATTTGGTCGACCAAGGTGTCTCTCCGTATTCCATACTTGCTTTGACGTTTACCAATAAAGCTGCCCGCGAAATGAAGGCCCGCATCGAACGGATGTTAGAAGACTGTCCGGTTTGGATGGGGACGTTTCACGGTTACTGTGCGAGGTTCCTACGTCGATTTGGTGAGATGGTCGGGTTGACACCAAACTTTTCTATCTTCGATACCGACGACGCGAAAGCCGCTCTGAAAAAGGCAATTGACGCCGCTGGTGTTTCGCTAACGCATTTGAATCAAGGAAGCATAGGACGCCGCATCGGGGGATTGAAGAATTGCGCCATCGATCCCGAGTCCTTTGAAGGGAAGGCACGCGGGCCGAATGATAAGATCATTGCCAAAGTGTACCCGGCGTACCAAAAGCTTTTGCTACAAAACAATGCGGTCGATTTCGATGATCTGCTGATGCATACCGCATTGATTCTCAGGAACAATCCGGATCTCCGCGCGGACCTGGATAGCAAACATCGATACATCATGGTGGATGAGTATCAAGATACGAACGTGGCTCAGTATTTGATCGTACGCGGTCTTTCGCTGGACTATCCCAATTTGAATGTGACGGGCGATCCCGATCAATCGATTTATAGTTGGCGCGGCGCAGATATCCAAAACATTCTGAGCTTCGAAAAAGACTTCCCTCAATCGGTGACGGTAAAGCTGGAAGACAACTATCGTAGCTCGCCCGAGATTCTTACCATCGCGGACTGTTTGATCTCTTGCAATACGCGCCGCAAAGCCAAGACACTTCGTCCCACTCAACCATCGGGGGAAAAGGTGCGATTCTGTACTTATGCAACCGACCGCGACGAAGCGGACGATATTGCCCAGCGGATCGCTATGGAGATCTTAGAGAACGGAGCCAAGGCAAAAGACTTTGCTATTCTTTACCGAACGAATGCTCAATCGCGATTGCTGGAGCAGGCGTTGTTGCGTCGCAAACTAAACTACCAATTGATCGGTGGATTTCGGTTTTACCAACGCGAAGAGGTCAAAGATATCCTCGCCTACTTGCGATTGATCCATAACCCGACGGACGACATCTCGTTCGATCGCGTGGTAAATGTGCCCACACGGGGGCTTGGCGATAAGTCTTTGGAGAAGGTAGCGGAATTGGCGAAGAGCCGTGAAGTTCCGATGCTCGTCGCGCTGCGCGCTGCGACGGCACACGACATGTTGAGCAAGAAGGCGAAGGCTGGTGCCAAAGAGTTTCTGGCAATCTATGACAAGCTGCTTGCGAAGAGTACGGGCCCCTTGTTGGGTGTAATCAACTGCATGTTGGAAGAAACCGGCTACATCGAGTACTTGACCAATCGAAAGACGGAAACACCAGACGAAAGTATCATTGGCAACATCAATGAGTTGCGAGCCGATGCTGCGCAAGTGGATTCCGAAGCGAACGACGATGGCAATGCATTGGAAAGGTTCCTTGAACAGGTAACGTTGATCAGCGATGTGGATGGTATCAACGATGTAGAAAACAAAGTCACATTAATGACACTGCATTCGGCGAAAGGATTGGAGTATGAGCATGTATACATTATCGCAGTGGAGCACGACGTGTTGCCTCATATTCGCTCGCGTGACGATCCAGCCCAACTCGAAGAGGAGCGTCGATTGTTGTTCGTCGGGATCACTCGAGCAAAGGGGCATTTGCAATTGAGCATGGCGAAACATCGCGGATTCTCGAGCAATCGATCCGGTTCACCGAGTCAGTTCGTAATGGAGCTGCCTCGGGCGGAGATGTCGATCGTCGATATGACGAACATTGATGATTTCGACACTTCCTTTATGGACGAGGACGATATTGGAGATGGCTTCGATGAGTTCGAAGAGGCTTCTTCCAAACCGAAACAGCGGATGGTTAGTTTTCTTCACGACCGTCCCAAGAAAAAAGGTCCGAAGGGGAAAGCGAAAGCGGTCACTGAGTTAGAGGATGTTGGTCAGGAGTTGGCATCGATCAAGGCGCGGCTTACATCACAATCGCTGTTATCGAATCCTACCGTCCTTCTGTCTAACGAATCAGCAGAAGATGGCTTGCCTAACTTAGTTGAGAATGATTTGGGGATCAACGAAGCAAGTGCCGAGCATGCCGAGAAGCTTGCGGAGTTACAAAAGAAGCTACCGGCGATCGGCTTGAAAACCGGCAAGGCGTTTCATTCGATTACTACGGTCGACGGCGTCGGCGTCGAGCTTTTTGAAGCGGGTTCGATCGTGCGTCATCCCGAGTACGGGATCGGCCAAGTGGAATCCGTAGACGGCCACGGAATTCGCCGTTTAGCGAGGATTTCCTTTGAAAATGGCGAATCCAAATCGTTTCAATTGAGCAAATCCTCACTTCAATTGATCGAAGCGTAGAACTATACAATGACCTCAATGCCAACCGCAAGCTTATCGCTCGTTGGGGTTGCTTTCGCGTTTGGCATATTTGGGTGGAGACGTATGGGGAATGCGACGACCAAGAGGGGTTTCTAGCAATCCGACTCGATTCCAAGGTTTGATTGCGTTGCGAATCAAATCGATCATCGAGTCGCTCGAACTGGTCTGTCTCTGCGACGGGAATGTGGCAAGAGCACTTGCCTTCATCGCTTCAGATCCGCTTTCCATGTATCCCTCCGGCCAGAACGATGGATCCCGGGCCATCGTTTGTTCGAATGCGATCGCTGCTACGAAGTACCAAGAGGCATACGCACAAAACGCATCAAAAGAGGGCAGGGCTGTGTAACAACCTCCGACCAATAGGTCGAGCCATTGGAGCTCTTGTCTCAGCTGATGATCGTATTGAGACCAGCGGTCGGAAGTAGCTCGATCCACATTACCATCTTGGTCGAGCAACTCAGCCACGCGAAGCACTCCACTCAAGGCATGCGCGATACCCGTGCTATGCAGAGGATCTACAAAACCATAGGCGGTGGGCAGCATAACCCATCCCTCCCCAACTGCTCTGGCTCGGCAGCGACTCAGGCGTCCGCTCTTTCGAATGCCAATTGTAGGATCTACCAGTTGCGTGTTCCGCATCAATTCGTGAATCGACGGATACTGTTGGCACCAATCCTGAAACCACGATCTCGTTTCCCCAGGATTGAGTTTTGGCTGAAGTTCTAAGGGAAGAACAATTCCAGCGCTCGTAATGCCACTATCGAAACGAAGCATCCACATCCAGCCATCTTCCGTGATGTGATGCTGCGCAGAATCATCAATAAAAAAATCAGACCGCAAGTCTGGTGATGTCGATTGCCCCAACATGGGATTCAAACTGCCGACATTATCAAAGTGACCATACATTGCAAAGGTTTTCGTTCTCATCCAATCGTCATCCGGTGCATTACCGAGCCAACTGCTCGAGAAATTACCGCCTCCCCCGGCATCGATCACCCAGCGAGACTTTAAAGAATGTGGTATTGCTTCATCATTATCTTCGAGTTGCTGCGATAACTTTAGTTGCCATTCGTCATCGCGAATCGCCGAGTCGATCGTTGTCCGTTCCAGTACTTCACAGCCCGCTGATTGTGCTCGATTCGCAAGAAACCCGTCGACGTCGCTTCGCATCCAATGCGTATCGCTCCAGTAATCGGTTTGTGACGCGGCAACCATCATGGATTGGGAACATTCTAAATCGTCGAAAAAGCTGCAATCTCGCTGGTGTCTAACGTAAGCAAACCCTCTCTTCTTCCCGCAATCGATCTGCGGATAAGATTCTTTCCAGGTGCCCCAAGCTGCCAATGGCCGCAACTCCGGCAGTGACCACCGATCCGCAAGGAATGCCAACAGGAAATCTGCGGTCGGTGTCGATGACTCACCAATCGCGAAGCGCGGATGACTAGCCCGATCCACGATCGCTACTCTCCAGCCTCGGGTCGCTAAGATCCAACCAAGCAAAGAACCCGAAAACCCCGATCCGATGATCACAGCGTCGTATCGGCGAATCACGGTTCCCCTCCATTGCACCTGCTTTGTTCAAGTCGATCGCCGCGAAGTTCTCTGTTTGCCTCACTACCAAAATCGAAGTTCTGCGTGGCGTTATAGCGTTGAATAAGCTGAAAGAGTTGCTCTCTCTCCGTCGCTGTTCCACTCGGTATCTTCTCCCAATCCCAAAGATCGAATACCAGAACGCGATCAACGCTCGATCCCATTTTCGCTCCCAATTGCGAGAAGAAGTCCGATACTAACGATAGATCTGGAATGGAGTACCGGCCCAGGGCTCTTTGTTGATCGATCCAACCATTCCCACTTCGTACGGGAATCACACTCGTATGGCGAACACCAGTCGCGAAAGCAAAGTCGATCGTCTTCCATGTCCAATCCACTGAATCTTGTCGCTCCACTCCAGGTGGATGCAACAAGACAAAAGCCCTGACATCGATATGGTGGCCTGAACAAAATCTAACCGCAGTTTCAAAGTCCGCCAGCGTCATCGATTTATTCAACAAATCCATCGCGGCTGGATGCACCGTCTCCAATCCCATCGCTATCTCTAACTTCGCATCGATCGATCTCGCAAATGAGAGAACACGTTCATCGCTAAGTTTGGGATGATTCTCCACGATAACACGATCAAATCCACGACATAGATCTGCGATCTCCGCATAGTCTTCGACAGGAATCGCGCGAGGATCAAAAAAGTTGCTTGCATTGTAGAGTTTTAGCCAGCGTTGCCTCGCACTCGTACAACCACCGGTCTCAGGTTCCTTTCGCAAAGCTTCGCGAAGCTGAAATGGGATTGCTCCGACAGGAGTTGGATCGATCGTCGTATGCATCCATAAATCGCATATGGAACAACGAAACGGGCACTCCGCACCGGTCAAAAAAACGGTCGTAGCGAATGCGATTCCACCCTCACCGTTTGGCTCATCCTCATAGGAAACACGTGGTTTCGACCAAGTAGAAAGTGACGGACGTGGCGGTCGCAGCGTTTCGATCTCAAGACGCGAAACCGTCATCTTCGAGTAGCGGGATACAAGTTGGCGAACTCGAATCGATAGGTTGATTCCTCCTTTGGAAACAGTGTTTCAAATCGATCCGACGACATAGCGCCATGTTGAAAGCGTTTCTTCTCGAAGACCGGCATATCGATTCCGCATACCGCACGAATCCCTGCTCGAACAACCTCTCCCTTGAGTTCATACAGTCTCTGATGATCCCACTGCGTCAGCTCGACAAAGGGAATCGACTCGGCAACTTCGATTACGCGCGGTAACGAGAACGGGCTGAATCCTCGAAAACCAAAGAACGCAGCCGGGGCGCTGGTGCGAATATGGCCTCTGCTTTGGCCGCCACTGTATGTCAATGAATGCTTGATCGCATGCACGCCCCAGCCCTCTTGATAGAGCATCAAATTGTTCAGAACGCTACGAATCGTTAACTCTGGATTTTCTTCGATCGGATAATCCTTGAGATTCTCATCGCCACCATCTCCATCGACTAGATTCTTCCAATCTGGGTATCGATTGCGAATCTCTCGGCATAAAGCAATGGCCATGGTTCCGCTTTGTACGTCCAACGGTTTGTAGTCTTCCAAAATGCGAATTGTCTCCTTCCAATCGAGGGATCCACTATCGCAATCGATGATCTCAAGAATCTCTTCTATGTTGCAATGACGAACAAATTGTTGCGCCTGAGACGCATCTCCTTTGCATTGGTCAACACGTAGGGTAAAAGCCTTGAGACGAGCAGGAGATTCGCCTCGTTTGAGCAAGCGGTCGTACATGGTGACCAGAACGGCTCCTGAATCGACGCCGCCTGAGAACAAGACTCCGATCGGTTCCTTGGGCGAAAGTGTGTCTAGCCACAGATCGCACTCTTGCGCGAGTCGAGCGATGTACAATTGCCCAATCGTGTCGATATCTGGCGGAAGATTATTACGAACCGGTGTAAAGAAGCGGTCATACTTCGGATTAGGATCAGGGCAACCGACGAGTTGAATTTGGACAACATGATGCGCCGGGACCATCCGAGTGTAAGAGGGATGGAATTGGTCTTCGATCCCCATCTCTTTCAATCTCGCCACGATTTCGTCCATTCGTTCGGCAACAAGCAAACAGGGACCGTCGGCGAGTTTGGCCAAGAAGTATCGAAGCGGCCGTCCGATCGAACGGGCCATCCGCACCGTTTTTCCTTCAGATACCATGATGGCAAATTGACCGTCGATTTCGTCCACTTGTTTTGGGTCACCCGACAGAACACGCCCTGCCGCTTCGTCGTATGTCATGTTCAAAAGGACATTGCCTTCGGGCCTTAACAGATTCTCGATTCGAGAAAGATATTGATGAGACATGATGTTCGATAGAAAAGATTGAGTTGCAATAAATCGGTAACGAATTCGTTGACACTATCGTAACGCATTCGTTGCGAGCAACTAGGCTAGGGCCACCAGATTAACACAGACCTGCCATACATGCTCTTGCCCTCCCCGGCCTGCAGCCGCCCCTCCCAAAGAGGGAGGGCTGCTTAACATTGCTGCGTTAGAAAGTGGAAGATGATTCCCAAACCTTATTTCAATACGAGTAACAAGTCACCTGCTTCGACTTGGCTGCCCGAGTGGACGTAGAGTTGCGTGATCTCGCCATCGCGATCGGCAGCAATCGAGGTCTCCATCTTCATTGCCTCGAGGGCCAGCAACTTTTGCCCCTTCTTGACTTTGGTTCCAACGGAAACAGCGACTCCGATCACCATGCCAGGCATGCCCGCCGCGATGTGCGTGGGATCTGCTGCGTCGGCTTTGATTCGCTTCGCTTCTTTGTTCTCGATCGATTTATCGAGCACTTCAATCTCGCGTGGTTGACCATTGAGCTCGAAATAGACAACGCGGGTTCCGTTCGGACGCGGTTCGCCGACGGCTAGAAACTTCACAATCAAACGTTTGCCAGGCTCGATATCGATCGAGAACTCTTCACCGATCGCTGGACCGAAAAAGAAGATAGGCGATGGCAACAACGATACGTCGCCATAACTGCGAACATGGGACACAAACTCATCGAACACTTTCGGATACAAAGCTGAAGTTACCGAATCTCGCAACGTCGCATCGCGTCCAAGCTTTGGTTTCAACTGTTGAGCGATTGCATCGAAGTCAACGGGAGGCAGCGTTTCGCCCGGCCGTTCAAGAACTTCGGGATTGTTCCTCAAGATATTCCTCTTTACGTTTTCGGGGAATCCACCCGGTGGCTGGCCCATCATTCCTCCGACCAAATCCAACACCGAACCTGGATAAGCCAACTCTCGTTTGCCAGTCATCACGTCGTCCGCTGACATTTGATTCGCGACCATGAACAATGCGAGATCGCCCACGGCTTTGCTCGTCGGCGTCACCTTGACAATATCGCCGAGAAGCTGATTCGCATCGGCGTATCGTTTGCATACGTCTGGCCATTGATCTCCTAGGCCTAGTGCTTTGGCCTGCTGATAAAGGTTCGTGTACTGGCCGCCGGGCATTTCGTGTTGATAAAGATCTCCGCCCGCAACCAAGGACTCACTCTCGAATGGTGCGTAGAATTGTCGGACCGCTTTCCAGTACTCTGAAATCTGAGTAAGCGCATCTGTTTGCAGTTTGCTTTCCCGAGGTGAATAGCGAATCGATTCGACCAGTGTATTCAAGTTCACTTGGGACGTTCCACCGGACATCGAAGCAAACGCGCCGTCCGCTATCTCCAGTCCTTCACCGGCGGCATTCAAAAGCGAAGCCGCTTGGATACCTGCGGTATCGTGCGTGTGGAAGTGAATTGGAATGCCTATCTCTTGTTTCAAGGTCGCGACCAAAAGCTTGGCTGCCGCGGGTTTGCAAAGTCCGGCCATATCTTTGATGGCGAGGGTGTGCGCTCCCATCCCTTCAAGCTTCTTCGCAAGATCGACATAATACTTGAGAGAATACTTGGGGCGATTCGGATTGAGAATATCCCCCGTGTAGCAGATCGCGGCTTCGCAAATCATTCCCGATTCGACCACCGCTTCCATCGCAACACGCATATTTTCGGACCAGTTCAACGCGTCAAAAACTCGGAAGATGTCCACTCCGGCTTCTGCTGCTTCCTTCACAAATGCACGGACCACATTGTCCGGGTAGTTTGTGTATCCAACCGCGTTGGATGCTCGCAGCAGCATTTGAAACAAGATGTTTGGGATGCGAGATCGCAATTCACTAAGTCGTTGCCAAGGGCTTTCCCAAAGAAAACGCATCGATGTATCAAACGTCGCCCCACCCCACATTTCCAGCGAGAAAAACTCGGGAGCAAGCCGCGCGTACGCGTCAGCGATATGCAGCATGTCGATTGTTCGCAATCGTGTCGCTAGCAATGATTGATGTGCATCGCGCATCGTCGTGTCGGTCAACAACAGCTCTTTCGAATCGCGGATGGATTCGCAAAACTTCTTCGCACCTAATTCGAGAAATCGGTTTCGGTAACCTTCTGGCAATGGCTTTTTCGCATCGACGGTTGGGATGGGTGCCGGTTCTCTACGTACTTGCCCGACTTTTTCCGTTACCATTTTATTGCCGTTTACCACGGTATCAGCAATGAACGTAAGCAATCGCGTCGCGCGGTCGCGCCGTCGAGTCAATTCAAACAACTCGGGCGTCTTGTCAATCATTCGCGTCGTGGCATCCCCTGCCAAGAAAGTGGGATGCGTGATCAACGAGATCAAGAACGGTATGTTTGTCTTCACACCACGGATGCGGAACTCTTGCAAACAACGCTCCATTCGACCTGCGGCTTCGTTGAGATTGCGACCTCGCGTGGTTACTTTGACTAGCAACGAATCGTAGAATGGATTCACCACAGCCCCACTGTAGGCGCTCCCTGCATCGAGGCGAATGCCCATTCCCCCAGCGCTTCGGTAGTGCGTGATTCGCCCATAATCAGGTCGAAACTGATTCGATGGATCTTCCGTCGTTACTCGGCATTGAATGGCGGCTCCGACCACTTGGACATCTTTTTGCAATGGCAACCCCAACGTTTCGTCCCCTAGCTTTTCGCCTTGGGAGACCAAGATCTGAGCTCGAACCAAATCGATGCCGGTCACTTCTTCGGTGACGGTATGCTCCACCTGAATGCGAGGGTTGACTTCGATAAAGTAGAATTTTTTCGCTTCGGTGTCGTAGAGAAACTCGACGGTGCCGGCGCAATGATAGCCGACTTCTTTTCCGATTGCTAACGCGGCTTCGTGAAGCTGGGATACGATTTTGCGATCTAGGTTCGGTGCAGGTGCTAGTTCTACTACTTTTTGATGTCGGCGTTGCACCGAGCAATCTCTTTCGTGAAGGTGTATCAAATTGCCATGTTGGTCGCCGAGGATTTGCACTTCGAGGTGCCGAGCTTTTCCAACCAATTTTTCTAAGAATACCTCGTCGCTACCAAAGGCGTTCTTGGCCTCCCGTTGTGCTTGTTCGAGGTTGGTCGCCAGTTCTGATTCCTGTTCGACGACGCGCATTCCTCGACCGCCTCCACCCTTGGATGCTTTGAGCATGATGGGGTAGCTCATCTGTCGAGCCGTTTCGATCGCCTCGTCGAGAGATGTTACTGCATGTGCGGACCCTTCGAGAACGGGTACACCGACTTTACGAGCGATGGCTCGAGCTGCTACTTTGTCACCGAGCAGTTCCAAGGCTCGCACGGTCGGCCCAATGAAGGTGATACCGGCATTCTGCAACGCTCGAGCGAATTCTGCATTCTCGGACAAAAATCCATATCCGGGATGGACTGCATCAATTTCATTTTCTAGGCAAAGGCGAACGATGCCATCGATGTCGAGATACGATCGGATCGGTTCGCCGGGTTTGCCTATTTGATATGCTTCGTCCGCTTTGAATCGATGCAATGCAAATCGATCTTCGTGCGAATAAATCGCAACCGTCCGGATCTTGATTTCGTGGGCACTTCGGAAAATACGGGTAGCTATCTCGCTTCGATTGGCAGCAAGTATCTTCTTGAAAACCGGCATAGGCTATGGCTTGTCGCTGGTAGGTGGGGAAGGTGGAGGGGAACCAAAATCACCGGCCGTTGCGATAATCAACGTCTCAGGTGAGATAAACTCTTTTATAACATCGTTGACGGCATCGACTGTCAATTGCGAAATTGCCGTCTCAAGCTTTTCATAGTAAAGCATATTCCGGTCTGCAAAGATATTATTTGCCAATACTACCGCAAGATCTGCATCGCTACTTCGTTGAAGTTGTTGGCTTTGCAGGTATCCCTGGATAGCATCTCGCAGTTCTTTATCGGTTACGCCGTCCTTGACGAGCTTTTTGAGTTCGTCATCGATCAATTGCACTAATTCATCCCGCCCTTTTGGATTTACAGTGGCATTAATGGAGAATGTGGCCAGCTCGTCCAATTGATTGGATTCCAGACTACAGCTGATGTCATGCGAGAGACCTTTTTTTGGGCGAATGCGATCACCTAAACGAGACGACATCGAACTTGCACCAAAAACGCAACTTCCCATCAGCAGAGCTGGGTAATCCGGGTGATCGTCACGCAACGCATACTGCTGGCTTGCGAAGTAGTAGGAATTAGGCTTATCAGGAGTTTGGATAGACATCGGTGGCTCTTTCACATCCGTCATTGCAGTCAATGCGGCAAGCTGGAAAGGAGTTTTTGATTTCCAGTTTTCTGTTAGCCTCGAAAGGCGGGCGACTACTGCTTCCGTGTCAATGTCACCGACAATCGCGATCTCTCCTTCGGATCCAGATAGGAACTTGGTGTGCAAGTCCTTCACATCCGAAGGCTTCAGTTTCTTAAGATCTTCTAGCGATTCATCGATTGATTCGACATAACGTATGTCTCCTCGTTTATTAGCATTCAAGCTTCGCATAACAGCTTGCTTCGCAATTGTTTCTGGGTCGTTCTTTAGGCTTTCATAATGCCTCGTTAGCTGGTTGAGCAACAGATGGAATTCCGTCACTTCGAACCCAGGCCTGCGCAAAAGATCCTCGAGGATATCCAAAACCGCGTCGAGACTCTCACGCTTCGTTTCCACCGAAGCCGTTAGTGACTGTCGTCCAGACTTGATGGAAAAAGTTGCCTTGAGCTCATTCAGATTTTCCGTCAATTGCCGTAACGGATACGATACTGATCCTTTCTCCATCCAAAGACCAAGAAGCTCGCAAGCAAGCTTTTTGCCGAACAGCGATTTTTCATCTCCGAATCGAAGATTGATTGTGAGATTAACGGTGCCGCCGCGTGTTTTCTTAGGCAGCAACACGAAGTGCATTCCACTCGGGCATTTTCCTCGTACCAATCTCGATTCGATATTCTGCGGTGATGGGTCGAACTGTTCGCCTTCGCTAATGCGGGGCCGCCCTTTGTAGTTTTCTACGAGCTCGGTGATATCGATTCTCTCGGGGATACGGATTCGTTCCGAATCTTTTGTAGGGATGAATCTACCGACAGTTCGATTGTTGCGAACCAAGTACGTCTGAGCTGCCAACTGGACTGAAGCGACCGTCGCGTTCTCGATATTGTCACGGAATAAGAAATACAAACGCCAATCCCCCTGAGCAGCCCACTCGCTCAAACTGATTGCCAGCAAGTCACTTCGCGTTGCGATTTGTTCTCGCTGATTCAAGATGCGCTGCTTGGCTCGCGTTAACTCTTCATCCGTTACAGGAACTTCTAATAGATTTTCTATCGTTTGCACCAAGGCTTCTTCGGCTTTCTCGAGTGAGTTGGCCATCGGCACTTTCGCCGTGAACACAATTACCCGAGGGTCGTGGGATCCCTCGGCGAACCCTTCTAATGCGGTCGCAAGCTTCGATTCGATCAATGATTTATAGAGTCGGCCGCTTGGATTGCTCCTAAGGATCTGTTCTAAGAGTTTCAACGATGCGAACAGAGGATCACCACTGAACGGGACGCGATAACAAACACCGACCGCCTGCTCCTCACCAACGCGTCGCACCGTAGTGATTCGTTCGCCATCCTGAGGTGGTTCCATCGTGTACGTTGGTCGGAGTGTGGTTTTCGGTTTAGGAAGGACACCAAAGTACTTTGCGATGTAATCTAGCGCTTTAGCCTCTTCAAACTTGCCTGCCACGATGAGCATTGCATTGTCTGGTCGATAGTGTCTTCGATAGAAAGCACGCAAGCTATCGATACCTACTCGTTCAATGTCGCTTCGATTGCCAATGGTTGACCTACCGTAGTTGCGCCATAAGTAAGCGGTTGCGCTCATTCGCTCGGACAGTATACCGATAGGATTGTTCTCGCCACCTTCGGATTCGTTTCGAACGAACGAGAACTCGCTGGCAACATCTTCGTCTCGAATTTTGCTATTCACCATGCGGTCTGCTTCGAGCCGAATCGCAAATTCTAGATTGACGTCCGTTGCAGGCAGAGTCTCGAAGTAGGTGGTATGATCGACCCATGTCGTCGCGTTGTAGTCGGCACTTCGTTCCCCCAGATCCTTGGGGATGTTCGGATGAAGATCCGTTCCCTTGAACAACATCTGCTTAAGCAATTGGGCCATACCGGCTTCGCCATTCCCTTCGTGTCGAGATCCCACGAAAATGGTGCAATTAACGGTGACTTTGGGTTGGCTGTTGTCCGTGAAGAATAGAATCTTGAGACCGTTTTCCATTCGGTACTCTTTGATCCCTTCGACCGATGCTGCTTCTTTCCATCCCTCTTCGGCAAGAATCAAGGAGTGGTTCGAAAACCACAGAAGTAATGCTAGCATGCCAAATGAAATACGCACGAATTTGGTGGCTACGCCGTAGACCGAATGGCAAAAGGACTCGAGATTAGTGGAAATCATGATGCGGTGGAAAAGTTGGCGCGATGCGTATCAGCAACTGACGATTGTAATACAATTTCCAACAATCGTTGATTCAACTTTGCACAAACAACTCGAAAACGAGGTAACCACAACAGCTTATGGCTTGGACAAGAGTCTGTGAATCAAACCAACTCGCTGAAGGTTCCTCGATGGAGGTATTGTTTCGTGGAGATATCATCGCTGTTTTTCGGGATCAAGGAGTATTGTTTGCGATCGATGGAGTTTGCATGCATCAAGGAGGACCGTTGGCCAAGGGGCAATTGCGGGACGGTACGATTACGTGCCCATGGCATGGTTGGCAGTATGAATTGAAGACGGGATGCAATGCGACCACGTGCAAACCGATGTTAAAAACCTACGAAATCCAGGAAGCAGATGGGGTAATTGAGATTGACGTGCCCGATTAGGAATTTCTAGGATCCCAGGTGAATGTAGCCAAAAAAGGTATTTTGGCATTGTGATTGGTTAAGAGGAAAGGTCAGGAGGACCGCAGTGCAAACCCTAAAGACTGCTGTTGTCGTCGTTTTGTTGCTCTTCGTCATCTATGGTGGCTTCGTAGCGCTCAACGGTACAAATACGACACTCAACCCGGAACTTGAAAACCTAGTCGATCTCGATACGACGACACCGGATATATCAGGGGTGACAGGACCGTTTACGGCTACCAACAGCAGTTCATCGACGTCGACTGCTGCAACGACCGACCCGTGGGCTGCATTCAATACCGCGCCAAGCACTGGATTTGCCTCGACGCCTGCTCCTGCGTCGGCTAATCCTAATGCAAATAGCCCATTGCCTCCGCTTGATTCCTCGGCTGGTACAGCAACCTTTCCGACCACTCCGATCTTGGGAACTTCCTCATCGCCAAGCCCCGGGTTGTTGACAGCAACTCCGGCTCCATCCGCGGTTGTCACACCCGTGCCGTCTGCAATTGAAGCTTTGCCGAGTTCGCCAAATCCGCTTCCATCGTTGCCACTTTTGATTTCAACCAAAGAAGCGAATGAAACTTCGACACCCGATTTTGGAATAGCATTACCTTCATCGACTCTTCCTGCGGTCGCATCGGCAAGCCCGTCCCTACCGAGTCTCACAGGCTCGTCGACAGATGCAGCCCTCAAGTCGCAACTGGCGACTTCGAAGGATTTATCAACCAATTCGAATCCGACAACGGAGGCACCATCGTTGTCAGCATCCTCAGCTAGCCAAGCGTACGAAAACGCAAAGGAAATCGCGATGGAAAAAGCGAATAGAGGCCAATTGAAAGAAGCCCTCGCGACTCTAAGCGTTTTTCATAATGCAAAAGAACTGACCAACGAGCAACGTCAAGATCTCTTGGATCTTCTCGACGCTCTCGCCGGTGAGGTTGTCTACTCCCGTGAGCACTTCTTAGAAATTGCCTATGTGGCGGCAAGGGGTGAGACGATGGAGCAGGTTGCAAAACGATATCAAGTTCCTGCCGAACTATTGGCCCGTATCAATGCTGTCGAACCTCATTCGCCTCTTTCGGAAGGAACAAAAATCAAAGTTGTGCCTGGTCCTTTCCGAGCGGAAGTCGATCTGCAACGAAATGAATTGACCGTCTTCGTTCGGGATTTGTACGCAGGCAGGTATCCGATCTCCACCGGATCAGATCCGCAACCAAAGCCAGGCGACTATCAAGTGATCGATAAGCAACGCGATCGAAATTACTACGGGACCGGCGCCCCGATCGCAGGAACAGACCCCAAGAACCCTTATGGCGGCTACTGGATCGATCTCGGCCAAGATCTTTGCATTCATGGGACGGCAGAGAACGGCTCGGGGAATCAAGGCTGTATCAGTCTCGCTCCGATGGATGCATCAGATGTCTTCGGAATGCTAGCTAGAGGGTCTCAAATCACCATTCGCCGCTAGTCGGCTGTAAGCGAGCGAGCAGCGCGGAGCCCGTCTTATTCACAAAAGGCATCCCGGAAGTAACTTCGCTTCCATGACTGTTCCGACTCGCCAATCCACGCCACCTTGCTAACCAGGTTAGCCTGTGAGGATTGTATCGTCGGCACTAGACTCCATTGAGGAAAATCTTCCGCATCCTTCAAGCCATCTAAGTGGATGTGTCGATTCGTCGGTCAGAGTGTAGGGATAAACACACCTACACCTTTTCTTCCAGGCCGATCGAAAGCTATATGGACGCACAAGAAGCATTTCTTAAGCAAGAAGTTGAATCCGCATCACCAGCAAAACTTCGATTCTTATTGCTTCAAAAGGCGCATGGATTGTCAGTCGTAGTCCAAGATCTGTGGAAACAGAACAAATATGACGAAGCAGATCAATGGGTTATCCGAATCCAAGATATTGTCACCGAGCTTTTGGCTGGTATCGTCGATCCAACACATGAGTTGGCCGAGATCACATCCGATCTTTACATTTTCATGTCCAAGTTGATCGCGGCTGTATCCATTGAACGCGACGCCGAAGCCCTCCACAACGTGTCCGAGATTTTGGAAATTGAGATGGAAACTTGGAGTATGTTCGTTCGAAAAGAAATGATCGAAAGCCAAGGTTCAACACTGGTTCAGTCTCCATTTGACGAGGGCGGTTCATCATCATACAGCTTTAGCGCGTAGCGTATTAGGAAGCTAACTCAACGCCGCCTTCAATTGCTTCGAAGCTTCAGTCGGTTTCTCTGCATTCCAAATCGCGCTGCTCACGGCAACACGGTGAAATCCGGTTTGAACTATCTCTCGGATGTTACCTGCATGAATTCCACCGATCGCAAAGGCAGGAATGTTCGACTCTTTCAAAAGTGGCTGAACCTGCTTGAGGAACGAAACACCGGGAAAGCTCGCGAAAAGTTTCGTGCTAGACGGAAAAGTCGGACCGCATCCCATGTAGTCCGCACCGAGTGCAATGGCAGCTCGCACTTGTTCCATAGTGTGTGTCGAGAGGCCGACAACAGACTCTGGGCGAAGCAGCAACCGCGATTGTCCTATGGTTAGATCGAACTGCCCGACGTGTAAGCCGAAACAGCCCGAAAGTCTTGCGATATCTGCACGATCATTCACTATGATTCGTGTTTGCTTGCTATCGACGGCGGTATTGGCCGCCTCCACGTAAGTGAGAAGCTCGAGGGCTTCTTTTTTTTTGTCGCGAATCTGAATCAAGTCTACGCCTGCCCGAGAGATATCGGCGACTCGCTCGGAAAAAGCGTGCAAAGGGAGTTGGCAATCAACCAGCAAATACAGCTTGGCTTGGCGAAGAAATTCAATATCTCTTTGCAAGCTCAAGAGAGACGTAGCGTTCAAATCGTAAGATTCATAACGCAGTTTTTCGATAGCTCGGGCCGATTCCGGAAAAAGGTACTTCGCGACTTCCTCGAGGCAGCGTAATGATTGTTGCAATCGGTTTGCGGCGGCGATTGCGATGTCGGATAAGCCACCGGACCGAACAAGTTCAGAATCGGTTTTTTGGTCGGTACCGACATCGGAAGCTGTATGCCTAGAAGCCCATAGTTCAGGGTTGGGCCAATTCTGGGCGATCGCCTGTAAGGAATGCCTCAAATTTTTGTAGCCGATCTGTGCCGTCGCCAAGTCGCGGAAACGGGCGATATCTTCGAGGGTGCGAACCGCTTCGTTCGCACGATTAAGATTCGCATCGAGCATTCGCAGCGAATCCTTTTGATCTCCATGGGGGGCGGTTACCGAGGAGTTTTCGATTGTGTCAACGGGGGGCTGCGTCATAGGCTGGCGTTACCATTGGATGTTGTCGATGGATGGGAATGGTATCCACGAAGTCTTTTTGGGAAAGTGAATTTCTGGTACTATAAGCGCTCGCGATCGATTCGGAAACGGATTGGCTCGTCGATGCCCTCGTAGCTCAGTTGGATAGAGCGCGGCTTTCCTAAAGCTGAGGTCGCAGATTCGAATTCTGCCGGGGGTATTGGTAACCGTTGGATAACCTTTCGCATTTGCGATCGCCCTGGTTTTCGCAGGGTCTGCTGGAAGTGATTTGTTTTGCTTGGAGGTGCTTTCCGTCAAAGAGCTCCCTAACTTCTGCCCCACCCCCTGAGAAGCAACTAACAAGTGGTCGGTGGTGACGGTAAGATAATTGGCGTTTGCTACTCGCTCACTATTGCCAAGCCAAGCGGTGACAAATGCCAAGCCAAGCGGTGACAAAGTTCGAGGGGAATCTAACTGCCAAGTCAGTCTGTAGCCAGCCTCTCAAGTTGGGAATAGCCCTGGCTATGGTTTTAGTTCGGCTTTGACGAGGATCTTAAGAATGACTTTCCGCAAGTTGATATTCGTGGTCTGGCAATCGACTGATACAGCGTTCGCTCGCTGGGTCCAGTCCTTCCCCAAGGATCGCAGCCGCCCGTTACTGGTAGAGATACCATTCGTCGACTATTGAGCAACCAAACCTTGCGACAAGAATGCCGGCCTATGAAGACGGGGGGAGTTCGGAGCTGCGTGTGGACTATGCCATTCCGTTATTCGACCGTTTGTTGTTCGGATCAATTCGATCAAGTCGGATCGGTTGAGGGTCCCCAGCTTCTGAAAGATTGTTTTCTTTCGGTAGTGGTAAGTTCTTATGCTCACATCGAGAGCAGAACCGATCTCTTTGGCTGTTAATCCCAAAAGGATAAGGTGCAAGATTCGGGCTTCCACCGTGTCGAGTTTCTCAAGGATTGCAGCCGGTATAGCATCTCGCAAATCACTATGCCGTGGTAGTTCTGACGCTATCGCTTTGTGGATCATCTTGCGAAGCTCATGGACTTGCGTCTGCAAATCGCAAACATCATCCGCTCCAGACTTGATGGCCCGAACTGCGTCGGAAACCGTCCATTCGTTACTTACTGCGATCACTGGTAAAGGATGCCCATTGGCGTGTAATGACGTGATGGCATTCAGTTCGCTCTTTGGATTTTGTCCAATCTCGACGAGAACGCAAGCAGCTTCCAAATCGTCAAATATCTCAGAATATTTTTGTGTTTCATTGAAATGAACAACCCTAACCGGTTCCGATGTCAATGCCTGATTGATCCGGTCGCAGGCCACGTTGGTCTTCGCCAAAACAAATACTTTGGGTATCGAGTTCGTGTGAGTCATACCAGTCAATAACCAATCGAAAACGTTCTAAGGACAGGTTTAAGCGAATATTGCACTGTTCCTATCGAACTCTTTTCCCTGATAGAATGAGCATGTTCGCTGAATAGGATTCAATAACCACGTAAGGGAATCCCGTGTGTCCAAACGACTCATAAGTTTGACGATGGATTTCCATACCGTTACACGCTACCACAATGCTTGTGCCTAGTAGACCGTGCTATACAGCAGGCCCTGCTGGCTGGAAGGAAGAGGCTCGAAAGGGAATTCAACGACAATCTGCGACTCCGTTTTTTTGATCGAAACAGGCTTGTTGGCGAATTCCACATCGACCGATTGAACAATTCGCGAAAGCCAGGTCAAGCCACGCGCATCGGATGATGCAACGTGGTGATCAAAACCAATTTGTACCTGTCCGAGTGTGATCGCTACATCAACGTGAACGGCTTGTTTAGCGTCGCTAGTTCGAGAGATCAATTCTGCTAGCGAATTGACGATCGTCGTTGGTAGATAGAGGAAGCGTATCGACTCTTCTTTGGGGCGGATCTTAATTGTCGGTTGATAACCAGGGCGACACCGCAACTCCAAAGCTTGTTCCAATTGCGTTCTGAAGCGATTGAGTTCGAATAAGTTTGATGACTTTGGAATGACATCGTTTCGAAGCGGGTGATTTCTAGGCAATGGATGGAAACCGTTTGTGTCTAGCGTAATCGTCGCAATCAAGCCAAAGAGGGAGAGTATGGGAGCGGAGTTGATTGAAATCTCCCGGAACAGATCCTCTTGCACGGAATTGAGAAATAAAAATCCCTGGACTTCCGAGCTCCGGCCGAGCGCTAGGCATAAGCCGCTTCGCAGTCCTAAATCGGAGATGAGGGCAATGGAGCGTTGCGCCGGTTTTCCTTGGGCTGCAAATGATGAGAGTACGCGTTCGCAATCGCCGAACATCCGGACGGTTCCTGGTTTCATTTTGAAAAGCGAGCCTTCTGGATTCACAAAACAAGAGTACCCCTTTTTCAGGGAGTTCTCTGGGCATCGATCGCTCATACTCGCATCGACCACCGCCAATTGATTCGCTCCTGCAACTCTGCCTACCAAGCACACGCGATCTACCTGATTAAAGAGTTTGTGATTCTTCAGAACATACATCAAACGAGCCGCAGGGTGACTGCAGTGGGTACCGCTGGCAAGATCCTCAGCCAGGCTTGCGAGCTGTGATACGATCCAGGACTCTTCCTCGAAACATTGGTCTAGTGAGTCAAGTCTAGAGTTACGATACACATCAATGTCGCGGTGTTCCGTAAAAGATTGTTTCCCGTTCACTCCAGTCGTGAGCTCTGATGGTAGAGCCTTCATTTCAAGTTCGAGTGGCGAGGTTAAATCGTGGTCAGTCAGCGAGAAATCGGATTGTAGTTCTCGCACCAATTCATTCGGCTGACCAACTACTCGTTTTGGGTCGTTCATGACGGATTGTTTTAATGTTTCGAGCGCTCGAGACAAGCGTCGGCGATTCGCTCCCGAGTAGGTCGGGTGTTCCGTGGATCGCAATATCGCGAGTCGAACGGCTCGTGCAAGCTTGACCGTTTGAGGGAATCCGAGGAACGAGGCTTCGGCAATGATGTTGTTGAGAGATTCAATTGGGAAATCGCTAAAGTGATTAGCGTCGCTTTGATCTAGTTTTTCTAAGAAGGAATCCCAGGCACCAAGTGTTGCAACAAGTTGTTTAGAGTGATGTCGACGAGGAATGTCTCTCGATGTTGTTACGTCCAACGGCAAGTCAGTATTCATAGCAAATCTCAGCTTCGAAAGGGCGTAATGGTAAGATTGGATCAACGGTAAAAAGTGAGTCTATTCGTCGCTAATTGCGTCATCATCTTCATCGCTACCTGCCTTGTTGTGTTTTCCATCACAGAAGGGTTTGTTCAGTGATTGCCCACATCCGCAAAGAACATGCGATTTCTTCTTTTTGTCCGGGCATAATGGGCGACCATATTTGTCAACAATATTGACATCCCCTTCGACAATGATTGGGCCTTTGGGATTGCAGCAAATTTTTGTTGGGCATGTATCGCAGGGGTTCGCCATAGTTGTTATTCTCCAGTCGATAAAAAAAGCAAAGCGATTCTTGAAAGGTTGTCTTTTGGGGGGCGTTCTAGATTGGGCATGTGGAGTTCACAATCTCAAAAAAGAGGTCGCAATATGTGAGCGGACCAGCCGAGCCCCTGATATTCGCGATAGCCTTTGCTACGCGAGGAACCCATGATGTAAATGTGATCGCACAGACGGAATACTCCAGAGGCAGATTGACCGGCTGCTAGTTCGCGATGCTCTGCGGGCAATTCTGGAGTCGCACCGAGTGGAATGATTTGGGGGTCGGAGGTTTCAATAACTTCAAAGTTACGATTTGCGTAGAAAGCAACGCAACCCTGTATTCGCTTTCCATTTCTATCTTTAGGAAGACAAGTCTTGAGGATCTTGCCTGATTCGGTTACCCAGTCAAAAAGGCTCCCCAGAACTCCTACGATTTCACCATCGCGAGCTCCATTGGCTCGGACCGCCCCAGAATAGATTAGAGATCTTCTGGAGCCTCGTTCCAATTCCGACTCTCCAACATCTTGGACTGCGTATTCGCCAAAGTTTTTACATCGCATGGATTTCGTAAACCAAGCATGGTCTGCAACGCGAGCTTCTTTCATGTCAGGTATAAGTTCGGGATTCGAAGCGGTAATGACGCGCCCCATGCGATTGGCTAGAACCAAGTTGCGATACATCGAATAGCTACCATTAATGTCTCTCAATCGCCGCCCGGCCGCTTGGACATTCTCATCCGTTGGATCTACCAGTGCTTGCCAAAGACATTTGTCTGTTGCCCACCAGCGTATGGCTGCGGATCTTTCGAATAAGTTTCGATCAATCAGATCGATCGCTTGTTTGGAAAAGGTCTCGAGCGTTTGCAAGTTTAATCGCAACTCCCCATAGGCCATTTCACGTAAAAGTTCTTCCATTTTTGCTGTCGCAAAGTCGCCGGTTTCTGTAATTCTTTCGAACACCGGTCCGAGAGCTACACCTCGTTTACCCAGTTTGGACGCAAACACAATTCCGTTCAGCGAAATGAGTTTGATTGATTGTTTGTCGTCTTGGACCTTTACATAGGTGTCTTTATTGATCTCTGGGATTAGTCTTGATCGCATGAGTTCGTCGGGACTAATCCCATTGATTTGGCAGTTGGATTCGCTTGCGAAAATTTCGTTGCTGGGAACAATCAGATGCGAGCTCCATCCCAGACCGGCGTAGTCTAGATAGCCATCGGACATCGCAGAAAAGACAGAGGAGTCCTTACCTTCTATGCTTGCGTAGCTGCTTATGTTTCCCCCTGGTGTTAGTTTTCGATGTCCGCGTGGCAAGTGGGCATAATCTCCAACTTCGATGATGTTCGGATCGCTCGAGCCAACGACCTTTCCCTCGCAATCGGTGAAGAATGAGTACCAACCTTCCGCGGTGTCGCCATCTTCCGTTTTTGGCATGTAATCTTGAAGAATGATGCGAGCTTCTTCGGCGAGGTCAAAGAATGCCCCCATCACACCTACGACTTGGTCGTTTTTGGATGCGCTCTTGATTGAGGTACTAAACACCAAGCTGTTTCCAGAGTCGATGATTGAGCGATTGGTCTTTTCAATTGCGTATTCATTTGTGTCTCCGGTGTCCTTGGCACGGGTAAACCATGTTTCATCGGCAACGGAGCGACCGAGAACATCTGCACGTCGTTTCGAGTTCGCGTTGGCAACGACAATTCCATCGGTGGTGGTTATGATTAAATCCCGATAAAGAGTGTAGGAGCTTCCAATGTCCTCCAGTCTGCTACAGGACTGAGCGACGAGCTGATGTACTTCTTCCAGGTTTTTGATCACCTTCTGGAGCATAGCCAACGTCGCTTCTTGGCTCTTTCCTTTGCCGAGCTGTTCCGCAAGGGAATCCACCTTTTGTTTGAAAGATTGATAAACTTCAGATTGCAGCATTAACTCCAGTTTGCGCGACTGATAGCTTCGAACATCGTCCACATATTGGCTAATGTCCTTCATTGTCCAATTCGTCTCTAACGTTGGCACTTCAAAGGCGGCTTTTGAGGCGTCGAGGTACTCACCCATTTCAAAGAGTTGTTTGTCGAGTACACGGCTGATCTTATTGATGCGTTCCAAGGTTTCGACAAAGACAGTCTCCGCCGCCCATGACATCACATCGCAGGTTCGTTCCAGAAGGGTGCGGTCGATCAGATTGATTTTGATATATGCCGTGGTGCAATAAATGGAACGACAAAACTCTTCCTTGGCTGCATAGAATTGATCGAACAAGTTTTTTGTTCCGTCGTGCAATTCTGCGGCGAAGGTTTCTACCCTCTCCATCAGGTCCGTGATTTGTTCTTGTTCGGTCGCCGTTTCGCTGATGGCAGCTGCGGTACATTTGCCTTGATTGCAGATCGGCGAAACACCAATTAACTCATTGATGATCTTCTCATAGAACTCGCGGTGGTCATTGGTGATCAATGAGTTGAATATGCTGAATTTGTTTTCTGATTTTTGTTCGATAATCATGTTATTACCTGCGCTTCCGATTGAAGAAGGGATGCGATCAATTTTTGGATCGAGATTAGGGTGAAGTATTTGTCTTGGACGCGAATGACGCCATCGACAAAGGGTTGGCTGACGTGAGGCGGTGATGGATGAATTTCCTCATCCAAAAGGTGATGTATCTGAGAAACGGAATCTACGTTGAGTACGATGGGTTCGTCAAAGGCATAGAGTCTGCTTTCCAGGGCTTCTTTCACCAGTCTATGCGTCGTTTCCAAGAGAATCATTTCACCGTGAGCGGTCGATTCCCTTGCTGGAACTTCGAAACAACGCCGCATATTCACAACAACCGCCGTTCTTCCACGGATGTTGACTAATCCATCAATTCTTGGATCCGCCCCAGGGACCTTCGTAATGGGAAGAGGCCTGAAGTACTCTTCTACTAGAAGCGAGTGGATCGCGAACGCTTCATTTCTTATATTGAAAGTTGAGATCTGCATCGTTTCGAATACCTCTTAGTTCGTTTACTTTCTGCGGATCTGCAGACATTCCGCCACAGTAGATCGGACGTGGTTCTTGTCTATCTTGATGACGTACCGATCAAAGCCAAGGCTCAACCCCTTCTCACGGAAGTGGTCGTCAGATAGTGTTGTTAGTGCTACCAGAGGTAGTGCATCAAACCGCTTGTCTTCACGAATCTTTGTCGCCAACTGGAAGCCGTCCATGCGTGGCATGTTGATATCGGAGATGACAAGGTCATAGCGATTTGGCTCGGCACAAAGTTTATTCCATGCTTCGAGACCATCTTCTACGATTTCCACGGTCCATTCTTCGCGAGTTATGTATTGGTTTATTAGTTTGCGGAAGAATAGACTATCCTCAGCCACCAGGATTTTTGCGTTGATTGTTTTCTCATCCTGCTTCTTAATCTTGTCAGGCGCATGTCTCTCGAAAACACTGAACACATCCAGCAGCATCACCAAGTTTTCATTGTGCAGAAAAGTGCCAACAATGCCCTGATTGTCGTCAAGTCTCGATTCAAAGTTGTCGTCAACTTCGATGACGGTAATGTTGGGGCCAGTAAGAATCCCAATCGGAAAAGAGACGGCCGCAGGTCGGATCAAGCAGCAATCCTGGTTCGCTGGATTAAATGCTGTGATCGGTAGAAAGGAATCCAACCTCATAATGGAGACGGTTTCATTTTTGATCTGACAGTACTCCTTGTTCCCGATTTTTCGCAAGGAACTAAGAGAAATGCGCTCTATGATTGCAACAAGTTCGAGCGGGATTGCGAAGAACTCTTTGTCAGAATAGCTGAACACGACCATCTTCTGCTTTAGTAGGTTTTTACCGTTTTTTACTGTACCTGAATGGTCTGTACTCCGTGGCCTGTTTTCAGGTGCCTTTTTCTGATCAACAAACCGTAGAGAGAGTTTGTTGACTAGGCCGTGTATATCAAGAATGAGTGAAACACGCCCGGTGCCTAAGACGGTATGCCCAGAAAAAACTCCACAGCTCGCCAATAGCTTCGGTGTTTCGCGAACGATGATTTCTTGAATCCCGAGTACGCGATCAACAATGGCGCCAAACTGATGTTTGCGATACTGTAGAATTACTAAGCATGTCTGCTTGTCCCGGTTGCATTTTGTGTCCAGGCTAAGGGCGCCGCGTAGATCGAGAAGTGCGACTAACTGGTCTCTGAGTTGAAAAACGTTTTCTCCATCCACTTGAACGATGTTTGCGATAGCCTTTTCATCGTATTGAATGATTTCGCTTATCGCTGTTTCGGGAATCGCGAATTGCTCATCATCGATCTCGATGACCAGGGCTTTGGTTAATGAGGAGGACACTAGCGCTTTCGCGAGTGGCAAAATGGCGGAGAATGTCGTTCCTGTCCCAACTTTTGTAACGACATCGATAGAACCACCCACAGATTCGATGTTATTTCGAACCACATCCATTCCCACGCCGCGGCCCGAGACGTCGGTCGCTTGATCTTTCGTAGAGAAGCCTGGCTGGAAAATTAGCATTACTTTTTGGTGCTCAGAAAGTTGATTGGCTTGGTCCTGAGTTATCACACCTTTGCTAACGGCTTTCTCGCAAACGCGATCTGCCGAGATGCCCCTGCCGTCGTCTTCTACTGCTAAGATTATCTCGCCGCTGTGAACAAACGAACGCAGGTAGATGTTGCCTTGGCGATTCTTGCCGGCAGCCTCACGTTCGGCGGGAGTTTCTAAGGCATGATCCAGAGAGTTTCGAACCAAATGGGTAAGCGGATCGGCGAAACTCTCCAAGATGGTTCGATCCAGTTCGAGGTCGCCTCCCTCGATGTGTAGTGCGACCTCTTTGTTGAGTTGTCTTGAGAGATCTCGAACAATTCGTCGATATCGCTCGAAGAGTGAACCCGTAGTTTGCATTCGGGTTTCAATGACTGTTTCGTGAACCCCAGAAATGGATTGAGAAAGAGTTCTAAATGCTGCATTTCCGCGAAAGTCATACTCGTTCATCAGTTGATTGCGAGCCATCACCATCGTTCCTGTCCACTCCAACAACTTGTTGAGAATGTGAACAGGAACACGCATCGATTGATCGACAGCTTGCTTATCGGATGCGGTTTTGGATTCACTTTTGGAAGGTGATTTCGATTCGATCGACTGGGGCGAGGTTGTGGACGTTGAAGAAGCGGGAATCGTAGGCTTCGGACCGTCAGCTTTCTCATCGACTTTTTCCGAAGTTGAACCCTGAAGCAACGCTTTGCTACCATGGACATTCTCCGCGGATTTTTGGCTCGTCGCTTTAAGTGTTGAAGCATCAACCTTGCAAACCTGATCCGCTTTGAGGCAAAAATGATCGCAGAGCATGTCTGCAGCCAAAACTGTTTCCAAGTAAAGGGTACAGACGCCGCTAGCCAAGTTGTCGATCTTTTCCATTGGAATCGAGCTGTGAAGAATCTTCCCTAGGCTCGAGAAGCCCACGACTACTCCCTCTTTCACATCGATGGCTTGCCGAATGGCTTCCAATTCGAAGGTGAGTCGAAATAGGACTCCCTTCTTGCTCACTCCCTTCTGAATCTTTAGTACATCGTCTTCGTTCAAGAAACCGGAGTCGCTACTATTCGATTTACCGTTCAAGGCGGCATCTAGTTTAGAAAGCGGTATTTGGCAATCAAAATTAGCTCCGATATCCGGCGTTTGGAGCATTGACTTTAACGCATCAACCGCAGCAAGGACCGCGTCGGTCACAACGGCATTCGCCGATTCTGTGCCGGCCCTAACTCGGTCAAGGAGAGATTCCGCCTTGTGAGCCACGGCAACTAGATTGGTGAGCTTTAGGAATGTGGCATTTCCCTTGATGGTATGGACTGCCCGGAAGATTCGGTTGACCAATTCGAAATCCGTGCTTCCATCTGTTTCTAGGGAGAGCAAGTCAGATTCAATATCTGTTAATCCTTGTATCCCCTCGACAACGAATTCAGCCAACAGCTCAGGATCCGCATCCTCAATCATGGAGCGCTTATTGGATTCTGATGACGGCTTCGACTCGGTTGTTTTAGCCGTTGTTTCCTTGGGTGACGGAGTCTTGGGGCGAGAAGATTCTTCTGTTGTTGATATACCAAGGATTTTGTTGAGCTTGGCCATTGCGTTCTGGCTATCGTAGCTCTTGCCGACATCCGAAGCGTTGAGCATAGCAACCAGATCATCGACAGCCGCAAGAATGGCATCGGTCACTTCGGGAGTGGCTTGTCTTTCCCCACTTCTTATTTGATCGAGAAGTGTTTCAGCAAGGTGACTAAGGCGAACGAGGTTATCGAGCCCCATGTACGATCCAGTGCCCTTGATCGAGTGAACGGCACGGAAAATACGATTGACGAGTGCTGTATCCTTGCCACTGTCTGATTCAAGAGACATCAGATCCTGTTCGACGCTACTAAGCCCTTGTAAGCTTTCAGCCACGAATTCCGTAAGCAATTCTGTATCTTGAAAGTTATCCATTGGGTACTTGTCTACGAATGTAGCCTGAGTGGAAACGGTCAACGAGATCGTCGTAAACGCTAGCTGTCCTTACCACAGCATGATGTATAGTTCGCATCAAAGAACCTCAAAAATGAACTGGCTAATTGATATTGCACTGAATTGCACACTATGTTGCATGGAAACAAATGATCTCCCGGCGAGGATGTTATCCATTCGCCGGTGTCAGGTAACTAAGGTTAACACTTACATGGAGGCTAAAAGCCTTCAAAATACATGGTCTGGAGTTGTGGTCGAATTGCCTTCTATAATTTTGACGCGATTTGAAGCAGTTAAATGACGATCACTCAGCAACGAATGTTGCCGGAGTTCGGTTTCGGCAAGAGATCATTCCGACCTGGCACAAATTCGAATACCTGCGATTGATAGCCATGCATCCAAACTTCACACTAGATTACTTTCCAGCAGAATACTACTCCCGACCTGCAACAGAGCATAGTCGGCTGGGTTTCTTCTCACGGATCATGTCGAAAAACAAGTCCCCTGTCGCTCACCAGGAGAACGTCTCGTTTGAACCGTTGGTTGACCAAACGAAGTCCAGGATGCAACATCAAATAGACGAATCACACTTAGTACCTAGTGCGTTTTTGAGAAGAGATTCTCTGCATGGTAAGATCGAGCTGCATGCGTCGCAATGGTCCATTCAAGTTGCTTCAAGACCCATCGGCAGTCTGCGAATGGTGTACATTCACGGTCCGAAGAATCAGATAATCAATACATGGGTATTTCCTAATCGTCCCACTCACATGCCCGTGTTCGCTGCGGAGCTCATTGCAGTTGGAACGGAAGTCCGCGTAGCGTTTGTGGATGTTCAAACGCCGGTGATTGAATCTTCGTCTATTCTTGACGATACCTCCATATTGACAGGTGGTATTGCTCCGAGATTTGCGGGGCTACCATGCAACGAAGATCCACCCATTTGGGCGATCGAGTCATCGCAGGGTAACTACACCTATGCCAGAAACGTTCCTGTGGATTGCTTTCATCAAGTGGAAGAGTGCTACACGGTCTATCTCGACGCCTATTTGAAAGGTTTCGTCAACAAATCGGTTGGTTCCGGCTTAGCTGCCATGGAAAGAGATGAGAACGCATTGGATAGGCTCCAGGCGTATCAGCATCATCACATGCAGAGCAGTCCAGGTAACAAGTTTCTAAGCAAGTTGTTTGGTCCCGATTGGACTGAGTCCTTTATGCGGGACTTCTTATTCGCAAAACCAAGAGGATAAAGATGAGCGTAATGAATATGGTTCGTGCGGCGATTTCCGAATCGCATCAACAAATCGAATTGACTCCGTTTTCGAAAGGGATGATGGATGGCTCGATAAGTCGATCCGAGTATGCCAATGGACTGGTTCAACTATGGCATATTCACGACGAACTCGAAAGCTTGGTTCAGCAGGTAGTTGAAGTCTCCAACTACTTTACATCGGAAATGGTCCGAACCAACACCATTACACGTGACTTGAGAGCGTTCGGATGCAAGGTCGTTACCTTCCAGCCAATGAGCGAGACGCTGGCGATCGTTAATCAACTACGCGATTGGGGAAAACACAAGCCCTTTGCGCTTTTAGGTTGTATATATGTCCTGGAAGGATCCAGAATGGGATCTTTAGTGATCGCCAAGCCTTTGAGTAAGACGTTGGGAATAGCACCGGGAGAAACTGCGGGGATTGAGTATCACACGGAAGGAGCCGCTCAAACTCCCTCCCGCGTTAGAGCATTCAAAGAAAAGGTTGACGGTGCAAGACTTGACGCGGCGACCGTCGGTGAGCTTACTGAGGGCGCTGTAACATTTATGGAGCTTCTCAACAAACTGTACGCTGCGCTACTGGCAGAAGATGTCAAGCAAATCGGAAACCAACGAAGAACGGCCTAAACGCATCTCGAGGTCCAGGTATCTGTTCCTGGACGCATGACTACTACTAAGGTTAATCCATTTCCATGATAACTCCTACGAGTGCAGAAGAGAAGACCAAGCAATTTGTCGAGATACTTTCTGGTACGCCCGATTCGAAATCGCTCGTCCGAATTCGAAACGAAAAGGCGGATGACAAGATCCGAGACTCCATTCGGATGACGCCAGGTGTCCAGCCGTTCAAACATAATTACTACACATCAGAACAGTTCTACCAACGGGACCGACAACGTGGAATCATCACCAACGTCTATGGCCAGCGGATCCTTCGTGTTACCGAAGACTTCATCACAGGTGTCTTGGGAGGGTTAGAGGACGAGGTTGGTGAAAAGGCAGGAATGGTTATGTACGAAACCGGCTATGCCTGGGGCATGGAGGATATGCGAAACTTTGTGAAACGCTCTCAAGGAGAATTCGAGGTCGATTTTACAAAGATGGGTATGGGAATGATGCTCGAAACATGGTGGTGGCCACTCACCATCGAAGGCTGGGGAACGTGGCAGTTCGATTTTCGGGAAGCAAAACGGGATATGCTTTTCATCGAGTTGTACGAATCCGCTGTTGCGAAGACGCTTGGAGACATAGGTGCAGTGGTGTGTTATTTCTATGCCGGTCTCTTTTCCGCAGTTTTTAGCGTTCTTTCTCGCAAAGACTTTGGTTGTGTGGAAATCCAATGTTATGCCATGGGGGCGGATCATTGCAAATTTTTGATTTCTCACGCCGAACGAGTGAATGCCGCTGCTTTTTGGCGAAGCCAAGGGGCCACGGGTAAGGACATCATGAAGAAGGTACGTAATGCATAAAGTAAGAATGCAGAATAGTTTCAACATGTTCGGAAGACGCCAATCTGGAATGGTTGCCATCAAGTAGCTCACAGCAACCTGAAAGCAACTGAAGGGATAGTTCGAAAACATGGTGTCTGAAAGACAAAACACGAATAGCCAACCAAGCGCTGCGAATGCCAATCGGGGCTCGTTGCATGTATTGAATCTTGGGCCACTGCTAGTGGGACAGCTTACTCAAGCGATCAATTGGTCCAACGATGCGGCATTTAAGAGGCCAGAATGCAAGCCATGGGTGGACATCAAGTCGGATGCGGCAACAGCAAAGAGCGTCACGGGAGACGAGGGGGCTCCTGCGTCGGTCCAAGAACCAGCAACGGAAAGTCCGTCGGAGCCTATTAAGTTAGAGTCGCAGGACGGCAAGATACTATCCGATGTGGTTGAGATTTCCCAAGCGGGATCCTCTTCTGCGGCAAATCGCTCCGATGATGTCTCTCTGGAAGTCACTCCAACTGCTACTGTCTCTGAAGAGCGAAGCATCGCCAAGGAGGAATGGAAGGTTGACGAGCAACCGGTTGCGATAATCGAATATACGACGGAAAATCGTCCAGAGTTGGATCGTTCACAAAGTAGTACGGAGCACGAATCCAAGCAGGATTCTGGACTATCGCCAAAATCTGAAGTTGTTGGTTTAGAGAAGTTGGCTATCGTTCCCAACGCGGACCGACTCGTTCCATCTGCAGTGGAGACGGTGCCTGCAAGTAAGGCACAAGAAATCAGCGAGGACTCAAGTCGTTCCGCAATAGAAACTACAAGCCGAGAAGACGCAAGTGCGGCGCGAATAGCAACGCAAAAGTCTAGCGATGCCGACCGAACTGGAAAACAAAAGGCTCATCTGAGCTCGACTTTTCAGATGACGGAGCGAGTATCATTCGCGAAATCGGCGAGCATGCCTCCAAAAGTTGAACAGTCGCAAGATGATTATCTCTTGCAGTTGGAGCGATTGGTTGTTGAACTCAACATGGAATTGGCACAGGTTCGAGGCGAACAGATAGGTGTAGATCCAATGGAGCAAATGGCCAACCGAATTATTGCTCTCAATCTGGAGAATTTAGCCTTGAGGGAAAAGCTTCAACAATCGAATCCATAGAGTCCATCAAATCGATAGGAATTGGTTCAGAAAAAGACGAAGACTATGAACAATCGAATCTCAGAAATTTTGGTAGGCGGCGATAGTAGATATATGACCGCTGAAGAGCGTCAGGAAGTATTGGAATATACCAATGGGTTTCCCGAGCGTTTTCGGATAGTCGGCTTGATCGAATCCAATGAGGAGGCGGCTGTGCGATTCTGCATCGATAATACACGAAAACGCTACCCGAACTTTGACAAGTATCACGGTAGCGCATGGGCGAAAGCATTTCGCGATGTGCAATTGACGACTCGGTTCATGGCCCAAGCAATGCTGCTCGATGAGATGGGGATTCTGGAAGAGAAATTGCTTTTTTGGTTAAGAACCATCCTCGCAGGTCTCAACTTCACCCCCGAGTTTAATCGCGATACATACACCTATTTGAAGCAGGGGTTTCGGCAAAGTTTGCCGCCTGATGCGTACGCCGCGTTTGAACCCTACCTAGATAGAACCATAGAGGTTATGTCGGATTTTCCCGCACCTGCTACACCTGCCGTCTAAAGAAAAGACTGTATCCAATTGAGACACCCTAGTAGTCATAGAGTCTATTGAAAACCATTAACCTAAATATCTTATATGTCAAGCTCGAGCGAAATAGAATTCCGAAACTACTATGTTGAGAAATTGTATATGACCGCAAATGTTGAAACCGGCGTTCTCGTTAACCGGTCTGGACGTCGGATGATTGCATTGACCAATGACTTCCTCTTGGGACTTCATCGAGCTCTTGAGAAGGAATGTGGTGATAGAGTCGAAGCCGTTCTCTATCACTGTGGTAGAAAATGGGGGCGGAATTTTGGAAAAGGATTGGAAGATGCATGGTCTGAGTTTTACGCAATGCCTGTTAAAGATTTTCCATTAGCTTTCTTCCAGAGTTTGGTCATTCAAGAATTCGGACATAATGGATGGGGTGTTCTCGCGATCGATTATTATCATTTCGATCGAGGAGTCATAGATCTCTCGCTCGAGGGAGCCATCATGGCAGACATTACGGACGGGAAGCTAAGTTATCCAGCGGATATTTTGACGGCAGGTATCATCGCTGGCATGTTCTCTCACTTTATCGCAAAAGATGTCGACTGCTTCCAATCGCAAAGTGAAAAGGATGGATTTAGCAGCAGTCGATTTTTGCTTTCCGATCCAAAGCGAATCGACTCGCTTCGTTCCTGGAAAACTAGTCCGAAATCACACCAAGAGATTCTGGACCATTTACTAACCCTCCAATCTTGAATGGCTCGAACTTGCTAAGTCCAACTGAAGGGCATCAGATACTAATTGATCCGAAGTTGGCAAAGCGATTCGGCTATCGAACCAAATAAAGGAAGAGCTATGAACAGTGCATTATCGAAAATCATGACCGCAGCGGAAGGTCGCTACTTCACCTCGCTCGAAAACGAGCAGGCGTTAGGGGCTTCGTTGGAGCTTCCTCATAGAATGCTCGTATCCAAGCTAATTCAACAATTTGAGTTTGAGATAGTAGACTACGCCACCCATGCCTTTTGTGACATTACACCGGGTTTTGAGGGCCCATCTGGTTCGATGAGACGCAAAAAAGGGCATCAAGACGGGCGAATTCTATTGCGATATGCAGCACAAGCTGTACGTGAAGGCTCCTGTGAAATCGTTTTCGAGAAGGTGTTGTCATGGCTAGTCGGCCATCTCGATGCATCCAATGTAACCGGTCATCATATGGAGGTTTTCTTGCATTTTCTTCAACAGGGGGCACACCGAGAACTTCCATTGCAAGCGCACCCTTTCGTTGATACCGTTTTCGAACAGATGATCGCTTTCGTTAGGCAAGCGTCGTACAGCGGAACTATTCACCGAGCACATCGCCGTATTGCTGAGTTTGCAGCGGAACGGGTTATGGCAATCATGCCAGACGTTAAGGCTCAGTACGGAGTTTCCAGTGTTTCGAAGTGCAAACGAGACTTTGAGTTGCTAATCAAAGAGGTTGCGAGGGTCATGAAAACCCCATCTCCTTTGGAGATGAAGAAGCAGTTCGCTGGATGGTTGATTGAGCGACTCATGAGTCAAGTGGAGTACAACGCACAGGTCTGGTATTGGTCGTTCTTAGCTCTTCGCGAGGGGATTGTAGAGTGCTGTGGTCCTGAAGCCGCCATGGCGGTGAGCGATTTGTTTGAGACGATGGCAGACTGCTCTGGTCATTTGTTGCAGGCGGTTCGACTTACCACTCATGCTGGTGAGATTGCTGATGCTGCTGCGGCTAAGCTATTGGAACGAGGGGAAACGCTAGGTTTGCTTCGCACGGATGAATTTCAAACCGCGGTTTCGATGGCCAATCGACAATTGATCACTGAACTGTCGATACTTCATGCTTGCGGACCAGCGGAAATTCGAGCTGATCAACTCGCGGATATTTGGTGTAAGATCGTGTTGCCCAACATGCCATCGACCCATTCAGGACTTCTTGCGTCCAGTTTGAAGGTGTTGTTGGAGGTGGTCGACTCGCGTTGGAAGGATGACACCGCTAAAGTGTTTAGACACGCGATCCTGCAATTGGTGGAGGTCGCGCGCCGAACGGAAATCGCGATGCGATTGTCCGAAGTCGTTGATAAGATATCGACGGAGTCTGCCAATTGGGCTATCGAAAACTTCAGCCAATTCGCGGCCGACAAGCGAGCCGCCTTCCGAGACATTCGATTGGTGTTGTCAAAGATAGTAACTCTGATTCCAAGCGGTCCTGCTGGCGTAAACGGATTCGAGTTCAGATCTTACCTGTCGAAGTATTTGTTACCAAACCTACCATTTAATGTCGGAATCTTGAAGCAAGTATATGATCGGGTGATCCGAGTTATCGAAACTCACGCAGATCCCGAGGATGCCAAGATTGCACGCGGGTATTTGGATGACGCGATGGGGTGCTTTGATCGTCATGCGAAATTGTACGCCGTGGCGGCACATGCCGATCGATTTGCTATTTCCGCGGTGGAACGTGGATACCAAGCCGCTCCAAGGCACGATTCGTTAGAACGGGGTGGTATCAAGGCGGGGCGACGCGATGGAAAATTGTTGATTCAAAAAACCATCGAGGCCGCCATCATCGGTGGAGCGGCTGCTGAGGTTTCACTTCATGAGTATTTCCAAGTTGAACAGGTCCGATTTAGCAAGTTGCCTGGTTCGGTGGTTGTCGAGTTTTTGCGTGGAATTCTCGAGCAACTGCGAGAGTATCCCGAGATTGCGGAATTGCTGATGGGGCTAGCGTCCGTTGCGCCAGCCTACACGGGTGCGTACAAGATTAATGAACATAGCAATTCTATCGCCGAACGTATTTCTACCGCTGCGGTAAATTCTTCTCAGGCATACAAAGAACAACTGGGCGAACGTGGGCTTGAGGCGTGCATCCGTGACAATTCGGTTATGCTGCGTGGCCTAGCAAGCTTCTTGCTTTCATCCGCGGGAGACGTTTCCAGCTTTAGGGCTTGGTGGCGAAAGAGGATTGGTCAGAACATTGTGGCTCGACCAGAGAACTTTGAAGCAAATTCCCCGTGTGCTAAGGCAAATTTCAACGAGTTGATCAATGCGATTTGGAGCCAACTGGACCGTGATGAAGCAGAGACTATTGAGATGTATCTCAGACAGATTTTCACCGCGTCACCAGCAAATGCTTCAACCGAAAAGACCGGCCCAAACAAACGAATGGTTCCGATCAGTACCTTTGCTGCGTCAATTCAGCCAGTTTCGTTTGCAGATGTGGCTGCTATGAAGTAAGTTTCGTGATGGGCAGGCTGCCGGCTTGTCTGGAATCCGCACTGGGCTGGCAGCCTTAAACACGGTGACTGATGCGATGCGACATCTATTTATCATTCCGATAGTACATTCGAGACATGATTTGGGTACGTTGGAGCTACCTATTCGCGACGTGAAAAGTCAGTTCTTGCAAAACCAAACTTTTGAGCAAAACCAAAGAGTACTAGACGCGTTCTGGGAAGAATTGAGACTAGGAATCGAATCCTGGAACATAGATTACGCTAACACTTTCGTTTTTCAGGACGCTCTACCTTTCACGGGGAACCCCGAACGAATCATCGAGCACCGAATCGTCGAAGAGTTGGCTTCAAAAGGTAGTGCCAACCACAAATTGGTGAAATGGTTAGTGGAAAGAGGGACGCAACTCGTTGGAACGGAATCGACAGAGCTTCTCATCAAGGAATACGAAGCGGTTAAGAAGAGTTTGGCGGAAGGGCTGTATCGAGAGATGTCAGAACCAAGCGATCGAAAGGAAGACGAATCTGCATCATCTCTTCTAGCACAAAGAGATCAGTTCATCGCCCAAAGAATTGTAGAAACGCTTCAGACGGGTCAGGTCGGAATACTCTTTATTGGACTTCAGCATCGGGTGCAAGACTTTCTTCCGCAAGATCTTCAAGTCGAGTATCCCTTTGGGAGACTCAAAGATCGAGAGAGTCCTCGGATTTTTGAGCCGATGGCTTAGTTTCGGGTTACCGACCATCGAATCCAACAAGAATTTATACGATGTTGGCGTGTACTCCGTTGGGTCTTAGGCAGATGCCCTTTCAAGTAAGGGAATCACCTATTCACAATCTTCTCAAGATGACGAATTTTAAGCTCTCGCGATAGATCAAGAGTGCAAAATGCAATGGTTTTTGCACTGTTTCCGTTTGCAAGCTTAGAAATAACCGAACTTCTTAACATGCAAGTTATTTAAACTCTGTGGGAGGAATTTCGACTATGAGCGACAACGAAGACATGAAGCAGAAGCAAGCCGCTGCCGACTTGTCCGCAATGCTGGGAATAGGTGGGCTCTTTGATGGTGTATCCAACCTGATCACTAAGTTTGGTGAATTGGCCGAGAAAGGCGAGAGTCTTCGGGCGGCGGTAGGAGAGGGGGAGACCTCGTCCGGCAAAAAATTCACTACATCCTATGGCGTCAACGTGAGATTCGGTGGGGGGAGAGACGGAGCTGGAAAAGACGGAGAATATAGCGTCCATCCTGTGCAGAAAGCTTCCAAGCCAGAATCGAAGCCTGCAACCAGTGTGCCTCGAGTTCGCGAGCCAAATGTTGAACTATATGACGAAGGGGATCACGTTCAAATCATCGCTGAGATGCCGGGTGTTTCCAGCGAAGATGTTCATCTTACTTTCATGGAAAAGAGCTTGTGGATTCAAGGGGTGAGCAAGGTGGCTGAGTTCAAAAAAGAACTGACGCTACCACGAGAGTTCGGGCCTGAGCAAGTTTCCATTACAGCGAACAATGGCGTCGTTGAAATTCGATTGTCCAACAAATAGCTGTTGTAGTATCAACGGATTTGACCAAGGAAGTCGAGCAATAGGCAAACCCATGGGTTGCCTTATGCGAGATGGGTGAAGTGATTCTCAAACGGATTTGAACGAATGTCAATAATGGATGCAACAACCAAGCTGCGATTACGCGTCGTAGAGGCTGCGAGTCGCGATGTCGGTCGAGGTCTTATTCGACTTGATCCGAGTGACATGGACTTGTTGGGCGTTCGGCCAGGTGACATTGTAATGATCACTGGCAAACGCTCTTCCGTCGGCAAAGTCATGCCTGCTCAGAAGGATAGTCGCGGACAGTCTTGGATACAGATCGACGGTGTTATACGTGAGTCTGCGGGATGCAGTATCGATGATTTGGTTGAGATAGAGAAAACAAACTGTTCGAATGCGCAGCGTGTTACGATTCGTCCTAGAAAAGTCAAACCTGTTGACCGGGATATCGATTACATCGCGTCGCTCGTCGATGGGTTACCAGTTCAAAAAGGGAGTGTGATTCGAGCCATCCTGTTTGGCAACGAGTCGATCGATTTTGACGTCAAAGAGGTTGTACCAGACGGACCAGTTTTGATAACCCCTAACACTGTACTGAGTATCGAGCAATGTGCTACAGATGGAGGTACGCGGAATCCCTCGTATGAGGACGTCGGGGGAGCAAAAGCTCAGTTGCAACGCATCCGCGAGATGATTGAATTGCCTCTGAAGTTCCCAGAGGTTTTTGATCGGTTAGGGGTCAGTGCTCCACGCGGTGTTTTGCTGTATGGTCCGCCAGGTTGCGGAAAAACATTAATCGCGCGCGCCATCGCACATGAATCAGACGCAAAATTCTTCGTCGTTAGTGGTCCTGAAATTATTCACAAACACTATGGCGAGAGCGAAGCGCACCTAAGAAAGATCTTTGAACAAGCGAGCAAACAAGGACCAAGCATCATCTTTCTCGATGAGATCGATGCTATCGCACCCAAGCGTGAGAACGCAGCAGGCGATGTGGAGCGACGCGTGGTTGCCCAGTTGCTAACTTTGATGGATGGATTAAAGCAACGCGAAAATGTAATCGTTATCGCCGCTACCAATCTACCCAACTCGATCGATCCCGCATTGCGACGACCCGGTAGATTCGACCGCGAAATTGAGATTAGTATTCCCGATCGTTCCGAGCGGCTTCATATCTTAGAAATTCATACACGTGGTATGCCGCTCGAGGACGACGTCGATTTGCGGCATCTCGCATCCATTACGCATGGTTTCGTTGGGGCTGATTTAGAGGCACTGTGCCGTGAAGCAGCCATGGTTTGCTTGCGAAAGCTGTTGGACAGTATCGATCTTGGGCAGAAGCGAATCTCCTATAGCCAACTCGCGTCAATCCGCGTGTCTATGTCAGAGTTTCTACAAGGTTTCCAATCAGTCGAGCCATCGGCAATTCGCGAAGTATTTGTGGAGGTCCCGAGCGTCTATTGGGACGATGTAGGCGGATTAGACTCGATCAAACAAGAACTACGTGAGGCGATAACCTGGCCATTGAAGTACGAGTCGCTGTTCACGCAAGCGAAAGTACGTCCAGCCAGAGGTGTTTTACTGGCGGGCCCACCGGGTGTTGGCAAAACGATGATCGCAAAAGCCGCAGCTACGGAAAGCCAGGTAAACTTCATTTCAGTGAAGGGGCCAGAGTTGCTCTCGAAGTTCGTTGGCGAATCCGAACGTGCGATACGAAACATCTTTAGCAAAGCTCGACAAGCTGCTCCATGTTTGATGTTTTTCGATGAAATTGACGGACTATGTGCGACACGACAATCCGGTACGCAAGACTCTGGCGTGACGGGCAGAGTGCTTAGTCAGTTTCTTTCCGAGATGGACGGCATCGAAGAGATGAACGGCGTCTTTGTCTTAGCAGCAACAAATAGACCCGACATGGTTGACCCAGCACTCCGTCGGTATGGTCGGTTTGAACAGACGATTGAGGTCGGGCTTCCGGACAGAGAGAGTCGAAAATCAATCTTGCAAGTTCATCTGAAGAATCGACCTCTCGCAGAAAAGCTTGATCTAGACGATCTCGCAAATCGAACGGAGGGATTCTCAGGAGCAGACCTGGCTTCCATTTGCAGTATGGCAGCTCGATCAAGCATCAGGCGGGTCGTGGCGCAGTTAAGAGATGATAAGTCGGGTTCGGCATCGGTTCTGATTCAAAAAGAGGATATTCTGAATAGCCTGGATCAGTTGATGAAGTCAGGGAAGGGTAAGCAATGAACAACGCATTATATCTGTTGGGATTCTCTCCGAAGCTTTCGATGAGAGGTCCCGCGATTGCCACTATCGAATCGAGGGAAACTGGTATCAGCGATACCGGAGAGGCTGAGTACTTCGATCCGAAGACCTTGGCTCTAGCTGAATTATTCGACATCGAAAGGCTAGACGCTGGGTTGGTGTTTGCATGGTTCAAACGATTAGATCGTTCCGAGTTTCTCGGCGAAGAGGGAGCGAGAAACCTCGCGGATATCGATTGGTTGACGCCGCGGGTAATGGCTCATGAGGAGGCCGTTGGGCTCTTGAGTTCTCAATCTTCATTTTATCCTGCTCGCTTTGGATCCCTGTTCTCATCGGATGCGGCGCTCCAATCCTATTCGGTTTCGGCAACTCCACGTCTCAAGGAATTCTTTCAGTTGATCAAAGGGAAACAGGAGTGGGGACTGAAACTCTATGGAAACTACGCACAGGCGGCCCAGATGCAGGCTGAGCGAAACGGTCTCCTGCAAGAAGGTGTTCCTCTCAAAGGAGCGAACTACCTGAAACTGAAACAATTGCAGAGAGAAATTTCGAGATCCGACTCCGGTGTTTTCGTGCAGTCACTTAACACTGCGATGACATCGATACAAGAAGTGTTTGCGCATACACAGGAGCGTTCGATCAAAGCTGCTACCAAGTCGGATGCGAAAGAAGAGTTATTGAGCAGCGTAGCTGTATTGGAATGGATCGAAAGTGCCAGCCGGGTTGCATTCTGGGTGGAGCAATGGAATCTTGATTCCTCAAAAAACGGAGGCCTTCGAATGGAACTTTCTGGACCGTGGCCTGCGTACAGTTTCTGTCCCTCACTCCCTGCATTCAGCGACCTGATCGCCGATCCTCAAGTGGTATCTGAAAGGAGAGCTGCGTGATTACGAATACACGGGAGATGGATTCGTTTGGAAGAGATCGATGGATGATTCATGCAGTTCTATTGCGTGGGTCGGATAAGTCCGTCGCATCGAATTTAACGGGAGTGATCGCTGGGCGGGCAAGCGTGTTTCTAGTTGATGAGTTCATCGTTGTTGCATCGGATGCGGGTAGTGACCTTCGAAAAGACGATCCGCTGCAACGTCAGATAGGCGACTACTCCACTTTAGTGAATGAATTGCATCGGGAAGCAGACATCCTGCCTTTTCGTTTTGGCGTCATTGTGACTTCGGATGAGATCGTGAACACTGTTCGACTCAATAAATCATGGTATGGATCCTGTTTACAAAGGATAGCAGGGTTTTCGGAATTGAATTTAAGATGGGCCGTTGCCGAAGATCATGGAGATAGACAGGCACATACAGCTAACGACGGCGGCCATTCCAAGTCAAAAGGTTCCGAATACTTAAGGTCCAAACTCATGGGCAAAAAATCTGGATTCAAGATAGATCATGAGTTGAGGGGGATTTGCAAGGAGTTTAAGCATCGATTCCCCGCAGAGAAAATTCAATGGCAATCGAGTGTTGGCAAGCTAAGAGTAGCTGGCAACTGTTCAAAAACGGATTGCTATATGATTGCAAGAATCGAACTATTGGTTCGAAAAGAAGCTGCACCTGCGATGTTTCTCGCGGCCTCTAGCCTTCTCTTGCGTTCCGAAAAACCCACGGTTGCTTCTGGTCCTTGGCCTCCGTATTCGTTTCTCGAATCGGAGGATGTTGGCTGTGTATCGCCACCAATGCAAAGGTGTGCAATTACACTTCCAAATGAAGCGGTTGGCTAAACCAGAAGCAATAGTAGGTGTAGATTGCTTTGCGTAGGATACTGCCCTTTTTGGATTTAAGAGCAGCTATGTAGAACAACACTCCCAATCACTGATTGCGACCGACAAACGGACGCCAACTAGGTGAGGCAGTACGCGTTGTACATGGGGGTGAGAAGTTTAAGTATGTTTTTCAAATAAACCTAGGAGATTTTGAAGTGGCATCAGTACAAAAAACCACCGATTCGTCCAGCTTGGCAGAAGTCGTTGACCGTATCCTGGATAAGGGTGTTGTCATCGACGTTTGGGCAAAGGTATCCCTCGTCGGGATCGAATTGCTTTCCATTGAAGCTCGCGTTGTTATTGCGTCCGTTGAGACGTATCTCAAGTATGCCGAAGCAATCGGCTTGACTGCAACGGCAGCTGCTCCAGCATAGTGATGTCTGGTACGAGGCTAGGCCGGTCTCACGAGCCGAATGAGTGTATTCGCTCGATGGGGCCGGTCTATTTCTCAATCGTTTATTACTCCATTGTGTCGTTTTAAGGGTCAGGGCTGATGGCTAGTTTTCGAGAACAGATGCAGCGTTTAGCAGATAGCATTTCGAGAAGTCGCGATGAACGGAAAGCATTTTTGGATAAGAATCAGAAAGAGTGCACAAGAAAAAGACGCGAGCTGAAAGACCAACGCATGAAGAGCAGATTGGAGTTGGCAAAAGATGCAAAATCGCTCACCAAGCAGCTCAGTGAATTTAAAAGACACAACCAAAAAACGGTAGAAAGAACTCTTCGTGATTTGCGTACAATACGGGTAAAGACAGCGAAGAATGCGAAGGCGTTTCTGAGACAGGAAGTTATCAAGAATAGACGTGACATTGCACGTTTGCTCCGTCAAAACAAAAACGACCGTATGCGCGCAGCACGTCAACAGTATCGAGCATCGGCTACGACACTTCAATGCGTTCGCTCTCAGGTTCAACGTATTCGGGTTGAAACCAACCGAATGACCAAGTCCTGGTCGCGAGATCGAAACGATGCTCGACAGATTTGGCAGCGGTTGCAGAGTAGCTTCGGAGTGCGTCGAGATAGCAGTTCTGTTTCACGTATCACTGCCGCTCCCGCTGTGTTTGTTGCATCGACAGGATCTGTTCCCGTATCGGAGTCAGTGAGTCAAAGACCTAGTGTATTGCCTGTACCACCCAGCATGACATCGCAAGGTGTTTCCTCCGCAATGAAGATCTGAAGTCTGCTTTTACTTAGCTCCCACTCAACCAGTAAAGAATACGAACATAATGCAAGAGGCATCCATTCATCGTGGCGCAACCACACCAAAGGTCCATAGTGGATTACAAAATCAGTGTTCAACAGCTGACTTTGTTCCACAACCTGGACCTGACTTCGTCGCTACCGAGGCTGTTCAGGAGCTAACGAATCGAGCGTTGGCATACATTGAAATTGGATATGCTGTTCATTTGTCTGGGCCAGCCGGAACGGGCAAAACAACGCTTGCTTTGCACATTGCATCTAAGATTGGTCGTCGTTGCACATTGTTGCACGGCGATGACGAACTGCGCGGTTCTGATTTGCTCGGCAAGGACGCTGGATTTAGGCGTCAGTCCGTTCGCGATAACTACGTGAGTTCCATCCTAAAGACGGAGGAAACGGTTTCGCTCATGTGGAGCAACAACCGTTTAACGACAGCGTGCGAACAAGGGCACACGGTTATCTACGATGAGTTCACTCGTTCGCCCGCTGCCGCGAACAATGCGTTCTTGAGTATACTTGAGGAAGGAATTCTAAACATTCCTTCCTCCGGACAGGACAAGAACATCGTTCGTGTTCATCCGGATTTCCGCGCGATCTTTACGTCGAACCCAGAGGAGTATGTCGGTGTTCATAAATCGCAAGATGCGTTGCTCGATCGAATGATCACACTAGAGGTTGCCCATCAGGATAGAGAGACCGAAATTGCGATCGTTCGCGCGAAGAGTAATAGACCCATGGATGAGATCGCGCTGATAGTCGATATCATTCGAAATATGCGAGAGAGATTTGGTGGCAAGAACGGTCCTACTATTCGCGGCGCCTTAGCGATCGCAAGAATTCTGGATCATCGGAAGGCAACTGTGTCGGTCTCTGATTCGATCTTCATGGCGACATGTAAGGATGTGTTGTTCTACAACTCCTCGCGACAATCGAGTAAGCCATTTACGAATCAAGACTTAGAATCCCTCATTCGCTCTGTCGTAAAGGTAGGGAAAGCTCGAAACGGCGCTGATGCTCGCATTGCTCCATTGAATCGGATGGGTGAGATCACAAACAAGGAACCGAGTAGTGTTGATGCAGATCCAAACGTTCGTGTGGATGCGAGTCTAGATGTTCTAGAAAACCGCGTTCAAAGTGCGAGTTCAGCACGTCTTGCAGACATTGCACTCGGTGCTAAAAGCGATGCAGACGTTTCCATTCTGGAAAAGAAAACCGATGACGTAGATTCTGTCGATGACTTAGGTGACGTTAACCTCGCACGTGAAAGCGCAGGGCGACGATTTCCGAGGCCACCTTCATTTGAATCCACAGGACTTCCTTTGGCGTCAGCGGTCTCGAAAAAGTAAGTCTTCCATGACATTTTTTTACTGACATTGGAATTGAGCCATGAGAAATTCTATGCCTAGGCGTGGTTTACATAGCATGCAGACGCGTGCGTCGCGAAAGGCTGTCGCGTCTCTCCAAACACCAGAGCTCTATCTGAAGTTGACCTCGCTTGAAATCGAGAGATCTCGACGAGCGAATGAACTCGAGTATCTCATGGAACGCCTCAACAATTTGCAGAATCGAATTCGAACAATCGTCGAGGAGCAAGATGAGCTCCAAAGTCGGATCGATGTTCAACAAAGAACGTTGCCACCAACGATTCCTTCCTCTAACACTGTAAATCAATCTGTCGGATTTACATACTAACTGTCCGAGTGTAAATCATGATCAACCAACTTCAAGTTGCAACCGGTTTTTACGTTTACTCATTTCTTCGATCGAAGGATGGTGAGTCTATATCGTCCGAGAAGCTGAAGGGGATCGAAGACGCGGAGATAACGGTGATCGAACGTGGCGGTCTCGCAGTTGTTGCGTCTCCCATCGTGCCAAAGAAGATTAGACCCCAGCGAAAGTTCTTGGCGGCACATCAGGAGATTGTCACCCATGTAGCAAAACATTGGAGCATGTTGCCGGTCTCGTTTGGACTGATCGCCGATGATCTCGATCAAGTGCATCATATCCTTGACAAGAATCACGATATTCTGATCGAGCAGTTAGATCGAGTCGGCGGGCATGTTGAGATGACGATCGCCCTAAAATGGACTGTGCCTAATGTACCTCAGTACTTTGTCGATCGATACCCTGAGTTACAAGCAGCTCGCGCTTTGATAGTAGAGGGGCGCGCATCGCGTGAAGATCAGATTGAAATGGGAAGGATATTTGAGAGCCTTCTTAACTCGGAAAGAACGGCTCACACCCAGATTTTTTTGGACAAGCTCTCGCCCATTGCGAGGGAGTTGGAGGCCCAACCGAATCGAGATGATGCCGATGTGATGAGGCTCGCTTGTTTGATCCATCGTGATCGAGAAGATGAGTTTACGGCGGCTGTATATCAGGCTGCTGAGCTTTTCACTGACGATTTTGCCGTCACATTCAATGGGCCATGGCCACCATACAGTTTCGTTAAGTTAGCCTTATCTATGGAATGAGATTATGTTCTACCTTGATGACTTGGTGTTATCTCCCTTTAAGGGTTTTCTGTTCATTGCAAAGGAAGTTGCAAAGGCTGTAGAACAGGAGAAGGAGAATCAAAGAGCAAACAGTATGGCCCAGTTGTCTGCTCTGCATGCGCAGTTTGAAGCTGGTGAAATTGCAGAAGATGAATTTGAAGAGCGAGAAGCGGAGCTTCTAGACCTGTTAGAGTCTGAGGAATAAGGCTTTGAAATTACCAAAAGGATTTGGATCATGTCAGTTGATAATGAACGCCTAGCCAAGAGTATAACTCTCTGTGATGCCATCGATCGCTTGCTCAACAAAGGAGTTGTTGTGACGGGCGATATCACCGTGTCTGTTGCTGGTGTTGATCTGCTCTATATCGGATTGCGAGGGATCGTTATGGCGGTCGATGCTCTCGAAGAACTGCCTCCAAGCTTATCGCATGGTACTCGTCCTCGAGCTCCATGGAGGGAAGCGTCATGAGCAGTGCTTTCGCTGCGGAAGTAGATCCTTGTGAGGCTGCGTTAGCGGAGTCAATCATGGCATCCGCTGCAGAATCACGTCGCGTAGAACTGAATGCCGACAATGCTGCAACGGGCTTAGGTCGTCTGGCGGTAACGATAGTGAACCTGCTCCACGAATTACTGGAACGACAGGCAATTCGCAGAATGGAAAACGGAACCTTAACAGACGAAGAAATCGAACGATTGGGAGATTGTTTGATGAAACAATCCGAAGCCATCGATACCCTTTGTGTAGCATTCGGAATCGGACGCGAAGATCTCAATATGGATCTTGGTCCGCTTGGGAAACTGATCTAATACACGGTCGCGCATATGGCTCCCCAACGCGGCAGGACGACATCGCAAATTGCGTAATAGAGATAACAAACGATAACAACAACGGAGTGATTATTATGAGTACGACCAGGATCCCAACAGCAACGTCGTCGACATCGATCGCAGATATTCTCGAGCGAGTCTTGGATATGGGAGTTGTCATCGCTGGTGATATACGTATCAAACTGGTCGATATCGAATTGCTCACAATTCAAATTCGACTCGTAGTCTGTTCTGTCGAGAAGGCAAAAGAAATTGGAATGGACTGGTGGAATTTAGCGATCGACAAGAAGAACAATACAACAGACGGTATTGCAAAATCGGATGCATCGGAGCTGGCCAGTCGGCTAGAGGCGATGGAGCTGAAGATGAAAGATCTAGAACGTGTGGGTACAAGAACTAGGTAAACATGTCATGAACTCAATATCCGAAACAAATAGTCCTTCCCTCCCCGATTCAAAGGAGAGTAAAGAATTTCTTGACCTGCAGGATGATCTGAAAGACCTTTTCGGCAAGATTAGCAGCTTCATCAAGATAACCTCAGAGCTCTTGTCAGAGGTGCCTAGAGAAGAGACTAGTTCGATTGCGAAAATCAGCTCTATCACCAAGGTTTTGTTCGGAATTGTTGCGGTTCTTACAATCGCTCTAAACATTGGATTGAACTTTGTTGATGCAACTCCTGGACAGATGATCATTGCCAATTTAGCGATTTCGGTACTGTATGTTCTCGTTGGTATGTGCTTGATTTCCGATTTATCCAAGGGTAGGACCCATTTCCAAAACGAGAGGGAGCAGATCCGGGAGCGTATCCAAACGGTTTCCGAGTTCTTGAAGATCTTATTGCAGGAGCGAGCTCAACTGGTCAACGCCGTGTGCGAAAGCAAATGGCACTTGGAGAATGAACAAGTCAAGTTACAGATGTCCAAGCTTGAGGTCACTTCTCAGCAAGAAAAGATGGAGTATCTGAACGCTACAATTTCCGATAAGTCGTCACTTCTAGACGAAATGAAGCAACATCTGATCGATGTAGAAAGTCAAAAGGAGAAGCTCCTCTTTCAAAAACAAGTTGTCAGCGATGAACTTAACGCTGCGATGCACGAAGTTCAAACAAGGAAAGCAGAGATCGATCGCCTCACTATCGAGGTTGAGTCTTTCAAATTGAAGGAGCAAGATGCCGAGGCGTCATTGCAGGAGACTAACGGCATACTGGAAGAAACATCGATACGCTGCGAACAGAGGCAACTTGAGCTCGTTGGGACAGAGGAAAAACTCGGTAGATTAGCAGAGGATGTTGACGAGAAGGGGGAGCACCTGAAGCAGTTGCTAGACAGTGTCCTCGAGAATGAGGATCGCCTTGCTCAACTCCAGACTGACCTCGGGCAACTGAATGCTCAGAGTGCGGAGGTCGAGCAGAAGGTTCAATCGAGCCTTGCTAGGGAGGCAGATATGACTTCGGTATGTCAGAAGCTTGAGGACGAGAAGCAAACTATTTTAAAGTCGATAGAAGAAGCCGGATTGCGATTAATTCTTTTGGAGAATCAAGTATCCAGTACGATGGCAAACAGCGTCCAAATCGAGCAGGGAATCCAACGACTTCAAGTAGAAAACCTTGATTTAGTAAACCAGACCGTCGCCTTGCAATCGCATTTAGCATCACAGATGGAACTTGTAACGCAGTGCGAGGCCCATTTACATGCCATGGCCGAGGCTCAGAAGACGAAAGAGATGCGGGTTAAGGAACTGGATGAGGAGAGTGAATTGCTGGAGGAACGCATTGCTAGTTTCCTGAAACACTTGAGCGATTTGGAGTGTTTATTCGTCGCAAAAACTATGGCTGAATACGGTGACAAGCCAGTGAATGAAATCGAAAAAGAACAAGACGACTCTAGCAACTCGGAAACATGCGAGCATATTCAGCCATGTCCGACCTGCGCTCAATACCAATTGGAAGCAGAGCATCGGATGAGTATCGCATCTTTGGTGGAGGAGCTCGAGACTCGGCAGCTTGCTGCCTTGGGTGTAGTCGACGAGTCCCGTCAGTCAGCATTGGAAGCTGAGAAGCAGATCGCAGACGCAGAAAAGCGAGTCGAGATGCTAAGCAAGAAGGCGGAAGGACTAAACGACCAAGTTCAAGAGAGAGTCAATGAACTTTATGGACTGAAGCAAGATCTGATAGCCATGCGATCTGAAAAGCGAGTTCTCGAAAGTACTCTCGAAGAGAGACAAAGGGCGGAGGGGGAACTTGTAGAACTGAAGAACTCTATCGAAGCACAAAAGTCGGAAATAGAACACTTGCGTTCCAGGCTCCTTGAGCTCGATGATGCATGTGCTGGCAAATCAGTAGAATCTAAACAATTGGAGATCTCAATTGCGGACCTAACATGGAAGCTAAATGAGACTCGAGCGCAACTAGATACGTCCCAAATGGAGATAGACGACCTTCGAGGAACGAGGAGTGAGCTTGAGGAAAGTTGCATGTTGCTCAGAGATGCAGCGACAGAAAGCTTGAAGGCGCAGAACGACGCTGAAAGGGACTTAACCGCGTTGAGAGACGAGATCGCTGTTGAGTCTGATCATCTTCAGAAGCTTCTAGCGGAACAGGACACACAGCTGAAGGAAAACGATCGCATCGCACAATCTTTAATGGAACGATGGGACCAGCGAGCCGAAATTGAGTTGGACCTCGGTATTCTTCAGCAACGCCAGAAAGATCTTCAACGGGTAGAAAGGGAGGTTGAAAACGCCCAATATCAACTTGATTTACTAGTGGAAAGGTTGTTAATAGCGGAAGCCGAGGTTCGAACACGCGAGAAAGAATTGCTGGACTCGGAAACGCGATGGAACGCAATGCAATTTGAAGTTCAACAACTCGAATCGCGTATTGCTGATTTAGAACGAGCGGAGGAGGCTGCAAACCAGAACTTTAACAACTTGAGAGTTAAGGAAGAGGAATCCATCGCGCAGTATGAAAGCATGCTAAGTGACGTGGAATCAGGGCGGCGACAGCTTGAAGACCTCAATCGAGAGCTAAAGGCGGGTGAATCACGTAATGTAGAAGCATCGTCTCGATGGCAGACGCTTGCTGATGAAGTGAAAGAAGCTGAATCAATAGCCCAGCAGTGGCAAAAATATATTGTCTCGTTGCAAGGCGAGATTCAAGACAGCACGTCAAGAAAGATGTCACTAGAGAAGGAGATAGAGTCTTTACAATCAAAAATCGTATCACTCCAGAGTGAATCGCGAGCGGCTAGGGACTTGCTAGATGCGATGAATGCAGAGCGACTGGCCATCGTTGATCAATGCAAGTCGGCTGAAGAGGTGCTTTCAAGAGTCAATAACGAACTTGAGTCGGCTGAGGCGAATTTGAGCATTTACCTCACCCAACAACGCGATGCCGGGATTGTGCTCCGAGAACTCGAGAGTGAGCGCTCAGAACTAGAGAATGCTATCGCACTCGCGGTGAATCAGTGGGAACAGGAACAGTCTAAAGTCTCTGACCTGCAGAACCGGTGCCATCCATTAGAGGACCTCATTGGTGAATTGCAACATGAGAGAGAAAAGTACCAACTGCAAATTGAGTCGTTAAAGGAAGAGTCAGATTCATTAATAGACTCAAACCAAGAAAGTCAGGAGAGGCTTTCCAAGTTAGAAGCTGAGGTTCGGTCGCTTGAGCGTACGGCGAGCGAACTCGAAGAACTCAGAGGAAAATGTAATGAACGCAACTCGGATTTGCATCGGCTCGAGATGGAATTAGATAAGCTTCGCAATCGTAAACACAACGCTGAACAAGACGTAATCGAACTCGAGAAGAGACAGCAGGGATTGTGTCAGGTCACGCAAGAGATTGAGATTAAATCCGTTGCATTGACGAAGCTAAAAAACGAGTATGACCAACTGCATGTCCAACTAAGCTTGCTGGAGGAACAGATCTCCGCCAGAGAAGGTGTTAAAGATGATTTAACCGAGTTGGAAGACAGGCTTCAGGAGACGGACGTAATCCTTAAATCGAAGGAAGACGAACGACTCCTTCGCGAATCGAAACTTCAAGAGATCGATCAGTTGATAGCAACTCGAGACGAAGAGTTGAATCGAACTACGTTACTGCTACAAAGTAAGAATTTAGAGATCCAAGAGTTTGAAGATACGATTGCAACCAGACAGGAGGAAGCAACAGGGTTAGAAAACCGCATCGGGCAATCACACAAGGAGATTCGCAAGCTTGCCATCTTGAGAAGCTCGACAGAGGAAACCATCGCCGAGTTATTGCAGGATGTTGATAGACGTCGCGAGGAGATTTTGTTGTGCAATCAAGAACTTAAGACAGCAGTAGAGTCCGAGGAATCGATGAAGATTCAAATCGCTACTCTGGAGTCCCAGATCGCGACTCTCCGAAACGGCAAGAACGATTTGGCGAATCAGTCGATGGTAACGGAGGCTCAATTGGAAGCAGCGAAAGCAGAATTGCTCGCAATTAGGTCGCAATCAACGAGTTCCGCGGCCGAAGCAATCGCATTGGAGAGAACCATTCAATCGATGCAATCTGAAATTGAACGAGTCAACGATGAATTGCAGACGCTGAAGCTTGAGCGAGATTCAATTCAGCAATTGATTGAAACGAAGAACACCCCAGTTCAATCCGAAGACTCAAAAAAGGTTAGAGAGACAACTGAGGTCGAACCATCTAGGCCGCAGGAGTTTCGTGATGAGGATGCGCTAGAGTTGAAATCTGAAGCTGATGTTTGGAGTGCGCTGAATGAGCTGAGGCAGCTTGAGGAAACGGTGCGAATAAACTCGAGAGGATTCGATGCAAATCCGTCGGAGAGTCGTCGCGTGACGAGCTTGGACGTAGCGGCACGAATTCCGAAACAGACCATCCCTCGCCCCGATGCTTGGGCCGAGATACTTGCGAACAATTGAAAGACGCAGCGAGGTTCAAGATCTTTCGCATCCGAATCGGCCCTGAATACGCAAAGATGCTCTCGGTGGAACTACATGCGTGCAAAATGTTGCAATCCAACGTTTCGTGTTCTCCAAATGCTCGTACGGATCTCGATAACACAGCAACGCTTTATGTTGTGAGACAAAAGTCCATGATCTGAATTCGAATTCTTGCTTTCCTGACAAACTAGGTTGAGATTCATGTTATTTGCACAGTTTTGGGAGACGATCGGCCACAAATCCGTTTGGGCGGCCTCGCTAGCAATAGCGTTCTTTACCATCAAGGGGATTCTGTGGTTAACGGTTCCGGTTTTGATCATCCGGTTGCGTCGGTGGACTTCGAAACGGAACGAATCGCTTTCATTCCAACCCAAACCGAGTCCATTTCGATATTTTTGGTGATGTTGCTGCGATGGGACTCAACCGTTTTGGGGCTGATGGATGTGGCTTCGCCAAGGCGAGGTTAGCTGGAAGATGCAGTACCAATTCGCATCTTCTATTCAACACGAAAAGGGTCTGCGATTTCTCTCGCAGACCCTTCTTGCATTTTTACTTTGACAATCGAACGACTACTTCGATTTGACAACTGCTGTCACATCGATGGAGTCATTACCAAAGTAGGACGTGATTTGATCGACCAGGTCGGCTGGAGCATCTTCTTCCAGGACAGGGATGCCGGTCAACACTTCCCCTTGGTCTACCATCTTCTCTGCTACATCGAGTCGAGTTGAAATCTCATCGAGTGTGTCACGCACGCTGTTGAGCTTCGTATCGTGGATCGAGTATTGGCTCGTCGCTTCAGCAACTTGTTGAATTGTCCATCGAGCTTGCAGGCTCTCGACAGCCACTTCATGTTGACGCTTGGCAGCCAGCATCGTATCTAGTTTGCGACGAGCGGCTTCCAAGTTTCGTTCGCGAGCGTCGAGCATTTTTTCGAGCTTGTTTACGGTCGCTTCTTGCGTTTGGAAGTGCTTGAATCGTTCGTTCAAATCCTTCTTCACTTGATCCATGTCGTAGGACTTTCCACCGTAGCTGACATACTTGACGCCGCTTTGCAAATCGTCCTTGAGTTTCAAGATCGCATCTTTGGATTTGTCTAGGTTTACACTCTTGGTCGCGACTTCGCGTTGAAGCTTGGCGACTTCCACTTCTTCACGTGCAATCACGCGAAGGTTTTCCGCGATCTCTGGCTTGAGATCTTGGATCATGTCCCGAACGCGTTTGATTTCGAGATCGATTGGAATCTGTTCTTTGATGCTATCGCGAACCGAGTGGTAGCCCGTCTTGATATAGCTGTAAGCGGATGTGCCACCAATGAGAGCCCCCGTGCCAGCCACGAGAGCAGAACCAATTAGGATTTTCTTAAGCATGGTATTTCCCCCAAACGTAGATGAAACAGGCGGGTCATCCCGCTCTGCCGCTCCCATTCATCGCATCGTTCGCTGGTTCGATTCACCCGCTGTGGATCGCACAACCCTGCTGAAACCGATTGGACGTGAGGGGCACGGACAGAAGAGGATTCGCAGACGGTTCGGGAATATTGGAAACTTTGGCAATTTCTGCGAGAATGGAGAAAAGGTTGATTTCGCCTACGATTCGCTTGGGTTTAGTGAAGCAATTGCCATGGAAAAAGTTGAAATGCCGGCTCCCAGACAGGTTACAATGGAGCCCTCCGTACCTGCTTCCCACAACTCCATCCTCGAAACAACGGTGAATTCGATTGGGCAAGACTGTTCGAAAGAGCCCCACAAATACCTCCAAGCGTGCAAATCGCAGTTCTCTGGCGAGTAGCGGTCAGATTTTAGATCGCACGATGGGGCTGGAAACCGAATACTCCGTCGTTTCCACGGATTCGCCAAATCGACCGTCGTTCGACTTTGACGCATTTCTGCGACAGGTCAAGAGGTCAGTTCCCATTGCTCCCAGCTTTCGCAATCCGACTAAATTCTTCTTAGCCAACGGTGGATCGTTTTCGCTGGAATCGGGAGCCTCAGCAAATCTAGCAGAAGCGTACCTCGAAGCGTCCACACCTGAATGCAAAAGCCCGATGGAACTGCTGGAGTCCCATTTGGCATTGCAACAGCTCGCAACCGATTCGATTCGTCGCCAGTTTCCGGACCGAACCGTCCGCCTGATCCAAGGGAATCACGATGGAAACGGACATACTTATGGCCAACACGAGTCGTATGAAGTCAATGTCGCGAACGGCGTTGCATTGCTGGGATGGCGGATAGGCATCGCCTTATTGTTGCCATGTGTTCTCGCGTATCGTGTGCTAGCCGTCGCATGGCTTACATTCATACTGATATTGGCACAGATCGATTCGTCTGCCCGTGCGATGCTACGTTATTTTTCCAAACGACCAGTAAACAAAAACATCAAGGAGAAAGCATCGTCGATGCTCGTCTCCTCTCGCTGGATCGGAGCCTGTTCGTGGGGATTACGAACATTGCACGCACCGCTAGCCATGTTGCTGTGGCTCAATATCCAACTTTTCGCGTTGCATGTCTACCGAAGGAAGCTGACCGCGTTCTTTGTTAGCCGCTGTATCCTCGATGGTGCTGGCCATATCGATGAGCAAGGGCTCTTTCGAGTGAGCGCGCGCGCGCATCACGTCAACTGCATCATCGGCTTCGGTGGTTATAGCGCGAGCCGCCCCATTTTTCGTTGCGACTCCTGGCTCAAGGATTTGTGTGTCGGTGGACCATTCGCTTTGGGTGGCGCGCTTCGATTGTTTCGCAGAAGGCAACGAATCGAGATTGCGATCGGTGATTCTGGTTTATGCCAAACCTCGCAATACATTCGCATGGGGAGCACTTCCTTGGCTTTCGACTTAGCTGAGAATTCTCGCTCTGTTGTTTTGCCTCGCTTGAATAAGCCACTTGACGCCATTCGAAGATATTCACGCGATTGGATGCTGCTGGCGAAAGAGCTCGGAAAAGATGGAGTCCATTGGTACGCGTCGGAGATTCAAAATGCGTACGCATTGGCTATTCGTGAAATGATCGAACAATCTCGCGTTCAGTCCTTTGAAGCCAAGAGAATTGTCGAGCTTTGGCAAACGCTCTTGAGTCAGCTCGAACTCTCGGACGAGAAGAGTTGCCCTTCGAAGGATCTAGTTGGCAAAGTGGATTGGATTACCAAGCTCTGGCTGTTGCATCAACTCGAGAACAAATCCGGCTTGAACACGCGACTCAAACTGGATGTGCGCTACCACGAGTTAACCAAAGAAGGCTACGGCACCCGGGTATTGGAACTTACACCGGGTGCTTCGCTAGTCCAATCGGCGAGGATCGAACGCGCGTCTCAAAATCCACCGAAAGACTCGCCTGCTGTCCCCAGATCCTATTTGATCCGGGAGTTCGGAGAAGGATCTGGTCTCGTTGTCGATTGGGAGCAAGCGTCATGGACGATCGACGGAAGACGATACCACAGATCATTTCGCCAATCGTAGACACGGGCTGCCAATGTCAGGTTACTATGCTGTTCATCAGCACAGTGCCATGGCAATAACCAGACAATGCACCCAAGGCTACTACGCTGCTTGCCAGCGTGGGGCGATGGTCAGATGCTGCACGCAACCTGACCAGCATCCTACGTTGACGAGCAACGTAGTGATGTGCGAACGCGCTTACTCGCGGCTGGTTTCAGCTAACGTCCCACGTTGACGAGCAACGTGGTAACGACGAGCAGATTGTCGCGTTCACACAGCCAAGCTACTACGCTGCTTGCCAGCGTAGGGCCATAGCCGTAACCAGACAATGCACCGAAGACGACCGTCGCCACTACGCTGCTTGCCAGCGTGGGGCGATGGTCAGATGCTGCACGCAACCTGACCGGCATCCTACGTTGACGAGCAACGCAGTGATGTGCGAACGCGCTTACTCGCGGCTGGTTTCGGCTAGCGTCCCACGTTGGCGAGCAACGTGGTAACGACGAGCAGATTGTCGCGTTCACATAGCCAGGCTACTACGCTGCTTGCCAGCGTAGGGCCATAGCCGTAACCAGACAATGCACAGAAGCGGCATTCGCCACCATGCTGCTTGCCAGCGTGGGGCGCTGGTCAGATGCTGCACGCAACCTGACCAGCATCCTACGTTGACGAGCAACGCAGTGATGGGCGAACTCGCCTACTCGCGGCTGGTTTCGGCTAACGTCCCACGTTGACGAGCAACGTGGTAACGACGAGCGGATTGTCGCGCCCATCTATCACGAGGCCTGGAGCGGCTCAAAGTACAAGATTCTCACTTGCTGCGATTGGTAGTGTTCGGGCCAGGAGCCGGTGGGTTTGGTGGAACCGTGGGGTTTGGCGGAATCGGATAGCCTGGCAATGCAGGGTACAGACCGTTCTGACCGAATCCCACAGAAGGCATAAATACACCAGAGGGCGGCACTACTCCAGCAGGAAGTGAATTCGGTGCATTGTAGGTTTGTACGCTATATGCTGAACCTGGAATACCGTAGACTGGCCCAGATCCCGGACCGTTCGCACCCGGAATTTGGTTAAAAGCTGGCGGAAACGCGAGACCGTTGGCATCGTTTTCGAGCAACGTCAAACGCAACTCCACGAGCTTGTCTTTCGACTCTTCTCGCTTGGCAATCTGCTTTTTCAACTTGTCGACTTGCTCTTCTAACGATTTGATCTGCTTGCGTCGCATCTCTTGGTCATGATCGAACTGCGCTGTCAGATAACTCGACAAGTTGGTTCTCGCTTTCGCGCGATCCTGATCACTTGCGTCATCGGATCGAAAGGTTCGAAAGGCGTCGTCCAACTGCTTGCGAGCGTCACTCGATTTCGCGCGAGTCTCTTCATCCATAGGTTCGTTGGAAGAAATGACTTTGACTTTGCCATCTTCGATGATGACTGCTTCAAAGTGACTCGAACCTGTAACGCCGCGTCGATACGGAGGACCTTCAGGACCACTGGCTGAAACGTTACTTGGCAAAGAAAATGTAAGCGGCCCTTGCTGAAGAGTGCTCCCTATTGGCAACCCTGGCTGCACTGGTACATTAGGTGGAATCATCCCTGGTACATTAGGTACACTCACCCTCTCTTCTACGTAACGCGCAACACCTGGCTCCCGCTTTGATCCCTGTCTTTCAAGAGGCGAAGTCGTAGTAGTTTGCGCAAAAATCTGATAACTTCCACCGATGGCGGTCGCAGTTGCGATCGCCAATGCGCCCCAAACAAAGTTCTTTTTCATTCTGTCATTCCCTTATCTTGAGTAAAGTTCATTCTGTCGTAACATAAAAACTCGTCATCGCTCTTCCCGTGAAGGATAGGAGTCCGTCTCTTCGCGGATCGATTGCAGATCATTTCGGAGCCGGGCCACTTCTGCATCGATCGAGTCGATCGATATCGGACTGAGCGATTGCCATGTGGATTCCACAAACATGAATTGCTGAAATGCGCGATCGAAAGCCGCGTCGAACTCAGTCAACTCCTTCTGCGAAGCCTGTAGTTGAGCCTTGATCGATTCCAATTCGCGCACCGTAATATCGGAACGGCGACTCGTCCGTCCCTCTGTTGTGGTCCTTCGAAACATCTGTTGCACAACAACAAAGGCAATCAGCAATCCAGCCGCGATGGTTGCTAAAGCAAACCAAGGCTTAAGCGTGTTTTTGTTATCGCGTTGCCCCCGCCGTTGAAGCGACAGTCCACCCGATTGCAAAAGTGCCAGCAACCGATCGACTTCCTTCTCGACCGCAATTGCCGAGGGGAACCTATCTTTTGATGATTTGCTTAGCAGTCGATCAATCAAGTTCGATACTTCGACAGGAACGTCTGCGTTGATCGCTTCGATGGGTCGATGTGGATCGTGGCATATCCGATTCAGCACACCCATCGCGTTCTCCGCACGAAACGGCGGATGTCCAGTCAACATAAAGTACATGACACTTCCCAAACTGAACTGATCGCTATCGCAACGAATAGCGTCGCCGCGAGCTTGTTCGGGAGACATGTAGTGGGGTGTCCCGGCAACAACTCCGGTTCGCGTCAACGATGCATCGTCGACCGCTCGAGCCAATCCGAAGTCGCTCAATAGCACGCGATCGACATTCTCTTCGAGCAGAATATTGGCGGGCTTCACATCGCGATGCACTAAGCCTTGTTCATGAGCGGCAGCCAAGCCGGCAGCGGTTTGTTTCGCAATCCGTAATGCTTCTGCAACGGAGAGTGGTCCATGCTCGTCCACTTTCCCTTGGAGCGATTTTCCATTGACACATTGCATCACCAAGTAGGGTAGTTCGTCATCTTGCTCTACGTTGTAGATGGGGATCACATTCGGATGAAGCACTGCAGCCGCGGCCTGTGCTTCTCGCGAGAATCTCCGACGCGCAGACCCATTGCTCGCAAGATGTTGCGCGAGGACTTTGATCGCGACGACACGATGCAATTCCGTATCAAAGGCTTTCAGCACCACGCCCATGCCACCCGTTCCGATGACACGTTCGATGTCGTATCGCCCCAATCGACCCAACATCTCGGGATGCGATGCTCGGCCGAGGAAGCCTAATGAGACCCGCTCCAATTCTAACAACGAGTCTTCCGGTACCGATCGCCCGATCTCAATGGTGATCAAGGTCGAGTTCGGATCGCGACTGCTAGGCAATTCCTCTTCCAACCACGAATCTTTGGCATCATCCCACCAGTGAGGCATCTCACCAGAGTGCTGTTCGAGTCGATATTGGCAATCGGGACAGTTTTCTACATGCTTTTCAATCTCTCGCGATTGATGGACAGATAAACTGTCATCGAGCAATTGCCGCCACGACTCCGAATGACACGTCGGCGTTGGCTTGGATTGAGACTTCATGGCAGATTCGTTTTTCGAAGGTTGGTTATAAAGCATCTTCTTGCTCCCATTGCAGGATGACGCTCTTGATCTTTGCGATGACTCGGCTTTTCGCGATGTAAACCGCACCGGTTGAAATGCCTACCTCCTTGGCAACTTCTTCGACTGGCCGCGCGAGCACGGAGCTTTTCCAAAAGGCGGCCCAAGTATTTGCATGAAAAGACTCGCGAACTTGTGCGGCAGCTAAGCGGAACATTTCGCGTCTGTAGTCCGCGGCCACTTCGTCAATCTCTTCGCGATTGGGAAGTTCCTTCAATACCTCGATTTCCGCCGTTCGGCCAGAAGCACGGTCACGGCGATGCTTCGAAACAGTATTGATGACTTGATTGCGAGCAATTCGAAAGAGCCAGGCTCGAAAGCGGCCTCGTTCCTGATTGGGCTCCCATCGGCCGACTGCTTTGGCGACTGCCACGAAGACATTTTGAGCGATTTCTCGGGCATCAGCCTCTTGCAGTCCACGCCGTCGGGCGAAACGGAACAATAGAGGCTCGTAAATCTCAACAAACTCGCGCCACGCCTGAGCGTCCGATTGCGTCGGGAGGCGAAGGATTAAACTTTCGCGTGTCTCGGGTGAAGTTGGCATAGTCGATCCGTGGGTTCAAGTTCCTTTTCTGGCAATGTACACAAACGAGAGTCGCGTTTCTTTCACGTTGCCAAGAAAAAAAGGTAGAGTTATGCTAGAATTTTGAGGCTTTCAAGTACAAAGGGCTGTGTTCGATCGACTTTCAGCCCGTGTACGCCATTAAATCTGATGACACTATCCCAAGAAACTTCATGATCCAAGAGAACCACGGTCTACTCGTCGTCGTCTCTCAAGGGCAAAGCAGGAGCCCTGACAAGCGAGCCATCGAAGACGGAGTTGCCTCCGCTGCCGCAGCGTTGCCCAACACCATCGCTTTGATCGTGCCGCATCTATACGATTTAGCTAGCGATAGTCAGAGCTTGGAGCGGATCCGACAATGGCGAGGTCCAATCGTCCTTTTGACGTGGCTATTCGATCGGGCTGCGATTTGGGTGATGGATCGGATGGATGTTCGCGGTCGCCCAGGCGATGTCGAGCTCGTGAATCCCGACATTGCGAACGACGATGAGGACGATGAAGAGGCTGAAGACAAAGTCGATGAACGGGCTGAGGACCGAGTCGCCAACATTCAACAACGGCCCGATCGACGCATTTACTCGATCGATTTGCGAGCAAGCAGTTCGATCGATGCGTTTGAGAATGAATTCCGACGCATCTTGACCGTAGAAGGTCTATCGGAAGCGAAGCCACGGGAGTTACTATCGCTCGACAGATTTCTCAATCCCACGAATTCGACCGCTTTGGCTGCCGATGGTTCTGGAGCACTTGCTCAACCCGCGTCCCATGAGTCACCGCTCGGGATTGTACCGTTGCGAATCGAGGAACATCCATCGCGACGATGGTATCCGGTCATCGATTACAGCCGTTGCACGAATTGCATGGAGTGTATCGACTTCTGTTTGTTTGGTGTGTACGGAGTGGATCGCGGTGAAACCATTTTGGTCGAACAACCGGATAACTGCCGCAAAGGCTGCCCTGCGTGTTCGCGCGTATGCCCTGAAAATGCGATCATGTTTCCGCAGCACAAGACGCCCGCCATCGCTGGGGCTCCCGTCGAAGCGGCTGGAGCTTTCAAGATTGACCTATCCAAATTGTTCGGTGCACCGGAGCGCAATGAAGATGCCGAGACAGCCGCAGCTCGAGAGCGAGACGAACAACTTCTCTTGGCTGGCCGAGCTGCCGTGGGAATGGCTGATTTAGCAAACAAGAAGTCTGCTCCCAAAGATGAGTTTGATTCGTTGATCGATCAGCTCGATAACTTAGATTTGTAAGTTGGGTTGGCTTGGCACGATCACGACGCTAAAGAATTCATTTGGAAATCCGACAGGCTGGAAGCCTATCCCACATTGAATTTCGACAGGCTGGAAGCCTATCCCACATTGAAATCCGACAGGCTGGAAGCACGCACGAGGCAAATAAAAAAACGCCACCTCGACTGTTGTTGGCCAGTGTCGGTAGCGTTTGTAGTTATTTATGGTGAATCGTACTCGAAGGTACGACCACGTTGTAGAGCAAGTTTACGCGGCGCGCCGTGTATTTTCTTTTTGTTCATGGACTGGGGTTACGTCTTTGGCCGAGACTTCCAGTTCTGTGCGAAGGATTTTAATATGCGGTGGAGCCTCGACTCCAATCCGTACTTTATCGCCGTTTACACGAACAATTGTTAACACGATGTCGTCGCCCAAGTGAACCCGCTCGGATTCTCGTCTGGACAATATCAACATAACTGAGATTCCATTCCCCTTATGCTGTTGGGCAATCGAAATTGTTAGTGATGGTTGCCCAACTCGCCATCACCAAAACCCTAGTCCGCGATTGGTCACGCAGCCGCCAAGATCATCTCCTTGACGTAACGTGTTCCCGCTCGCTGACCCGTGGAATCATAAAACAGCACTCTAGCAGTCGCGATATCAAAGACCGCAGTCAATCGGATGCTACGAGGGCCATGCAAACAGTATAAAACTCCGCAGGTGTTACCCTGCTTGTGCAATCGACGTTCCGTTAAAGGGAACGCTTTCGGTAGTAGTTGATTCTGATGACAAATCACTTCTTCAACGATCTCTCGAATTTGAGCTAAGTCCGACAATGGAAACCATCCCAACGTTTTAAGTGTGAACAGTAGTAGTGCCGCTACAGACCGACTCCCTGAGTGCAACAGGTTGTCAAACCGTATCGACTAGGCAAGCATAGCTATCGGATCCTTCCCCTCGACAACTGAGTGGCAGCAGATGTTTCGACCGAGGTTTCTTTCCCCCCCGATCGTACTACATGCATCTTTGCTCTAGCCCTCACTCGCTGAACTTCAGACACCCTTTTTCGAAATCAAAACGAATAGCTAACATATCGCTCAAGAACCACGACTGTTCCCGACGGCGTGCATCGGTCGAGTCAACTTTCCATTCTATTCAACTATTTTTCCATCGGTCCGTACCAGAGTGCGACGAAACATGCCGACTCCGATCCCCAAGAGCGCCCCCACGCCGGCCGTTACCAATACGACGACGGCCCAAATCCAGATAGCATGAATCGAACGAACATTGGAGGTGGTTCGCAGTGCCATGATCGTGGCAAGAATAGCGAAGACAAATGGAACCATTGCTGCAGAAACTGCTCCCAAACATGCAGACCGTAGGAAGGAGTTTGAGTTTTTGTCGGGGCGGATCGGAGTTGAAACAGAATCAGACTGGTAGGGGTTCGTATTGATCATTTTGAGGTGCTGTCCGTCATTCCTTCCGCGTTTTTCGTATACTGCTTTGGGATTTTGACTCGAAACGTACTTCCGAATCCGATTTGGCTTGAAAGTCCAATGTCACCACCCAAAAGTCGACAGAGTTCCCGTACGATGGATAGTCCCAATCCGGTTCCGGAGTGTTCACGCGTAAGTCCGTCGGTGCCAGTAACCTGTTTCGCTTGTCGAAACTTTTCAAAGATGATCTCGTGATCCTCGATAGCAATTCCGACGCCTGTATCCGCCACAGATATGAGGACTTCTTCACCCTTTTGTTCGCAACTGACCGTGATCAATCCACCCTCAGGCGTGAACTTGATTGCGTTGGAAAGCAAATTGGTCAGGATTTGCTGAATCTTCGCTTGGTCCTGTTCTGCCCATAAGGAAGTGTGTCCAGAATCGACGCGGACATCAATATTTTTTTCCTCTGCCAGATTGCGGACCAAGTCGCATTGGCTATGAATGATTGCGAGCAAATCGAACTCACTGACTCGCACTTGCATCTTACCTGCTTCGACTTTTGCCAAATCGAGAATATCATTTATCATTTCCAGTAAATTTCGACCGCTGTTCTGGATATTCGATACATAACGGCGCTGCTTTTCTGTGAGCGTTTCAAATCCTTGCAGAACATCGCTAAAGCCAAGGATACTGTTGAGCGGTGTCCTTAGTTCGTGGCTCATGTTGGCTAGAAATTCGCCCTTGAGTCGGTTCGCTTCGAAGAGTTCCAAGTTAACGCGTGCCAATTCATCCACTTGGACGTTCATCTTTGAGTTTACGGTCTGTAACTCGGATTGAATATTGGTTAAGTGCCTAAGCATGGCATTGAATGACTCTGACAAATCATGAAACTCATCGTTTGTTTCTAATTGAAATCGACGCGTTGTATCCCCCGCCGTAATCTGCTCGCTAACCTGTTTCATGTAAACAACGGGTCGAATGACCAATCGTTTCAGAATCCAATGCACAAAAAAAAGCGAGAGTGCTAGAGTAAAGATGGCGATCGTCGTCAGAAGGGAATAGATCCAAACACTTGAGAATCGCGTGTACGCATAGGGCATCTTGACGCGAACAACACGAAAGGGTTCATCGGAGCGGGACAGGGTTACGGTATTGGACGGCGCGAGCCTCGAATGGCATTCCATGCATTCTTTGTAAAACTGAACAGGATGGTAGTAATAGTAGAATCCGTCGAACGGACCGGTTTCCTCAAAGATATGGGTCGAAGGGAGGCGTAACGAGATCGTTGCATTGCTGGCGTCTGGAGTTGCATTCGCATCGATGGATGTTTGCTTTTCTTGGATGCTTTCCTTTTCCGCGAGACGCGCTTGCAGATTCTCTAATGTCAATCGATCGAATCCCTCTGCGACGTGCGCTGGTAGCGACTCATATTCGATGCCGTCGTCGAGACGAAACAACGGAAAGTCCGATTGATCTTCATTCCCTTTCGTGTCAAGCATCATCCCCTTGAGCCGCTCCAACAGCTTCTGCTGCTGAATCGATTCTGCGTCGTTTGTTGGCTTTGGTCGAAGTTCTTCGGGCAAGACAGATGATTGCGCTGATTCGATGGGGCGTCCCATCGCGTAGATATGCTTCCATCCAATGTAAGTTCTGGCTGTGTTTCGGGCCGACTCGCGAGCCGTCTCCATGACCAGCTGCTCGGCTACATATTGCACTGCAAAAAATGCGAAAAGAAGTGACCCAAGGAGCGCGACCCCAAGGAAAAGGAGGCATTTTTGCTCTAGTGACCAGTTTCCAAAAAGAGTTTTTACAATCGCCTTGAGCATGCGTTTCAAATAGTGGCTTGCATAGGATATTCGTTAAACACAGATTTTACTGCTTTTGTACGTACCAAATCAGACCAATCTTCTTAGCTTAGGAAGTTTCGCACATTTCAGATGCCGAAGTTTCATCTTGCGTAGCCGTGACTTTTTGCCCGACCCCTTCAAATTCCTTGCGGGGCACGGTTTGCTCCATTACCATTCAATCGACTATAGCGATGATCCGGTCGCTATAGCAACTTAAATCTCAACTGAATCAGTACTTGAGGAGTTCGGTTTCGATGTCCAAGCCTTTTACTTATTGGGTCAGACTCGCGTTGGTCGCAACTCTTTGCACCCTAACGACATTCTCCCCTGCTCTCGCCGGAAAATTCATCGATCGTTTGCTGAATCGGGACTGCCCAGCGAGCAACTGCAATTGTTGTGAAATCGTAGTTCCTGAATGCCTAAGTGTTCCTACGTGCGAAATGCCCACGCTGGCCGCTTGCGTACCTGCCGCTTCTTGTGTTCCTGCGATGCAGTGTGCCCCTGCGATGTCCTCAACTGCGTGCGATAGCTTCGTTGATGATGCCGCCCCCCTCGCCCCCCCCGCTCCAGCAGTCGTCGTGCCAAGCCCACAGCCAGAAGCTTCTGTTGCACCTGCAGCACCTGTAGCGCCTGCGGTTGTCGAGCCGGAAGCCAAACCTTCGGTGATTGAGGAAGGAAAACCTAGTGTTCAACCCAGCAAACCAGAAGAACCGGCACCCACGAAGTCAGTCGAAAATTCACCTCCGGCAGACCTGCCTGTCACGCCAGCTGTCCCTGCTGCTGAACCTCCGAAAGTCATAGATATTCCTGCTGCTGATCCAGTTGTCGCTCCGACTACGCCATCGCCTGAAACTACGCCATTGCCTGGTACGCCATTGCCTGGTACGCCATTGCCAGAAACTACACCATTGCCAGAAACTACACCATCTTCGAAGGACGAATCGAAGAAGCGAGACACTGTAGATGATCTGTTCGGCCAAGGGACTGCTGCCACGACTCCTGTTGTCGAAAAGCCAGCAACGGAGACGCCGTCGGTGAAGACTCCAGCGACAACCAATGAAGCGCTTGATGAAGTCTTTGGTGGCAAGGCGGATTCGGGGCTACCTCCAGCGGATGCGCCTAAAGTAACTCCCCCTGAGACGACACCCGCGGATGCCAATACACTGGATTCCTTGTTTGGAGAGCCAGCAACTCCGAGTTCAGAAACAAAGCCTACAACGAAGGATGCGGTTGATGATTTGTTTGGAGAGCCAGTACCGAAAGAAGCGCCTGCGGCATCGCCGCCATCAGCTACTTCTCCAACTACCGACCCAAGTATTGATGAGCTGTTTGGAAAACCAGTGAGTACCGATGAAAAAGTTCAATCCACGGGTGATGGACTTTTCGATGATTTGTTCGAACCGAAGCAGCCTGCCAAAGCACCAACGGAGGCACCCGCAACAACTCCTGCAGCTCCCAAAAACAAAACAGACGAATTGGACAAACTGTTCGGTATTGGTAGCTTCACCGCGCCATCCCAGTTCAATGGTGCTGAGTTCAAGACATGGGTAGACAATACCAGAACCTACACGGTCAAAGGAAGATTGGCCGTCATCTACAGTGACAAGATAAAGTTGCTGAAAGAAAACGGGAAGTTCACCACTGTTTCATTGGACCGATTAAGCGATAGCGACTTCGAATATGTTCAATGGGTTGCATCCAATCTTTCACAAGAAAAATCGACAAAGTTTGTGAAGAAAGAGTCGGTCAATGCTGAAGTCGGGAACGTCCGGTAGCGAATCTTCAAAGTTTCGCTAGCTATGGATTCGGGCTTGATGTGGACTAACTAGTTCTCCTATACCTGTGGGCTAAGTCTTCGCGCGATGGCGTCTCGACACGCGCGGACTTCAAGTTTCCAAGTATGGAAGAACTATGGTCATGGTCGATCGCTCAAATTTTCTGCTATCACGTTGCGGCATCTTTCGCATATATCTTTCTATGGCTTTGCTGTTTGCGGCATTGCCTATTGTCGCAACAGCACAAACGGAGCGGCGCCAGAACGGTTCCAATGGGGCTAGCATCAGCGTTCCCCCTGCGCCGAATGCAAAAACGCAGAGGGAGCCCATTTGGGTAGATGAGATCTCGACCGCAAAGCGCGGGGATGGATATTTCCGGCGCGTTCTTGAGTTGCCAGCTATTGAAGAGGCTTTCCTCGAATTCGAAGCAACCGAGACATGCGAAGTCTTCCTCAACGGTCTTCGTGTTGGCACTTCACGTGGAATAGGATCCAAAGAAAAAGTTGATGTCTCATCAAATGCCCGGCCAGGCAAGAATACGCTAGCCATTCGAGCCACAAACCGGAGCCGCCCAAACCCCTCGATTTCTTTTGGTTTCTATTTCAAGCCTTTGAATGGAAAGTGGAGGATCGTCGTAAGTGATGCAGAGTGTAAGGCTTCTAGTACTGTTTCAACCAATTGGCAGTTGCTTCGATACGATGATAGTAAATGGGCCCCGGCAACGTCACGAACTGGGGCGAACAATTCGATGCCAGCTCAGAACGTCGCGGATACGATTGCAACCGACGGCCGTAAATCCGACAAACCACAATCGAAACCGATCCAAGCGTACCTTGCGGATTACGACTCCAGCAAAGGACTACCACCCGTAGATCGATTCACTACAAAGCCGGGTTTCTCGGTCGTCGAAGTGTTTAGTTCCAAGAAAGTGGGTTCCATCTTGGCAATGGCATTCAATGAGTTTGGGCACATTATCGCTTCTCAAGAAGATGGACCGCTGCTGTTGCTTTACGATGCGGATAAAGACGGAACGCTCGACAAGTCGCGAATCTACTGTGATCTTGTGAAGAACATTCAGGGGATCCTGCCTCTCAACGGCGATGTCTATGTAACTGGAGATGGAGACAAAGGCTCCGGTCTCTACCGCCTTGCAGATGCCGATAGAAACGGTGAGCTTGAAAAGTCCGAGTTGATCCTTCGTTTTAAAGGAACCCCCGGGGAACACGGACCGCACCAGATCACGTTTGGACCAGACGGTTGTTTGTACATTGTGGTCGGCAACCACTCTCAATTGGATCAACCGAGGACCGACGATGATACTTATCCACCACCCTATGAAGGGGACTTGATCCAGCCGCGATTTGAAGATCCAGGTGGACATGCGGAAGGCATCAAAGCACCGGGTGGAACGATCGTCCGATACGATCTAGCATCCCAAAAAGCAAGTGTTATCGCTGGTGGGCTTCGAAACGCGTACGATATCGCATTTCATCCAAGCGGAAATCTGTATGTTCACGACAGTGATATGGAAGCAGATTTGGGAGCGACTTGGCATCGGCCGACGGGGCTATTTAAGATCCTTGAGGGTAGCGAGTTCGGTTGGAGAAGTGGCTGGGCCAATTGGCCAGAGCACTATCTCGATCGGTTGGCACCCATCGCGAGTGCGGGGCGTTGTTCACCTACAGGTATGGTCGTCTACAACCATCATATGTATCCAACGAAATACCATCGCACATTGTTCTTGGCCGACTGGTCCGAGGGGCGAATTCTGTCCTGCAATGTCGAAACCTCAGACAGATCCAAGCCGAAAATGGAAGACTTTGTCGTGGGAACTCCAATGAATGTAACAGACATCGATGTCGGGGGGGATGGATGGCTCTATTTCAGCACTGGTGGTCGCGGAACCGATGGTGGAATCTACTGTGTCAAATGGACAGGTGAGATTCCTGAGAAAGTTCGCGACCTCGGTGATGGAATCACCAAAGCCATTCGCTTGCCTCAGATCTACTCGGCTTTGGGCCGCCAAGCTGCGGCTCTAGAAAAGAAAGAAATAGGCTCCGAATGGGGAGACCTCGTAGCAGGGGTTGCTTATAGCAGCGAGAATCCTGCACGGTACCGGATGCAAGCCCTCGATTTGATGCAACTGCTCGGCCCAGTTCCACCGGCAGAGATGCTGATAGAACTCAGCAATACGACGAACGAAGCGGTACGAGCAAAGTGCGCGCGCCTCATGGGGCTCCAATCCGACACGGATACCGCCGAACGTTTGGTCAAGATGCTATCAGATACTTCAGCGCCCGTTCGTATTGCAGCCTGTGAGTCGATGTTGCGAATGGGAGTGATTTGCGACCCAACAGCAATCATTGCTCTGCTGCAAAGCGAATCTCGCGAAGAGCGATTCCTTGCCCGGCGAATTCTGGCCACCATTCCGGAAGAACGCTGGAAGGATCAATTCCTCTCCAGTGTGTCTGGACGACTAGTCATCAACGCATCGCTGGTTCTCGCAACGAATTCTCGCGATAGTGCAAATGCAACCATGGTGGTCAATGCGCTCTCCAAAGTCGTAGAAGGATTTGTCAGCGACGCAGACTTTGTTGATCTCCTACGAACGGTACAAGTAACACTTGGAGCGGTGAATGTCGATGACGTCACGCTTAGCAAACTCCGATCGCTTGTCGAGAGTGAGTTTCCTGCAGGAAACTCCATCATCAACGCCGAGTTGATTCGAATTGCAACCTATCTTCAAATTGATCTGGTTTCCGAAGCCGTCAAATACTTGCAAACCGACACTTCTATGCCGGAACGCGTTTTGATTGCAATGCATCTGCCTATGATGAACCACAACTGGACTTCGAAGGAGCGTATGGCATTGCTCCAGTTCTTGGAGTCTGCTCAGAAGGAGCGAGGTGGCGGTTCTTATCATCTCTATGTGATGAAAACTTCTAATGCAGTTGCGGATTTCTTAACAGAAGAAGAGTCCGTTAAGATTCTTTCTCTCGGCGAACAGTACCCCAATGCTGCACTGGCTGCATTGCTAAAACTACCAGAACAACTGGACGATAGTGCGATCGAGCGACTCATCAAGCTTGACTCGCAAATCGACAAGGGCGGGATGGAAGAAGACGTGTTTAAGCGACTGAAAACCGGCATCACCGCGATCCTCTCGCAGCAGAAAGATGAATCAGCCCAGGACTATCTCAGGCAAAGATGGCGAAAAAGTCCGGACCGAAGAGCCTCCATTGCCCTCGCTCTAGCACAACGTCCTGACGAGAGAAACTGGGACTATCTCGTGCGATCGATGGGGATCCTCGACTTATTTGCGGTACCTGATATCTGTTCTGCGTTGCGAAGCATCGATATCGCGACCGACGATCCAGATGCCATAAGGCAAACCATCCTCCAGGGATGCAGGCTTGTCGAAGCAGGGCAAAATCCGGAGCCGGCTGTAGCATTGCTCAAATATTGGACTGGGGAAGAGTTTGCAACTTCGTCGGACAATCCAGAGTCTCCGATGTTAGCGTGGCAACGATGGTTCGAAGTTCGTTTTCCAGATAGCCCGACGGCCGTTTTGCCATCAGAGCTCGAAAGCCCTCGTTGGTCGTTGGAATTTCTTGAGCAGTTCCTTGCAGGTGATCAAGGAAAATATGGCGATAGGGACAATGGTGCATTGATCTTTGCCAAGGCACAATGCAGTGCTTGCCATAAAATGAATACCCAAGGAAGTGGATTCGGACCCGATCTTTCGAGTGTTGCCAAACGATTCACTCGAACCGAGTTCCTGGAGTCGACGCTATACCCGTCACATGTCATTAGCGATCAATACGCGTCGAAAAAAGTTCTTACGACACGTGGCCAAGTCTACACGGGGATCCTCGTTAAAACACCGTCGGGCGTGATCGTTCGAACGAATCAAGAAAAAGAAATCCAAGTGCCACAAGACGAGATCGAGGAGATCATGCCCAGCAAAATCTCAGCGATGCCTTCTGGGTTGCTGGATACGCTGACACCAACCGAGATTCGTAATCTGCTTTGCTATTTCGGTTATATCCCTCAAGAACAAATTGCCGAGAAAAGTGCTCCACTTCGACGCTAAGCGATAGGCAACAAGAAACATCTTTTATCGGCGCGGGAGGGTTAGATGCCTGGATGCTCCGGGCCGTCGATAAGCTGAAATCCGCCGATGTGCTGAGTTATGATGAGCCGTCAGCTCGCACTTCCACCTTTTGCATCCTTGATGACAAACTTCGCTTGAAGGCGAGCAACCTCGGTTGCAAGCCCAGCTAGCTCAACACTTCGAAGAACTTCTCTGAAATCTTTGTAAGCATCCGGAGCTTCATCGATGGGATAATAGCGACAATTGGAGATAACATCCGCTTCCGCGAGTCCTTGATAAACGAGATCCGGCTTCAAGTTTGCCTTCGCTGCAGTGCGAGTCATCGACCGACCGGCACCATGATTGATACTGTAGGCGGTTAGACTAGCTCCAGGTAGGGCAACCATGACGGAGGATCCGTCACGTGGATTACCGGGCAATAGAATAGGGTGACCGGTGGTCTCGAACTTGGTCCCAACTAGACCTGGGTGACCTGCTGGGAACGCGCGTGTCGCTCCTTTTCGGTGCACCCACTGGCTTGCACCGTCGTGTACTTCACGTGTAACAATGTTGTGGCTGATAAAGTAAAGCAACTCTCCGTTGGTGCCAGGCAGCACTTTCTGAAAGGCAGCCAACACAATGGCATTGATCAGCAAATGATTGACAGTAGCAAAGTTTGCACCCATCGACATGTCATTTAGATAGTTGTTTGCGTCCGGCGTTCCGTACTCGGCAAACACAAGCTCTCGGTCACCGCTGGGGAAACTACGGCCTCGTTTCTTGAACGCTGTTTGCAGCCAACGAAATTGATTCGTGGCCAGCGTATGCCCAAGTCCTCGAGAACCGCAGTGTGACAAGAATGCTACGCAGCCATCCTTCAGGCCAAAATGACTAGCAGTCTTTCTCGAGGATTCGCTGTCGACGACCCGAACCACATTGCACTCACCGAAATGGTTACCACCTCCGTAGGAACCTAATTGCTTACACTTGGCTGTGAAGTCGCGTATCGTGTTCTGATGAAGAAGCTTTTGTAGCCTCTCCCCGAGTCCATCGGAGGTTCGGCATACGCCGAGATGCTGCCATTGTTCGCAGTAATCTTGCCAGCGAGGCGGAATCCCAAGCTTGTCCAATAACTTCCGATCCGCACCTTTTATTGCAGCTTCAAAACCTGAGTCTTCGTTCACGGCGCGACCTTTAGGCGCATGCTTTCCTGAAGCCAACTTTGATTCGATCTCGCGAATGATTTGGCGTCGAATCTTTGTTTCGGAAATTTGATCTTCTGGGATGTTAGTTTGCAGCAGACTCATTGAGCATTTGATATCGACACCGACGGGGCCGGGATAAATGTGGTCTGGCGATACGAGTACGCTACCCACTGGGACGCCATGTCCGTAGTGACCATCCGGATTCAGAACGAACTGTGAGACGCCTGGCGCCATGGCGGCAGCGATGGCCTGATTGATGCAGCTAGCTCCAAAGGTTTCACGAATGGCATCAGTACCTATGACTTGAATCGGGGAACAGGAGTCACCCAGCTCAATAATGCCGGTGGCCTCACCCGTGGGTGAGATTCCTGAAGAGTGTATAGCGCTGTTCGGTGACATGATTGTTGTTTTGATATACCGAGAGCTCAGTAAGTCAAGGCAATGGCTCTCATAGCAACGACAGAGTCCGTTCCCTAATTGTTGGTTCGCGCAAAAATCCCCGCAGCCAACATAGGAATCGATTGGGGTAAGTAGGCCGTCTCGAACGAAAGTCGAGATGCAAAACTCGAAGATTTCGTCTTAACGCCGTGGCGAAATCAACTGTTGTTGCTTTCGTACTTCTTCCAAATAGTATTCCCAGTCGAACGCGGGGCCGGGATCGGTTTTGTTGGTTTGTACGTGAAAATGCCCAAGAATACCACCGAAAGAAGCCCATTGTTCATCGGTCAATGTATGCTCGATGATTCGCTTGTCAGGTGATCTCGGTGCATCTGACTTCATCTCGGGGAAGATGTCGCATAGGGCTGCAGTCAACTTCGCGAGGGCGTCGTATTGCTGCTGAGTGAAGTCGTATTGTTCATATTGTTTGTCTCGTATCGAACCCACAACAGGCTCGTTCTTTCGAGGGCGCAGCGTTTGCTGGACCAATGTATTCCTGCCACGCACTGTCTCCGGGAAAATCAAGAACGTTTTGCCTTGTTCGTCTTTCCGATACCACTTTTCGAACGGTTTGCTTCGATCGTTCAGTGAATATGCACCGATGTTAGCGATCTCGATACCGATGCTTCGATCATTGCTTTTGGTAGCATGCCAAGCTCGTTCTTTCAGGTCAAGCGTCTGATAGATGGTGCCGTCCACATCGAGCATAAAGTGAACGCTCAGTCCACGTCGGTCATGCAGTATGTAAAAGCACTGCGCGCTCGTTCCACACACATCGAAATGAAGAACGAATTGATCAACCTTATTCCGTAGTAGATCGATGCTCCAACCTCCACCGCGGATTTGATCTAGTTCCGCAGTGGAGAAGTGTTGCGTTGCATCCTTTTCGTATCGCAGGCCGTATCGATCCGGATTCACTTCTTGAGGCTTGGTGACGAAATCGACCTTGCCCGACTTCATGTCCTCGACGATGCGACTCCATTTGCGTTCTTCCAGAGACGAAAAACGACGATCGGTGCGATAGGCATCGAATCCGCCTGGATCCAGCCACAGCTTGACCGGCGTTCCAATTCTATAGAGTTGCCCGCATACCATGATTTCATCACCATGGCGCTTCTGCAGGCCTCTCTCTTGGGAGAATAAATCGGAATGACATAACAACAAAATTGCGCAAAAAGCGAATAGTCCAGCAAAGGATCTGTTGAAGAATTGCATGACTACTCGATGCGTTTCACAATGTGCCACCCATAAGGGCTTTTCATGCTATCATGCTCTGCCAATCCATACTCGCCCACTTGCAGCGGAAAGCCTGTGTCTCCAAACGCAGGAACCATTCCTCCTCGAGGATAAGCTCCTGGAATCTGGCGGACACCGTTGTTCGTCATTTTGTAGATGCCAGGAGGCGAATCATCGGTGAATTGGTTGATAATCTCTTCGAACTTGTCTCCATCCTTCAAAAGCTTCAGCAATCGTTCTGCTAGTTCCTTGGCTTCTTCCTTGGTTCGTGAGATGGGTTTTCCTGGAACGGAGCCTTGGAAACCGATCAAACAGTGCTGAACCTTGATGACATCAGGTTCCTTGCCCGGAGTCTTCTTTGTCTCTTCTTTGGCCATGTTGCCATTCTCCTCTTTCTTTTCTACTTGCGAGTCAGGTGTCTCTTTGTTTTCTGCCGTTGTGTCTTTGTTATCTGACTGTGCAGGGGATTTCGTTGTCGCAGTCGACGCCGTTCCATTCGCCGCCGGTTGGCAGCCTAGAAACGGCGCACACAGCAGAGTCGCGACGGCAGTTATTCGAAGGTAGGTTTTCATAGTAGCGATTCGGTGTTTGAACAAAAAAGAATAAGAACTACAACGCCGACATGAGTGATTTGACCAATTGTTCCATATTGGCCAGAGCGCTGGCTTCGTTCGTCCCCGCGTTTTCCATCATTCGCACAATGGCGGATCCTACTATAACGCCATCACTCACCGGTGCTAGTAGCTTGATGTGTTCCGGGCTCGAAATCCCAAAGCCAATACAAATCGGCAATGCGGAACGCTCTCGAAGCCAACTGACTCGATCCACCAAATCCGGAGGCAACTCGGATCGCTCGCCCGTAATCCCCGTAACACTTACAAAATAAAGGAATCCAGACGACTGTTCTGCGATTCGCAACGCACGTTCCTGCGGCGTGGTTGGTGTGACCAATTGAATGAGGTTGAAATCTCGTTCTATGCATCGTTTAGACAGCGCTGTACTTTCCTCTACAAGCAGATCTGGGACGATTGCACCAGAGAAACCAGCTTGGATCGCATCATCAATGTACTTTTCCGGTCCAACGCGATGAATAATTGCGTAGCTGACCATCGACACCAATGGCATCGACAGTGTTTCCTTGACCGATGTGGTGGCTTGGAAGATCTCAGCAAGTTTGACTTTATGGTTTAGTGCGCGCGTGTAGGACGCCTGAATCACCGGACCATCTGCAATAGGGTCGCTATAAGGAATGCCGACCTCGGCCATCGAACAACCTAATCGATCGAGCAATTGTAGAACTTTGCAGGTAAACGCGACACTCGGATCGCCGGCGGTAATGAACGGCATGAAGGCTTTTCGCCCTTCGGACTTAAGACGTGCAAACAGTTGGTCAATAGCGGTCATGGAGTATGCAACTCAATCCAGTAATAACGAAAGAACCTATAGGAGCGAAAGAAATCGTGCGATCGTTCGAAGAGAACCGACAGCTTACCACTCTTGACCGCGAAGTCGAGCTAACTCAGCCGCATCTTTGTCGCCGCGACCTGACAGACAAATCACCAAGTGCTGGTCGGGAGACATTGTTTTCGCAATCTCGGTCGCTTTGGCTACTGCGTGACAGGTCTCCAAGGCGGTGAGGATTCCTTCATTGCGTGCTAAAAAGTCGAACGCGCCCAATGCTTCATCGTCTCGGCATGAGGTGTATTCGACGCGATGCATGTCTTTCCAATAGCTATGCTCTGGGCCAACACCTGGATAGTCGAGACCCGCCGACATCGAATGAACGTCGCTCGTTTGGCCATCGTCATCTTGCATTACGTAGCTGTACGAACCATGTAGAACTCCTGGACTGCCATAGGTGAGAGGCGAAGCGTGCTCACCTGGGCTGGTTCCGCGTCCTCCAGCTTCCACACCGATCAATTTGACGTCCGTATCTTCCACAAATGGATAGAACATACCTGCCGCGTTACTGCCGCCTCCGACACATGCAACGATGGTATCAGGCAGCCGGCCAATCGAAGTCAAACATTGCTCGCGACACTCCTTGCCGATCACGCTTTGAAAGTCTCGAACCATCATCGGAAACGGATGAGGGCCAATGACGGAGCCGATGATATAGTGCGTATGTTCGACCGAAGACATCCAATCACGCATCGCTTCGTTGACGGCATCTCGCAACGTTCGTGAACCGCTCTCTACTGGTCGCACCTCTGCACCCATCAATCGCATGCTGAAGACGTTTGGCTTCTGCCGTCGCACGTCCTCGGCACCCATATAGACAACACATGGCAATCCGAAGTGTGCACAGGCTGTCGCTGAAGCAACCCCATGCTGCCCCGCTCCTGTTTCGGCGATCACTCGAGTTTTTTTCATTCGGAGGGTCAACAACGTCTGCCCTAGTGTGTTATTTATCTTGTGTGCACCGGTATGGTTCAGGTCTTCCCGCTTGAGCCAAATCTGAGCACCTCCCAATTGATTGCTCAGTCTTTTTGCATGATAAAGGGGAGATGGCCGTCCAACAAATCGGTGCAACAGCTCGTTCAACTCCGCATGAAAGTCGGGATCTTTCTTTGCACGATCGTACTCGACGACTAGTTCATCCAAAGCACGCGTAAGCGTTTCTGGTACGTAACGACCGCCAAAATCCCCAAACCGACCCGCTCGGTCTGGGACTTGTTTCGATGCGTGTTCAGGGGCCACAGGATTCGGATTGGGAGGAGCTAAGCTCATTCGATGGCTTCGGTTGGAGTGCAAAAATCAAGAGCTCTATTGTCGATCCACTTTGCGGGAGGGTCAAGCGACAAAGGCGGATAGTTTCTCATAAGCACGAATCAATAAATCCACCGCGAAGTTAACTTCCTCTCGCGTGTTGAATCTACCAAACCCCACTCGGAGAGTTGCCCTCGCTTGGTCTTCCGATCTGCCAATCGCCCGCAAAACATGACTAGGAGCCGCGTCCGTCGAAGTGCAGGCGCTCCCACTACTTAACGCCAGGCTCGGAGTTTCCAGCATTAACGATTGGCCCTCAACCTTTGGAAAGCATAGGCTAAGGTTACCCGCGAGTCTTCGTTCTGAGTTAACTTGGTCGAGAGTTGGGGTTGACCGTTCTTCGTCCCACGAGGGGCCGTTGAACAACAATCCATCGACGGAAGTCGAGAGTCGAGACCACATCAAATTCCTTAATTCAAAAACGAGTTTCGCATCTCGCTCGCAAAACGATGCTGCCAATTCCAGGGCTTTGGCTAAGCCGATTATTCCCATGCTATTGAGGGTCCCCGAGCGAAGGTTCATCTGCTGACCGCCTCCTACAATTTGGGGTGAAATACGAATGGGAACTGAAGTGGGATGGACAATCAGGCCACCGATTCCTTTCGGTCCATACACTTTATGGCCTGAAAAACTCAGGAGATGGACTCCGAGTTTCTCTACGTCGATCGGCATCCTGCCCACGGCCTGGGAGGCATCCGTGTGCAAGGGGACTTCGAATCGAGAACAGATACTCGCGATCTCGCGGATCGGTTGAATCGCTCCAATTTCATTGTTTGCCAGCATCACACTGACCAACGCCGTATCTGCATCGACTGCATCCGCAACTCGCTGCAAATCGACAATGCCAGCCTGTGAGGAAGGGTGTTTCTGGACTGGCAAGTAAACGACCTCGAATCCACTCTTGGCTAATCGCTCCAGAGGACCCAATAAAGCTTGATGCTCGGTTGCCAACGATACAATTTTTCGTTTCTTTTGTCTGGGATGCTGACAGAGACCGAAGACTGCTAAATTGTTACTCTCCGTCGCACCACTGGTGATGATGATTTCGTCGTTCGAGACACCAAAATGGGAAGCGATCGAAGAAATTGCGTTTTCTGTTAGTAGTTTCGCTTCTCGTCCTGCTTCATGGGTCGTGCTTCCGGGGTTGGCGTAAAGTCGGTCCATCCATGGCAGCATCGCTTCGACCACAACCGGATCAACCCGCGTGGTTGCATGATTGTCAAGGTAAATTCTGGACACGAAAGGCCTTTGGAAAAGTTACATGAAGCACTAGGAGTCTAGCTGCGAAGCACATAGTTTAGCGATAAAGAAAATCTCTTCATCGATAATCTCGCAATAGGATGCCCCGCTGCCCTAGATTGCCTGACTGGTCTAGATTGTAAGCGAAAGTGAGCCGTAAGCTATTGTGAAGTGCGTCACACGCTTCCGCAAAGCAACACTCTTTTCTAACCGTTGCGACCGGAACACAAAATGATCGCGTTTTGCAAAACGGCTATTTTCTTTTTGCACTTATTTGCATTCGTCCGATCAAATGGGTATTGTTCGTTTATCCGAAGCTGACTTCGTAAATACGATTTATTTTCTCCGGATAACACAATCTGCTGCCCCCAGCATGAATCGCTACTTAGACTTTGCAGTAAGGAAGAGTTTGGCGATGAAGGAAAAAGAAGCGGGGAATCCCAATGCAGCTCATTTCCTTTGGTCTGCATTCAAGATTCTCCGCTTCATTCTTGTTGCAAGCCCTTTTTCGTTTTGGTCTGCTACTAAACGCCTATAGGAGCTAGCTAGGTGCGTACATTGTGACGACTCACTCGGAATCAGACGGTGAGTTCTCGTTCTCCCTTCCCTTTGACGAGGAGAAGTCGAAAGTTCTGGAGTACATTCTGGAGTGGGGAACGGGAAGCCGAACCAAAGCGTTAGACTTTTCGCAATTCGAGTCTTCCATTGGAGTAAAGAACAGCGAGCGCGTTATTGTGGTAGACAGCTCGTTGTTACGGGCGCACTATGCAGAACCACGCACATTGATTGGCAAACATACGGACTCCATTGTCGACATGCGACTCCGCAAGATCGCGCAGCTTTCCGATGAGATGATTCTCGATGGTGTCACACAAGTGGAGTTCGAACACGTTGCGACAATCGCTGAAGGCCAAACATGCCTCTTCACAACCTTCAAGAGGCGATTGGATGAATTGTGCGATCCGAACTTTATGATTCTAATCATTAGTCGTCCGATCAAAATCGTTGCACCCTCCGACACAGAACGCCGCCGAAGCTTGTCAGAACTGCTGGTGATGTTTCAACAACTCGACGACATCGACCGAGCGATTTGCTTCGGCCATGGAAATGGAGAACAAATAAAGGATATCGCTGCCAAAGTTGGCATGACCACACGAACCGTGGAGAATCGTAGACAAAAAATCATGGATCTATTCGGATTTATGAGACCAGTCGAAATCGTGAAATTGCTGGTACGTCTAGACGAACGCGGGCTCCTTTAAATCTATGGACGTTCGCTCGTCAGCTTCGGAACCAAAGAATGATTTGCAGTGGTTTGTAAGGCACCATGCAGATCTATGCTTGCTCGTCACTGCATTGTTGTGGGGAATCAATATCCCGGTTGTCAAGTTCACTACAAGCAACATGGATGGTTTGGCATTTAACGCATTGCGCATGGTGCTCTCCACGCTAACGCTGGGACTCGTCTTGTGGCTAGAGTTTCTCGTGAATCGAGGCGATGAAACAGCTCGACTTCCAGACCAGAAGCTGTCAACCAATCGATTCACATTCACTGTCCTGATGCAAGTGGTCGCATTCTCCCTCTTGAGTGGTTTGATTTATCCACTCGCTTTCATGCATGGCATTCATCGCACGACGGCAGGCAACACGGCGCTCCTACTTGCCAGCATGCCAATGTGGACGGCCTTGCTTTCCATGATCTTTCTGTCGGAGCGACTTGTTCGGTTGACATGGATAGGGCTTATCGTGACCTTTGTCGGAACCGCATTGATTATTCAAGCCAAAGGTCGCATTGACCTGTCCGGAGCCTATCTGCTGGGGAACTTGCTGATTCTCCTCGGTGCCATGGTTTGGGCTGCCGCAACGGTCGTCAGCACACCTGTCCTCAAATTTTTAAGCCCACTCAAATTGGCTTTTGTCAGTGCTTTTTTGACGACGCCGATTCATCTGGTTTTGAACTATAACACGATCGCAGAACAATGGCACATTTTGCGTCGGTTTGATGTACTGGGTAGTTTGCTTTTTTCGGGCATTTTATCGACCGGGGTTGCGTACGCTACATGGCATTATGGAGTGCGAAAACTGGGTGGTTCCCACGCTGCGGCTTATCAGAACGTCGTCACGATGGTAGCAGTGGTCATTAGTTGGCTGGTACTTGCCGAACCCGTTCTCCCATTCCAGATTATCGGCGGAGCGATTGCAATTGTCGGACTGTTTATCCTGCGTCAAGGGAGACGATAAACAGACGCCGTTTTTTGAGGACGAGAGGCAATCCTCTCGACCTTCGGTTAGAATGGAGGGTTATCCCACCACACTCGTCACCTGCCTCAAAATCGATGTTTGCATGAAAAGATCGAACCTGGATTCCACGCTTTCCTTTCTCGTCGCACTGACTGCTGGTCTGTGGTTTGTCTCCCAAACCGCGAATGCGCAAATTCAGTTCAACGAACAGGTGCGACCGATACTTTCCGACAAGTGTTTCTTTTGCCACGGCCCTGACGCTTCCAAACGAGAAGCAGACCTGCGACTCGATATCTACGACGATGCGGTTGGATTCGGCGCGATCGCTCCAGGCAAACCCGACGAGAGCGAGATCGTGAAGCGAATGCTTTCCGACGATCCGGACCTGCAGATGCCCCCGCCCAGCTCGAAATTGGCTCGGCCCACAAAGTCAGAAATCGAGACCGTTCGAACCTGGATCGCGGACGGTGCAAAGTACGAGAAGCACTGGGCTTTTGAGCCTTTGAACTTTGCCGGCTTACGTTCCAAAGCAAAGAGTGATCCCATCGATGTGTTCGTTCGTGAGTCGCTTGCGAAACGCAACATCGCTATGCAACCGCGAGCAGATAAACACACGCTTGCACGACGTGCCTCGTTTGATGTCACGGGGCTACCACCGGACGATGAACTCCTGCGATCGTACATCGTTGATGCATCGCCTGATGCCTGGGAGAAGTATATCGATCGGCTGCTGGCTATGCCGACTTACGGTGAACGTATGGCCGTCGATTGGCTTGACATCGCCCGCTACTCCGACAGCTACGGATTTCAAGTGGATCGCGAGCGCATGATGTGGCCGTGGCGTGATTGGGTCGTCAAGAGCTTCAATGAGAACAAACCGACTGATCAATTCATTGTCGAACAACTCGCGGGTGATTTGCTCCCCAAGCCGACGAAAGATCAAATACTTGCGACGGCCTTCAATCGTCTCCATCAACAAGAGAGCGAAGGTGGAAGTGTCGAAGAAGAGTATCGCGTCGAGTATGTTGCCGATCGCGTCCAAACTTATGCGACTGCATTTCTCGGTTTGACCTTTGAATGCGCTCGTTGTCATGATCACAAATTCGATCCGATCACGCATAAAGAATACTATCAACTATTCTCGATCTTCCAAAACATCGACGAAGCGGGACTCTATTCTTATTTTACGAACTCACCACCAACGCCCGCATTCGGGCTTTCCGACGATGCAACGGACGACAAGATCGCAAAGCAACGTGAAATCGTCGATCACATCGAGAAGGATATTGTTGCTGCTCGAAAGGAACTCGATTCCGAGGCCATGACATGGGTTATTCAACGTGCCCAACAGTTTCCCTTGATTCGCGAGCCCATCATGGCCTTGTGTTTCGACGCTGCAGAAGATCGCAACTTGGCTAATAGTGCCAAAGCAGACGCTCCTGCGAAACTAGAAGGGGACAATAGTCTGGTTCCCGGCAAGTTCGGACAAGCTGTCCAATTCAACGGCGATGAACCAGTCAAGACCAAGCAAGGGAACTTCGGACGGCACGAACCGTTCAGCGTCTCTTTGTGGCTGGAGACGCCTGACATCAAGGAACGAGCCGTTGTCTTTCATCGTTCGCGGGCTTGGACGGATGCCGCCAGTCGCGGTTATGAACTGTTGATCGAAGATGGAAAACTCAAATGGAGTCTGATCCACTTCTGGCCAGGAAACGCGATCTCGATCAAGACGGTTGAGCCTGTCCAAGTGCAAAAGTGGACTCATGTTGTGGTTACTTATGATGGCAGCAGTCGTGCCTCGGGTTTGCAGATCTTTGTCGATGGCAAACTCGCTCCTGTAGAAATCGTTCGCGATTGTCTATCGAAAGAGATTTCAGGGGGCGGCGGCGATTCGATCGACTTGGCCGAGCGTTTTCGAGATCGTGGATTTCGTAACGGCAAGATCGATGAGTTCCGTGTTTTCCAACACACGGTATCGTCCTTCGAAGTTGGTTCTTTGTTCGCATCGGAAAGACCACTTGCACCGAACGCGATCGAACAAGAATTAAAGGAGCATTACTTTATCGCCGAGTCTGACAAACTGAAGCAACTCACGAAACAACTCACCGAGGAACGCAAGAAGCTTTACGATCTTCAAGATGCCGTGACCGAGATCATGGTCATGCGAGAGTTGAATACTCCCAAACCTGCCTATGTGTTAACGCGCGGCGAATACAATCTTCGAGGTGACGAAGTGTACGCGGGAACGCCAGCAGCCCTCTCTCCCTTTCCAGCAGGTCAGCCCAAAAACAGATTAGGATTGGCACGATGGACGGTCGCCCCTGAACATCCTTTAACGGCTCGCGTTACCGTCAACCGCGTTTGGCAGAGCATCTTTGGCCGTGGTTTGGTCAAGACGTCCGAAGACTTTGGTTCGCAAGGCTCGCGGCCTGTTTATCCGCAAGTGCTCGATGCATTGGCCGTTCGTTTTGTCGAGAGCGGTTGGGACATGAAGGGGTTGGTGAAGGCGATCTTGATGAGCGATACCTACCAACAACGCAGCGTGTCCGACGCAGCAAACATGGCGGATGATCCTGAGAACGAGTTGTTGGCTCGCGGCCCACGGTTTCGATTGCCTGCCGAGATGATTCGCGACAATGCTCTTTCGATCGCTGGTCTTCTTCAGTTGAAGATGGGAGGCGCACCCGTCAACCCTTACGAAATGAGCGAGTCGTTCAAGCCGACGAAATGGAGCGACGGAGAGGGTGTCAATCGAAGAAGTCTGTACACCAATTGGCGTCGAACCGGACCTCCGCCGGCGATGATTACGTTTGATGCGCCCCGCCGCGCTGTTTGTGCTGCTAAACGGGAGCGAACCGATTCGCCACTTCAGGCACTCGTACTGCTAAACGGTGTTCAATACGTCGAAGCGGCTCGAGCCTTTGCTGAACTGCTCGTTGCAAAACACGCTGACGATACGGATGGGATGATTCGATCCGCATTTCAACGCTGTTTGAGTCGAAGCCCTGATGAGACCGAACTGAAGATTGCCAAAAATCTATTAGACGAGCAAATCCAGTTCTTTCAGAAAGATCCCGAGGCGACGAAAGAGTTTCTCAAAGTCGGCAGTCGTTCCTTTGCGGAATCGATTCCGATCGCGACCCTCGCTGGGACGACTGCGTTGTGCCAAGCGTTGATGAATCACGACGCCTGTGTTGTGAAGCGCTAACCGAATAGAAAGTTTCTCATTATGGATAACAGCACATTTTCGACACTTCAGAAGTTCCAAGCGAGACGAGCCTTTCTTCAGCAAAGCAGTCTCGGACTCGGCTGTATCGCACTCGCCGACATGATGGCCCGCGATGGTTTCGCCGATGGTCTCGATATCCCGGGCGGCGGTGGTGATCTGAAATCATTTCATCATGCCCCCAAGGCAAAGCGAGTGATCTATCTGTTTATGTCCGGTGGCCCATCGCACATCGATCTCTACGATCACAAGCCTTTGCTCAAGGAACGTGAAGGGGAACAACTACCAGATTCCGTGCGAGGTGGGCAACGCCTTACGGGTATGTCTGGAAATCAATCGTCAATTCCATTGGTCGGCTCTCCGTTCGAGTTCAAACAATACGGACCTTCGGGAGCTTGGTTTAGCGATCTGTTGCCACATACCGCGAGCATCGCAGATGAACTATGCGTGCTTCGCTCCACGTTTACGGAAGCAATCAATCACGGCCCAGGTGTCACCTTCTTTCAAACAGGGACACAGATTGCAGGACGCCCGAGCATTGGAGCTTGGTTAAGTTACGGGCTGGGCCAAGAGAATGCGAATTTGCCATCGTTCGTTGTCTTGGTCACTAAAGATAAATCGGGGCAACCGCTCGGTGCACATCTTTGGGGAAGTGGGTTCTTGCCAACGAAACACCAAGGAGTATTGTTTCGCGCCGCCAAAGATCCCGTCTTGTATCTTGGTAATCCAGCAGGCGTGAGTACTGATAGCCGTCGTGCGTTATTGGATCGATGGAAAGAGCTTCAGGAGCATCAACATACGCTGACTCCGGATAGTGAGATCAAGAACCGTATCGAACATTATGAGATGGCTTATTCGATGCAGTCCAGTGTTCCGGAAGTTGCAGATCTTTCGTCTGAACCGAAAGAAGTCCTCGAGAGTTACGGTCCCGATGTGAGCAAGCCTGGATCGTTTGCTGCTAACTGCTTGATGGCCCGACGGCTAGCAGAGCGAGGCGTGCGATTCATTCAGTTGTATCACCAAGATTGGGATCATCATGGCGGATTGCCAGGTGCTTTACCGAAACTATGCAAAGAAACGGATCAACCGAGTGCAGCATTGGTCAGGGATCTGAAGAGGCTTGGGTTACTCGATGATACGCTCGTGATTTGGGGAGGCGAGTTCGGCAGAACCAACTACTGCCAAGGCAAGATTCAGAAGAACTTTGGAAGAGACCACCATCCACGTTGCTTCACGACATGGTTCGCAGGTGGCGGAACGAAAGCAGGTTCGGTTCACGGCGAAACGGACGAGTTCGGGTACAACATCGTCAAAGATCCAGTACACATCCACGATATCCAAGCGACCGTGATGCATTTACTCGGTATCGATCACGAGCGATTGACTTATAAATTTCAAGGTCGTCGTTATCGATTAACGGATGTGCATGGACGGTTGGTACAGGAACTCATGAGTTGATGGTTCGCTGGATTGGGAAACGCTCTCAAGCGTTTTGAGCAATGAACTCGAACAATATTCTAGCGGACGCCTTCCGTTCGCGATTGAAGGTGTTGTCGGAGGTTGGTCTGGCTTGCAACCCGCCCCCAGTTGGCTTGCCCCAACTGGAGCGTTCGGTTAGCCGCTAGCCCCGCACCCGAGACAGTGAAAATCGCCCCCACGTCGGCTTGTCCGACTGGTCGCGCGAGGTTCGTATAGCAACAGAACCTGATTCACCGGTGGCACAAGCAAGGCCACAGGGGGCTGAGTCACGTGACGCGTTTTGGTTGGTTGCGAAACGCAGGCGAAAATGCTTCGCAGCGTTGTAGAACCAATCGCGAAAACGCCCCTAGGGCAACCGCAGGAGTAGGCTGTTTCGAGTTTCGTTGATGGCTAGGTTCACGGTGAATCGATCGAGAGTTGTGTTTCAAATTCAACGGCCACTAGAGAACACACGGCAGATGGTCCATCATTACACCAGTCTAGCCAACAATCTTCAAAAAATTGGCCGAGACCCAAAATCGATCTCGGCCGAGAATCGCCCCTGGCCGTAGCCACGATCGCCAGATCGTGCAAGCATTCGATAGAACCCTACGCTCTGGCGAGGCGTAGCTAGGTAGCCACGTTCGCCAGATCCTGGATTGATTTGACAAGGCCTTACGCTCTGGCGAGGCGTAGCTACGGTTACGGGATAAGAAAAAGAGACTAGCACAATAAAAAAAGGCTGAGTGTTAAACTCAGCCTTGCTTGGTAGCTAAAAGCGATCGCTACCGCCTTCGCAGCCGGGACCGCCTCTTCGAGCAATTATTGGCGAATTGCCTAGACTACTTCTTCTTGAGCTGCTCCAAGAATTCTGTCAGTTCTGTCTTTAGCTCAGGCTCTGCATTCTTAACAGCAAGAGTTTGAACTTCGATCGCACGGGCTGTATCTCCTTGAGCGTGAAGCAGGTGAGCCAACGTATCAAGAATTGCTGCGTTCTTGGGTTCCAATTCGACGGCACGCTCTGCGCTCTTGGTCGCTGCTGCCAACAATTCCTTTGGCAGGTCCGACTTCTTCTGAGATGCTTCGAAGATATTCCAGGCGAACATATTCAAATTGGCCGCGAATGCCGCTTTCGATTCTGCATACGATACCAAATTGCTTGCTGCAAGTTCGGCGTTCTTGCCAGTCTCTATCGTCGTTGCTACCAGCATCTGAAGCTTGTTCAGTACGATCTGGACTTTTTGCTGTGGGGGCACGGACTCGGCGATTGCGTCCAATTCCGCAATTGCTTCTTCCACTTTTCCAGACCGCATCTTGCGCATTGCGCCTGACATCTTGACGTTGAGCGCAAAACCATCCAACATGGAAACCATTTGTGGATCTTTTGCATACTCTTCCTTGGCCTTTGCGATTTGTTCCATCGCTTCGTCCATCTTGCCAGCGCGAGCCAATTGACTGATCTTGCCCATCAGTAAATCGCGGTCTTGAGCCTTTTTGAACTCGGCCAAGAATGCATCGCGATCCCATTTGTCTTCGACGACTTTGTCGAGTGGTTCATCCATTTCCATTGGATGGCCAATCCATTCTACGATTCCGGTCTTACCAACAATGAACGCGGTCGGAATACCATTTTGGCCGGCTGCATCCATGTAGGTCTCATAAACGGACTTGTCAGGGTCGGTTGTCAAGCAATATGCACTGGTGAGTTTGCCGTAGGTTTGTTCTCTGTCTTCGCTGCCCTTCACCGGTTTGGCCAAGAATTTTTCAACGGTCTCTAATTCCTCATCGCTAACGCTAACCAATTGGACTTTTTTGCTGGCATACTTTTCTTGAGTTTCGGCAAGGTGTGGCATACTGGCGATGCATGGACCGCACCAGGTGGCCCAGAACTCCACAACATAGACATTCCCTTTTTCAAAGCTCGTTACCGGCTTGAATTTGTCATGACCGTTGCTCACCCAATGTTCGATGTTTAACGCTGGAGCTTTCGAGCCGATCGTTAACGCTGGTGCATCTTGAGCTTGAATCGTTGGGGCCGCACAAGCAACTGCGGTCAGCAATAGGAGGTTTCTGAACGTTTTTCGCATCGGTTTCTACTTCGCTTGGACAGAGTTTTTAGGAATGTTTCTGAGAGGAAACTAGAGCACCATGATACGCTCGCACGCAGCATTAGTCTAGCTCATCGGCAGGCAGGCTTGGCTTTCGGTTCGCGTAGAATTTGGTGATATCGATTCCTTGCCTCTGTTCATCCTCGAAGAGTTTGATTCGAAATTCGAGTCTCTCCAAACGGCGTTGCATTTGAGGGATCATTTCGATCGTTTGATCTTGGATAGCGCGTCTGGGGACGGCGGGGTAGCCGAGATGGCGTTGCATGGCAGAGAACAAGAAGAGGGGATCCTTTTGGCGGTTTGCAAAGGCGATCTTTCCTTCGCGTTCGCCAAACAAAATCGGATACTCGGCTTCGGCATCTTCTCCGAGATGCCTCTTTCGATATTTGACAAACTCTTCGCTACGGCCGTAAATCAAATCAGCAATATCGACGAACCCGAGTTGGCGTCGAACGATCAGTATCCATTCTTTCCACTCGGGAGAATAGAGTGGATCTTGGCTCATGGCTTTTAGACCAATGTCATAATTGAGTCGATTGCGACAAAGAGTTTCGAATTGATAGAAGAAGAAGCCTTGCCGATTGTCGGATCGACCACGATAGTCCGCTTCGTGCTTGAGGATGCTGAGGGCGGTACGGAAATCAAAACGGCCGCGATCTGTTTCCGATTGTTCAACAATAAAGGTTTGAAACGGGGTGAAATAGTGCGCCAGCTTTTTCATGGCGGGAGCCATCACGCCCAAGTGTTTCAACTCAGCTGACAGAAAGTCGATAGCCATGGGAAGTTTGGTGGTTGCCAACACTTCGTAACGGCATTGCGCTAGCAGTTCTTGGAGTGTGATATCCTGCCCGAGTCGTTCGAGGAGCACTCCGTACAGATACGCTTGTTCCACATACTCTTCACGTTCAATCATGGCTCGGCTCAATCCTGTGTCGGCACAGTGTTTCCATTCTTCCAAAAAAAAAGCCGGCACATAACGTACCGGCTCTCAGAAGCTCTTTTAGTTTAATGGCTTGCCGCTTCACCGTCCAGCGATTTCGCTTTGTAGCCGCCGCGCGCCTGGAAGTACAGGATCAAGCACAAGTAAAGAACTGCCATGATAGCTGGGACGTAAGCGGTATACTTCAACGCCATTTTGCCACCGTAAATGCCGGCAGACTTCGTTGGCTCTTTGTCCTTTTCCGCAAAGGACTTCGCCGAATCCCACCAAGAGTTCAATGCTGTCAAGTTCTTGTCTTCTTTTCCGTCTTTTGCAACGAGGTCTAGAGCTCGCGCGAGCTCTTTTCCATTGTCCTCAAGAACACCGACTTTGGAGCCATCGAGACCAACGGTGGAGAAACCTAGGAAACTGCTTGCCTTATCTGCTTTGTATCGATCGTAGGTCTCTTTGGAAACCTCTTGCAGATTGGCACTAGCATTGTAGTCCTGCTTGAATCCAATGGCCGGACCACCGAGTAGACCAGCAGACAGCATACCGACTCCACCAAGCATCCCGATAGAAACAGCACCACCTTTAGGAAACTGCTCCGAAGCAACAGCAAGCATCGTTGGCCAAAGGAACGTCTTTCCGCATGCATAAATTGTTGCTGCAATAATGCACATGGTTACCGTCGACGAACCACTCAACAGGGTCAGGCCAGTTGCGCCGAGCACACCACTTGCGCATAGCAAACCGAGAGGAGAAATACGATGAACGATCGGCCCTGCGACGAACCGAAGGGCAAACATCAGCAGCGAAGTGTACACAAACAACGCTAAGCCATACGCCGGCTTACCCATGATTGCTCCGGTGATCTTTGAGATCCAAGAGTCTGTTCCGAGTTCAACGTATCCGACCATTGCGTGAATGATAAGTAACACCAACATCAAAGGAGCGAAACAAGTCGAAAGCATTTCACCAAGCGATGTGCCCGCAGATTCTGCTTCGGATTTTGGAAACTTTTGCCCCAGCAACATCGCACCATAGATAACGACCGGTACGAGAAACAAGGACATCTGGATCTTCCAGTCAACTGCCTTCGCAACCACTTCCCCCGCATCATTTGTTGTCGCTGCCATAAAGAAGGAAGCAAGTCCGCCAAAGACCAATCCAGCAGGCCAACCAGCATGTAGGATGTTGAGGTAGTGTGTTTTGTTCTTGGGAAACAATGCGGCTGTCATTGGGTTCACAACTGCTTCGCATAATCCATTTCCGATCGCGAAGATAAACATGCCCCAAAACAAACAACTAAAGGCTGCATCCTTACCGCCAGCAGCAAAAGCGGCGGGTGTCGCTAAAGTCATGACTGCGGAAATCAAATGCAGGATGAAAGCCGCAATCATTAGCTTTCCATATCCAACTTTATCCGCAATGAGCGAGCTCAGGATAATGACGATACCGAAGCCCGTTAAGCCTCCGCCGGTAATCGTACCTAGCTCCGTCATCGTAAATCCGAATTGCTCTGCCCATTGACCCAAAATACCGCCGCGTACGGAATATCCGACGCCTGCAGCCAGGATCGCCATGAATCCGGCCCAGAGGAGCCGGTGCGCGTTGGGGGCTGCCGGCCCATCGATTGAATTGGATTTGCTCATATGTGTGAATGTCTCAAATTGGAGAGGTACAACGCAAACGACCGTGCTGAGAGGTAAACGCCACTCGGCAGTTTTCGCACGGCTATCAAGGGTGGAAGTGTAATCCGCAGCGTTTCGTTTTGCTACGGTACTGAAGCACTAAAGAGGCCTGATTTCCCTTTGCCCCTGATTTCATCAATCGATTTTATCGTCCGTAGATAATTTAGGAGGACTGTAATGCCAAATCCTTTAACCCAGAGCATCCTCTTTCGATCATAATCTGCAGAGGCATGAGGCGATTCGATACTGGAAAACTGCCTCAAGCGTCCCTCAGCGAGACTTGTGCGTTATATTGGGCTGGGTCTCCTAGAATCCTAAGTTGCGCCAGTAGAATCAAGTCCGCCGTTCGCCTAAGCTCCTTCCCTACCTTCGAGAAATAGTCATGAAAAAAACTCACTTGTTGCTTAGTCTCGCTCTTTTGTTCTCTCTCGATTTCGTTGCTATGGGGCAAGAGCTTAGTACGGAAAAGAAGAAGGAACTGGCAGCGTTAACTTGGACTGACCCAGCCAAGGCGGCGGCTGAAGACGCGGACTTTCTCGTTCAAGGTGAATATGGTTTCGCAAACAACAATTCAGCTTGGGGATTGCAGGTTGTTGCACTAGGCGGTGGTATGTTCGATGCATACTTGCTCGAAGGCGGATTGCCAGGGCTGGGATGGACAAGACAAAAATCACGAACGCGATTGTCCGGTGTTCGATCGAATGGCGAGATCGAGCTTTCGACAGACAACCGATCGATGAAGGTCGTGTTGAGCCACGGAAAAGCACTTGTTTCAAAGGATGGCAAAACGATTGCCGAGTTGCCCAAGGTGGAGCGGTCCAGCCCAACTTTGGGAGCCAAACCACCGGCTGGAGCGATCGTTCTGTTTGATGGAAGTTCTGCAGACGCATGGGAGAATGGAAAGATCGAGAATGGCCTTTTAGCGAACAATGATATCGCAACAAAACAGTCCTTTACCGACTACACGCTTCATTTGGAGTTTCGCACTCCCTATAAACCCTATGCGCGTGGCCAATCTCGTGGAAATAGCGGAGTTTACCATCAGGGTAGATACGAAACACAGGTGCTAGATTCCTTTGGGCTCGACGGGAAAATGGATGAAGCGGGTGGTATCTATTCCATCGCTGCACCGAAACTCAACATGTGCTTGCCACCCCTTGCATGGCAAACATACGACGTGGATTTTGTGTGTGCGAAGTTTGATGGCAATGGTGATCGTAAATCACCGGCAAAGATAACGGTGCGATTGAACGGTATCGTGGTGCATAGTGATCAAGATCTTCCTAAAACGACAGCCTCCGCAAGAATTACGAAGGTGACGGCTGAGCCTGGTCCAATCTTTATCCAGTACCACAACAATCCCGTTTATTACCGTAACATCTGGGTTGTGCCCAAGAAAGAAGTTTTGGTGAGCGTTAAGGCAAAGAAACTGTTGGTGGTCACTACCACTGAGGGGTTTCGACATGGTCCTGCCATCGTTGCTGCACAGAGAGTTCTTCCAGAACTTGCAGCCAAGAGCAAGGGAGAATTCGAGTTTGACTTTCTGCCTGACCCCGGTCCTCGCCCAAACCCAGGTCAAGCTCCAAAGCGAACACCTGACATGACCGATGCGCAGTGGGCCGAGAAACAATCTGCGTTCGAGTCAAGTTCTACAAAGGCAAAGGCAGACTTGGGAATTTGGCAAAGCAAAATCAAGGATGCTTTCCAACAAAAATTCACTGCGACAGAGTTGGAAAGTTACGATGGTGTTGTCTTTAGCAACACGACGGGTGAGCTACCGATGCCGGACGGCGCTGCTTTTGTCAATTGGATTAGCAAAGGCAAAGCGTTTGTGGGGATGCATGCGGCGACGGACACGCTCAAGGGGATGCCTCCTTACTATGAAATGATCAATGGTAGTTTCGCGGGGCACCCATGGGGGGCAGGTGGAACTTACAACTTCGTCAATCACGAGCCGACGCACCCGGTTGTATCAATGTTTCCATCCGAGTTTCCATGGCGGGATGAAATCTATCAATACAACAATTTCAATCCAGCTTCGGTGCACGTGCTGATCAGTTTGGATATGGCCAAATCGAAGCCTCAGTTTCCCTACCATGTCCCAGTCTCTTGGGTACGCAACGTCGGTTCTGGGCGATTGTTCTATACAAGCCTTGGACATAACCCAGAGACCTGGGAAAACGAAACGTACCAACAACACATCGTCGCCGGGTTACGATGGGCTTTGAAATTGGCAGAAGGTCCTGCGAACCCGAATCCTTCTGTTTCTGCAGAACAAGCGTTGAAGTCGGTCGCCATTTCCGCGAGCGTGACCTTGGGGAAAGATGCAAGGGCATTGACCGAGAAAGCGTTGTCGAAAGCTCGGGCCAATCCCGAATGGGCGGCGAAGATGGCGTCAGAAGCCGACTCTTATCGCAAACTACCCAACGAACCAGATGATGGTGCGGAATCGAAAAAAGCGAAGTTAATGGAACAACTGGTAGACGAGATCGAGAAATAACGATCGACAGGTCGATCAGCCAAATTGGCATGGATCGCTCGGTCGATCCTCTTTCCAAAACTTACTTCATGGAATCGGAGTAAGGAATGAAGGAAAGTTTGCTTGGCCCGTAATGCGATGTCGTGCAAGGAGTCGCAGAAGAACATTGCTACAAGGCGTCGGGTTGGGATACTCCATCGCTTAGGAAGAAATCTTCATTGCCCTTTGAAAAACTCGTCAGCGAGGATTTTGGCCGTAGATTCCGTCTTGTTCCACCGAGGGAAGATTGGGCTTCGAGGCTGCTGGTTTGTCTTCGGCAAACCACTGGTTCTGTACGAATCGAAAACTCTTCGGCTCTGTTCCGCCGCCGACATTGATCTCTACGTTGACTTGAGAGCGGCGAAAAATAACTTTGTTGTTTTGAATGAGAACATTGCGGCAAGGAGAAAAGCCGTCAGCATTGGTCTCTTGAAGTATCCTGAAGATCCACTTCTCCGGATAGAGAATCGTATTGTCAACGAGCTCTGCTCCATCCACTCCAACAAAGGCTGCGGCGCACGAGCTGCCTTCGATAGTGCAGTTCTTCACGACAATATCCTTGGCTTCGTATTTTGCACCGCTCGGCCGAAACAGCGTAAGGCCCGTGGAACCGCCAATGTTGAGCGGCCGTTCACCTGCCCTCAGGAACCTGCAGTGTTCAATCGTGATCTGGGAGCAACCTCCCTTGGTTTGAACACCCGCGGTTGCACTGAAGCCCTCTTTGCCTTCGAAGCGACAACCCGTTATCTGCGAATCGTGGCAGCCGACCATATCGATTCCTTGGCCTCCCCAGCCTTTTAGGGTGCAATCGCGAATCGTTAGACGATCGAGCCCTGAGCACTTGATCCCATCATGATTACCTTTCGGGCCAACATCGCTGATTGCAACATTCTCAATCAAGATGCCGGTGACCGGTTTATCGAAAATTCCGCCGTCATCAAGATTCAGCCCGTTGCCGGTTTGACCGGAAATGCGGAGATGGCGTAGCGTTAGATTTTCGCAACGCGATGCGTGTAGAGCGTTGGCGCCCCCTTGGAGATGAGGTGGGTTCTTCGGATCCTGTCCCTCGATTGTGACGTCTTTGAATCCTTCGATGTAGTGGCCACCCGCGTATTCTCCAGGTGCGATCTTGATCGTGGCCCCTGGTTTCAGACTGCGGACGGCCTTTCGTAATTCATCATTGTCGTGAACGACGACCGAATCGCCAGTCAGGCAGATCCCTAGCACAAAAAGTGATCCAAGGGGTTTCATTAGCGGTACAATGAGGAGGATCAAAGCACTTGTAACCATTTTCAGATTTGAACGCTTTCCAAGCGGAGAGTTATGACTCGTTATAGTCGCGACAATTTCATGCATTGTAGACGATGGCGTTGGGGGATTGCGGTTATTGCCTGCGTTTGTGATTTTTCCATTGCAGCGGCGGAACCACCTACCGCCGTGTCCGGAAGCTTGGGCGAAGCAAAAATCATAGAAGAGAGTGTCCGGGACCAGTGGGCAACGCTATGGGACGGCATGTCGCCCGCTGCAAAACGGGGCTACAACCACCTAGTATCCAACGTCTACCTCCCGCACGATTTTGACGAGTCGGTGCTCCAGGAGCTAGACAAGGAAGCGGTGTCCGCTGCTTTCCAGGATTCGCCAGAGGAGCTTTCGAAGCGACTCCAAACGTTTGCGAGGTTTGGTTTGGCTCCAAGGCCAGAGGACAATGAGAAACCGCTACAGTATGTCTCCGCCAAGGATGGCTCGTATGCAATGAATTGTTTTGCGTGCCATGGTGGGAATTTGTTCGGAACAACATTTCCTGGCGCTCCCAATACCATGTACGCGCTCGAGTCCCTGACCGAGAGTGTTCGTCGAACCAAACTGAAGATTGGGAAGCCTCTCGCTCACATGGATGTGGGTTCCATGTTCATGCCCCTCGGGAAAACGGTGGGTACAAGCAACGCGGTCATGTTCGGTGTTGCCCTGATGAACTATCGAGACGCAGAATTGAACGTTTATCCCAATCGTGCGCCCGCTGACATGACTCACCATGATATGGACGCGCCACCGTGGTGGCACTTTCACAGAAAACATCACATCTACATCGATGGATTTGCAGAGAAAGGGCATCGCGGATTGATGCAATTCATGCTCGTGAGACAAAATGGGCCAGAGCAATTCCGAGCTTGGGAAAGCGATTTCAACGACGTTTACACATTTCTGCAAGAACTGCGTCCCCCGAAGTACCCGTTACCTATCGACGGAATGAAAGCAGAGCGAGGCAAAGTGGTCTTCAACGCAAACTGTGCTTCCTGTCACGGAACGTACGGCAAGGAACAGGAGTATCCTGAGATCCATGTAGATATTGACGATGTCAAAACGGATCGCGTACGATTCGATGCGTTATCTCCGCAACATCGACGAAGCTATGGGGAGAGTTGGTTTGCTAACATGGGAAAGCAGACGACACTGGAAGAGGTCGAGGGTTATGTAGCTCCACCTCTGGATGGAGTATGGGCCTCGGCTCCGTATCTGCACAATGGCAGTGTTCCAACGCTTTGGCATTTGCTGCACCCTGAATCTCGCCCCAAGGTATGGCGGCGTACGCATATCTCTCCGGATACCCAACGCGTTGGGTTCCAAATAGAAGAATTCGATCGAGTTCCGAACAGGCTATCCGCCGAGGAACGTCGGCGATATTTCGACACGAAAGGAAAAGGGAAGTCTTCTAGCGGACATGACTACCCTGCCGCGCTCCGTGCCGAAGATCGCGTCGATTTGCTTGAGTATCTGAAAACGCTTTGATTGGTGGACCAATTCATTGGTCGCATCTTACGTTTGCGCCAAATCAAATGCTTCAGCGGGGTTTTCGCCAAGGTCGGTGGTAGCCGATTTTCTCTAGAGCCACGTAGACCTCTTCTAGGGTCTTCTCACCAAAGTTAGCAATGCTTAGTAGAGTCTCTGGGGTGCTCTTCAGAAGGTCCCGAACGGTGAAGATACCTTTCTCTTCGAGACAGTTGGTCGTTCGAACTTGTAGTCCAATCTCCGCAGTACTCAGGTCGAGTCGTTCCTTGAGCAATCGGGCCTGTTCGTCAGCTTGACTGATAGGTACTCGTGTCATTCGATTCACTCCTCCGTAATCATTGGACAATCATGTCCGTTTGTTGAGATGCAAGTCATTCGCCATCGAAGATCGCATGAGCTGCGACCCCGAAGTAGTGTGCGAAGCAATATAGCGAATCAATGGAATGTTGCATCCATTTCACAACATTTTTTTGCAAATTCCCTGGTGAATGCAAGCATTTCTGTTTGGCGTTTGCCTTTCTAAAGCCGCAGCGGCGATCTGTGTTCTCGCAAGATTTTTGACTTTTGTTTTTCGATGGACCGAACGTGTCAACGACCCGCTGATGATGAATGCAATCGGTCAGTCCGTCGGCTGATCGTTGGAACTTCAGATGGCCTTTGGCAACCTTTCCAAGAATGGACGAGACTCATGAGCACACTGATTCACGCGACGCCGGAAACCACGAACGCTTATGTCCAAACGTTTTTCCGTTGGGATTCTTTAGCCCAAGACGATATGTTGGTTGCCGAGGTTACGGTCCCGAACCAGTTTCCATCGAAAACCACGGTCAAGAAGAATTCGAAGGTTATCGCCCACGCAACTCCAGCGGAGAAGGTACGACAAAGGCGAGGAGGATGCGAGCATGTCGGCAGCGCACTTGCAACGGTACTTGGCGGGTATGGAATCAGTATTGATGCACTGATCTCTGAAATCGAACGACTCAAGAGTGCTAAGTAACAAATTGTAAGTAGGGCGATTGGCTGCTAATGCATTACCCCAGAACCATCCGAACTGCCGCAACGGCCGTGACCGCGAGAATCAAGCTATCGAATACTTTCTGTGACAATCGCTCGACTAGCTTCCGGCCAGACCATAGCCCGAACGCCACCAATGGGAGCAACAACAGATTCATCCACAAGGTATCCATGCGAATCAATCCTAGCCCCCAGCTGAACGGGATCTTGGTCACATTGATTAGCAAGAAAAACCAAGCGGCCGTTCCAACGAATTCCAGCTTAGGAAGGCCGATTGCCAAAAGATATAATCCGAAAACGGGACCAGCGGCATTTGCCATCATGGTGGTGGTACCTGCCAATATCCCCATGCTCCATGCAAACCATTTGGACTGAGGAACAGTATTGAACCATTGTGGCTTCCAAATTCTCATGGTTTGGAGAACCACCAGAAATAAGATGATCCCGCCAATCAGCGGTTTGTAAACTGCACCATCCAGCCAGGTCATGGCCCAAGCACCAATGCAGATCCCGATCAATGCGGGTGGGATCATTCGATAGATGTAGCTCCAGTTCGCATGCTTGCCGTAAAAGAGAATAGCGAAAACATCGCCCGCGATAAGCATGGGCAACACGATCCCGGTAGACTCACGAGCTCCCAACACATGCGCGAAGATCAAGACATGGATCATGCCCATGCCGGAGAATCCACTCTTGGTTATTCCAATCCCCATGGCTGCGATTGCAAGCAGTCCCCATTGCCAAACATCTTGCGGGAGTGGACTCGATGACAACATGATGCTTAAGCAATCTCGCCGTCGGACACCGAGATTGCATCATCGAGTTTGCGAAGAAATGCTCTCAACGACCTCGCGCGATGGCTGATGGCTCGTTTGACGGCCGCACCCAATTCCGCAAAAGTCTGATGGTACTCGCCGATCTCGAATAGCGGATCGTATCCGAATCCTCCGTGCCCACGATACTCGCGAAGAACCCTGCCCCAACATTCACCGGATGTTTCTACATGAATCTCACCGTCTGGGTCAGCGAGGGCTATAGTCGAAATATAGTATGCCTGACGTCGATCCAATGGGATGTTCTTCATCTGTTCCAATAACAATTGGTTATTGGATTCATCGGTCGCACCTGGACCCGAGAAACGCGCAGAGATTACTCCTGGAGCTCCATTCAATGCGAGGACGCATAGTCCACTGTCTTCACCGATGGTCCACATTCCGCGATGCTTCGCTTGTGCAATCGCTTTCAAGCGAGCGTTCTCGATGAATGTCGTTCCCGTTTCATCGACATCGAACGAGTCGGAGAAATCTTTTGGGGTCTTTAAAGCAAAACCTCTCGGATGAAGAAGTTGCTCGAGTTCCAGAATCTTCTTCTTGTTGTTGGTGCCGAGAAACAGCGAGCGGTGTTGCGTCAGATCATTTATTCGGTACGGCATCAGTGCTAGGCTTCGTACGATTCAGCTTTTGAATCGTCGGGGAATCGCTGGCCGAATCCTCATCTGGCAGGCTAGGCTGCCCTTTCCGCGTAGAAACGGGCTTCGAGGAATTGCTAGACGGTAGTATCGCGTCGGGTGGAGCAACTCGACTTTGAGCACTTGGGAAATCCACCATCAACGCTTCTTCCACACTATAGCCGCTGGGCGTCAAGGTTGTCGAGGGATTCTTTGCGATTCGGCCTGATCGACCTCCGACCGAATTCGCTGTAGCAACAAACTGCTCCCGAATCTTTGGATCTACGTTGTTAAGCCTCGCTGCTAACCCCTGAATACCGGCTGGATTGATAACAGCAACCTGGGAAACCTGCGATACGAATGCTAGGCACTCGGTGAAGTTAAAGTCCGCACTCTTGCTCACCAATGGTCCTAACGTTCGAACGACCAGATCCGCTCCAAGATTGTTCAGCTTCAAGAAGATGTCCATGGTTACAGACACCTGATTTGTGCCATTGGCTGATTTGGAGTTCTGGTGATTTAAGACGATGATGCTTTGGCCAGTGAGCTCCTTTGGCCACATATTGCCATCGTAAACTCCATCTACGATGTAGATATGAGTCGAATCGTTTCCGAAGACGAGATCCATCTTGCATTTTGTCCCGGCCCCATCGTCTCCGACGTGTTGATACTGGGAAACACGCTTTAGACTTACTCGCGTTATCCCCATGACATCCCAGATGCCCACGATAACTTCTGGATTGCGTACCATGAATGTGAACATCTCGGGTTCACACTCCATCGCTTGGCTTGGCATGCGACGAAAGTAGGAGCTATGCTCGGTGATCCCTCGAATCTTGGCCGCAGACTGGGCATTCAAAGCATGAAAAGGAATGCCGCGCAATGCACTGTCGCGAGCCTCCCTCGTGGAATTGCCCGTTGGCGCGTCGCGTGAATCGGAATGCGATTCGGCATGACGTGTGCGAGCCTGCTGGGAGTGAGCATCGCTGCCAAAGAGTACAATGCACGCAATCAGCGTTACGACCGTATTCGCTAGACGAATAGCTGGCATACCGAATCCGTGGTGGACAGTGATGAGAAGTTTCTCCAATTTCGCCATAGCGCCCCTACTATGCCGAGAGTCTTCCGTGTAATGGTGGTTTCGTCAAAGTTGCTAAAGGCAATTCAGCCTAAATACTCAGATTTGCAGGTACGCGGAAATGTTCTGGCAAATGTCCCAGACTAGGGGTGTGAGGAGTCGAAGAAATCCCACCTTTTTGATGAGAGCAGAGAATTGCATTCGCTTGACCGCCCTTGTCGCTTGTCCGATAATCGAGGGTCAAAAAACAGCCAGTCTGTTGTTCATGCGAGTCCCGCCCATCATGAAAACTCCTGCCGATCGAACCCTTTTTCAACGCGCAGAACATGCGCTGGCTTCATTGCAATACCAGGAGAAGGCTGCGCTATTTCATGCTGCTGCCAACACATTGCAAATGGCCATGGCTGAAGCCAGGACCGGCGACTCCACAAAGCTTCAAGAATGGCTAGAAAACCATGGCGATCTGCTCAACGGATCAAGCGAGTTTGCACTCAGTGGAAAAGTAGGTGTAGCAAAACTCGAGAATCGATCCTTGGATGCGATCAGTAAACAGATGCATGGGGCATTCGTTGATCAGAACATTCGAATCGACTTGCCGATGGCCGTGAAGGAGTCGATGGCGGATGTTGAGACAACGAGCATTGAAGAGTCGAGATTGGTCGCTGCGCCCTCCGCTAAAGAGGCATCCACAGAAACGCCTTCTGCGGTTAAGCCGGATAGGGATGAAGTCGGCATTAGCCCGTGGCACTCGATGGAGAAATCTGCGATTCGGCGGATGGAGGCTCGGCAAATCGAGCAGAAGACATCGCCGATGATCGCAGTTCCACGATCAGAAGCTGAATTGTCAGTCGAAGAACAATATCGAGTGGACACCTCTACCCTTGAGTTCAAAGGAGATCGAGAACAACCTGTTTGGCGAAGATTCGCTGCACCTCATATTTGGGTTAGTCTTTTGGTGCATATCATCGCGGTGCCGATTCTGGGCTACATTGTTGTCAGCCAAGTGGTCCGTGAGAAAAAAATTGCGATCGTTTCTGCCGCAGCCGAGTCTGATGAGGTCTTGACGGAGACTGCATTAGAAATGCCTAGCATGATGGAAGAAGCAGATTTGAGTCCGCCTGTTTCCAATCCTATCGAGCCGAAACTCCCGTCTGATCTATCTTTACCATCGTTGGAGCCGATGGGAACTTCTCCCAGTACTGTCGCATCAACATCGAAATCCCTTGCCCAAGCGTTAGAGTCCGGCAAAGGCACACCGCCATCGAATAAGCTAGTCATGGGGGCAGAGTTCTTTGGGGTCAAGGCTACGGGCAATACATTTGTCTACATCGTTGACTGTTCACCGAGCATGAAGAAGGATGGAGCCTTCGAGGCCGCGAAGCAAGAAATAGGTCGCTCCTTGATGAGTATGAAGCCAACACAGAGATTTCATCTGATGTTTTTTGGAAAGGAGATCGAAAGCCTTTTCATTGAACCTGGCAAAGTGGAGGAATATCCGATCTACGCAACTCCGGCCAATATTCAAAAGGCAGTCGAGTGGCTCGGTCGTTCGTCCATCCAAAAAGAAGGTTGGCCTCCCAATGATTCATTGAACAAAGCAATCGACATGCAACCAGACGGCATCTTCATGCTTTTCGATGGCGACACGCGGTCCGACGTTGCGAGACATCTTTCCAAGGTAAATAGAACAGCCGACATTTTGTCGGAACCCGGTCCCAAAGTACCAATTCACGTGATTCATTTCTTTCAAGAAGAGTTTGCTGGCGCGATGCGAAAAGTAGCAAACGAGAACGCGGGATCCTATCGATTTGTTGCACGACCAGAACGCAACAAATCAACCACGAAGTGATCTTCGAACTGAGACAATAAGGTCAAGAAGTCTCAAGCATAATGCCGCATTTGTAGCCCTGTAAGAGGCATGCGGGAGGCACATGTGTCGACCTCCGGTCTCATGCCATTCACTATCGTTTTGACATCATGTCTCTAGCTGCTGGATACAGATTGGTTTGGCGATACCCATTCGTTTTGCACGACAGGTGCGGCTTCGCTGACGGCTTTGGTGGATCGACGCCGTCTTCGGGGTTTGTTCGTCGCCCACTCTTTCGTCATCAGCTCGAAAACTTCAGGAGTCTCGTACCTGACAATGTTCTTACCCTCGGGCATAGGCCCGATGAGGCCACGAAAAACAGGCATACCGCGAAGATCCAGATCGGTGCTACTGTCATCGATACCAATCTGCGTATGCGTACGAAAGATCAGTTCTGCTGAATGAAAGTCGCGGATTTTGAGCGAACCATCTTCAGCGCGTGTAACAACCCGAAAAATATCTTTTTTGGTCATGGGATCCTCCAATAGTCAGAAACGGCGGATCCCTCCTTTCTCCGATAAGTCCACCTCGCGAAATCGCAAGAATCAACTTTATTGTTTTAGTGCCACATCCATGTAGCACCAACAATGCACGGTTTGCGACACTCCATAACGGAAATGCTGCGTCAACGTTTCATCGACAGTTGACCTATGAATGTTTTGTTGTTGTGCCGATCACCTCATTGTCGTTGCCAACCATGTTTTGGTCATTTCAGGTAGAATCGTTATGTCCGTTTTCCGCAACCCCAGGTTCGAATCGACTCACCATCATGCGAATTGTCACCTTGTTTGCTGCCGCTACCATTCTAGGGTTCAGCTTGTTCGCCTTATCACTACAGGCACAAGATGAGCTAACTGCGACTGCAACGAATTCTGCGAAGCCCAATCTGATTGTGGTACCGCAAGAGAATACGGAACTCCAGCAAACAATCGATATAGATTCGGTAAGGTCTGCGATCACGCGGGCATTGCCATTGCTTCAACGGGGAGCAGATGGATCTGCTGAGAAGAGAGAATGCTTTACCTGTCACAACCAAGCGTTACCTGTCTTTGCCATGTCTCACGCGAAGGCAAAGGGATTCGAAATCCACGAAGAATCATTCCAACGCCAAACGCTTCATACGTACGATCATCTTAAGCGAGGGATTGAGAACTACCGCAAAGGCAAAGGACAAGGTGGCGGGACACTGACGGCCGGCTACGCGTTGTGGGCATTGGATGAAGCCAAATGGAAGCCGGACGAAATCACACAAACAGTTGCTGCGTTTCTTAGCGAATTCCAGAAAGAGGATGTCCGCTGGCATCACCACAGCGGTCGACCTCCCTCCTCTGACAGCGACTTTACCGCAACCTATGTTGCTCTTCGCGCATTGGATCAGTTCGCAACAAAAGAGACGCTTGATGTTTTTGCAGACCGCAAGAAACAGATTGCAGTTTGGCTGAACGAGAATCCAGGAACAGAAACCGAGGACTTTGTCTTTCGACTCGGTGCGATGCATTACACCGAGTGCTCTGCTGAACTAACGAAGAACACTGTCCAGAATTTGCTAAAACTGCAGCGAGTGGATGGCGGATGGGGCCAATTGAAAGAGCTTGCAAGCGATGCCTACGCCACAAGTACGGTCCTTTTCTCGCTTCTTCGTTACGGTGATGTCGCCACCGATCATGATGCCATCCAACACGGCATTTCCTTCCTGCTCTCAACTCAGAAACCCGATGGTTCATGGCACGTCAAGACGCGAGCCAAGCCCTTTCAAACGTTTTATGAGTCGGGCTTTCCTCATGGTGTGGATCAATTCATATCGATCGCTGCTTCCTCGTGGGCTGTGGTGGCATTGTCTATGACTTTGTTGGACGAGAGACCGAAAGAACAACTTTCTGTTCCCTCGCCGGCGATCCATCAATCTTCAGTACCTTTTTCCGGTCCAATGGAGTCCAGTATGGAACCGTTTCGTACGGAGATGTCGAAACTCATGTTGGAACACCAAGTGCCAGGTGCTTCGCTCGCAGTCGCTCGCCACGGCAAAGTTGTTTACGCGAACGCATTCGGCTTTGCCGATGTTTCTTCCAAGGAGCTTGTACAACCAGAAAGTCTTTTCCGAATCGCTAGTATTTCGAAGCCTATAACGGCAGTGGCGATTCTCCAACTGGTCGAGCGGGGCCATCTTCAGCTTGAGGATCGAGTTGTCGATTGCTTGAAGGTTCCGTTTGCATGGGCCACAAGGCTTGACACGCCCATTGACGATCGTTGGAACCAGATCACCGTTGAGAATCTGCTTCAGCATCGAGGAGGGTGGGATCGCGATCAATCGTTCGACCCAATGTTTGCCTCCACCCGATTTGCAAAAGATTTGTCCGTTCCCTCACCACCTGGTACCTGGGGAACGATTTCTGCGATGATGAAAACGAAATTGGACCATGATCCGGGAAGCAAATATGCCTACTCCAATTTCGGATACTGTCTTCTCGGGCGAATCATTGAAAGCGTGACAGGCGAGACGTACGAAGGATATGTGACTAAGAATGTTTTGAAACCAATCGGAGTTCAAGGGATGCGGATTGGACATACCTTATTGGAAGAGAGGCTGCCCAATGAGGTTCGCTATTATCACACAACACCAAGCCCATCGGTTTTTCAATCGAATCTTGGCGAGTCTGTCCCGTCGCCCTATGGGGCATGGCATCTCGAGTCGATGGATGCACATGGTGGCTGGGTTGCTTCTGCGACCGATTTAGCAAAATTTGGTTCTGCATTCGATGTGCCTGAATCCTGTCCTGTTTTGTCACCGAGCACGATTGCGATGATGCTGGATCGATCCATACCAACCTCCGAGACGGAGAATCATCGTTCCTACGCGCTCGGTTGGATGAATGTCAAGCTTGCCAATGGAGAGTCCAATCACTGGCATACAGGCTCCCTTCCTGGTACCTCGAGTATTCTCATTCGGCGAAACGATGGTCTTACGCTGGTCGCTCTATGCAATACTCGTGAGAGTGCAGCCACTGGGCCTAACAACAAGCTTGCGAAAGAGCTAGACTCTATGCTCCATCGCGCCGCGAACGCAATCCAGGAGTGGCCTGAATTGCGGTAGTCTTACCCGACGTTAAAGACACAGCCGACAAAAGTCAAAGTAGTAAGCACATTCCATGTACCGTCCACTTAGAATCCCAACAAATGTCGATTAGCGGACGGCACGACGGAGCCTGCCTGCTACTTTTTTCAGTCCATCGTTGGAGTGCCAATGCCACGAGCCATCCACCGAAACCAATATGAATATCCCTGCTTACAATCATCGACCAAACAGGTCAGAGTATTTTGATTACTACGACACATACGTGCAGAATGTACCCGAGGGGGATCTCCTGGAGAGCGCTTCATCCCAAGTGCTAGAGCTTCAAGAGTTCTTTGCATCCGTGCCCGAGTTGCAGTCGACTGTATTGCATGCTCCTTACACATGGACCATCAAACAGGTCGTTGGTCATATGATCGATACGGAGCGAATCTTCGCAAACAGGCTTCATCGATTCGCGTGCGGTGATTTCCAGCCAGAATCAGGTATGGACCAAGACGTCTATGTTAAGAATTGCAACTACGAAGCCCCGACGCTAGCTTCGCTAGTGGACGAATGGAAATTTCTTCGTCATGCGAACGTGCTTCTGATGCGAAGAATCACACCATGCGCGTGGGATAACATTGGCGTCGCGTCAGAGCACAAGGTATCGGTAAGAGCACTTGGCTACATGTTAGTGGGGCACGTCGCGTACCATATGAAAATCGTTCGAAGCCGAATTGAAAACTCTTGAGGCCTCAATCACACATACCACTCGATGAACGCTTTCGACTTCCGGTCGAGTGCATTTAGATTTTCGACACGATAACGCATCCCATTTGCATCTAAAATGTTGACCGTTTGGGCGGAGATTCGGTGTACATCTTCTTCGGACTTCAATACGAACGTGGTTCGCCCGTGATTGGTATCAACCACCCACTCACAAGGTTCCGTTTTACCTGACACACTCAAAACTCGTTGAATCACTGGGACAAACTCACGAAGAGAGAGTTCCGATTGAAGCAAATCACGATACTCGGCTGGCAATTCTGAAATCGATCCAATGCAAAGCAGTTCGTCTTGGTCTTCGCTGAGAATGGAGATTCCTTCGTGGGGTGAAGTCACGGGAAACAACGGGATCACATTGACGTTCGAGTAAATTCTCCCCTTACTATCGGTGAGTTGAAGATGTTCCCATGCATCTAAGCTAAGTAGGAACGTCCATTCGCCTGAAGCAGATCGCACATCGGCAATCTTTGCATGGGAAAGGCCAGAGAATGTTGCTGGGTTATCCATGCGATGGCCCATCATCCGACGTGTGCAGTCCGCACTCTGTCTTTGCCGTTCCACTCCAGCGACCTGCACGATCATCCTCGCCCAACATTACTTTGCGGGTGCATGGCCAACATCCTATGCTTGGGTATCCAGCATCGTGAAGCGGGTTGTACGGGATTTCGTTCCCCTTCAATAGGATTCGATTCCAAACTTGCGACTTCGTCCAGTTTGCAAGTGGACTGACTTTGACCAAATGAAACTTCTTGTCCCATGCGACTATTGGAGCTTTTGCTCGGTCCGGGCTTTGGTCGCGGCGAATGGCACTCGCCCATGCGTGTCGTCCGAGCGCGGCCTGCTGCAACACTTTGATTTTTCGATCAAAGCAGCACTGGTTAGAATTTGTTTGATAGAGAGGACCGTTGTGCACTTTTTCGTAGTGGAAAACGGAAAGTTCTGGCTTCAATAGATCGACTTCGATCCCATACTTTTCTTTCACAAGTTCTCGCAATTGCAATGTTTCCGGAAACTGATAACCCGTATCGAGATTGAATACGTAGGTCTTTGGAGAAATTCTCGACAGCATTTCAAGGATGACCATCCCTTCGGGGCCGAAGGCTGTTGCCATCGTAAACTTATCTCCGAATCGACCGACAGCCCATTCGAGTATCTCTTCCGCCGTAGCTGTCTCGAATCGTTCGCTGCATTCTCGCAGCTCCGCAAGCAATTCTTCTGTGGGAAAGAGAGGTGGGTTCGCCCCTAGAGAGCCGATCAGTCCGTCCGGGGGATCGCTGCCTTCATCGGCGCTATGCAGGAGGCGAGGACGATCTGTCAATTGAAGTGACCAATACCTTGAGGAGAACTATTAGAAAAGCATTTCCAGGGTGTGCCAACACCTGGAATATACAGGGAATGTAGGGAAGCGGTCAAGGTTGTAGGTCACGGCCTCGCTCGGTCGTAGCAGGAGGGAAATTGAATCGAGTCGATTCGCTATCCACCCAGGATTGGCGAGACGTTCCTCATGGATGGCACGTCTTTCGATAGTGTAGGCGATCGTAATTCCCTGCTCTATTGGGGCTTTTGCCCTCGCTTGTTTTTCATTAAGCCTACAATACGACAGCCTTGATCGAGACTTGTAGTAGGAATGGTGAACTGTGATTCGAATGCAATTGGAGATCGATCTGAGCTACCAAGTTTCGGAACCGGGCTGCGACTTTATCTTCAATTTGCATGCAGCTGAGACTTCGTGCCAGCACGTGGTGAGTGAAAACCTGTCGCTAAGCCAATCGCTCACGCCGGAGATGTTTCGCGACAATGTTTCCGGAAATCGATACTTTCGGCTTCGTGGAAATCCAGGAATACTCAACGTTAACTATTGCGCGACGGTCAACGTCGCCCATAGTCTGGTCGATCCTGATTCTATCCCGGAAACCCCGATATCTTTACTGCCGGTATCCATACTTCATTACATCTATCCGAGCCGGTATTGCGAGTCCGATCGATTAAGCAAATTGGCAATCCGAGAATTCGGAGGATTATGGCAGGGCTACTCGCGTGTGCTCGCGATTCAGAACTGGGTACGCAATCACGTGTCCTTTGCTTCGAACACGACCAACTCAAACACATCTGCCATTGATACGATCATCAATCAAGTGGGAGTGTGTCGCGATTTCGCCCATCTGATGATAGCGTTATGCCGTGCATTGAGCATACCGGCTCGATTCGTTACCGGAACGGATTATGGGGCAGATCCCATCCTCGGGCCTCCGGACTTTCACGCGTACGTGGAAGTTTATTTGGGAAACCGTTGGTACATATTTGATCCGTCTGGAACGACGATTCCGATGGGACTGGTTCGAATTGGTACCGGTCGCGATGCTGCTGACGTGTCGTTTGCCACTATTTTTGGAACAATCAGATCGCCTGCTCCAAGAATTTTCACGAAGGCAGAGTCCGATAATCAAAACGACTGTACTCTCCCGTACCATTGCACTCAAGCACTATCCACAGACCAGCCGTAGAACGGTACACACCACCTACTGCGTTTCAGGGAAACCGCCGATAAAAAGTGGCAGGCACGCTTCGTCCTGCTGTCCGCTCTTGGACATTTGCCGGAATTCCGGGTGGACGCCACATGGAATGTGCCTACTACTTTGACTTTTGTCGGCGGTGTCTTCAGGGCGACTACTTCCAATGCCAATCTGCGGCCAATTGCTCAAGTACTTTGTCCAGTTTCTCGTCAGACTTGGCTCCACCGATTAGCATAAAAACCCTCGAGTCTTTGATGACAACGATGGCATTGGTTGGTTGAACTTTCTTCTCTGTCGGTGGAATCGCAATTTTGAACCCTTCTTCGCCATCGACTTTTAGACTTTTCTCGCGAACGTCGCCGCCCCACATCTTCGCAAACGAGTTGGCAAGCTCCTTCGCGGAGGGATTCGATGGCTTGCCAACATCGATCATGATCATCTGGGATGGGCTCGTCGGTTTGTCTGCACTCTTTGTCAAGATACATTGCGTTTTGCCGTCGCTGCGATTCGGCTGCCAACCTTCGGGTACTTTGAACGTCGCATGCTTCAGTTCGCAGATCAATCGTTTCGGGTCGGAAGGATCTTTCTTGACGATCAACCTATCGTCTTGACTGAAAGCGAACGATCCGAATGCGAACAAAAAACAAAATATGGATAGGAGAGGCTTCATGGTGCTATTTCCGTGTCTAAAGGAAGATCCCGTTGGAAAGTCGAAAGTCTCGCATAGATACGCATGGATTGTGCTTAACGGCCATTCGGTTTACCACAATCTTCGGTCGTTCGGGTCTCGGCGATACTGTCGGTATAGCACGGTATCTGGTTCCTCGCGCAATTGCAATCGACAGATTCCTGCCGCAATCACTCCTGCTACGAATCCGCCGATATGCGCCAAGTACGCGACTCCCCCGAGCGATGCAGAAGTCGAAGCGATCGAGCCATAACCGCTCACGAGTTGCATTGCGATCCACATCCCCAACACAACAATCGCGGGTACCGTGATCACTTGATAAAAGAAAACGGCATTGATCCGGTTGTGCGGAAACAAAACCAAATACGCCCCCATGACTCCGGCGATCGCACCGGATGCACCCAAGTTCGGTATCACACTCGATGGGTTGATCAAAATCTGCGAAAAACTGGCGACCAATCCTGCTAGTAAATAAAAAATCAAGAACTTCACATGACCGAAGCGGTGCTCGACATTGTCTCCAAAGATCCACAGATAAAGCATGTTACCGCCGATGTGACCGAACCCGCCGTGCATGAACATGGAACTCAGCAGTGTCAGATAAATCACAGGCGGCCCCGGCGATTGCGGAACCACTTGCGTTTCGGAGCCAGGAAGTCGAATCTCGACCGGCTCGACCAAATCCACCCCCGTCGTAATTTCCCTCGGGATGACGCTCCAGCCGTAGGTAAACTCTGGATTGGCGAGTTGAATCATAAACAAAACTACATTGGCTGCTAGCAACGTGTAGGTGACGTAGCTAACGGTGGAGACTTCGCGGTCATCATCACTAATCGGGAAAAACATGGTCGCACCAAATCTTCAACTGGCGAGTCGAATGGGAGTCGGAAATTCGATCGCGAACTTGGTGCCGCGACCAACTTCGCTCTGAACGGTGATGCGCCCGCCGTGCGCCTCGATGATCTTCCTAGCCGTTGGCAACCCAAGTCCCGAACCGTCATGCTTTGTCGAATAAAAAGGTTCGAACATTCTCATCGCTGTTACCTCATCCATTCCTTCACCGGTATCGATCATTTCCATAGCGACCCCGCCGGGAACCGAGTAGGTTCGCACCAAGAGCTGACCGCCGTTCGGCATCGCCTCGAGTGCATTCTTTACGAGATTCAATAACGCAGCTTGAAGAGAATCGCTATGCAGTTTGATGTTGGGCAAATTGGCATCCAAAATGACTTGGAGTTGGATCTCGGACTTGTCCGCCTGGGCACGATAGAGGGTCATCACGCGTTGAATTTGTTCGTTGAGTGAACCCACCGTCATTTCAAGATCTCGCATCCTCGCAAAACGGAGAAAGTCGCGCAGCAGGTTTTCCAAGCGATTGCATTGATGACGGATCATGTCTACTTTGGCAATCGCCCGTCGCTGCCCGGGAAAGGGCGTTTCCTCTAACTCTTCGCAAAGCAGATCGGTGTTCATGTGAATCACCGAAAGCGGATTCTTGATCTCGTGAGCTAAAGAACCAGCGAGCTCCGCCAGCTCGTTGTACTGTCGCCGCAGTTCGTCGATCGTTTCAGGTGAATCAGGTGCGGTCGGTTCAGACATTAAAAATGGCAGATGGAATGGTGTGGTTCGCAACTTAATCGTTAGTTTCACCGTTAGCAGCGGTTGCGATAGAATACCGTAAATTTCTATTTGCTTCTATCGCAACACCGCTTGATTGCATGTTCCGCGGAAAGTCTCATTCAAAAGATGGACTGGCGATGATAAACTAAGTGTGCACAACCAGATGTTCGACGGGTTGGGATTGAAAACCGGGACTAGCGGCCGTCGGCTGATCGATGCAATTTGTAGATAACATACTCTTGAATAACAATTCTATGGCCTACCGCTTTTGTTTACCCGCTGATGTCTCCGGTGCAATGGATGCGCGCGTCCAGTTTGCCCTCGATTTAGCGATCGCCGCTGGCAACACCACGCTTCAGTACTTTCGAACGAACCAGTATCAAGTCGAACGAAAACGGGATAAATCCCCCGTCACGCAAGCGGACAAGAGCGCCGAGGAAACCGTTAGGAAGCTCATCGGAGACCGATTTCCTGAGGACGCAATCTTGGGCGAGGAATTCGGCACTGTTGCGGGCAATTCCCAATACGAGTGGATCATCGACCCCATCGATGGAACGAAAAGCTTTATCTCGGGTGTGCCTCTCTATTCCACCTTGGTTGGCATGACGATGAATGGTGAACCCACCATCGGAGTAATCGCAATCCCTGCGATGGGAGAAATCATCGTTGCAGCCAAAGGTCTCGGCGCGTGGTATGGAGCAATACCCCTGAACTCATTCCAATCCACCGGTCTGACCAACGACAGTTCCTTCCATATCTTGATGAACCGTGCTCACGTTTCCCGACAATCCAAACTCGAAGATGGCCTGCTACTTACTTCGCAATCGGATAACTTCTCTCACAGGAATGCCACTACCGCTTATCAGGAACTGGAATCTTTAGCCTATATCACGCGAACCTGGGGGGACGGCTACGGCTACCTCTTGGTCGCGACCGGTCGCGCGGAAGTCATGGTGGATCCAATCGTGAATCCATGGGACGTTGCGGCGGTTGCACCTGTTATCATGGAAGCAGGTGGACGGTTCTCCACGTGGGATGGTCAGTACGATATCCGAAAGAGTCATTGCCTGGGAAGCAACGGTCTCGTACACGATCAAGTTATCAGCCACTTGAAAGCGTTCGCCTGATCCCTCATGAAAACTGCTACACGGCTCTTACTCGTCCCGACAGATTGGGAGCGGCAAAAATTGCCCTCGCATTGTGTAGAAAAGTGGCTCGAATGCGGTCACCGAATCGAGATCTGTGGCTTTGGTCAAGTCGTGGCTGCCGCCCGAACGATGCAATTGCTGGTTACGGGCTTCTTCGATTCCGTGGCACTGATAGGCATCGCAGGCTCACTGTCTGACGATGTCACCATTGGCAGTGCAATTCAATTTGGCACAGTCTACTGCGATGGTATCGGCGTCGGACAAGGAGCCACACACCGCAGTGCGATGGATATGGGGTGGCACCAATGGTCCCACGAGCCAGTGATCCAAGATGCAATCAAACTGTCGGCACATGAACACGTTCACACTCTTCCTGGCTTGGTGAGTGTCCTGGCAGCCTCGGCAACCCCAGCCGAAGCGGCTTGGAGACATTCGCGATTCCCGCTCGGGAAGGCGGAAGACATGGAAGGTTTTGGCGTCGCTGTTTCTTGTAGATTAGCCAACGTTCCGCTGATGATTGTTCGAGGAATATCCAACCGAGCAGGAGATCGCGACCATGCTAAGTGGAACATTGCCGGCAGCCTGGATCAAGCGATGCAATTGATCCTTCAGAGAGTTCTCCAGCCTCAAGAAGTATCCGAATGACGCGTCCCATCCGGTTGGCAATCTCCACGTGCCCGAACGATACGTTTGCCTTTCATGCAATGATGAATCGCTTAGTGGATTGGAGAGGACTGGAATTCGAGATCGAACTTCTCGATATCCAAACATTGAACGAAAAACTTCTCGCGGGAGAACTGGATGCTGCCAAGACCAGTTTTCACGCGGCCCTTTGCATTGCAGATGAATATGGCGTTTTCTCAAGTGGTTCGGCCCTAGGATTCGGCGTCGGGCCGCTGCTTTTGGCTGCGAAGCCAGATTCGGTTCCAGCCAAGCGCGAGGAACTGACACTGTGCCCTGGCAAACATACGACAGCGACATTGCTTTACCAATTGTTCTATCCGAACACGACTCGGGTGCGGCAAATGGTTTTTTCGCAGATCATGCCCGATCTAAAGCGAGGTGTAGCTGACTTCGGGGTCTGTATTCACGAGGGGCGATTCACTTGGCAATCCGAAGGTCTGGCGCTCGTGGAAGACCTCGGTACGCGATGGGAAAAAGAAACCGGTTGCCCATTGCCCCTGGGGGGAATCGTAGGAGCATGGCGACTTGGAGACGAGACACTCGCAAAGATCCAGGGGGTCATCGCCGATTCATTAGCTTTCGCCATCGCGAATCCAGATGCTGCCTTGCCAACCATGCGACACTACGCGCAGGAATTTGACGATCGAGTCCTCATGCAACACGTGGAACTCTATGTCAATGAATGGACCGTATCGCTTGGAAAAGTAGGTGCGGACGCTTTGGACGAGCTGGCAAACCGAGCGAGATCCATTGGTTTGGTCGAGGGTTCGCAGATGTTGAGGATCATCGATGGCTAGATTTGTAAGTCGAACTTCCTCTCCGCATGCCATGAACCGACGCATAGGGCTGAAGACCATGAGTCTCGCATCACTCGCATGGATCTACGGCAGCGAAAGGGGTGAAGCGAATCGGAGCTCAGGCAACGCATTCGAACTGCAGATTCCCTCGATGGGAAGTTTGCTCAATATACGCTGGATCCTGGAGGACTTGAAACTTGATGAGTCATCGCAGCAGGCGTTGAATGAAGGTATTGCCGACGGTGCACGGTCTGTTTGCAATCACTGGACTAAAGTCCTCAGCGATTACGATGAGGAAAGCGAAGCGATCCAATTGGCCCGTCTCGGTGATACGGGCAGATATTGCTTTCCGTCCGAGGACTTCGCTTATGCATTGGATGTTGGTGATCGGTGGTATCGGCTCAGCGAAGGAGCTTTGGATATCGCATTGGGAGCGATGACATCGTTGCGAAGAAAAAGGACACCGCCCGATTCGAACATGTGGCTTTTGGCGAAGCAATCGAGCGGTTGGGGGAATATCGAATGGGACCCGTGCCGTCGTGGGTTTCGTTTCTCTAGGCCTGGCATTCGATTCGATTTTGGAGCCATCGGCAAAGGGCTTGTCGCCGACAAAGTGTACACCATGATGCTCTCAAAAGGTGTCGGCTGTTGCATCGTGAACTTTTCTGGCAACATGCGAATTGGATCCGCACCACCAGGGACAACGGGGTGGCCTGTGGCGATCGATAGCCTCCAAGCCTACGGCGAAGAGGAAGAATCGCTATTGCGACGAGATCGCTATCACGATTGCGGAATCGCAACGTCCGGAAGCCGCTGGCAACGGTTTGTCGACTCGACCAGTGTCGGGCAAGAAGACAAAACGAGCCATATCCTCGACCCCCGAACTCTCAATGGAATTAGGCTCCGCCAGAGTGTAACGATCGTCTCCGCGACTGCAATTGAATCGGACGCCGCTGCAACTGCTACCAGCGTGCATCAAACACGCGACATCGGTTACTGGCTCACCAAGCTCTTATACTGGAACCCGAGTTGCCGATGGATAGTCCAATTGCGCGTTGACGATGATCTGCTCGTTCGAACGAACTACTGAGCTTTTTTAAAATCGGCTGCGTCGATTTACGAGATACTCGGTTAACGCTTTGTCGTACGGCATGCTCGTATCCAATGGGACGTAATCGATTTTGGATTCATTGCAACCGCGCTTCAGCTGTGCGCGAAATTGCCGAATGTTCTCTCGATACTCATTCCCGATGTCGTCCGCATTGACACTCAACGATTGGCCCGACTCGGGATCGTGCAGTTGGACCAAGCCATCGAAGGGGAACTCTACCTCGGCTTCGTCGAGCACGTGAAAGACAATGACGTCGTGCCCAGCATGTTTGAGCATGCGTATCGATTCGAGGGTTGGCTCCACGTCCGCCAACAAATCGCTCATCAACATGATTAGCGATCGATGACGTAGCATGGATGCTAACTGCATCAAGGGTGCCTTTAACTCGGTTTCGCCGGACACTTTCAACTTCGTCAGATGACTGAGCATGGCGCCGAACTGACTGCGTCGCGATTTCGGTGGAACGCTGGCTCGTATCTTTTTGTCAAAGGTGACCAATCCAATCGGGTCTTGCTGCATCAACATCAAATAGGACAAAGCAGCCGCCAAGCAAACGCAGTAATCAAACTTCGTTAACTGTTGTCGATAGGTGTAGTCCATCGACTGGCTCAAGTCCATCACGATGTAGCCGGTGATGTTGGTTTCCGACTCGTGTTTCTTGATGTAATACCGCTCGGTTTTCGCGTACGCTTGCCAATCGATATCCTTTGGATCGTCACCATGCGCATAAAGCCGATGTTCACTGAATTCGGCGGAGAATCCGTGGTAAGGACTCGAGTGCATCCCCTGCAAGAATCCGCGAACAATCATTTGGGCACGGAGATCGAGTCGTTTGATTTGCGAGGCCAGTGCTGGCTTTAAATACTGCTCGACGGCTACCATGCTTCACGATTCTTTTATTTGAATTCCGATATCATCTGCAATCCTCACAACGACTTCACAACACTCGTGCGATAGGCTGAAATCGCTGGAACGACTCCAGCAAGTATACCGACCAGTACCATCCCTGGGACCAACCAAAGCTCTTGCGAACTCGCGGATGTAAAGAATCCTACGGTAGTTCCTGTCGTTTTTTCGGTCCAAATGTTACTAATGGGACCTGCTAGATGCCCACACAACCATCCAACAAGCCCGCCTCCGACCGCAATCATCGTCGACTCGATCAAGATGATTTGAAGGACGTGATCGCGCGATGCCCCCAACGCTCGCATCACGGCGATATCCCGTTTTCGTTCGCTCATGCTGTTATAAATGCTCACCATAATCCCGATCGCACTCACTACGCAAACCATGCTTGTTAACAAAAACAAACCGAGCTTTACCGGTGTAACGAATTGTTCCAGTAGACCAGTGATCTCACGCACCGGTGATACGGCAGTCGCGAAAGAAGATTTTTTCACTTGATCTTCGAGGCCGATGGCTGACATCCCGGATCCTTTGACCAGCACAGAAGTCACTTCCCGTTTTTCGATTGGGAGTCGAACTCTCGAAAGTTTCGAGTCGCGTTCAGGCGCCACCGCGCTTCCTTTGACTTCGATTCCTGTGATGGGATCGCGATCGGGAGCGATATGTCCCTCAAGAAGATAGAAGCCTTCCATATTAACGAACGCGCCTCGGTCATTCGGTGTTCCGGTGGGTTTTAGAATCCCAACAATCCGAAAGCCGTCGTCGTGGGTGTCTCCACCTTCTTTTCCGTGCGACGCATAGATTTGGTCACCTACCTTGAGTTTCATAACCGATGCCACTTGGCTGCCGATGACCGCTTCGTAGTATCCGTTCTCATCCGAATAATCGACAAAGTTCCGGCCTTCCTCGAATTCGTACGAGGAATCCTTCTCGCCGTAGCGAAGCAATTCAAAGTACTGAGGGGTGGTACCAATGCAACGAAACGGACCGACATAATCCCCCATGCACATAGGAATCGCAAATCCACCCGATGTCAAATTGGCGTACTTCCCTTTTCGATCGGGTTCGTCCAACTTCCCTCCAACGCGTTGATAATCTTTGGCTCGACCGTCCGCGCCCGGGATAAACTCCATGTAGTACCAATACGGGATGTTCTCTACCGGTTCGCTGAGAAACATGACGGTATTGAAGGTCAATTGAATCGAGCTACCTTTCGAGCCAATGATCAAATTGTATCCTACGTTGTCCGACTGCTTGAACGTGCGTTCGATCATGCCCGAGATCGTCAAGACCAGTACAACAAGTGCCACTCCCAGTGCCATCGAGAGCATCGTTAGAAAGCTGGGGAGCTTGCGAAACCAAAGATTGCGAAGTGCGATTCTGAATAGGCTCATATGCGTGGTTCACTCGCCAACGGAAGTTTGAGTATGCTCTGCGGCTCGATTGAGATCTTCAAATCGATCGACTCGTGAAAAACGATTTGCCACCTCATCGCTATGCGTGACTAGCAAGATCGCGACCGATTCTTGCGTGCAAACCTCTTGAATGAGCTCGATAATTTTGGATTGGTTCGCTGGGTCCACATTTGCTGTCGGTTCGTCGGCCAGCAGCAATCTCGGTTGGTTTGCCAACGCACGCGCGACCGCGACCCGTTGCTGTTGCCCTACAGACAACTGGCTCGGAAGATAATGCATTCGATCCGCCAGTCCAACGCGGTTCAGTAACTCTGCGGCCCGTTCTGCTCGTATGGATTTGCGAGCGAACGTCATCCCCAGCTTCACATTCTCGAGAGCTGTAAACGCCGGTAGAAGATTGAAGGTTTGAAAAACGTAGCCCAATTTGTCCGCACGAATGCGATCTCTGACTGCTTCGGAGTATTTCGTCAATTCGATTCCGTCGAGTTTGATCGAGCCGGCATCGCAATCGAGCAAACCAGAAATGGTATGAAGTAAAGTCGTCTTTCCACACCCGCTTTCTCCCCGCAGGACCACGTGTTCCCCAGCTTTCATGGAAAAGCTCGGGACATCCAGAATCGAGATAGGGTTGCCCGACGGTTCTCGAAACGACTTCTTGAGATCTTTGATTTCTAGCATCTACAGGATTACGCAATTGGGTGTGGGAGGTTCGCTTTGTCAATGCAAGGCTCGTCGATCACCTTATCTGCCTTTCGCTTTCCCACGAATGGCTCGCTGGATTTCACGTTTGGCGTCATTCTTTTTCATCGTCTCCCGTTTGTCGTGTAGTTTCTTGCCTTTGCAGAGGCCCATCACACATTTGGCGACCCCTCGATCCGTAAAGTAGAGACGCAGCGGGACCAAGGTCAGGCCTCGTTCTTTGGATCGGCCTGCGAACTTCAAGAACTCGCGACGGTGAATCAATAGCTTTCGAACCCGTTTGGTTGGATGGTTCCAGATCGTCGCTTGGCGGTATTCGTCAATTTCGCAACCTACCAACCAGAGTTCGCCATCTTTGATTCGTCCATAGGCTTCTTCGATGGAGCATTTTCCATTGCGGAGACTTTTCACCTCGCTGCCGTGCAAAACCATACCGCATTCCAAAGAGTCCAAGATCTCATACTGAAATTTTGCTTTTCTATTTTCGCTGATCGATTTGAACGTCGCCCCTTTGTCTTCTTTGGGCTTCGGCTTGGGGGCGCTCTGTTGTGTCGGTTGCGGTGATTTGTTCTTCTTTTTACTCATAGAGTTTACTGTTTTTCGACTTCCAGCTTCTCTTGCGTTGCCGGTGGAGTCTGCGTTTCCAATGAAGAAGGTGCTTCCACGACTGCAAACGAGGAATTTGAATCCGGGGATCGAGGATAAAGGAGTGGCCAACCTGGAATTGTCTGTCCCTTCACTCGCAGATCGAGCAAAACGTAGCGGATACCATACTTGGATCGGAGTTCCTCAAGCTTCTCTGTTGTGATAGGCAAAAGGTTCTTTTGTTTATCGTATTGGTACGAGTCCTTGATACGACGGTTCCATTCTACGACCGCCGCTGCGTTTTGGGGCATATCTTTCCACGACGCCAACTCGGCTCGGGAAGTCCTCCATTTGAAGGATTGCTGCCTGCGAGGTGTTAACCAAAGTGGTTCTGTCTGAGTTTCCGACTTGATCCAATCGCAAACACGTTTCCAATCACTGAATTGCTGAACTTGGGCTGCTAGCGTGTCGGATTTGAGCACAAAGTTGAGTTTTTCACCAACTGGTATTTTCTCGTTCGAGTTTTCTTGATGTCGCGACCAAATGATCGCAATCGCCGCGACGAGCGAACAAACCAGAATGAGCGAGCGCTTCCAAAAAGCTTGTTGAGCGAATTGCAAAACCCCTGTGGACACACCGACCGCAACCAATGCTAGTGCGAGCGGCATCGTTACATCGTTCCACCGAAACCAATAGAACCGCAATATTTTCGCAGCAAAACGAGGTGCATAGTTGCTGAACACTAGGTCAAACACCAACCCAAGAGAAGCAACGAGAAAAGCCATCCAAGCTGTCATCATCAGCAATTGAAACACCGGAGGCGCATCGCGAAGCCAATGTTTTTGGCGGCTTCGGTCCGTTTGGTCTGTTCGCCAAAACGTCCTTTGCCTGCGAACGAGCAGAATCAAGATCACGGCGATCGCTAGCAGATGCAAGAATCCGCTCCACCGCGACTCGCTGAACTTGATCGGCGATAAATGATGTCCCAATCGCGTATAGACTTGGTGCATCGCGCTCAACGTCGTCTCATCGCTGGCGGTGCGAATATCCATGCTTATCGCAGGGATGGCACCGGCCAAGAACCCAGCAATACACAACGTCCAGCCAACCAATTGGCCCTTCATCCATGGCCAGATGTTTCCTCGATTCCAAACCAGATCGATCCATAACAAGGCTAGTCCGCAAGTCGCGATTACCCAGAGCCCGGTTACTACATGGAACATGCTACCTATGCCGATGCAAAGCCAACCGACGAAGAAGTTACGTTTTGCCAGATCCCCCAACCCCATAAAGAAAAAGGCGTAAGCGATGCACTTGGATTCGCACCCTCCGACGACCCATTCGCCGGCCCAAAGTCCCCAATGCATACCAGCCAACCAAATCGGCGCTACAAGAGTCGCAAGAAAGGGAATATGGGTCCTGGCTAGTTTTTCACTATCTTTGGCAGGCGAGAACAACGAATGCAACATCGAAGTCCAGCCGATCGACAGCAATCCCCAGGTGCAGAGCCTTGCAATCCAAACAGATTGTTCCATCGTAAACAGCTTTGTAAGCCATCCGAACATCAAGTAAAAAGCCCAATGGACATCACCCGATTCCAGAAATAGGTCGCCTCGACCGAAATCTGGATTCCAGAAGTGGGCCGCTTTGGTCCAGTAATGAGGTTCATTGACGTCCGGAACGCGATTTCCGGCATAAATGATGAAGACCAAAAAGGTCCCGATCCAGTCGACGAAAAAGTGATTTTGCCAACCGGGTTTGTCCGAAATCGGCGACTTGGAAGTAAGGTTGGAAGCCAGGTTCATTTTTTAGGAAAATCGAGGATGGATCGGCGAAACGAACAAAGCGGCCTCAAAACCCTATAAATCGCTATTTTTCTGTAAAAAACAGCTTGACATTGGCTCGTTTTTCTTGACTGGCACAACCTTGCATCTAGAGTTGAAGCAGTTTGACTTGATGGCAAGCAGCCCTTTGGCGGGGTGCACGGTTTCGCCCTCAATGATTCACAGGATACAGGAGATGGGTATTTTGCCCAAGGATTCGAGGAAGGGAAGTCATGTTAGTATTATCTCGCAAGAAGAACGAGAGCATTGTCATCAATAACGAAATCACCATCGTGGTGGTTGAAATCCGGGGTGACAAGGTTCGATTGGGCGTAGAAGCTCCTAGAGAAGTGCCAGTGCACCGACGGGAAGTGTACGACGCTATTCAAAGAAACAACCACGACGGGCAGGGAATAGAACCGACCGAGCAAACCGAAGAATCCTAGTTTTTGATTTCGGTAAGCATTTACGTCAGTTAATTCCAAGCTCTCGTACAAGAATAAGTCTTTCGTCTTGACAGCTAGCGGCTGTTTCGTAAACTTCGTCCTCCTCGCGGTAACACGCGTACATGGCCCCGTCGTCTAGAGGCCTAGGACATCGCCCTTTCACGGCGGTAACACGGGTTCGACTCCCGTCGGGGTCACTAGGTTGGTTTTCAGTGTTAGTTGGTTTTCAGTGTTAGTTAGTTTTCAGTGTTAGTTAGTTTTCAGCTGCCAACCGGCACCATAAGAACCCAGCAAATCGCTGGGTTTTTTTGTGTCGTGATGGTTCGGGATATCCGCCTGATGACCTAACCAAGAGTTGATCACATCTTCTTGGAACCTGCACTTGCAAATAGCTTGGATATCATCGATCGATTGACGATACTCGCGGCGTGCAAACGGAGAGCATTCGGTGCATGCTCCGGCGTACATATGCCTCCAAGCCTTTATCGAGTTGGCCCTGTTCAATGCGAAAGTCGGCTAACATGCGGTAGGCAATCGCGGCAAGCATCGAGACCGTTAAGGAAACTCGTCGCACAAGCTCCTGCATTAACCATCTTTCGTTCAACAGCCGGGCTGACTGTTTTATTGATCTCCAGTCCCAAGAGGTTGCTTACCGGGTCATCACCAATGGCTACCGAAGAAGTCTCTAAGCCATCCTAGCTCTCCTATTTCAACATACCCAAATACCTTTCCCCAAAAACACTAATCCCATACTGGAAAATTTCATGCCAGGCGCAAATCGCGAAATGCACCCTCATTCTCGCCTAGCAAGAATTCCAAAAATAGTTGATGACTTTACCGTGACGAATCCGTTACAATCTTTAGTAGGCCTTGCCTCTTTCCCCCCCTCCCATCCCACCTGCTGGCTTTCCCCATGCGTGTTGACCTCATGCATCTGCTGCAGCGATTCGCCTTCATTGTAGTCGGTTGCTTGGCATCTACCGGTGTCAGAGCCCAAGAGCTGCTGCCACCGGAAACCGAAGTCGCGTCCGCCGTTGATCACTACATTACCGAAAAGCTGCAATCGCGATCGATTGAGCCCAGACCGGCGGCCGATGACGCTACCGTGCTGCGGCGTACGATGCTCGACTTAGCCGGACGTGTGCCGACGGCGAGGGAGCATCAGTGGTTTTTTGATCAACCCGAAACGGTCCGTCGCGACATGTTGGTCGATCGCTTGATGCAGTCGTCGGACTTTGACTTTCACCTGCGCAACAGTTTGGATGAACTGTTGCTGGCCAATCGGCCTCACGATGGCGAGTTCCGCGAGTATTTGCTGTGGGCGGTTCGCCAGAAACGTCCTTGGGACCAGATGTTTCGTGACATGTTGGCCGCTCGCCAAGCTGATGGTGTCGAAAAAGGGGCGGCGCAATTCGTTTCCTCACGTGTTCGCAACCTGGATGACCTGACCAACGACACCGCGATGCTGTTCTTTGGCGTGAACGTCAGTTGTGCGAAGTGTCACGATCACCCGTTGGTCGAGGCTTGGAAGCAGGATCATTTTTATGGGATGCAAGCTTTTTTTCAGCGCACGTTCATTACTCGCAAGAACGTGATTGCGGAGAAACCGTTCGGTGAAGTGAAGTTCAAGACGACCAAAGGCGAAGAAAAATCAGCGACGCTGATGTTCTTGAACGGTTCGGTCGCCGAAGACAAGACACCGTCGTTTGCCGACGATGAACGCAAGCAATTGGAACAACAGATTCAAAAGCTTGAGAGGGATGAAAAAGCCGGTTATGTGATTTCCGCCAGCTTCAGCCCACGTCGCGAATTATCTGAACTTGCGATACGTGATGATAAGGAACGATACTTAGCAAAGAACATTGTCAACCGAACGTGGCTGCGATTGATGGGCCTGGGTTTGGTCGATCCGCCAGATCAACTGCACGAGGCAAATCCTGCGAGCCACCCCCAATTGCTCGACTGGTTGACCCGCGACTTTGTCGCCAGTGGTTACGACCTGCGACGTCTGATCCGTGGCATAACACTCAGCCAAGCGTATGCCAGATCGAGCGAGTGGGCGGTCGACGAAACGCCCCCGGCCGCTTCGACTTATGCCTTTGCCTCGACCAAATCGCTCACACCGCGCCAAATGGCCGCATCGTTGTTGGTTGTCATCCGTTCTCCAGACAATTGGCCAGCGCTGGAAGATTCGGTCGCGTGGAACAAGCTGAGAAATGATCTGGAAAATCAAGCGGCCGGTTGGTCGCGGGAGTTCGAGCAACCGGGCGAAAACTTTCAAATCGCTGTCGACGAAGCACTCTTCTTCAGCAACAACGATCGGATTACGAACGACCTGTTACGCGATGGTGGCGACCGCATCGTGGGCAAGTTGAAGTCGATCGAGGAAAATTCCCAGGCGGTCGAGCAATTGTGGGTCACCGTGCTCAATCGCAAACCGTCTGATCAGGAGTTACAGACGGCGACCGCTTGGATGCAACGCGAAAACACCGATCGAGTCGAATCGCTGCGGTCGCTCACCTGGGCATTGCTGGCCGGCCCCGAACTCCGATTCAATCACTAACGAACCAGCGGGAAATAAATCATGGCATCGAACATCAGCGGCTTGGGGCCGCAAGAAAACGGTTTGTCGCGACGTCGATTTTTGTCCGCTGCGGCTGCAGGTGTCACGGCCGGTTCGGTCGCTGATATGACGGCCATTCACGGGCTACGCAGCGAGGCAATGGCCAGTGAACTGAAGAAACAGAATAAGCGAGTGATCTTGCTGTGGCTTGCCGGCGGTGCGAGCCAGTTCGAAACCTGGGATCCGAAACCGGGAGCGAAAACGGGCGGTCCGTTCCGTGCGATTCCGACAAACGTTACCGGGATTCACATCAGCGAATTGCTGCCGGAACTGGCCCAGCGGATGCAACACACGGCGATCATCCGGTCGTTGAATACCAAGATCGCCGACCACGGCACAGGTGCCGATCTGATGGAATGTGGACGGGTGCCGGATCCGGGAGTCAAGTATCCAGACATCGGTGCCGTCGTCGCTCGCGAACTCGGTCGGCTGGAAAGCAAGGTTCCCGATTACGTTTCGCTTTACACATCGACCGAAGGTCGACGCAAAGGGACGAGCGGTTTTTTGGGTGCGCGTTACTCGCCGATGTTTCTGAGTGAAAGCATGACGCCGCCGAACGTTGTGCGGCCCGATATCATTTCCGAGATTGACCACCACGACCGAGCGGCGCTTCGCGACGTGTTGGCAAAACGCTTTACCACAGCGCGTCGCAATCAAGCAGTCAACAGCCATATGTCGGCCTATCAACGCGTGCATGGACTGATGGCCAGCGCCGACCTGTTTGATATCGAACGTGAACCCGAAAGCGTTCGCAATCGTTATGGATCATCACAATTTGCCCAGCAATGCTTGATCGCGCGGCGATTGGTCGAAGCCGACGTGCCGTTCGTCAAAGTCGCTCGCGCATGGTGGGACAGCCACGGCCAGAACTTCGAAACGCACCAAGAACTTTGCGCCGACTTGGACCATTCGATGTCGGTGTTGTTAGATGATTTGGCCGAGCGGGGACTGCTGGAGCACACGCTGGTGATCACGCTGGGCGAGTTCGGCCGCACGCCCAATATCAACGCCAGCCTTGGTCGCGACCACTTTGCGAGTGCTTGGAGCTGTAGCCTTTCGGGTGCGGGCATTCGTGGCGGCGTCGCTTATGGAAAAACCGACGACGAAGGGCACCGAGTGGTCGAAGGCGAAGCGAGCGCCGGTGACTTGTTCGCGACGATTCTTGCGGCGCTGGGGATCGACCACCAGCACGAATACATGCTGGGGTCGCGTCCGATTCCGCTGGCCGATTTCGGCACCAACCCGATCCGCGAAGTGCTGGCTTAAGTACCGTTTTCAACACCATTCCGTTAGCATCCTTATCGTCGAGTGTTCGCCATGATGCCCAGTGATGAGTCCGCCGCCGCGTTACAAGTTGCCGATTCAAAGGCCGCTGCGCCTGCGATGCCACAGACGGTGAAGGTCGAAAAGACCATCGGTCTGCCGGCGATCGGTTTTTGCGTAACGCAAGGCGAAGCGGCGACGACGTTGTTTGTCGGTATGTCGGACTTTGCGGTCCACCGAATCGATATGGCGGCCGAAAAGATCGAAGCCATCCCGATCGGCCAAGAACGTCACAGCAGTTATGTAACGGGCCTGGTTCGCGCCGGCGATAAACTCGTTTCCGGCGGCTACGACGGCGCGCTGATCTGGTGGAACATGGCCAGTGGCGAAGTCATTCGCCGAGTCGAATCGGCGCATTCGAAATGGGTGCGGATGTTGGCCGTATCGCCCGATGCCAGTCGCGTCGCGAGTGTTGCTGATGATATGACCACACGACTTTGGGACGCATCCTGTGGCGATCTGATCGCGACTTGGAACGACTACGAAATCAAAACGCCACACGGTTTCCCGGCGATGTTGTATGCCGTCACGATTTCGCGCGATGGTCGTTGGTTGGCCACTGGCGATAAGACGGGGATCGTGCTGGTGCGAGATCTAGCCACTGGTCAGATTGCGGCGCGACTCGAAACGCCAATCATGTATACCTGGGACCCCAAAGCACGACGTCATTCGATCGGCGGAATCCGGGCGCTCGCCTTTTCAAACGATTCGGCGATGCTAGCGGTCGGTGGCATGGGCAAAGTCGGCAACATCGACCACTTAGAAGGATCCTCGCGCGTCGAAGTTTTCCGTTGGCAAGACAACGTTCGATTGTATGAGATTGAAGACAACAAATTAAAAGGATTGGTGGAAGCGTTGCATTTCGGCCCGGGCGATGCATGGCTGGCGGCCGGCGGAGGCGATAATTCGGGGTTTGTCACGATCTATCGGATGGACGACGGCAAGCTGGCCGCCCAAGAAAAAGTCGGCAGCCACGTCCACGATTTTGTGTTTGGAACCTCGCCTGATACGGTCTACGCGATCAGCCACAATCAAGCGGCGATCATCAAGCTTACATAGCCCGACGGTATTCCCGCATCTCACCTTATGATTTACGACAAAGCATTGAAAGTAAGCGATTGCAGGACACTCGTTCACGATTACCAACGCTACGCCGATGATTTCTAACTTTAAAAACGTCGAGTGGGGTGATCTCGAAGACATCGTTACCCGGGAGTGCAATCAGAGGAACAAGCTCTCGTACTTCGCTGGTCCAATCTTTCGCTCAACTGATCCATTCTTCAACGAATTGACCAGCTTTGTTCCCGTCAGCGAGCGGCAGGAAAGCGTGTTGGATTGGACTAAGCAACCAAACCTGTTCCGCTTCGGTGTGCAAGTAGATCTTGACCTGTGATTGATGGCAAACAAGAAAGCAGCCAATAGAAACGATCGATCTGAGACACTAAGAAGTTCGTCACACAGTTAATTGTTTTTGCAATCCAGTTTTTCTTGATACTATTGGTCGAGTTTCAGCGAATCACCCAGCTGTGCTTGCATCGCCGTGAGTTTTGCCATCAGCTCCTTCTTTTGAATTGTTTGCGCTGGATCGCT
>CAIOHR010000279.1 GCA_903858115.1 uncultured Pirellula sp. | reverse complement strand
CCGCTCTTGTCCTTTCGTTTCGGACAAATCATGAGCCAACGACGAGCGACTTCGCGATCGTCCCAAGTGTCGACGACATCGGGTCTGGATCGCAGAACCAAGTGGATGTGATTAGACATGACGGCTAGTGTTATTAGATCTATAGAAAACGCAGCCGCTTGGACTTTGAGTTGGTCTTCGACCCAATTTTTCCGATGATCGAAGTTCTTTTGGGTGAATGGGTCATCGCCGAGCAGGAAGCAACGGCGGCAAACTCTTGCGCAAAGATGAAGGACCGCGACTTCGCGTGGATTGAAGATTTCGGCTCGAATGATGCGTGCCATGTCAAGTCTCCTGGGCAAAGGAACTGGTAACCAATCCGTCAACAGACTTCACTATTTGAGCAGATTCCACTCCGAGAAACATCCCCTCCAACGGCGGGTAAGACAACAAATAGCTGTGTCCCTTGCGCGCCAGCGCGTCCACCGATCCTTGATCGATCATAATGGTTTGGTCATTAATGAGAACAGGTTCTATCTCCCTGTGTTCGAATACCCACCGTGATTTAAAACGAACGGAGGCGCATTGAGAAACTTCATGCTGGCATGGCAATTCGATCACTTCATAGTCCCTTAAAAGGACCGTGCAGCCATCTACAAAATGATCCACAATGCCCTCCAGATTAATTGGTTTTAGGCTTTCATAATCATCTTGGTTCTTAAATATGGTTATTGACGGACTAAACCGCGAAGCCATATGGTCGTACTTGGAGATTGTCGCAACTAGGGTGGAAGCTTGATCTCGCCGAAACTCTTCCTCCTCCTTTGTACCAAGTTCAAAACCGTTAACAATTTGGCCTTGTAGCTTTGTTCCGAAATCCTGATCTTTTTCAAATAACCAATCATTGGGTTTAACAAAACCTAAACCAAGACTTGTGTCTACATGTGCCGTTCACCTAGAATCTCCGCAAATCTTGAAAACTGGTAGAGCGGACGGCTCGACGGAGCGTGCCTGCTACTTTTGTCGATTGTGACTTCACTAATGAGACCTTGTCCGTAGATTGTTGACTTACTGGATGAGTGGGAATCAGTATTGATTGGTGTTCCAATATGCGGGGTGATCGCCCAGTCTACGTTTCTGTAGGGCATCCGTGTCTGAACGCTGGAGGGATGGTAGTTAGTAGTGTGGAGTGTTGACGGTTTCAACCGCGTGACAAATAAACGCGTTGCGCATTTTCACCCCAGATCTTCTCTTGGTCCGAGGTGGGATAAACCTCCAACCATCGGCTAACGGTCTCTACCCACCTCGCGTAGTCGCTTGCCAGTCGAATGACAGGCCAGTCCGAGCCATAGAGAATTCGATCGGTTCCAAAGGCTTCCGCCACGACGTTCCAATACGGCTCCATCACTTGAGAATTCCAATGGAGATGATCTGCTTCGGTCACCATTCCCGATAGTTTCACGGACAGGTTTGGGTACTTCGCTATCTCGCGCATGTGCGATGCCCACTCCTGGATTTCGCCAGTCGCGATTCTGGGCTTTGCGATGTGATCCAGCACAAAAGCTTGCTCGGGAAAATCTCGAACGAGGCGAATCGCGTCGGGCAACTGATGTGCGTAAATCAAAATATCGTAAACCAATCCATGTTTTTTGAGAGCGGCAATTCCTCGCCGGAAAGGCTCTCGCGTCATGAACTCGCTGTCGGCTTCGTCCTGGACAACATGCCGAACACCAACACTCTTCGGTAATTGTTTGAAAGCGGTAGCCTGTTGCTCCACATCGTCACTTCGCAAATCGATCCATCCCACAACCGCCTGTATCAATGGATTCGCTTCGGCCAACGAACAAAGATAGACGTTCTCTTTTAAATTCTGCCTAGCTTGTACAGCGATGCAGCCACCGATCTGTGCGCTGCGAAGTAACGGCTCTAAATCTGCAGGTTTGAAACTGCCATGAATTGCCGATCCTGGGGTTATCCAGGGATACGCAGTAGGATCGTAATCCCAGAAATGCTGGTGGGAATCAATCCGCATTACGTACGAACCCCGACCAAGAGAAGAAGGTTAGCCCACGTCGCTTGGTCCGCAGTTTGAATGGTTAGGACATGATCCTCGGACATCACGGCATCGTAGAAGTCCCATTTGACGATGGGTTCGAGATCTCGCTTGAACTGCATTTCTTTCATGATCGCCCGATATTCGCTCCAAACTGCCGGATCTTTGTCCAACGCATACTCATCACTCTTGTCGATACCCATCGTGTGGATATGGTCAATCGGCAGCACTTCCAAGAGTGGCCTCAAAACTTGCGCAACGGTCGGAATACCAGGAGTCAATTGCAACGATACAAGCTCTGCCTTCGGCCCTTTCTTCGAGGAAGCTGGGTAGTTGCCGTCAGCGATAAGGATCTTCGCATGATGGCCCGCTTGTGCGATCGACTTGAGAATTTGAGGGTGGAGTAGGGATGTTCGGAGCATTATTCTCAATTGGGGTTAGGATGAATGTAACAGTAGGACATCTGTCGGTGAGCGAAAGCTATTTCTGCCGGAACTCATAGCTTGATAAACTTAGTACCGTACCTCGGCAGCTTACTCAATAGCTTGCTTACTCAATAACTTACTTAATCAATAGCTTATAGTGTGCCAGATTTCGTGGAACGCCCCATCGTGCGAATTTGGCGATGTTTGCTATGATGAGCGGCAGTGGGCCGGTTACTTTCCAATAGAGATCGAAGCGAGAAAGGCGTAGTCGCCTTAAACAAGATGCAGATGACGAGTTTAGCGAACAAGACAATTGTGATTTCTGGCGGAGCAACCGGGATTGGCTTGGCCCTGGCTTTGGAATTCGTTTCGCATGGAGCGACCGTCGTCATTGGTTCCCGGCGTCAATCTGCAATCGACGAGGCGATCAAGGTATCCGATGGAAAACTGCATGGAAAGAAGTTAGACGTCGTAGACCGTCCGGGCGTGAACGAGTTCATGGCATGGGTGAAGCAGACCATTGGTACCATTGACATTTTGGTTAATGCAGCGGGCGTCAACATCAAGGATCGATCCATGTCCGCAATGACGCCGGATATGTGGGACCAAGTGATGTCGATCAATGCAACAGGCGCTTACAACTGCATCCATGCCGTATTGCCCGCCATGCGAGAACGAAAAGAGGGAATGATTATCAACATCTCTAGCGTGGCCGGCAAACGCGCTCTCGCCCTTGGAGGTGTTGCTTATTCGGCAAGCAAATTTGCGATGACTGCCTTGGGAACTTGCGTCTCCAATGAAGTAGGAGTCGAGGGCATTCGAGTTACCAATGTTTATCCAGGTGAAGTCGATACACCAATCCTTGACCAGCGACCGGTTCCTGTAACAGAAGAGCACCGCCAGAAAATTCTCAAACCTGAAGATATCGCATCGGTGGTGGTAGGACTAGCTGCTTTACCAGCCCGCGTTCACGTTCCTGAAATCGTCATCAAGCCTGTACACCAACAATACTACTAGCCGAAAGTTGCATTCATGGACTGGCGCCTCGACGCAATCCCAGAAGATCATCCCACACCTTCCGTGATTGTTTCCAAAGAAGTTGTTCGGAAGAACATTGTTTCGATGCAATCGTATTGCAACGAACACGGTTTAAAGCTCAGGCCGCACACGAAGACGCATAAATCGATCCTCATGGCTCGCGAACAAATCGCGGCAGGAGCCGTGGGGTTGGCTGTTGCGAAAGCCGGTGAAGCGGACGTGATGGCCCACGCCAGCAAAGATCTGATGATTGCTTATCCAGCCATCGGAACGAAGCGATCGAGTATGGTCGCGGAATTGGCCGCTCAAGTAGAGCTCCGCATTGGAGTCGATTCTCCCGACGCAGTCGACTATCTCCAGGCCGCTGCCAAGAAGCGAGGCGTCACCATTGGAATCATGCTGGATGTCGAAGTCGGGTTTCACCGAACAGGCGTTGTGGATCCAAATGTCGCGATCCGTTTGGGTGAGTACGTTTCGAAACAAAGCAATCTTTCCATGCGAGGACTCATGTGCTTCCCAGGGCACATTTTGCCTAATGCGGAGCAAGAGCGTTGGGCTGCGTACGAGGAGTCACTACAAAAGGTTGTCGATGGATTGCGATCCCGTGGAATCGAAGTATCGACAATCTCGGGTGGCTCCACCCCCACAGCTCGCGACTCCCATCGCAATCGTTTGCTCAATGAAATACGACCTGGCACCTACATTTACAACGATCTCAACGAAGTTCGCTTGGGCGTTTGTATGCTGGATGAGTGTGCAGCTCGCGTATTAGCCACCGTCGTGAGCACACCCGAGCGAAACAAACTCGTGATTGACGCCGGCAGCAAAACACTCTCGAGCGATAGAAACGCAGCCAATCCCGATGCAGGATGGGGATATCTGCCGATGTTCCCTCAAGCCAAGGTATATCGTCTCAGCGAAGAGCACGGCGAGATCCAACTAAGCGATCAGGACATCGCCGATGTTTCTCCTCCCAAAGTGGGAGATCGATTGTGGTTGATCCCTAACCACATTTGTGTTTGTATAAATCTTCAAAACCAGTTTTATCTTCACGATGGCGCACAATTGCAGATGCTACCCGTTGATGCTCGCGGGCTACTCGTCTAGGGACAATCATGCAGAAGATCTCCATTCTTGTTCCAGCATACAACGAGGAATCGACCATTGGAACGATCTTGGACAAATTGTTGGCGTTGCCATTTAGCAACTGCGAGATCATCGTCGTTGATGATGGTTCCCAAGACAAAACTGTTGCGATTGTTCGCGAATATGCTGCAAAGTCACCTCACATTCGACTTTTTGTTTCACCGGAAAACGCAGGCAAAACCGCGGCGATCGCTCGGGCTATCTCGGAAAGCAGCGGAGATGTATTGATCGTTCAAGACGCTGATTTGGAATACGACCCTCGGGAGATTGCCGACGTCATCGCTCCGATTTTGGAAGATGTCGCGGACGTGGTTTACGGCAGTCGGTTCATGGTCAAACGAGCGTCTCGAGTGCTTTACTACTATCACTATCTAGCCAACAAATTCTTGACTTGCCTGAGCAATATCCTGACTAATCGGAATATGTCTGATATCGAAACCTGCTACAAAGCTTTTCGGAGTGAGGTCATCGTACCACTTCGCCTGACGAGCCACGGCTTTGGGATGGAGGTCGAGATCACAGCGATGGTGTGTAAAACGCGAGCTCGAACCTATGAAGTCCCCATTTCTTACTACGGCCGAACATACGAAGAAGGTAAGAAAATCGGAGTGTGGGACGGCGTTGCCGCGATTTGGTACATCCTCTATTACAATCTGATTCAACCCTGGACCAAGGAGGGAACTGAATACATTCGAACCGTAAACACTTCTCTGAAATCTCGGTCATCATCCGAAAAGAGCTAGATTGGCTGTTGCATTGGATTGGAACGAAGGAACGTTCCAACATGCGGGACCGCGCTTTCCGATTGGAACGGTATCGAATAGTGGATCGCTGTCTACGAACAGTTGTTCGCATATATCCGTTGAATCCATTTCCAATCTGGCGATTCCAGTATACTAGTCGCTAGGCGTTTTGGCATTCGACACTAGAGTATACGTGCTCGGTCTATCCGGTCCGTGGTAGCCTAGGTGTCGATCTGCTACTTAATACACGAGTTTGAGAACGATGGCGTGGTGAATATTGCAATAGTTGGTGCGGGTGTCAGTGGTTTGTCCTGTGCCTGGTACTTGGAACGACTCCTTCCGAACGCGCATATCGATTTGATCGAAGCGTCGGACCGGGTCGGCGGTGTTATTCAAACGCATACGGAGTCGCCATTTTTGGCCGAATTGGGCGCGGACAATATCGCCACACTCGCCCCAGATGGACTCAAGCTTATCGAAGCGATGGGGATTCGGAACGAGTTTGTCTCCCCCAATCCCAAATATCGTTTCGCGCAGGTGGTCCAAGCAGGGCGAGTCTATCCGATTCCTAATGGCTTTTCGCTCATGCAACCTACTCAAATGGCCGCGATTCTCATGTCGCCCATCCTATCCTTGTCCGGGCGTCTTCGCATATTGGGCGAGTATTTCGTCAAGGCTCGAAATATCAACGAAGACGAGAGTGTTGAGTCGTTTGCAGTAAGACGTCTTGGACGCGAGTGCTTTGATCGTCTCGTTGAGCCGATCGTCGGCGGCATCTTTACCGCTAGATCGGAAACGCTCAGCATGCAAGCGACAATGGCGCAGTTTGTCGAGATGGAAAAGAACCATGGAGGACTAATACGCGCCGCCTTCGCCAAAAGAAAAAGCGAACAACGCAGTGACACGATGGCAAGGAAAGCCACTGGGGCACGTTACGATCAGTTCATGGCACCGAAGCTTGGAATGTCATGGTGGATGAACACGATTCGAGCACAGCTCAAAAGTCAACTTCATCTGAACACGAGAGTCGACAATCTAGCCTACACACAGAACGGAAAACTAAAAATCGCGACGGCCAACACTGCTTTGAGCGACAAGGAGTACGATCATGTTTGCGTAGCAACTCCCGGCTGGGTCGCTTCCAAACTAATCGACGGTGTCAACTCAGACGCTTCGGCTTTGCTCGATCGAATTCCTTATGTGTCTTCCGCAGTGGCGATACTGGCAATTCGAAAAAGTGAGATCCGCCCCGAGTCCATGTGCTTTGGAATCGTCATCCCCAAGGTAGAGAATCGAGATACATTAGCAATTAGTCTATCGAGTGAGAAATATGCCGAACGTTGCCCTGCCGATACGGTGCTCGCCCGAGTTTTCATGGGGGGGGCGGTCCGGCCTGAACTGATGGACCAGTCGGACGAAACACTGCTCGCGATTGCGATAAAGGAGTCGCAGTCATTGTTAGGAGTTACGAGCCCTCCGATGTGGCAGAGATTGATTCGCTGGAATTGCGCGATGCCCCAGTATCTGATTGGACATTGCGATGCTGTCCAAGACATTCGCAAAGATCTGGAATCCACGAAGAACCTGAGTATCATCGGCAATGCATTCGACGGAGTCGGGATTCCTCAGTGCATACGACTTGCAAGAACAACCGCTGAAAAAATCGCAAATTCCTTTGCATTGTCGGTTCTATTGCTTGCATGCCTTGCCCGGAGTCTATATTTTTCGGGATAGCACAGGCTACTTGTATATCGGTCAATCGAACAATCTGCGAACAGACTGACCAAGCATCTTTCGGGATCGGATCGCAAAGCGCTCGCCAAGTATCTTGGAGAGCAAGACCTGGATCGCATTACGCTGGAGATGCACGTCTTTGGGCCCGGGTCGCCAGCGCTTTCGACCACAGCACGGGAAGCATACGAAAGTGAGTTGATCCGGTCCCGCAAACCGCGACTTAATCTCGCTCCCTAAGGCCTAACGGGACTACGACAGACAATCGCTCAGGATCGCTTGTTTGGGCTCAGCCATTGAAGCATGATCGCAGTGACAATGCTGCCTAGAATCAAGCATACCGATAGCCCCGCTTCTTTGTTCTGAACTCCATAATGCAGAAGCTCAAAGGACCTCATTGATACGGTTGTTACGCCCGGTGGAAGGATGAGAAGGTATGTTTCCAAATTGGCAAAAGCAATAAAGAACGAAGACACGCATGCCACCGCCATGGGACGCATCCATGCCAATTTATGCATCCAAAGAGTCGACGCATCCAACGCCATGGGCTCTCGATAACTTTCGAGGAATCGACGTGTCGAGATCCAATGAATCACATACACAATGGGAAGGCATCGAAACTGTAACGCGAGCACCACAAATACTAACGAATCGTCTCGCAATTGGATAATGAAATCGGCTCCTGAATTAGAAAGCCAATGGAAGAGCAAATTGATCGCGGGTCCAGGCAACACTAAACCGAAACTCAAAACTGCGAGTACTAGTGCGTATTGCCAATGCTTCGAAAAAAAATAGACCAATCCAACGCTTGCGATCAACGCCAGTACCGTGGCATAGAGACTGATGGCAATACTCCAGGCGAACTCGTCTTGAAATGAGCTTATTCCCGCAAGCGATTGGGTAAATGTTTTGATGCTCCAAAACCGCACGATGAGCTGATTCGCCATAGTGACCGTCCAACCAGCTTTGACCACCAGATTCAGAATGGGAACCAAGCAGAATACGAACAGAATGCCCCAGGCGAATCCGCTCACCATCCAACGGACTTGTCGATACCCCGCGAATGCGCCATCCATCGCGAGATTCTCAACTTCATGCCCGAGTCTACTCTCGCCTGCATAGAAAACGGTGCTTCCGACTACGCAACCGACCATCAGGGCATAGAAGACCGCGGTATAGGGTGTCGATGCATTCAACTTTCCGAACTGAACTTGTTGGTAAAAGGCTTCAGTTAGCGTCGGCACTTGGAAAAGATTCGTAACGACCATATCCGAGCTCGTCCAAACGAAAACGAAACTGAACGTCGCGACCAACCATGGCAATGCCTTTCGCAACACACATACTAGAAGAGTCGCTTCGACAGACCGATCCAGCAGCGATAGTTTCGTTTGATCGCTGAGGGAACGGCGAAGTCCAATCGACAACAGAAGATATGCGACGGGAATACTCGACGCCGCTTGAATCCAGATACAGGCGAGCACCGCATAGTTTGAATTCAAGACAGCGGTTACTTGGTTCCATCGAAACCAACCTTGGCTACCGAACCCTGCGCTCCAGGCCGTGGCTTGAACATAGAGTGGGACGAGCACTAGAGATAGCACGCCCCAGGAAAGAAATCGATAGCCGGGAACTCGTAGCACAACGACGCTGAGTGCTACAACCAAACCGAGGCATGTCGCCAGGGCCGCCGTTCCGCCGCCTACCAAGAGAGAATTGAGAATAGCTCGTTCGAGTCGTGTGTCCCATAGCATCGATCAGTTCAATGTCCCCAAATAATTGAAAAGGTCGGCCACTTGTTGTGCATCGCAGTCGTTCAATAAACCAGACGGCATCAAAGATTCTGTCGAGTAGGCTTGCTCTTCGATTTGTGATTTATTAATTCGAATCATTTCGCCTTTGGCGGTATAGAGAGTCGTACCATCTGCTGCCGTATACACCACGATTCCCGTTAGAATCTCTCCATCCGTCGTAAGAATCTTTACCGAACGAAATCGGTCTGAGATATCCCGACTTGGATCATAAATTGCCTTGGCTAGATCTTCTCTTGAAAATCTGCGAGCAACGCCAGACAAGCTGGGACCGAGCGCAGACTGTCCACCATGGCAGTTCAAACACTTTTGTTCGTACAGTGTCTTCCCTCTCGATTCATCGGCTACCAAACTGCTCCATTTCGGAATCATCGCACGCCAATCTAAGGTTTCGATGGGTTGCGAAAAGCTGGAGGCAACCTCGCTGGACACGTTGGCCTTTAAGAAAGGCTCCCAATCGGTCCATTTGTCTGAAACGGGAACCCCCTTCATTCCAGCAGCATTCGCGGCCTGTCGGCAACGCGCAAGAACGGAACCTGCTTGTAGGCTCGAAGCCGAGTTCAAGACATGAGAGACCAATTTGGATAGTACAAGAAACTCTTGCTCAGGAGTTTGGATGTCGAGCGATTGGATTCCACGCCAAGCTGCTGACCATACGTTTTTGTCGTCCCCGTTCAGCGCATCGAGATAGACCGAATAGTCTTTTTCGTTGGCCTTCGACGACAGCAGCTCGATTGCCGTGTTTCGCATGGCGGGCAATGTAGCTGCCTCGCGTAGCGATGCGCGCAGGGTATCCGAAAGTGGTTGCGACTGCAGGCAATGCTTCACGACTGCGGAGTTCCATTGTGTTGGTGGGATGGCGAGCAATTGCTCACGCATTTTGGATTTTGCTTTGTCCTGGATATCTACCGAGAACGCGTTCCACAATACGATTTCCTCTGGGATACAAAGCATCGGAAGCGAAAGGAACGAATCACCCAATGCTGAGTCTTTAGATTGTAGGGCATTGATTAACTGCTGAATGCGTTTGGGCCATTGATTGTCTGTGTAAGCTCCGTAGTCTTTTGTCTTGCGCACAACTCCTCTGAGGATCTCTGCGGTTCGAATGGACTCTGATTCCGTTCGAGCGACGGAGCACGCAGCGATGCAACACAGCAGTTGTAAATCGAATGTGGGATGTGTCGATGGCTTCGACAACGCAAGCAGATAGGAAAGTGACTTTTTGTCGGTGGGTTCTAACATAGCAAGCGTCCGCAAGCATTCAGACTCTAAGCCTTCATTCGGCTCGGTTGCGGCCCGCTGTGCTAAGTACAGTAGCCAGTCGACCCATGCCGCTCGCACATTCATCGGTAATTGCCGGACGCTGATCGACCGATATCCATCCATGACATCGGCCGATGGCGGATCTGACTGTTGGGGAAGAGTCAACTTTCGATCCCCCAAGGCCGCTTGAAGCATGTCAAGAAACTCGTGACGTTGACGAGTATTCCAAGTCGGTTCTTTTTTCGGCACGATGGACGCGAGCAGATCGATGAGCGGGGTATCCAGCGAAGCCTGCGTTGTCGAGAAAAGCCTTTTAGCGAATAGACCATCCACGCGAGCGATTTCTGATCTATTAGGGGTAGAATTGTTTGTAGCAGATGCAGACGATCGCGAAAGTGCCCATAACCAAGTTCTACGTTCTGCCCGGCCAATAGAAGAGTCGGGCCAGAATTCCGTTCCGGTTGCATCGATATTCCAACGCCTTAAGCCGAACGCTTCATTTCTAAGTCGCGTGGCTTCGTTCCCTAAGTGTTCTCCCCACGCTGTTTGCGATTGCTCGTTCAAAGGCTGTTTCTTTTGGAGTAATTGCTGCAACTCTCTCGGGTTTGCGACGACCACACCGCGCCCCATCAACCACCATGCTGCAGCATCGGCTCCGGGCAATGTGCTATTCAACGCGCGTTGGATTGCAACGGCAGGAACCGTCGAACCGATGCGAGTGATCAATTGCGCCGCGCGAAGTCTTGTTTCGCCATTGTCAATGAATTGAGGATCGAAGGGGATTTCGCCCGTGATCACACGCAACAGACCATCCAAGACGCTCTTGTCAACATTGGCACGCCAACTGTATTCCGACCAGGACTCCCAAGGTTGCGTCGATTGCAAGGCAACAGCCAAGTGGCTTGCTGTTGATTCGCTAACAATCTTTGATTCGATGGCACTTTCGAATAAGCTGATTCCAGAATTTGCTCCGAAACCATTTGTAGATTCAGGTTCGCTCGAAGCGATGTCCTTTGCGTTGTGCGATATGCGGTAAATCGCTCCTTCGGTACCTCGGCCACCCACGCAAACTAATAGGCTTCCATCGGAAGCGACGCAGATGTCCGTTGGCGCGAATCCTGCGATACCTGTCGTTTGCATGAAGACTTCCGCAGGAATTCTGCCGGCTGCACGTTTATCGATAGGGAGATTCTTCGCGGGATAGACAGCGATCACTTTTCCAAACGTCCAATCGAGAACGAAAACCGCCCCCGAATACTTCGAGGGAAATTGATTGTGCTGATAGACAATAACACCTGTGGGTGAACCTCTTCCGAGAGAAGCAATGGTTTGTGGCATCGCGATCGAATAGTCATGATCCTTCCACGTTTGACCGCACCATCCAGCATCGGAACCCGGTCCCAATACAAACACTCGTGTTGGACGATACCATGGCAAAGATGCCTCGCGCTCACAGTCGCTATCGAAGGTCACAATCTGGCCATCGGGCAAGAAATCGAAATCGTAACAATTGCGCATCCCATGTGCCCAAACGGCTTTGGTTTTGAAATCAGGACTCACCCTCCATAGGGTTCCCGCCCTGGGCTTGGCTACAGCGGCGTCTGGATCGTTTTGCAGATTGGCTATGTTGTCTGCGAAGTTGCCTGCGATAAAGTACCAATATCCATCCGGTCCGCGACGCAACGCATGCGTATCGTGCTCGCGACCTGTCGGAAGCTCCATCAGTTTTTTCATCGACGGATCAGCTACCAAGTCGCCGTTTTTGTCTTCGCTTTGCCAAAGACCTCCCTCGCTCACGAAGTAAATAGTTCTGCCCTCAGCCCACAGACCTTGCGCTCCCTGTTTTGGCATGGAAGTCCATAGAATGTCTCGGTCGTAGATACCGTCTTGGTTGTCGTCGATAAGGGTCTTGATGTAATTCGGCCCGGAAACGATGGGGCGTCCTAAAGCATCGACCGTCATAGAAAAACAGTCGTGAACCAAACGGTCATCGGCTGCTTTCGTAATGACAAATCCATCAGGAACTTCAAAAGGTAGTGTCGATGACTCCGATTGCATCCCACAACACGGTGAAACGAAAGTCACACTCCAGGTAGAAATGGAGATTAGGCAAATGCAAAACACAAACAAACGTCGAGCGATAACCAACACAGCCGCTTCTCCAAACGACAAAGTAACCAGAAACTATCAGGGAGGGAGATTCCAATGAGCATCCTTTCCCTCACTCATCCTATCGTAACGTATTGATTCTCCAATCCATCCCATCACGCTCCAAAATTCCAGCAAATGCTTTAAATCACCGCATTTTGAAACCAGCAGCAGGGAATGTGTTCTACCGTTCATTCTCGGAAGCCTTCGCTCCAGAGCTAAGGACGTAGCAGACACTTCCTCGCGTGTGAGAAGAATTCGCGAAAATCGGCTCGCTGGTAATCGGGATAGGTCCACTCCATCGGCTTCCATTGTTGCTCACGATATGCCAGAGTCACCTCGGCATAGATTCCATTCTGAAGATAGATACGATGCTCTCGGTTTTTTGTGGATGCCAACACGATCTTGGTAAGAGACATATAACCGGGATCGATGTTGAGAGGCCTGTCTTCTGAGAAATCAAAACTTCGCTTTACCTCGGCCTCCCATTCATTCGTAAGAATTTTGTTATCGGCGAGCTCTGTCGGGTCGTAGTCCAGATCAAGGACAGCGAATTGCTTGAGGAGGTTTTGCCCCATGCTGGATTGATAATAAGCTGATTCCGAGAATGGAAAGGGAATACTTACTTCCATCGTCGGCCCCCAAGTCGCGCGGGCTCTCTTCCAGAGCCAGTCGAGCAACACAGGATGTCTGCTAAATGCGGCTACGAATCGCATACATTTGGGATGTTTTTTGACCTCGCCCATGGGGAACCGTTAGCTTCCTCGCTACTTGACGTAGTACGGGGAAATCATGAGATAAGCCAATACTCCCGTGACCGAAACATACAGCCAGATTGGAAATGCCCACTTTGCAATCGCTTTGTGACGAGTGATTTGGTGGGTAACCGCAAACATGAAGGCCCTCAACACTAAAGGCAAAACCAGTAGAGACAAAAGGATGTGCGAAACCAATACAAAATAATAGACAACCCGGATCGCCCCTTCACCGCCAAAACGTGTCGATTCGTTGGATAGGTGATACGTCACATAACATACCAAAAACACCCCTCCCAAACAAAACGCGGTCGTCATCATTGCTCGATGCATGCCGATTCGACCGATGCGCTGCGCGATGATGCCCAAGATCAGACAAACAGAGGTGGCTGTGTTGATTCCACCGATAACGTGTGGAATCACTCTGGTCCAATCTCCCAAGTTGACTTTGGTTCGAATTCCCAGCAATACAGCAACAACAATGGGAATGGCAATCGAGAGAATGTTCACCAACAGAGTGATTTTCCTCTCCGAGTTTGCAATACTGGTCACAACTAGCCTTCGTTCTTTGGAAATGTTACAGAAATGGATAAAGTTCGATTCATTACAGGCCAGGGATTCGGTCGCGATGGATAACGTCGCGGTTTATAATGCACGGGCTCGACTCAAGACAACACATCCTCAACTCAAGACAACACATCGTCAACACAAGGCAACACATCAAGAGGATTTTCCCAGCTTGGTATCCTTGGGGGCTTTGATGTCGTTGTACCAACCGAGCAGGCAGATCTCTTCGATGCTTGCCCAATGGCAATGTTCGCTCCAAACGGAAGTCTTTCCATCGGGGCACGCGGCATCCCCTTCCTTGCCACGAGGAATTCTTTCGAGGAGCGATGGATCGTTCCATGCTGCCTCGCACTCGTCACATAGTATGTATCCCGTCAAGGATCGTTTGCGATCATGAACTCGAACGCGGGCTAGGCCTTGCGAACAAATCGGGCAGTCGTCGATGTAAAAATACTTCTTGGTCATACGAATCGCTAAAACGGAAAGGCTGTGATCACCGCGTCGTCTTGGATAACGACACGCATTTTCTTGACCTTGGGGTTCTTTTTGCGTTTTCCTGTTTCTCCGCCAAGAAAACCGATGGGTTTATCAAACGACGCTTCGTAAACCATGGCTCCATCATCTTCTTCCATACTCGTTCCCTTGAGCTTGCGTTTCGCTCGCGTCACCGCGTCATCGATGGCAATCAGGAACTCCACCATCGAACCTTCATAAACCCCGTGGGAGCCTGACCGTTCTGGAATATCCCTCAAGTGGCGTTCGATATGCTTGAGTCGATGTCCTTCTTCTGAACCGGGTTTGTAAATCAAGCCGGCTGGCGATTCAAACCGATTCTTGCCGACCTCTTTGAGGTAGTCCTCGACAGATTGCGGTGGTGACTTGCTTTTCGCAGTCGAACTCGGAGTCTTCGACGACTCGGTACCATTCGAACTCGCTTTTGATTTACTGGGAGGAGGATTTTTCGGTTCGCTCGAAGCCTTTGGTTTGTCCGGCGATTTTTGTTCAGGCTTTTTTTGTTCAGGCGCTATCGATTCCAATTCTGGATCGTCTGTAGAAGCCCGCGATTTATTCGATTTGGAAGCACTCGACGGTTTCGCGTCAGCTTTCTTTTTGGGCTGCGTTTTGGCCGGTTCGTCGCCGGTCAAGCTAGCAACGCTCGGCAAATTCCAGCCAAACCATTGGTTTAGCCGTGGTTGCAAAAGGACGTAAACGATGAGTGCCGCGATGATAGCGACCGCCCATTTCGCGGGAATTACCTTCAAAAGTGAGGCGGCGGTTTCTTTTTGACTCTTGGAATTCATACGATCTTCACCTTGGGAAACATCATTTTTCAATCATACCCAACAGTAGTGGGATTCGCCTATCCGAACTACAATAGTCCTGGCTGAATCTTTCCGATCCTCCCCGCCGTTTCCCGCCTCACCCACATTAGGTCTACCTTTGTATTGGCTTGCTGAAATCTGTGTGAAGCGTCCCGTCTTCGCTCTGATGCTAGTTACCGCTTTGGTTGTAGCTGGGATCGTGGCGTTTCCATCGCTGGGAATCGACCGGTATCCGAAAACCGATTTGCCAACGGTCTACATTCGAACCACTTACCCAGGGGCCGCCTCCCAGGAAGTCGAGTCGGAGGTCTCCCAAGTCATTGAAGATGCGGTCTCCACGGTTTCGGGAATCGAAGAGTTGCGAAGCATTTCCAGCGACGGAAGCTCGGTTGTTCTCATCACCTTCGCATTGAATCGCGATATCGATGCGGCCGTTCAAGACATTCGGGACGCTGTCTCGGCACTTGGGAATCGACTACCGAGAACGGTTGACCCGCCTGTGGTGCAGAAATCCGATTTGGACTCCAGTCCTATCATGACGATTGCGGTCTCGGGTGAGAAAACTCCGTCCGAGCTCTATTTTATGGCCGATCGGTTTGTAAAGAGTGTTATCGAATCGAGCCAGGGTGTCGGGCAAGTTACGATTTCTGGTGCTGCGGAACGCGCGATCAAAGTTGACATTGATGCCAAGCGGCTTGCTGCGTACGGAATGACGATCTTGCAAGTTCGCGATGCGCTCATTCGCCAAAACACGGAGGTACCTGGGGGGCGCGTCGACGAAGGGCTTCGGGAGCGTGCACTTCGAACACTCGGTCGAGTTCCTACCGCCGACAAATTTCCTGAACTGGTGATCGATACGGTTAATGGGGTGCCGATCCGGCTGGAAGATTTGGGCACCGTTTCCGATGCCAATAAAGAAGTGCGAACGATTTCGCGATTGGATGGAGTACCGACTGTGACGTTGAGCGTTCAACGGCAGTCGGGCGAAAACACCGTTCGAGTCATCCAAGGAGTCAAAGAAAAATTGGAACGAGCCCGTGGGCTGCTGCCGCCGGATGTTCGGGTGGCCGTCATCCAAGACCAGTCTCGCTACATTTTGGCTGCCCTGCATGAAATCGAAAACCACTTGTTATCTGGTTCCGTTCTTGCGTGCCTCACCGTTTTGCTATTCATGCGGTCATGGCGTTCCACGTTGATCGCATCGGTCGCTATACCTGCATCGATAATTGCAACGTTTGCATTTATGCGTGCATTCGGCTTTACGTTGAACAACATGACGATGCTGGCCTTGGTATTGATGGTCGGGGTGGTGATCGATGACGCGATCGTTGTTCTTGAGAATGTTTTCCGTTGCATCGAAGAATTGGGGATGGACCCCAAACAAGCGGCGATTGAAGGCACTCGCGAAATCGGACTTGCAGTTCTGGCGACGACCATTTCTCTGGTGATTGTTTTCTTGCCCGTTTCGTTCTTGTCCAGCGTGACCGGTCGAATGCTTTTTGAGTTCGGTGTCACTGCGACCGTTGCCATTCTCATTTCCATGTTTGTCAGCTTTACGTTGACGCCGATGATGTGCAGTCTGCTTTTGAAGAAGCCAAAAGCCAACACTTTTTCCCATTCCAATGCGGGAACACGAGGTGGAATTTATCGTTGGATAGAGAGCGGATACATGCTCAGCTTGCGGCTAGCCATGCGATATCGATTTGCAACACTCGTGCTTTGTGTCCTTACCATATTAGCCAATATTCCGCTCTATTCATGGGTTCGCCAAGACTACATTCCGAGCAATGTCGACGAGTCTGAATTCGAAGTCAGCATCAATGCCAAAGAGGGAACGACTATCTCAGCTATGAATGTGGCGGTTGGTAGCATTGAACGAAAGCTTCAGGAAGTCGAGGGAGTCGAACTCGTTCTTTCCTCCGTAGGTGGTCGAGGGTTTGGTGGTGTCAGCTCAGCGAGTATCTACGTTCGATTGATCGATGCGCACAAACGCAGCTTTTCTCTCGAACGATTGGTGCACGACACGTTGCGTGGCGAGCCATCGAAAGCATTCGAAGGGAATTATTCTCAACAGCAAAAAATGCAGCAGATTCGTTCGATGTTGAAAGTGTTCCCCGACGTTCGGATCTCAATTCGAAACCTCACCTCGCTGCGCCAAGGTGCGAATGTGGATATCGATTTTTCGGTTACCGCTCCCGATGCCAAGTCACTCAATGTGTTCTGCGAAGATCTCCGCAAGAGGGTGCAGGAACTCCCCGGTATCGTAGATGTCGACATCACCCTGCGTCTTGACAAACCAGAACTGCTTGTCGATATCGATCGCGAACGATCGGCATCTCTCGGTGTTCCGGTTCAAGAGATCGCAGACACACTTCGGATCGCCGTCGGTGGTGAAGATCGCGTATCTCGCTATCGTGATGCGAGTGTGGACGACGCGTACGATGTCGAGCTTCGATTGGTGGGAGTCGATCGTCGGGATGTGGATGCGATCTCCCAGCTTTACGTGCGGACGAATCCTCCTGTGAATCAAGCCACAGATGGAAACGTTGGCTCCAGAAACAATTCCCTGACTCGTATCGAGAATCTCGTCAGCTTTCGTTTCGGTGATGCGGCAGCTCGGATTGATCGTCTAGACAAGCAGCGTATGGTGGCCATCCGCGCCAACATTTCGTCCGGTTATGCATTGGCCGATCGAATTGCTGCTATCAAGGATCAGGTGAAAGCCATGGGCCTTCCCCCAGGTTTCGAAACGAAGGTGCTAGGAAGAGGCCGGGAATTGGAAAGAACGCTCGATGAGTTTCGTTGGACATTCTTGCTAAGTTTCGTATTCATGTACATCGTGCTCGCTGCTCAGTTTGAGCACTTGGCACACCCTCTTACCATTTTGTTCACCTTGCCATTGTCGATTCCGTTTGGCTTGATCAGTTTGTATTGGGGGAATGAAACGTTGAATGTGTATTCTGCACTGGGGGTGTTGGTGCTATTCGGAGTGGTCAAGAAGGCAGCGATTCTTCAAATTGATTGCATGAATACGTTGCGTTCGAAAGGAATAGACCGAACGACCGCAATTATGCAGGCGAACCGAGACAGACTGCGTCCGATATTGATGACAACAATATCCTTTGTCGCAGGTCTATTGCCGTTGCTTATCGCGACCGGGCCAGGCTCAGAAGAGCGACGCTCGATCGCGGTGCTTGCAACAGGAGGACAGACATTGTCGCTGCTGCTTACCTTGATTGCCGTTCCAGTAATGTACACGTACTTCGATGACCTCGACAAGCCTTTACGGTCTTGGTTCCGCCGACGCTCGAATAGCAACCCATCGATTCCCGAAGAGGCCGAGGCCGAGGCTGAGGAACCAAAAGTTCTTCAAAGCGCCTAAGCGTTTTGATCGAAAGCAGGCCGAACCTCGGAAGCCAGAAAAAACGAGCCTGTATAGCAGATCAAGTCTCGGTCGGACGAATTCGATGCTGCATACTTCATCGCTATTTCGGAGTTCGGCGAAGTGAGGACTTCGACTGCAGGAAATTTGGGACGCAACAGCTCGGCCTCGATGGCGAGTTTTTCTACTGGTACAAATCGAGGGTTATTCGAATACTGGGTAAGGATGACTCGATCAGCGTACCCCATGATAAGTTCGAGCATCGCTTGATACTCTTTATCTTTCGACGAAGAAAAGACGATCATCTTGACTGCAGGCGAAAACGACTCACGAAGCGTTTGAAGGAGCGATGTCATCGAAGCAATATTGTGAGCAGCATCCACGATGGTTAGCGGCTTTGTTTGAACAACTTCGATTCTGCAAGCGACCTGGGTGGTGGCGAGGGCCTGCCGCAATGCGTCTAGTGGTATTTGCCAACCGATTTCGACTAACTTTTGGCAAGCGGCGATAGCAACCGCTGCATTTTCGGATTGGTGGGCACCTAACATTTTCAGTTCAAAATCTAGAAACTGCGTCATTCCGCTGACTTCAGACAACGGTTTAAAATCGAAAAACCGACTTTGCTGCCCGTGGGATGGGCTGTTTCGATTCACTTCAAAATCGCGGCCTAGCTCCCATATTCCGCAATTGCACTTCTCGGCTTGGTTTCGGATAACATCGCGAGCTTCGCTAGGGCGAACTCCGTGGATGACAAAGGATCCGGGCTTGATGATGCCTGCCTTTTCCGTTGCGATCGCTTCCAACGTATTTCCCAGTTGAGCTTGGTGGTCAAAGCTGATGGAAGTGATGATCGACAAGAGGCTTTGGCACACATTGGTCGAATCCAGCCTGCCGCCTAACCCGACCTCAATCACATTCACCTCTGTATCTTGTGCTTCGAAATGGCACCAAGCGAGGGCGGTTGTCAGCTCGAAGAAGGTAGCTTGACCGTGCGCTTTTTCGATCTTTTCGGCCGCTTTGGCAATTCTAGGCAAGAGGGCAACGATGGATTCGGGACTAGCGATTCTCGCGTCGACAACAAATCGCTCTTCCAGGTGCACCAAATGTGGCGAGGTGTAAAGTCCCACCCGTTTGCCTGCGTATCTCAGTGTTTCCGCGATCAACCAGGAAACCGAGCCTTTTCCCTTGGTTCCAGCGATATGAATGACGGGAACTCTTAGGTTCGGTCGCCCCAATTCGCTGAGTAGTGCGTCCATCCTAGCCAACCGATAGTTTTGCTTATTGTACGGCTTATCGGTCGATTTCTCGTAGTTCAGTCGGTCGTAGAGGTAGCGAATAGCCTCCACGTAAAGGGGGTGGACACGATCCATGAACGCCGGATTGCCCTATTTCGAGTGCGATTCAAGTCAGAACAGTAAATCTTAACCAGAAGTTAGAATCTTGGAGCCCCAGACGCTATTTTTGGCCAAGTCGAGTTTCGGCAGCACCAGTCGCTTGTACACAGTGGAAATCGAATTTATAGTTCCTTCTCTCTGCGATAGTTTCCTGAACCGCTCGAAGGAAAGTCGCGTAAACCGCCGCTAAGGGTCGTAGGTTACCAACTCGTGTGGTAGCCTCTGCTCGCAGTCATGGCCGTGGAAACATGCGGCTCGTCGATCACTTTTCAGTTTAGTAATCCATGTCAACAGCAGCTACCGCCGTTTCGAATTCCGCCCAATCTTCACCTTCCAACCCAGACATTATCGTGGAGACGAGAAGTTTGGGCAAAATCTATAGAGATTTCTGGGGTAGAAAAAAGGTGCAAGCTCTGAAGTCTCTCGACATCGAAGTGCGTCGGGGAGAGATTTTCGGATTGCTCGGCCCCAACGGCTCAGGGAAGTCCACGACCATTAAACTAATGCTTGGACTGCTTTTTCCGACCTCCGGACGCGCGTTTGTTTTCGGCAAGGAAGCCACCGACGTAGCGAAGAACGAGCGAATTGGGTATCTGCCAGAGGAATCCTATCTCTACAAATTTTTGAATGCGGAAGAAACGCTGGACTTCTACGGTCGTTTGTTTGACATGCCGGCCAGTGTTCGACGTGAACGAGCCGAACATTTGATCAATATGGTCGGACTGCAAAAACACCGCCGACGCCAACTCAAAGAATATTCCAAGGGGATGACCCGACGCATCGGTCTGGCCCAAGCGCTTATCAATGAGCCCGAGTTTTTGGTGCTCGACGAACCGACAACCGGTCTGGACCCCATTGGTACTCGCGAAATGAAGGACCTGATCGTTCGGCTTCGCGAACAAGGAAAAACCATTCTGTTATGTTCTCACCAACTGGCCGACGTCCAAGATGTGTGTGACCGTGTTGCCATCCTCCACCAAGGCGACCTTAAGGAGCTGGGGCGAGTCGATAGTCTGCTCAAAGTTCAGGATGTTACTCAGATCCACGCAAAGGGTTTGGATGAGAACACCAAGAATCAAATTCGCGATTTGATTGCGAAGGCAAACGGGGAAGTTGTCAAAATGGACAACCCCACAACAACGATGGAAGAGTTGTTTCTGGACATCGTTCGCGATAGCGAGAACCGTCCTGGACGTCGATCTTCGAATACAAACTAATTCGAACGTAATCACCCAATCACAGTAGAACAGCCAAGCGAATAGAGCTAACGAGTTATGCGTCTTACACCGGATCAGTTTTGGAACTACCAGGAGTGGTTGTTTAATCATTGGGGGCTACTCTGGGGCCTCGGCATCGCATTGATACTCTCCATCGTCGGTTTCCTGATCGGCTTTCTTGTAGCTACGCTCAAGCATGGGCCGAGCGAAGGTTTTCTTCAGGTGTCGAAAGTCATCGGCGAACTGTTCACCATCGACATTCCAAAAATGTCCTTCCGTCGCGTCTTCGCGATTGCAAAACTATCGTTCAAAGAAGCGATCCGAAATAAAGTTTTGATCGTGGTTTTGGTATTCGTGATAGGGATCATGTTTGCAGGTTGGTTTCTCGACCGAAACGCCGCAAACCCAGCTCAGCTTTACATTCCTACAGTGTTGACCGCGACGAGCTACCTGATGTTTCTCATGGCTCTGTTCCTCAGCACTTTCAGCATTCCGCGAGATATCTCCAATCGCGTGATGTACACGATCGTGACAAAGCCAGTTCGCCCGACGGAAATATTCCTTGGTCGAGTTCTCGGATTCGCAGGTGTTGGAACGCTTTGCTTGTTGGTTTTTGGTGTAATGAGCTACATGTTCGTGGTTCGAGGTTTGCGACACTCTCACGAGGTGGCTGCAGTTCAGGCGAACGGTTTGGCAGGCGAGACAAAGAAAGAGCACAACCATTCGCACACCTTTACACTCGACGAAACGGGTGAAGGAACGACAGAGACAGTCAAAGGACACAGACACATCGTTCGTAAAGTCGATGGCAAGCTAGTCGTACTCGATCAAGTGGATGATTTGACGGCAAGAAATCCGATCTACGGGATGCTTCGCTTCACAGGCCGTGATGGTGAAGAAGGTATTGGATTGAACGTCGGGTATATGTCGGAATACCACAAATACATCGAAGGTGATTCGCTGATGAGCGCCATTTGGCGTTTTGACGGGATTCGCCCTTCGTCATTTTCTGACACTTTGAATTTCGATTTCACGCTGTCCGCCTTTAGAACTTACAAGGGTGACATTGTTACGCCTGTAGGTGTCGAAGTGAAGTTTAGAAGCATCGATGGAAAAGTGGAGAGTGACCGAATCCAATTCAAAGTGAAAGAGTTTCTGATCGATCAAAAATCCATCCCGCTAAAACTGAAGGGGATAAAGGACTTGCAGCCTGCCGACTTAGACTTCTTCACGGACATTGCAAAGGACGGCTCCTTCGAGATTGTTGTCCGATGTTTGGACCGCGGGCAGTATCTTGGAATGGCGGCAGCGGATTGTTATCTGCGTGCGAAGGAAAGTTCCTTCGAATGGAATTTCACCAAGGGAATCATTAGCATTTGGCTACGAATGTTCATAGTCATTTGCTTCGGCGTCATGTTTTCGACCTTCTTGTCCGGTCCTGTTGCGGTCATTGCAACGGTCTCTGTGATTGTGCTTGGGATGTTTGGTTGGTTTGTCGACGATTTGGTTTCTGGCAAATTGGCTGGCGGAGGTCCTGTGGAAGCACTCGTTCGACTGCCACTCCAAAGCGGTTCCGGGACAGAACTTGATTTAGGTAATGAAGTAATCGAGAACGTGATTCGGGGGATCGACAAAGTTATTCTTTACAGTGTTGCGGCAATGAAGTATGCGCTCCCGGATCTGTATTCACTGGAGACCTCCGAGTTTATTGCACACGGTGTAAATTTGTTTGAAGGGCTATTGGCGAGACATTTAACGATCGCACTAGGATACTTTTTGATGACGAGCATCATTGCCTACTTCTTCCTCAAGACACGAGAAATGGCGGGTTAGAGTCAATGAATAACAGCTTGAGAAGGAAAACGATATACATTATTGCGATCATCGGATTGCTACTGCCTCTCTATGCTTTGGGGCGTCCGAAAAGCGGAGCGATAACATTACTGCGAGATAGACACTCTCTCGGGCAATCCAATTTAGGACAGTTGGATCCTACGAGCGAAAGCATGAAACTTGCAACCCTCGGAATGAGAGGGATTGCTTCGTCTATCCTCTGGATCAAGGCGGATTACTACAAAGAAGAAAAGTACTTCGATCGCTTTTCAGCCACCCTCAACCAGATTGCACTGTTGCAACCACACTTTATCAGCGTCTGGCAGCACCAAGCTCATAATATGAGCTTCAATGTTTCACCAGAATTCGAAGACTATCGGCTTCGATATGAATGGGTCAAGAAAGGGATAGATTACTTGGTACGCGGAACCAAGTACAACCAGAAGAAACCTATTCTCGAGTATGATCTCGGTCATTATGTTGGCAATAAGCTCGGTAAGTTCGATGAGAAAAAGCAATACAGAGAGCTGTTTAGAAAGGACACGGACTTCCACAATTACTTCACCGAAAACGGGCTTGCTGTGGAGACGAACGCTTTAGGTTACGACCAGCGACCCGATCATTGGCGCGTAGGAAAACTTTGGTTTAACAAGGCCGTCGCATCCTACCAGAGTGGGAATAGAATCGCGAAAACGCCCCACCTACTCTACTGCTATTCCCCATTGTGGCAAATGTATTACGGTGAAGCGATTCAGACCGAAGGGATCCTGGATGACCGCTCCAAATTCGCTTGGGAGCAAGGAGGCAGAGAGTGGGCGGAATACGGTCGAATGTCCATTCCGTGGAGTGGGGATGGGCAAATCAAGCTCTTGGAGACAGGTCTAGAGATGGAGAAAATCAATGAACTGAAGTCGATATTCGACGAAAAGACATTGGGAATTGCAAATACCATTTCGTCCAGACGTTTAGAGCGCCTGGATGAAGCGACCAAAACGCTGCTGAAAAAATCTGAAGAAGAGCAAACTCCTGAGGAACGCGAAAAGATCTTTGCCACAAACCAGTCATTGAAGCCTTCCTATCAGCAGGTTGTTGCGGAATGCCCAAAAGAAGTCCAAGCGGCTTTGTTGCAGATAGTCACGGAATTGAGTCAACGCGAAGAACGTCTGCGAATTACCGAGATTTACCGAAGCAATGTAAACTACAGCTACTGGGCCGACCGAGCGACCGCGGAGCAAAAAAACTATACCGTAGATGCTCGTCGTCTTCTTTTCGAAGCTGACAAATTGATCGACTTAGGAGACGTAAAAGGAGCTTTGGACAACTACGATAAAGCTTGGGTTTTGTGGGACGAGGCATTCCGCCGTTACCCTATTCTGATCGAAGAAGAGGTGGGTGACTCCGTATTCAAAGCCATTCGTCGTTACAACAAGCTAACGGAGGAAGAAAACACCCCTGACTTCGTTCTTCATTGGTTTGTTGAGTATAGAAGACTGAAAACGACTGAAGGGCTGCAATACGAAGCAGATAGAATGCTTGAAGAACTCAAGGCAAAAGCTGCAACCCTGGAAGAGGACAAAGCACTGCCGAGCACTAACGAATTGGAGAGATACTTTAAGCTATCTGCTCCGATCGTGCCGGAAGAACCAAAAGCTGAACAACCCCCACCTGACGCGAAATCAACGCGAGTACCCATCGAGCCAGTGGCAATACCTGAAGTCGCTCCCGTACCACCGAGCGAATCACCTAAACCAACTCCCGCATCTTCGAGTCGGGCACCAACTCTTGAGAATCCTTCGGAATCCAAGTGAGCACTCATCACTGACTAGTGAATCATGATGCTTTGCTATTGATTGCGAATTGATGTTGTGAAAATAGAAAAGGCCGAGAGTTCCCTCTCGGCCTTTTCTCGTTCCCTGGTGCTGGGGCAAGCCATACTTACCCCAGCACACAGTTCTAAGCTCTGCCGTGTAGCACCGCTTGAAGCAATCGACCCAGAAAGTGATTCAAGTGTGTTTTGTGCAACTCCAACCCAGGAGGATGGCCGATCGAGTATTCCCGCAAATGCTCGATCAAACGACAAAGCTCATTCGTCTTGTGAAGTCTTCAATAGAAAAACCAGCTTGCTAAAGTCAATCTCATTTTGGGCGGATCTTGCCGTTGATAAGATAGGCGATTTCTTAAACAGCGCAGATTAGCTATGTTGCGGATTTTGAGGGCTGTGACGACTATTCTTCAAGGGAAAACTGCTCCAGTGCCGAATCACGACCATAGAAGAGAATCTTTATCAACGCCGCTAGGTCATTCCAAACATGCTAATAACACTTTCCATCCGCAAATCGTTGAAGCTCACGCTGTGCGTCGTCTTTGTCGCTATGTGTTCGGTCGGGTGTACAACATCACCAGGAATGAAATCATCCATTTGGCCAACTCGCAAAATGGGTGGCGAAAACACTCCCAACACTGGAGTTGCTGGAACGCTTGCATCGACAACCAAAGCGGTGAAAGGGCAGTTCTCGTCTATGGGAACAGCAGTTTCCTCAGCATATGGAAAAGCCAAAACGGCCATAACCTCTCCCTTTTCCAACCCTACGTCGACACCATCAACGGACGCAGCCACCACAACGCTTCCCAAGAGCAACTCGATCGGGCCCGAAGTTTACGTCATGACGGGGCAACTAAACGAATCCAAAGGTGAGTACGCTAAAGCCCTAGACAGCTACAGCAAAGCTCTAGAAGCTGACCCCAAGAGTATTTCTGCGATGCTAAGCATGGCAAGACTCTACGACCGCCAAAATGAATCCGAGAAATCGATTAGTTTCTATAATAAAGCCATTGAGATTGCTCCAAACTCGGGAGCCAGCTACGCGGAACTCGGTGCAGTCTACGTGAAGGCGGGCAATCTTAATGCGGCGAAAGACCAACTGCAGAAAGCGGTTAACTTAGAGCCCAAGAACGCTAATCATCGAAGCGCTATGGCCGGAGTATTGCTAGATATGGGCAATACCGAAGGTGCCTTAAGTGAGCTGACCCAAGTGCATTCTCCGGCGATGGCGAACTACCAAATGGCCTATCTCCACTTTTCCCGTAAGAATGTTCCAGCAACGCAACAATACCTCACCAATGCATTGCAAATTGATCCAAACCTAAAGCCCGCTCGAGACCTGATGGCTAGCATGGGCGGAGCCCAAGCAATTCAAAATGTAGCTCAACAAGGCAATCAATACCTGAATCAAGCACAAAGTGTCTTTCAACAAGCCTCGTCAATCAATTCGAACATCCAAGGGCTCTGGCAACCAAACGGACCGAGTCCTGCTGCTCCAGGCGAGCCAAGCACACTTCCGGCGCTCAACCTACCTCCGGTCCCGCAAAACGCCGTAAATCCATTCGGGACAATTTCCCGTTAGTCGTTGAGCTTTGCGGTCTTGACTAGCTTTGTTTCTAAACCACTAGCTACGCTCGCAGAGCGTTGTGACCCGAGGAAGTATTTGGGTTCTGGCGAACGGTCTTTTCAGCGTTTTCCGTACTATCTTGAAGACTTTGTTTTCGAGTAGGATAACGAAACCGGAGGTGTTTATCCTCTTTCGTTGATACCCGCTACGAATTAATCAGGAAAGGAATCCAATGGAACAGAGAATTCTCATCGTCAGGCTATCTGCCATTGGTGATGTCGTATTGAGTACTCCAGTTCTTTGCGCATTACGCAAAGCCTTTCCGAAAGCCAGACTGGGCTGGGTTGTGGAGAGAGCTGGGGCACAATTGCTGGAAGGGCACCAGGATCTCGATGATCTGATCGTACTCTCCAAAGATGCATTTCGATCGGTGGGGAACTTCTATCGAGCTGTGAAGGAAATTCGACGCTGGCAACCTACCGCAACCATCGATTTACAGGGACTGACGAAAAGCTCACTTCTAGCTTTCGCATCGGGAGCTCCTTTACGCTATGGCTTCGATAAAGGAGATTTCGATGGACGTGAATTGAGCCGCTGGTTGAACAACCGATGTATACAACCACAAAGCTCACACATCGTAGAGCGAGGGCTGGAACTCATTCAATTGCTGGGGGCGGAGACAACGAAGATTGAGTATCGATTGCCCGAAGAGGATGCTGACAGTCGTTTTGCCGACTCGGTTGTTAAGAACCAATGCCTCGACCAACCGTTCGCGATCGTGAATGTCGGTGCCGGTTGGCCTAGCAAAATTTGGCCTAGCGATCGATACGCTGCGGTAGCCAGATATCTTTATTCTCAATGGGGGCTAATGTCCCTAGTGCTTTGGTCCGGCGATGCAGAGCGAACGGCTGCCGAAGCCGTTGTCCAACAAAGCGACGGATGCGCGGAGCTAGCGCCCGCAACATCCTTAAAACAACTTCGCAGCTTGATTCGTCACGCCAAGATCTTTGTTGGATCCGATACCGGACCAATGCATTTGTCCGTAGCTGTGGAAACGCCTACGGTTGGTATGATCGGTCCAATGCCGATAGAACGTGTAGGACCGATCGGACAACAGAATCGCGGCGTGCAATGCGAAACATTACCTCGATCTCTCAAGAGCCAACGAAAAACCGATTGCAAACCCATGCTCTCGATTCAAGTAGAAGATGTTTGCAACGCGTGTGGTACAATCCTGTCGTCGTCGTCAAAATCAGCGGCTTCGAATTTTGGGATTAAGAATATAGGGCGAGCTTGCTAGCCAATTCTGTTTCAATCATCTAGAGAGAGATACGATGCGCGGACAATGGTTACCGTTCTTTAGTTTGTTTTCGGTATGGTGCATCGCCACGCTTAGCATTTGCGACTCGACAATCGCACAGCAACAGTCCGCCGATTCAGAATTGCGCACTACGTTTCGTACTTGGCTGGACGAAGAGTGTAAACGTCATCCTGTTTTTTCGTCACAACAAGGAAATCGGGAGTTCGATGGCTTGATGGACGACTTGTCCCCCGAAGCTAGACAGGCAGACAAAGATCGCGACGCCGATACGCTTCGCTCGCTTAACCAATTTGCTAAATCAAAATCCCTTTCGAGGAATGGAGAAATCGACCTGGAGATTTGGCAAAGCTTTCTTCAGTATCGATTGTGGCAATCAGCCAATAGCGATGATTTTGCGAACGATCCTCGAATCTATTTGATCTACTGCTCGGATAGTGTCTTCGGGTTGTTTACCCAGTCGACCTTGCCAAAACATCGTAACATTGCAAACGCTACCACCCGTATTGCTGCAATTCCAAAAGTCATCGAAGCGGCCAAAGCCTCCATCAAGAATCCACCCAAAGAAATCACTGAGGTTGCCATCAAACGCACCGAGGGTGCTATCTCCTTTTACGAGAAAGACATCTTCGCAATTGCAGATGAATCACCTCAAGTGAGTTCACTCGCAACACCTTCACGACAAGCGGTCGCCGCACTTCGTGATTACAAACAATTTCTAGAACACGATGTGCTGCCACGATCCACGGGTGACTGGAGGATCGGCAAAGCAAAGTTTGCAGAAAAGTTGGCGATGGAACTGGACGCTGGCCTAACGGCACAAGAAGTGATTGATATTGCCGAATCGGAATCCACTCGCGTTGAGCTCGAAATGTACTACGTTGCCAAGCAACTGTGGCATAGGACTTTCCAACGTGAACCACTACCTCCCGATGATCCAGAAGGCCGTCGAGAAACGATTCGACGCGTATTGAAGGAACTCGGTAAAGACCATGGCTCTTCAGAGTCCTTAGTGGAAGACGCCAAAAGCACAGTCAACAAAATCAAAGATTTCATTCGTCAGAAGAATCTCTTGACCCTTCCGAATCCGGACCAATGTTCCATTATCCTCATGCCTGAATTCCAACGCGGCTTCTCGCTTGCCTATTTGAATCCAGCGCCTCCTCTGGATGCGTCTGCAAAGAGTCTATACGCCATTGCCCCTCCGCCAGAAGATTGGCCCGAAGAACGAAAAGAAGCTCTCTTGCAAGAGTACAACTCGGCAATGCTCCAGGTTCTGACCATCCATGAAGCTTACCCTGGTCACTATGTTCAATTGGATTACGGAAATCGACATGAATCATTGATTCGCAAAGTTCTATACTCCGGTGTTTTCGCCGAGGGCTGGGCCGTCTACACAGAACAAATGATGCTGGATCAAGGGTACGGAAATGGCGACCTCTCCCTGCGATTGCATCAATTGAAATTCTACATGCGAGCCGTACTTAATGCGATTCTTGATCACCGCATGCACTGTGATGGAATGACCGATGAAGAAGCGATGGCACTGTTAGTTGATCGAGGCTTTCAGACCACGGGAGAAGCAGCAGGAAAAGTCCTGCGAGCGAAACAAAGTTCGTGTCAGCTATCCACTTACTTCATTGGCAGAACTGCTTTTTATCGGCTTCGACAACAGGTGCAACGAAAGCGTGGGCCACAATTTCAGATCGGTAAATTTCACGAAGAAGTACTAGGCCACGGAACCATCCCAGTGAAGTATCTTCCGGAATTGGTCCAGTAGTTAGATTGAATGTATCTACTTTGCGTACTTGACTACAATTAAGCACTTTTGCAGAAGTGCTTTGGCAATACTCGTTTGACCGCGTTTAGCCGTCAGTCGCAGGCGCACGAGAATCTATCACAGAGTGTACGCCCGCGCGACTGTTAAACAAAGAAACTTTCGAACCAGTTCTTACTTGCCTGCCCTACTCGAGAAATGGCTGAGTCAGCTTATCGTAGCTTGCCCTGTCATGGATTTTACCAAACGGAACAGCAAAAAGCGCTCCTGCCTGATTTGATTCCAGTTGCCGATTGCTCGGCATATGCTCCACCGCTGTCGTGATAATTAGCAGCAGTTCGTCTTGAAAGACAAACCACTGTGGGCATGTAGCTTGCGGGCTCTTCGGGGTACGCCATTCGTACTCGGCTTGACCACTGCTCAAATTGACCTGAATCGTGCGACCAAACTCCGCGGGATTCGGATTGTAAAGTGAAATGATAACACTCTTCCCGTCCAGTGATAACGTCATACCATCCGGAACGGCTTCATCTTGGCGAAGATCTACGGCGATCGACTCTGAGACAATCTTCCCAGCCTCGAGATCGATCTTGTATCGCATCACGCAACGAGTGGGAGAATCGATATCCAAAAGTTCAATCCAACCTTCCCCTTCGGACACGATGCATTTCCCATTGCTGCACACTTGATCGTCGCGCAACTGGAAGAGCTTTTTGTCCGCTCCACGCCAAAAATAGAGACCAGCCTTCTTGGTCTTGAACTCCAAATCTTTCGTACCAAAAATAAGGTTACCATTCCAAGTCAAACCATCGTTGATGACGGTCCCTGACACATGCGAATCGATTCCTTCTAGGAATGGACGAAAGGAACTGTCGTGAGGAGAAAAGATTCCGACCGTGCGATCGCAGCCGACGACAAAATTCCCCTTGTCCGTTGCAAAACCGAAGCCTGGACGCCCCGGCAACGGATAGGTGGTATTCTCCTTTCTCGAAAAATTGTAAACATTCAAAGAGCCAAATTGTTTGTCAGCCCCATGTTGAATTGCGACCCATGAAAAAGAATCAGCATCTCGGGGATACGGCCCTTCAGGCAAGAATCGAAGGGCCGCATGACTTGGCAACAAAAGTAGTTCAGCGTTCTTCATTATGCCTTTTCAAATGCTGAGTCAAAGGCGCGACCGCTTGGAGCAAAGTCCAAATTCTTAACGAACCCAGCTGCTTCTGCTGCACCGAACTCGCGTTCCATTCCGCTATCTTCCCATTCAACGCTAAGCGGACCGTCGTAACCGACCTCGTTCAAGGCACGAATGATCTCTTCAAAATTGACACTGCCACGACCAGGGCTTCGGAAATCCCAACCTCTTCTTGGATCGCCAAAGTTCAAGTGACTGCATAAAATACCGGACCGACCGTTCAACTTGGTTGTGGCATCCTTGATGTGAACGTGGTAGATACGGTCAGGGAATGCACGGATAAAGTCGACAGGATCGATTCCTTGCCAAATCAAGTGACTAGGATCAAAGTTGAAACCGAACTCAGGGCGATGATCCAATGCCTTGAGTGCCATCTGAGCCGAATAGATGTCGAAGGCAATCTCAGTGGGGTGAACTTCCAAAGCAAACCGAACGCCGTTCTTTGCAAACTCATCCAGGATCGGATTAAATCGTTTTGCTAAAAGGGCGAATCCGTCGTCGATCATCGATTGAGGCACCGGTGGAAATGAATAGTTCAAGTGCCAGATGCTAGACCCGGTAAATCCATTCACAACTCCAACGCCAAATTTTTTAGCTGCCCGAGCGGTTGCTTTTAGCTCCTCAATCGCTCGCTCATTCACACCCGCGGGGTTTCCATCCCCCCAAACATAAGGAGGAAGGATAGCTTTGTGGCGAGCATCAATGTTATCCAAGACCGCTTGGCCAACCAGGTGAGCGCTGATGGCATGGCATTGCAGCCCCAATCCATCCAAGAACGCTCGCTTCTTATCGCAATAAGCCGGATCCGAGTTCGCTTTCTCTACCTCGAAATGATCACCCCAGCAGGCAAGTTCGATGCCATCGTAGCCAAAATCCTTTGTCAACTGCGCCATCTTTGTAAGTGGTAGATCGGCCCACTGGCCAGTGAACAATGTTACAGGTCTTGCCATACAAACGATGCTCCAAAAATTCGAGTCGAGAGGTATCTTTACATATCCCCAAGATAGCATTTACCATCCACAAGTACAGACACCCTCAACACGCTTTGACGCGTTAGGAAAAAGAAGTGCATGAAGTTCGAAATTCGAGAATTCTACGGCTCGGTAGAACTCCCTGTCATTGTTAAGCTTCGTTACGAAGTGCTTCGTAAACCACTCGGACTCTCGCTCGAACAGTCACAATTTGCAGGTGATGAGCTCAGCACCACAGTCCACATCGTCGGACACGTGGAGAATACGATGGCGGCATGCCTCACCATTTTATTGTCCGAGGTAAACTTGACCAAAGAACCCCAGATAGGGCAGTTGCGTGGAATGGCGGTCGCGGATGGGTATCGTGGACTCGGTCTTGGTACGAGATTGTTAGAAGCTGCACATGATTGGGCCCGCCAAAAAGGCGTTTCCCTCTGGTGCAATGCTCGCAGCCAGGCTGTTGGATTCTATTCAAAACAGGGTTGGGAAGTCTCCGGTCCCGAGTTCGAAGTGGTATCGGTCGGCCCCCACTTTCCCATGGTTTGGAAACCAAACACCAAGAGATAAGCAAAATTCAAATCTTCGGAATTGAAATCTTCGGGGCCAAGGAGAATGCAACCGCGACTCGCCCTACTTCAAACGGATCAGAACTTCGTTACGTCGCAGCGGACCTGGAGTAAAAGGTGGATCGTATCCAGCAGTTTCTACGCCGCTGGATTCAATCGAGTCATCGGCAACGAGGCCTTTGGTTGCCATCCAGGTTCGAAGCTTTGCTTCCGATTCTTTGGCTGACTTGGTAGTGAGTTGGCCCGAGAAGCGCAGAACGGCAAAGCGACCTCCAGCTCGTTTGCGAACGTCGACCCCCTCGCCGGTTGGCGATGGGACACCGACTACTGCGATATCCTTAGGCATCACAAAGCCCATTTGGACTGCCGAATCCTCTTTGTCATTTTCCATAAAAACCGGTGTCGTCATCGAGATCTTTTTCTCGGATTCATTCGCTCCACTGATGTAGCGAAACAATTTCATAAAGCTGCCATCTCGGCCTTGCGCATCTAGCTTGGTCGTGGTGGCGACAAGCATCAAATCAGGGTACTCGCGGACTTCGAACTTGCCGTCGGATTCGACAACCTTGTATTCCGCTGACTCATAGGCAGCCCTTGCCATCGTATTCCAAGCGAAAACGCCAGCTAAAACGAAGATCGCCGTTACTGAGAGGTAAATCATTGTCTTGCGTTTCATGAGTTTTGCCTACAAGTACACGAACCAATATGCGATCCAAAAACGAATCACAACTTACTGCACTGTAGTAAGTTGACTAGCGGTGAGCGATAGACAACGAAGCTCTCAACTTGCTCGTTAACCCTAGGTGACTAGGCTTCGATGGTTACAGTAGTCGTTCGCCATCATTCCCATTGCCAAACATCTTTCGAGCGCCTGTCTTCGAAACAAAGTTTCGCAGAAGTCTGTTAAACTCTTCTGGTTGCTTTCGCACCTTTTCAATGGAGCCAACCCTTACACATAGGTAGACATCTCGAGGTTCTTGGAAAAACCACCAAGCCTTGTCCTCATGTTCGATCGCCGCGAGTGCATCGCTTGCGATCTCAAACTTCGCCGACAAACCCGGAAGTGTGCCCTGACCCGAGTCCAAGGAGCTATTGGCCCGATCCCGGATTAGAGAATGGATTCAAGGCGTCGTTCTCGGCCTTCTCTTTTGCCTCGCCAGAGATTTCTACACAAGCCAGCCGAAAATCTCTTAAATTCGTTCGGACCATCGCGGATAAACCAGATAGATCTGAAAATTGACCATTCAAATCCCCTTGAAGCTTGTCCAGCTTTTCGATGGCATCTTGAACCTTAGGCTTTTCATCATCTGAAACGAGTGTAATCAAGCCCTTGGGAGGGGTCTTTGCCTGTGGGGCAGAATCAGGGTACTTGCGAGGAAATCCATTGAGGGCCAAGTGAATTCGTTCAAGCCGTTGATGGATCATGCGCCTAGCATTTCTGAGTTCAGGCGGCTGGGTTGCGCTTGCTTTGGGCTGCCCTCCCATTCCTCCCATTCCTCCCATGCCTCCTTCTGCACCATACCCACCTTCTCCACCCATACCTTCAGCACCATAACCATCTCCGCTGCCACCCATACCACCCATACCACCCATACCACCCATACCTCCGCTCATTGCCAAGCTGCCTGACATGGCTATCTTCACTCGCCAATCCTTAAGAGATTTGATCGCGAATTTTGCAATCTCATTTTCTAGTTTTGATATTTCTTCAGGGGTTAAGTTAGACGGTGTAATCTGACCAAGACACGCGCATGCTACTTCCTTGAGCCACTCGGATGATCGATCGTCATTGAAAACAACAACGATAAACTTGACCACAGCTTCCGAAGCGATCTTCTGAGTTTCGCCCTTGCTCTTAGTCGCAAAAAGTGTCATCGTTTGGAGAGCCTGCTCCATCATCTTTTGATGGCCTTCGACCAACCGAGGGACAGGAGGCTGCAAGGTCATATGCTCAGCGATCCTGGCAACGAACGCTCGTTGTTTGTTATCAGGAAAGCCATCTGCTGGATTCGTTGGCTGAGCTCGCAAATACCTCTCGAGAGACTTGATCGCGATGTAAAGCATCGCATCGAGTTCACGCTCGTTTGGGTTCGAAAGCTTCTTTGGATCGAGAACTCTATACAAGTCGTTTAGTACATCTGGATCAGGAACGGGAGGGTTTTTCCCTGCAGGTTCTCTAACTAATTGAGTCAACACAATCATCGAAGTGATTCTGGTCGTCGGGTCATAGGCCTTATTTTTTGAGACGTTTGAGAATAGTTCGTAAATCTTCTTATTGAATGCGTCTCGAACAGCTTTGTTTTTGTTCTTGCTAATCTGTTCTATGTCGGCTTCTATCTCTCGTCTTCGAATGTTTAGTTCGGCGGGCACAGCCTCGGTAAGCTTCGGAATCACATATCCAGCGTAGTATTCGGACACCGCAGTCAATTCTGCTTTGTCACCTCTAAGTTCTGCGTTCTTCTCTTTCTCCTTGGTAGATTTGGCTTTATCGTCGAGCTTCACTGCCTCCGCAGTGAACTTTGTCTTGTTCTGAGCAATCAAGGTCGACGGCAAGCACACGGACGCCAACGTAACGAATCCGATCGTTCGAAAACTAGCACGCCGAATGAACTGCCATTTGAATTTCGAAAGGGTCATCATGGACTCCCACAGAAAAGCTTTAGAAAAGAGTGATCCTCCAACGGTAGAAAAATCAAACCGCCGTTCTACCTAGATTAAGGCTTGCTACCCCCAAGTGTCAACTTTCTTCCGCCGTAATACCTTATCTACATTGCTTTTTCCCAAGATTCGTGAGACTAGCATCCCGAAGACCCTCGAGTAATGCTATATTTTGTTAAGGATTCTCCAATCAAAAGTAATGCGTGCAGATGGCCGTGCCGGCTTTAATCTCACGAAACGGGGGGAATTGTCCCGATATTGCATTGCCGTGGATTGGAACCACGAATCGGGAGCGAAAATATTAATCAACCTATACGAAAAATCACGTTAGCGAACCGGTATGTCAGATCATTGGAATAGTTTGGCAAACTTACTAGGTACCCCCTCGATCACCCCTGCCGCAAAGAAATCGGATGCCGCAAAAGCGAAAACCGATAATGCGACCTCAGAGCCAGTAAAGCCACTGGAAAAAACTAAGGAACCCTCGAGATTGCGATCCTCATGGGACGCGGTAACTTCATTCTTTGGAATCCAACCATCGGAGACCGACTCTTCGATTCAATCCGCAGAATCAGAACGAATCGATGTCCGACAGGTGAACAACTCCGAACCAGGTATCAGGGATTCCAGCAAAGCTAGCCACAAGCGGGAGAAATCGAGCTTCTGGGATACGAACGACTCGACGATGTCGAAGTCTAGCCAGCCGATTGCATCAGATGATTCCTCGTTCGAGAACCGGCAAGATATGCCCGCCGATGAGCCAAACGTTTCGTTTGGATCCCCACGTAGAAAAGCTTCCGACCGAACCTCCAGCGACGAACAACAGCGTGGCGGCCACCGTCAGCCACGCGGCGACAGGCAGTCGCTAGGTGCCGGTGAAAGGCCTCCGCGTCAGGTAAGACCGCTGCGCGATGGAGAAAGGCCGCAACGAGGCAGTGGCAGCCGAGAGCAACGATCGGAATTAGTTTCTCGCGAGGAACGAGCCTCAAGGGGCTTCGAAAAAACGACAGATTCGAGATCTGACGATCCGGATTCACTTCCCTTGGAACCACGCGCGTCCCAAAATCGCCACAAGGATAGACCCGAAACCGATCGGCAAAGCAGTGGGGAGACTTCGCCTGAACGGCGATCTCACCGGAGGCCACCTCGTCGTGGCAGAGTAGAGGGTGAGATTGTGGAACCGACGAGAGATCGAGTGGATTCGATCGAGCCAATAGACTTAGGGGGCCCTTCGGAAGATTCTGATTCAGCAAGGAGAAGTACGCGAGATAGAACTCGGAAAGAACGCGACAGTAGCTCTCCACCTAGAAATAGGTCCGATACTCGTAGTCTTGAGGACCGACCAACGGAAGGTAGACGCACTCGCCCTTCGGAGGATGCTCGAAGTAGTGAGACGCGAAACGAGGCACGGGGGGCACGGTCGAGTGGACGTGATTTACGTGACGATTCTAGGGATACATCACAGAGCAGCGCATCACATGCCAGTGATCTACGTGGCGAGGGGCGTCGATCTGAAGCGAGTGATTCGGGGCGTGATTCACGTCATCGTAGTTCGGAAGGGAATCGAAATACAGAAAAACCTGCTCGAAACGAGAGAGTCAGAGGACCTCGCGTCGAGCGAACTTCCCAAGAGCGGTTGCCTGCTGCCGATGGTTTCGGAGAAGGTATTGATGACACAGTAGGTTTCGTGCCATTGGACGATGAGGATTATGTTCCATCGACACGAAGCTCGAGCGCCCGATCGGACGATGAGAGCGAAACCAGACACGCAGGGCGAAAGCCTAAAGGCGAAAGGATGCGGAGCGATCGGCAGAAACGTCAGGTCTCGGAGGAAGACGACCGTCGAGGCGGCGACGAGGACCGCGAGGCGGTTTCAGCGGTAACGAACAATGGAAAAATACCCTCGTGGGCAGAGGCGTTGGAAGGAATTGTATCGGCCAATACAGAGAATCATCAGCGCAATGCGGGCGGGGGAGGACGCGGCCGTGGACGGGGAACCCGTCATTGATTTCAATGTCGGCGAAGGGATCTTGAAAGAGAAATGGATGGTTGGTGGTCAATAATGGCTGGTTGGTTGGCAAGTAGGAGTTCGAGTAATTAAAAAGCGAGTCGTTCATCGACAGATTCGGCTTGCATGAGCCAAGAGATGCGGCTACATTTCGGAAGTTATTCCGATTACGGCGACCGTTTCGGGTGATCGTGAAAAAAGATCGAACCATACGCGATGAAACCGATCCAGTAGATAACATTTCAAATTCCCCTGTAGCTCAGTCGGCAGAGCAGCGGACTGTTAATCCGCGTGTCGGTGGTTCGAGCCCACCCGGGGGAGCCTTTCAAATCCTCGGAATTTCCGAGGGTACGATTTAACAGAGAAGCCGAGGATTAAACCCCTCGGCTTTTTTCGTTGTTTTCCAAGGGTTTTGGAGTTTCTCGTGCGGCCGGCCGCCAAACAGAGAGCGCCCTGCCTTGGCCCGAAAATCGCATTTGCGAGACCGGACCGCGCAAATTCGTCTGCAACTCTCAGATTCTCTGTTTGACAGAGAAGTCTTATTTAACAGCAAGGGGGAGTCGACGATTGCGAACTTTCGCGACCTCGGACAAGCTCTAACGCGACGCGATCTCGAAAGGCGAAATGGGGATTACCAGGGCGGACGCGGGAAAGCCTTGGTGGGCAATGAACTAGGACGGATTCAACTTACCAAACTGTAGGAGTTGAAGCGGTAAAGGACGACGAATTTGGCTTGCGCCACTTCCACAGTGGGGTGCAGTTGTTGTTAGGTCGGATTCTTAAGCGTTGCGACGAACTAGTTAATGGTCGTTGGTCAGCACATACCTGTGGAAATTGAAATCCGACTGGCGAGCGATGACTGGCTTAAGACGCCCCATCGTCAACTAAAATGGCTAAGCTGATGTTCGCCGCCTAACTCAATGCGACAGATGTCCCGATGTTTTCCCAACTCACACTCTCCACTGGGTTCCTCGATCCCTTAAATCATCTTGGATTGCTTCCCATCACTTTTTCGTACTCCCCCTGCGTCACCTCGTACACGCAAAGGTAAAGGGGCGTGCTAATCGTCACTTCATGAAGTGTCTCGTTATCTTTCATTCCGACCTCATTTGGCGATCCCATAGTAAACGATCCACGATGTATCAGTACCAGCTTCATCCCGATGCTGTTGGTGATTTCCTTTAGCTGCTGAGCGTTAGCCGGGACTGCCGATCCACATACGAGCAACATGCACAGTAGTACTGGACGCATTGGGATTCACTCTAGGCTAGGGCGGTAGTAGTCTGGAGAAGAGTGACGGAGAATTGTTGTTGTAACTTTTCCAATGGCGACTGGCAAACAATTGTGGACGCAGGATTTGCCGGTAAGCGTCGAAGTCGGATGGTCAGCACATACTGTAAGCGTCGGCCGTAGACGTAGCCAGCAACACCCAGGCTCGACCAAACACTGTGAGCGTAGGTCAGAGTCAGCGGGCAACGATGTGGACGTGGACGAGGCCAGCGACGGCGCTTACCACAGTTTGGATCATCCCCAACGTGAACCTTGGATCCGGCGGATTCGACTACCACAGTTGGATCGGCTAGACTGAAGCGGACAGTGGCGAGTAAGCCGGTTGGATTGGAACGAATGACTTGTCGATCGTTCTATAGACTTTCGAGCGGAATACGCAGGGTTTCGGGTATCCTTTGTAGTTTGCCTTCGCGGTCAACAACTGCCAAGGTTACGGAGCCAGAGGCGATCTTTGCATCGCCTCGCAGTACGGTATAGCTCTGTTCAATTTTGGCTTCGGAGATCCGATCAATCTCTACCACAATTTTCAATGAGTCATCATAGCGAGCAGGCACATGGTAGCGGCATTGCACTTTAGCAACCACAACGAATAGACCGCTCGCCTCAAAATCTCGGTAATTTCCACCCCGTGCTCGATACAGATCGGTTCGGGCAATCTCGAAATACTTCAAGTAATTGGAGTGATGAACGCCCCCCCAACGGATTGCATTCATCGTAACGTGCTCGGAGCGTAGCCGTATGATTGCAATTCATGATGTTAACTATAGTTGCTCCTCTGAGTCGAGTAAGATCATGACCAATTCCATCATGAGCTGGGGCGCCATGACAAGCCTCGTTCGTACATTACCAAAACGGAGTGTGATGAAGCGAATGTAAAACGTGCGAAGAATGTATCAGATTATAGACATCTTGTAGATCGTGGTATTGCAATGTTGGCGAATTGTTGCAACCGCCGATAATGTCTATGGACTCAGTTCGAAGTAAACGGTGTCCGCCGACGAAACCCTGATCGGCGATCCAGACTTGCAGCAACCAGCGTACTCCCTATCCCGCCAGCGTAAGCGGGCAACGTGGTCATAGGCTATGTCCCAATGTAGCTACGCCAAACACTGTGGACGTTGGCGCTGGCTGTTTGCTTTGTCGCTAAGCATTGCGGGGTCGACACAAACGGTCTTGGAGAAAAAGGACGCAGTGGAATTCTAAAGGACCGTCAATCTCGCCAAATATTCCTATGCAATCCGTTGCATCGAATCCATTTCTACTTTGTCCCGAAGCATACCTCTTGGATGAAACAAGTAGAGATCTAGCTTAGAGTTGTTAGACGCAAGATAACGCGATATGGAAACTTTGTGTCTCTTGAGAATTTGCGAAACAAGCTGGTACAATTCATCGACTACTTCAAGGACTTGCTCGCTGATCCTTATGCGTGGACCTATCGAGGTAAGCCACTATGCGTTTTGGCGGTTTGCGAAAACTAGGAAAGACGACCGGTGCTGTCGAATTTCCAATCAGAGGATCTAGTTGCAATTGATTTGAGCATCCGATTTAGAATTTATGGAGACAATTTTTTGTTCGAACCGCCATACGATAAGCCGCGTGAGATTCTTCATTCGAAACGAGGAAATCTTGAATACCTTGAGCACTGTCGCGTGATGGTCAAGGATGGTCGAGTTCTCTATCTCCAGAAAAAAGAAAGTCAAAATGTCGATCGTTTTTGGAATATACCAATTGCGAACACGACCGTTGTACTCTTAGGTACTGGAACGTCCATCACGCAAGCCGCCGTTCGTTCAATGTCAGAAGCAGGCGTTTTGATCGGTTTTTGCGGGACTGGTGGAACTCCGCTCATTGCGGGAACACAAGTCGAATGGCTATCCCCTCAATCTGAATACCGTCCCACCGAGTACATTCAACTCTGGCTCAAGTTCTGGTTTGACGAGGCCAAGCGAGTTTCAATAGCAAAGCTGTTTCAGAAAAATCGAATCGAGTACCTAAAGAAAGTTTGGGCCAAAGAAACAACCTTCCACGAATTGGGAATCGAGTTGGAAGAACCAGAAATAGTTAGTGCAATAAGGACATTTGAATTAGCTTCGGATGCATGCACGGAAGTATTCGAACTACTCGCGGCGGAAGGCAGGCTCACCAAGAATTTCTACAAGTACATTGCCAATGCTACTGGACAGGACGAATTTGTACGCGACCCCAGCAATACCGATAGCGCCAATCGTTTTCTGAACCATGGAAACTATTTGGCGTACGGCTTAGCCGCGACCTGCTTATGGTGCCTAGGGATCCCACATGGATTTGCGGTAATGCACGGCAAAACACGGCGCGGTGCACTTGTCTTCGACGTTGCAGATTTGATCAAGGACGCCATTGTGTTACCTCAAGCATTCGTCTCTGCAAGCGAAGGACACAATGAACGGGAATTTCGCGAAACATGTCTGGAGCTGTTTCTAAAGCATAACGCTCTGGACCGAATGTTTGAGGTTGTCAAGGATGCTGCTGCTCACGGAGGCAATTTGCCATGCTCGTGACGTTTATTTCGGAATGCCATAAGAACTCGCTCAAGTTGACTCGACAGATTTTGGATTCCTACGCCCATCGGATCGGACAGAGGACTTGGCAGACGGTCATAACCGAACAGGGGCTTCAAGCCGTACGCGCTCGGCTCTCCAAGACCGCCCGAAAGACGACTTCAGTCGCCTGTCATCGTATCCGTGGAACTAAACGAAGTGAGTTGTTGTGGATTGTCGGGAACAGAATTCCATTTGATGACAGGGGAAATGTCTCGGTCAACTACACGCAAAGAGACATTTTGAAATTAGACGACGAAAATGATTGGAACCACCTAGCTGCATTGCAAGCGATCGTCGCGATCGCAGGCTTATTTCATGACTTTGGAAAGGCCTGGGAACCATTTCAAAAGAATCTCACGAAGGGCACAAAGCAACGCAAGGTGCCCGTTGATCCGTGGAGGCATGAATGGGTCTCTGTTTTGCTCTTCTTGGCGTTGGTCGACGATCGCTCGGACGAGACTTGGCTAAAGGAGTTGGCGGGTATGAATTCGTGGACGCCTGAAAAATTGCGAATCCTCTCCAACGAGACGATCAAGCGAGCAAGTAAGCTGTCCCTGGAAGACTACCCAGTGTCAAGAAATGCTTCGTCACTCGTGCAATGGATTGTATGGATCGTCTTATCCCATCATCGGTTACCCGATATTGGGGATGTTACCATTCTCTTGACTGAATCGAGAATATCTAAGGAATATTCATGTCGATCGGGCTACACGAAGCAAAATTCCGTGCCTTTTGATTCTTCGAGTCACTGGGTCTTCAAACACGGGTTGCCGTTTCTATCGATTCCATGGTGTCAGTCAGCAGCGCGTTGGGGACGTAAATTGGCAGCGATTCTCGACACTCAGAACACGACAGGAATCGCAGGTTTAGAGTCATGCCAACGAATCTTGCTAACACTGAGTCGCACTGCTCTGATGCTGGGAGATCACGAGTACTCCTCGAAAAACGAAAGTGCAACATGGAAATCTGACTACCAACCGTATGCAAACAGCTACAGCAAGTTCCGTCCCGTATCATCAGAGAACATGACACCTAGGAACGTAGGAGACGTTCGTCAAAAGCTTGACGAGCATTTGGTCGAAGTTACTGCTGCCGCAGTTCTATCTGTTCGTTTGCTACCCGGAATTGAATCTTCGATGGGCACCGTACAGGACAATCGTCCGCTTTGCAAGCCATCCAAAGACTCGAAGTTTAAGTGGCAGAACAAAGCTGTCGAGACGCTTCGAGAGTGGCATGTCGCGTCCAGCAAGGAAAAAACGGGCTTTTTCGCGGTCAATATGGCCAGCACTGGGACAGGAAAGACCTTTGCCAATGCGAAGATAATGAACGCAATCAGCCCTAACGGATTGCGATTTACATTGGCTCTTGGACTGAGGACATTGACGTTGCAAACGGGCGACGAATACAAATCAAAGCTGCAACTTGATCCAACGGAACTCGCGATCCTAATTGGTTCTGCTGCCGTTAAGACTCTTCATGACCAACGCCCCGAATCCAACACGAATCAGGCCTCTGGACTGGAAACAAACGTGCTTGCGGATACCGGTTCCGAATCTTCGGAAGAGTTGGACTGGGACCTAGATTTTGCGTATGAGGACCTGATCCCCGATGACGCGATCTCTACGATCATCGCTAAGCCAAAGAGCCGCCAGCTTTTGAAGGCTCCGATCCTCGTTTGCACAATTGATCATCTGATGCCTGCGGTTGAAAGTACTCGTGGCGGCAAGCAAATACTACCCCTCCTAAGACTTCTTTCATCGGATTTGGTGATCGACGAAGTGGATGATTTTGATCATCTGGACATGCCTGCTATCGCGAGACTTGTTCATTTGGCAGGAATGCTTGGGAGGCGAGTCATGATTTCCTCAGCTACCATTCCACCATCGGTCGCCGGCGGTCTATATCACGCGTATCGATCCGGCTATCAACAGTTTGCAATCTTTCGAAATCGTCCTTTGCGAATCACTGGTTTTTGGGTTGATGAATATAAAGCCATTATATCCGAGTCGAATGAGGAAAGTACTTTTCAAACCAATCACACCAAATTCGTAGAAAGGCGTTGTGAGAAGCTGAAATCACAAGTCCCCGCGACAAGAACGGCCAGAGTGATCAAGTTCCCGAACCGCGACACGAAAGAAGAACTTGTGAATCGCGATCGCGTATGGTTCGATGGACTAGTCGATTCTGCTTGCGATCTCCACACGAGACATGGTTTTCGAGATGAACCAACGAATAAACGAGTGTCGTTCGGAATCATACGGATCGCCAATGTCTTGCCTTGCGTTGAACTATCAAAGTACTTATTGATGCGCGACCTCCCAGAAGATTTTGATCTGCGAGTCATCACATATCACGCTCGACAAGTGATGCTGGTCCGCTCGCATCAGGAAGCCTATCTCGACAATGTTCTTAATCGCAAAAGCGGTAGAACTCCTCTATCCGACGCCACTATACGGAGGCATTTGATTGAGTCGACTAAGTCGAACGTTTTGTTCATTGTTGTCGCATCTCCGGTTGCGGAAGTGGGTCGAGACCACGATTACGATTGGGCTGTGATCGAACCATCGTCGATGCGTTCCATTATCCAGATGGCGGGCCGGGTACGTCGCCATCGTGATACTCCGTCGGAAGATGCCGGACCGAATATCGCAATTGCGAATTCAAATTATCGAGCATTCATACGCGGAGAAACAATTGTCTTTACTCGTCCAGGATTTGAAGGGGGAGAACGAAACAGGGGAGGTGGCTATATCTTGAAGTCCAAGAATATCTTGGAACTTCTGGACGTAGACTCATTGTTGGATCGAGTCGATGCGACACCGCGCATTTGGGAGCCTCGCCGATTGCAGCCCGAGCTAAACTTGGCTCACCTTGAACACCAAGTTTTGCAAAACGTTTTCAATTCAAACGAGTTGGGCCCCGCAGGTGTTCGCGGCTGGACTGAGAGCGGTTTGTACTTGAGCAGTGCGTGTCAAAAACGATCGCCGTTTCGTCAGTCTTCGACGGAGATGCTTTTCAAACTCTTTGCCAATCAAGATGACGAACTGTACTTTTGCGAAGTGGACCAAAAGTACGGTCGATTGGACTACCCATCACCGAAATCGACCAGCCGAATCAAGATTCACAGTCTTGGCGAAACGCGGTCCAAACGCGTTTGGTTCCCAGTCGATTGTTTATCGCTGATTCAAGATCAGGAAGATCGCTTGAATCGCTCTCGTTTTTCCGTGTGTGATTCGTTTGGTGAGATCCGGATACTAGACCCAGGCGACAGTAAGTCGTTTCGTTGGTATCCAGAGATTGGGCTGGAGTTGATTGACTAATGAATACCTGATCTCGTGTCCCTCCTTCGAACGTACAGGCAAACTAACGTCCCCTAACATTTTTGGAGCATCCCAATGACCAACGCAATTATCCAGTTCCTCGCTGAGCGGAAATCCGCTCGAGAAAAGAAGCCAGAGAAACGAACTCAAGATGAAATTGACAAGGAGTTCGACTTACGGACCTGGGTTTCCAACGCTGCGAAACGAGCAAGGCAGCTTACAATAGTCACGCACCCGGGAAAATTTGGGCATCCCGACGCAAATATTACGGCAATCAAGTCGGATTCAATCGCTCGCAGTCCCGATGGTTATTTACGGACTGGCAATGTTCCCAACGTTCCTGACGACGTTTTTGGAAATGCAGCGGCGCTCGACATCTATGCGTTTTTGTCATTGACGCTCGATGACGGTAGGACGGTGCTTTCGCATTTGAAAGCGAAGAGTCCTGAAATACAAAACATATTCAACGTAAAAGACGAGACGTTTGACGAACTGTGTTCTGGATTGCTCGCGATTGAAATGGATGACGGTCCATTGCGGACCGATGGAAAGATCAAACAAGTCTACTTTCTCGTTCCCGGTGCCACAAACCGGTATCATTTACTCTCGATTTTGACTCCTTCAGGTTTAGTCTACATCCATCGAGAACGCATTCGAGCTGCTAAATTCTCTGACGAAACCAAAAGTGCACGCGAGGCTCGGAAGTCAGATTCGCATTCCGAAACGGGTTACAAGGATTTTTTGAATCTACTAACGGTGAGCTATGGAGGTAGCCAGCCTCAAAACGTCAGCCGGCTTAACAGCAGTAACTCGGGAGAAGCCATCATGCTCCCATGCTTGCCCCCATACCTCGACGAAAAATACGTTCGACTACCAAAGAAGGATTTTTTCGTCGAACTGCGATGGGATGATGAAATAAAGTCGCTCATAGAATCAGTTCATCGAATATTCGTGATTGACTACAACAACGTCAATATACGTGATGCTCGGAAGTATTGGTTTACGAAAATCTTTAATTGGATTTTTAGTAGTGCCATGCGATATCAATCCCTCGAACCTGGATGGTCTCAACGTCCAGAGGTGCAGATCCCACTCGCCCAAAGACAATGGCTCGATCCCGATAGCCACCCAGAGACGGTCAATTCATCCCCATGGCGCGACGAGATCGTCGAGGCCGTCATCCGATGGATACTGGCTGCCTATCGAAGGATCGCGTCTAAGTTGGGAGACACAGTAATACTCGGTGAAGTCGAAGAATCGCGATTTCAATCGGAGCTGAACCATTACCTCGATGAAAATAAGGAGTCCGTATTATGAGCCAATTCGTTGTCCTGAAAAAGCTCCGCGTCCAGAACGCCAATGCGATATCCAGTCCATTCACCTACGGATTCCCCGCAGTTACCGCCTTTTTGGGATTTGCACATGCTCTTGAACGGCAATTCAATGCCTCCAGTGGCGATGAGCCGATCACCATCATGGGAGTCGGAATTGTTAGCCATCGGTTTCAGATGTTGGATCATCGCGATGGATACAACCGAACATTATGCCTTACCGGCAACCCGCTTAATGAAAAAGGTGAGCGAGCTCCATTTGTCGAGGAAGGCCGTTGTCACATGACGGTCAGTCTAGTCCTTAAGATCGACGGACTATTCGGAAATCGAGGTGCTGATCATCTCAAGGAAATTGTTTCATCGCGATTGAAGCTCGCAGGCGGCGACATCCTTTCGATCTCAAGCGTGGAATTGGCCAACGACGATCGAAAATCGACTCGGTACTTAATGCCTGGTTATGCGTTGGTGGAGCGAAAGTCGTTGATGCTCGAGCAGATGGAAAAAGGGCTTGATGCGATGGACGCTCTACACCACTTTGTAGCAGTCCACCATCGAAGCGAAGTGGCGGATGACGGACAGTTGAATTGGACGTCAAAAAGAGCCGCAGACGGTTGGTTGGTACCAATCGCGACCGGCTTTCAGGCGTTAAGTCCACCCGATCATCCCGAAAATGCAAGGGATACTGCAACCCCTCATCGATTTGCCGAGTGCGTTGTAACACTAGGTGAGTTTGTGATGGCTAGCCGTTTTGATTCGCTAAGTGAATTGCTTTGGCGGTACGACCGACAGGGCGATCTGTACGTGTGCACTCAGGAGGTGAATGGATGAGGTGTGCAATGGATTGTATTGCGAAATTTCTGTTTTTGTTGTTTCCAATTTTGAAGAGAGAATTCTTATATGGCTAAAAAAGTTTTTGTTGAACCAATTCCGTCGGTTCTCGCGTTCGAGAAAAAACTTGTGCCATCGGATGGGCGACTATATGGCGTCGAATTCGACAAAAGAAAGACTATGGCTATAGTTCCACTGCACCTTCATGAAAAGGCCGTCAGGGGAACGATTTCCAATCGTTTGTCTGCAAAGCTTGAAACGGATCCGGCCAAGATCGACGCGGAAGTGGAGAAAGCGAATTTGCAAAAAGTCGATAACTGCGCATTGCCCTCGAATTGCGATACGCTAGTCTTGCAATTTACATTGAAAGTGTTGCCGGGTGTTCAGAATCCGTGTGCATGTAACAGTGCCACATTCCAAAAATCCTGTGCGGAAGCGGTCAATGGCTATATCGAACGAACGAACTTTGAGGAGCTTGGGCTCCGTTACGCAACAAGCGTCGCGAATGGTAGATTTCTTTGGCGAAACCGCGTGGGTGCCGAAGAACTTGAAATCATAGTGAAGCAGACCGATGGCAAATCGAACAAGAATTGGTCGTTCGACGGCTGGAAGATAGGTCTGAAGAGCTTCGATCAAAAATCGGTGCCGGATCTAGTTGAGCTCGGGAAATTGATTTCCGAAACGTTATCTGGCAAACGAGAAATCTTGATGTTGGAGATAACTGCCTTTGCCAAGATTGGTAAAGGGCAGGAGGTTTATCCTAGCGAGGAGCTCGTAACGAAGAAGGAAGAAAAGAGCAAAGTGTTGTATTCAATCGATGGGATAGCAGGAATGCACTCCCAGAAGATTGGGAATGCGATCCGAACCATCGACACATGGTACGGCGATGGAGTGGTCGCACCCATTGCGATCGAGGCATACGGTGCGGTCACCAATCTCGGAATCGCCTATCGAAAGCCAACGCAGAAGAACGATTTCTATACTCTATTCGATTCTTTTGGAACCGGTGGAGAGATTGCAGAAGATCAGCAGCACTATGTGATGGCGATGCTTGTCCGCGGTGGTGTTTTCGGAAAGAGCAGCAAATGAATAATTTGTTTGAACCCGAACGCGATCGCAACGATGGGCAAATTTACTTCCAAGAATTGCAATGTTGCGCTGGTAGCGAAATCAGTGTTGGATTCTTGATGGGTCGATTAATGAATCAGTTGCACTTGGAAATGGTTAGGATTTCGGGCGGGCGAAAGGACTGCCCTATTGGAATCAGCTTTCCGGGCTATCAATCCAAAGAATCGCGAGCAGTTGAAAGACCAAACATCGACGCGCATGATGCAGACGCTCCAAAGCTTCCGCCAATTGGAGACAAGATACGGTTGTTTTCGAGGGTCGAAGGACAAATCGAAAACTTAGCATTGCAAACGAGTTTGTCGCGCATGCGAGACTACGTAGAGATTGGCGAGATCCGACCTCTGCGGCGAAAGGGTTTCGCATGGTCAACGTTTAGACGGCATCAGCCAAATGGCTCAGTGGATAGTCGAATTCGTCGATACATGAAACGTCGAGGTGCGACTTTGGATGAAGCTAAAGCCTACTTTGAGATCCCGAAAGCGGGACTTTCTGATTTGCCGTATTTAGATATGGTGAGTCACAGTAACCAGCAGCGATACCGGCTTTTCGTACTCAAACAACCGATCGACAGCGAGTTGGGAGTTGGTCAAAGTTGGGGTTTCAGCACCTACGGATTGAGTGCTAGCAATGGCGTTCCTGACTTTTGACCCTTTTTTGTATCGACTCTAGAACTCCTGGTTTTTTCCAGGCATTTTTCAGACATGAAAATCGAGGGCTAAAAACAGGTTACTTGAGATTGATAAGGGAAAAGGTCTACGGTTCGTATGGTTGGACCAGGTTCACTGCCGAGCAGGCAGCTTAGAAAAACCAAAGCCACCATGAACCGGAGACCCTAGCGTTCACTGCCGAGCAGGCAGCTTAGAAACAATGGGGTGGACGATTCTATGCCAATGTCTTGTTCACTGCCGAGCAGGCAGCTTAGAAATCACCACCTGGGGGGAGCAAGGAACCGATAGGGTTCACTGCCGAGCAGGCAGCTTAGAAAGTATGCTTCGCGTAGTCAATCGCTGCCGTCTTGTTCACTGCCGAGCAGGCAGCTTAGAAAATCAAAGAGATT
>CAIOHR010000278.1 GCA_903858115.1 uncultured Pirellula sp. | reverse complement strand
GACAAACTGTTCCCGGAGATTCGGATCAAGAAGAGCTTGCCCCAATAGGCTATGCGGGACTTTGGCTGCAATCTGATTTGACAAGAATGTTGCTTCGTCCACTGAAAGGTTTAGTGATAGTTGATCTATCCAGTCAGCATCGTAAGCTGGACAGACTATGCCTTCATTGCCATTTTCGAAGGCATCGGGGTCGTCCCCTTTTGATTTGTCAGTTCCTTTCACCAACTCCAAAAGTGATTGATCTGGGTTAGCGTACTTTCGGCAGAACGCTTGCAGGGATAGTTCAGTGCGAATCAATCCAAACTGACGAATGCCCACCCAGTAAGCAGACGAGGGCTTCCGTTGGACCTCGCCCTGCTTGTTGTAGAAACGCTCGCCAATGATGCCATCTTGAGGATCATCGGCGTGATTTTCGACCAGAGCTTCCATGCACAGGTTCTCTTGATCATTCAGATAGTCGGCAAGGCGTTGGCGGCGTCGTTTGTTGGAGGGTAGTTTCTCGTAGTCTTTGAAGATGCGTGGGACAGTGACAAAGTATTTCGCACGTGTTTGAATGGTTGAAATGCCGGGGAACAACGAATCGGAAAACGAATCTCGGATGACACCAATGCCAAGCTCATCAATCACACCGGGAGTAGCGAGCAAGTCGATCACCGACTTGACCTTCTCTCGATGCTCTGATGAAAAATCGACCCAACCAATTGCTGACATCATTACTCCAGATTCGCACTGTCTCGTGGCTCGTCATGCTGGAGTGATCTGTTTGCATTTGCAGAAGGGTCACCTCCCAACTCCCATGGTTGCGGTGCATTTTTCAGCATAGCCACGTGTATAAATCCGCCTCCAAACTCCTCAGCCGCCTGTCCAATTGTTAATCTCTTCGAAAAGGTTGCAACACGCTCGACCATTCGTTCGTTTTTTAGTACCAGCTTTGACTCCACCTCAAGTTCTCGCAATCGCAGTGTTTCATAGTAGAATTCGGCAAGCTCTTGACGGTGAAAGTCCAGTTGCAAAGCTTGATAGGTCCGTTGGCGAAAATAGTCTCGATGAAAACTGTCGACTTCATCATTTATCGCATCCTGTTCTCGACCTGTCACAATCATTTCCATGGGACTTAAAGACTGTGCAACCGCTGTGGGTGAAATGCGAAAAACTTCTACTATCTCGTCGGCGTCTTTCTCATCGAGTGGTAGACCAGCTTGCACTTTACATACCTCATCCAGAAAAGCACGGTTTACCAAGCCAACGATACCAAGCTCCGTCCTTGTCCTGCTTTAGCTCCGTGCTGTAACTCCCTCGCATCACTCTCTCCTGTAGCCGAAATGTCAGACCCGCACCAATTCATACGGGGCCAGCAGCCCGAAAGTCAACATTCGGGAGGTCGAAAGTCAACAAATCAACACGCTGTTGTGCGGGGCCAGCACTGCTGAAAGCGAGAGATTATATCGAAAACCCACGAAAAAAGCCACTTTGCGATCTCTCGCAAAGTGGCTTTGTATGGAGGCGGTTTCGTGGACTCGCAAGGGTGCCAACTTTCGATATTGTGAATTTCGCTGGTTCGAGTCTTGTTCCGGGAGCTGAAATTCTGGCCTCGAAACAGGCCAACACACCGGTAAACCGCCAGCGCCGAGAGTCCCTGCTCTCGGCGTTTTGCCTTCAACGCTGGTTTTCCAGGGGTTTGCGACGGCCCGGTTGCTCTCGGACCCCGAAAGCAACCCATCGATTTTGGCGATAGTTCGAGGCAGTGCCTCGACATACCGACCAGGACTTTTCCGAGCCCCGATGGCAATAGTGATTTGCCTGCGGTATTTGAAGTTAATG
>CAIOHR010000277.1 GCA_903858115.1 uncultured Pirellula sp. | reverse complement strand
TCTTAGTCGAAGTCGTAGATTTCGTCACTGACAGGCTGCTCAACTTCCTCAATCAGTTCCCCATCAACCCGGTCAGTTACGCCCTGGATCGCACCAGGACCAGCATCCTTGAATCGCTCGGTCTGCAAGGGGTAACGGTAAACCCGGACAAGCTCACGGACATCAATCTCCTGAAGCGGCACGTCCTCAAGCGTTGTATCTATGGCGTGGACCTGAACCCGATGGCCGTGGAGTTGGCAAAGGTCAGCTTGTGGCTCGACGCATTTACTCTCGGTGCGCCTCTCAGTTTTCTCGACCACCATCTCCGCAGTGGGAATTCGCTTGTCGGGGCAACTCTCACAGACTTGCAAGAAGCGACGAATAGCTTGTTTGCCCTGAACTATGAACCGCTGCTGAGGGCGATCAACCACGTCCTCTTCGTCAGCAATCTTTCCGATGCCACGGCAGGCGAAGTATCGTCTTCCGCATCGCAGTATGATTTGGCCCGCAAGTCACTTTCGGGCTACAAAGTTATTCTTGACCTCATCGTTGCCGGTCACTTCGGCCTGCCTAAAGCCGCTGAACTCGTCACGTTCGGAAGTGAATACAACCTGTCTAATCACGACTCGTTTCTTGCGTCATTGCATGACGACAAGGAACGCAAGCTCGTTCAGCAGGTTGAGGAGTTAGCTAACCGACCTGACCGCCGATTCTTCCATTGGGAAATCGAGTTCCCGGAAATCTTCTTTGGTTTTGCTGACGAACAGCATCGTCAGATTCAGCACAAGGAGAAGATCGCATCAGGGTCGGCTGGTTTCGATTGTGTCGTTGGTAATCCGCCATACGATGTTCTTGCGGAGAAGGAGTTGGAAGCGGATTTGGAGTATATTCTCGATTTCTTCAAAGGCCGAAAGCTGTTTGCACCGGCAATCGGGGGCAAGCAGAATCTCTACAAGTTATTCATCTGTCGGGGATTTGGAGTGCTGCACAGCGGAGGGCGAGTCGGCCACATTGTCCCGATGCCGCTCCTTGGTGATGAGCAAGCCGTTGGCCTACGCAAGATGCTGCTATCCCAGCATTCGCTGACGGCGATTGAAGCATTTCCCCAAAAGGATGATCCGAAGAATCGTGTCTTCGAGGATGCGAAGTTAAGTACCAGCATCTTCATCGCAGCTAAGAAGGACGAGGACTCGCCGTTTCGTGCCAGGGTGCATCCCGGCAAGTCAATCGAACCGAATTCTCCTTCACTTCTGGTTCGTCGCAGCCAAGAGAAACTCTATGACCCTGAAAACCAGCCAATTGTCGCCTGTAGTCAGGATGATTGGGACTTGGCGACGAGAATCATGAGTAGAGGACGCATGAAGCGGCTAGGACATTTCTGCAAAGCATACCAGGGGGAAGTAAATGAGACGACGGACGGAAAAAAGGGAAACGTCTCATACGACTCAAAACATGGGCAAGAAGTCGTGCGAGGCGCAAGCATTTGTCTTTACGTTCTACGGGCCGCTTCGCAGGGTGAGTCGCTGTATCTAAACACCGCCAAATATCTCAAGGGCAAGAAACAAGGGACAAAGGCATGGCATCATCAACAACGTCGTGTCGGCCTACAGGAGAGTAGTCCACAGAACAACTTTCGGCGAATCATCGCATCCCTCATTCCAAAAGGTGAGTTTTGCAATCACGTTATCAATTACTTCCCCGAAAAAGAGTGCAACCTACCGCTCAACATGCTTCTGGCTTTGCTTAATAGCAAATTGGCTGACTGGTACTTTCGGTTAGGAAGCACAAATGCTCATGTAAGTCATTACCAGATTTACACTCTTCCAGTACCGGATTGTCGCCTCACCGCAACGATTCCTCGAGTTCCGAAGGTCTTCGAGGAACGTGTTACGCAAAGCCGTTGGAATGATGCGTTCACGGAGATTAAATCACTGTTAGTCGGAACGCCGTTTCCCGAACAGACGGTCGCCGTATTCAGCTACCTTGTCGAACAGATCACTCGTGTAGAAAAGGCCCGTGGTGAGATTGCTCGGTCGGATCGTTCGGCTCTCGCACCAGAAGCACAGCCGTATCAAGATTTGATCGACCGGATTCTCTTCACGATGGCTGGTTTGGATGACTCTGAAATCGCAGCATTAGAACAACGATTGGAGTCAATGCTGTGACCAATCCGACCGCAAAAGTGATGAGCGGGTCAAATGAACTTCTCAGCCAACTTCTCGATGGCCGAGAGGTTGTTCGAAGGGCGACGCCCGAATCCTACGGCGACATTTCCGAGGTTGGTGTTCGGTTTCTGGTCACGCTGGCTTACTTCGCCAGCCAGAGCGTTGAAGAGGGGCGTTATCCACGTTTCCGTATCTTTGTCGCTCCTGCTGGCGGTGCGTCGCAGGCACCTGATCCTTGGCAGCTTGGTCGATTTGCAAAAGCGGTTTCATTACATGATGTCGATGACCTGCGGCGATTGGCCCCTTGCGCTGCATCACACGATTATGCGTTGGAAGTCGAAGAGAAAGGAAACAACGTCTCATGCACCGGGATTCGTCTAGCCCATTCCGGTGAAGGTGCGACTGAGGTTCTTTCGACTTCGCTTTGGGCGAGACATGTACGGCCTGGATTGATGATTCGAGTCGATGCACCGGGCGAGTTGCGAGTCAGTGAAGCGCAGCGTGCTTGGGGCTTGAGGGCAGGCAGACTTGCTGACCTGGGTAGTCTCCCCACCCACCCAATTCCGAGATGGCTCGATCCGCTTGCGAAGCGACTGGCGACCAAGCCTCGCCTAGAATCGCACGTCAACAAGATGGTCTTCTTTGCATGGAATGAGTTACTGCATTCCTCGTCCGAGGCCGGACGGGGTGGCTGCTTTGTTATACTTCCTCAGACACCGATCGACGCAAAAGCCACAAAGAACGTCTTCGAGATTTCCTTGAAGTACCCAACGACCAGTATGGGACTCGGAACGGCGGTGGCTGACTTTGTGGACATTTGCAAGGGCAACCCACTTCCTACCGATGCGGAGCAATGGAAGTCGTCTGTCAACGAGTGGCTGAAAGCCCGATACGCTTTGCTCTCACTTGTCGAAAGTCTTGCACGATTATCGGGAGTTGATGGCTGCACGGTTTTTGATAGCGATCTCAATCTCGTTGGGTTCGGCGGTAAAATCCTTGTGTCGGCTGCAGATCACAAGCGAAAGTTGCGCGACGCAGTTGTGAACAAGTTTCTGCCAGCAGATGTCATGCAGAAGACCGGAACACGACACCTTTCCGCTTTCCGCCTTTGTGACGCTCACGAAGGCGTGTCGTGTTATGTGGTCTCCCAAGACGGCCATGTGACAGCGTTCTGGAGTCACGGGAAGATCGTGGAACGATGGAAACCGTATCCCGCTTGGGTGAAGAGATCGGATCAATACTGATATGACCATCCCCTTCGTGATCGACAACCAGACTTCACGTTTGGCTGATGTGCTGAACGGCCTGCTCGTGCAAACGGCAGGCAAGCCGTTTGATGTGGCTTCTGCGTACTTCGCAATTTCCGGCTACCGTGTTGTGAAGGACGCACTGCATCAAGTCGGTGCTTTCCGAATGCTCCTGGGTGCCGAGCCAACAGCAGGCGGTGACTTAGGGCTTCGTTCCAATGTGGACGTGCTGAAGTCTCGGTTGCAAGGCGACTTGGAAACCGAGCCATTCAATGAACAAACGCTGCGGCTTGTGGAATCGTTGATTGCCTTCCTGCGGTTGGACAAGGTGGAAGTCCGGCTTCACGATAAGGGGTTTCTTCACGCCAAGGCGTACTTGTTTCATCAGGATGTCGTCGGAATTCTTAACCGAAGTGACCGTCTGCGCCCTTTCGCAGCCATCGTGGGCTCGAGCAACTTCACTGGGCCAGGACTCGCAAGCAATCGTGAACTCAATTTGGTTCATCGAGTCATCTTGCCCGATGAAGACGCAGTGGATCGGGAAGCCGCTGATCGAACTAGCTATCTTGACTACGTTCATCATCGTGAAACGATTCTCGATTCAGCGGGCTTAGACCTGCCGGATTCCGCACGTCGGTTCATCAAGAGCGAAGTTGGGGTGAGGGCTGTCACAGACTTGACGCTGTGGTTCGAACGTCAGTGGGGTGACGCACTGGACTTCAAAGCCCAGTTGATTGAATTGCTCGATGCCAGCAAGTTTGGGACCAAGGAGTACACGCCAT
>CAIOHR010000276.1 GCA_903858115.1 uncultured Pirellula sp. | reverse complement strand
CTCTTCTGGGCAGCAAAGAAGCAAGCCGAGTACCACAACGCAATCATCAATGACGTTGCTCGTCGGGCACAACACGACGAATCGAAACGGCTCCGACGAGAAGCAGAATCGCAAATCGAATTGCTTACGGACTCGCGTAATGTAGCTCAGTCGGATTTTTACTCGTACCGCTATTTCGCAAGCGAAGGCTTTTTGCCCGGTTACAACTTCCCGCGACTACCGCTATCTGCCTTTATCGGTGCGAGACGCAGAGGACGTGGACAAGACGAATACCTCTCCCGTCCCCGGTTCCTGGCGATTTCGGAGTTTGGTCCTCGAAGCATTATCTATCACGAAGGCTCTCGATACATCGTCAATCGCGTGATCCTGCCGGTCGGCGACGGTGATAACGCCGTCACAACGTCAGCTCGTATTTGTGTCGACTGTGGATATATGCACGAAGGCCAGTCTGCAACGCAAGGACCAGACCTCTGCGAAAACTGCAATGGCTCGCGTCTGTCCCCAATCGGATCAATGTTGAGATTGCAGAACGTCGCTACAAAACGACGCGACCGTATTAGCAGCGACGAGGAAGAAAGGCTGCGATTAGGATACGAACTCGCAACTGGCCTGCGTTACAAGGAGGTCGGTGGACGCAAGATATGCCAAGTTGCTCAAGTTCAAGTCGATGGGGTGACCCAGTTCAATTTGTGCTACGGCGATGCGGCAACTATTTGGCGGATAAATCTTGGATGGCGAAGGCGAGCGAACAAGGAACAGCGTGGCTTCATCCTAGACGTCGAGCGCGGTTACTGGCAAAGCAGAAACCAATTAGACGAAGACGACGATCCGGATGATCCGATGAGTCCACGCACTCAACGCGTTGTTCCGTTCGTTGAAGATCGACGTAATTGTATGGTTATCGAGCCGTGCATCGATCTTAGCGAGAAGCAGCTCGCATCATTTCAGGCCATCGTCAAAAAGTCGATCCAAGGCCTCTATCAACTGGAAGACAATGAACTAGCCAGTGAGCCTTTGCCTTCGAACGAGAACCGAAAACGCATTCTGCTGTACGAGTCCGCCGAAGGTGGAGCGGGCGTTCTTCGACGCCTACTGGAGAATGACAAGTCCTTCGCCGATCTGGCCACCGAAGCACTCCGTCTGTGCCACTACGACCCTAACGATGGCACCGACCTCAAGCGTGCTGAAGGCGCAGCCGAAGACTGCGAGGCGGCGTGCTACGATTGCCTCTTGTCATACTCAAATCAGCGTGAGCACAGCTTGCTCGCGAGAGACTCCATTCGCGACATGCTAATTGAGCTCAAACGAAGCGTCGTTCAATCATCACCGACAGAAGACAGCTTCGCTGTTCATCTGGACAAGCTGAAAGCAAAGTGCGACTCGAATCTTGAGAAAAGTTGGCTCGATTTCCTGGTTGCCAATGGTCTGAGCTTACCAACGAGTGCTCAGAAGTATTTTGAGCACGCGCAGACACGGCCGGATTTTCAGTTTGAGCATCACAAAGTCATGGTATATGTAGATGGGCCGGTTCACGATTTCCCTGATCGGCAACTACGTGATAGTGAAAAGACCACTCTGCTGGATGACATGGACTACACCGTCCTTCGATTCCATCATCAGGACGATTGGCTGTCGGTGACAGCCAAGTTCCCCCACGTTTTTGGCACCGGAAAGTCGATCGCAAAAGCAACAGAGATCGTCACTCCCGCCAAAAGTACCGTTGAAGCGCTTGATCTCGATCTCTTCTCCTATGAGTGGGGAAAGGTTTTTGGCACCCTAGCTCAGCGTGCCGACCTTGCGATCGAACCTGGTTCCGATGTGCAAAAAGAAGGTAGAGTGATCGGCGCATACGTAGCGTCAATTGAGAGAAACGG
>CAIOHR010000275.1 GCA_903858115.1 uncultured Pirellula sp. | reverse complement strand
GCACAGACCGATTATATGGATTGGTTGATCGAAACCGCTGACTCGGTTGGATTGCAAGATCCCAAGCCGCGTCCCGGTGCAACCAACACTGAACGTGATGGATTCACGACCTATAAATTTTCGATGGATGCAGAGGGCACATTACGTGAGGCGACCCAGTTGCTGCACGCGATTGAAACCAAGCCGTTTCTACATCGCGTTACAAGATTTGTTCTGCAACCCAGAAACGATCCGAAAGACGCCGGCAAGCTGCAAATCAGTATGGACTGCGAAGTGCTTTCATTACCGATGTCGAAAGAACGGCAGCCCACCCCTAAGTCTGATCCTGGGATTCTTGCAAAATCGATCCAAGACTACGAATCGTCCATATATTCACGCAATTTGTTTGAGTCGAAAAATAATCCACCTCAGCTTCGGTCGAACAAGGCGCTCGATGCAGTCGTCAACATACCGGTCAATTATTCCATTGAAGCTACAGATCCGGATCCGAACCAGAAACTCAAATTTGCTTTGGACGGCGATGCTCCTGAAGGCCTAAAGTTAGATGAAGCTACGGGTAAAATTACTTGGACCGGTCGTGAAATTGGCAAGACCTCATTTAATGTAATTGCGATGGACTCCGGGCTACCAAGTCGTTCGTCAAAACAAACCATCACGATCGAGGTTAAGGATCCACCACCAGCTCCTCCATCCCCAACGCAGTTCGATGTTGCTTCTCAAGCGAAGTTGAGCGGCTTGCTCGCAGGCAAGAATGGCACTGAGGCGTGGGTTTTTTCACGTACGGAAGGCAAAACCCTAAAATTGCGTGAAGGGGACGAGCTAAAGCTTGGCGAGATCCGTGGCAAGGTTGTAAAGATCGGCGCAAGTTACATGGAGGTGGAAACCGACGGCAAACGCTGGACGGTTGGCACCGAAGAAACGATCGCCGATGCATTCAAGCGTGGCCAGATAGATTGACCGTCCGACGGGGCATCAATCCTCTGGTCGTTCTCCGGCATTGGCCATTTTGACTAGCTTCGGATCGAAACGAGCTACTGTCTCCACAAGATCGCTTTGTGCTGCCATAACTTGATCGATGTCCTTATAAGCCATAGGAACTTCATCCAATCCGGCTGACATTAGAGTCACTCCGCGTGCGTCAAGGAATTTCTTCACATCTTGCCAGCGGAACTTTTTCATCGCAGCGGTCCTGCTCATGCGTCGACCAGCGCCATGCGATGCACTCATTAAAGACTCGGCAACACCGCGGCCTCGAACAATGTATCCAGGCGTCCCCATCGATCCAGGTATGATACCCAACGTACCATTACCAGCCGGAGTCGCTCCCTTGCGATGCACGATTAACTCCTCGCCGTTATGCACCTCACGCCAGGCGAAATTGTGATGATTCTCTATATCCAATAACACTTCGACCCCCAAGTTTTTTGCAATTTCCTGATGGATACATGCGTGATTGGCAGCCGCGTAGGCACCCATCAAGTTCATGGCATTCCAGTACTCTTGTCCCTCGTTCGTATCAAGTCCCAACCAAGCTAAATTCAAGAGTTCCTTAGGTAACTCTGGGTGCATTCGTTTCGCCAAATCGCTGTAATGTGAACAAACAGCTGCGCCGGTTCCGCGTGAACCACTGTGACTTAATAGCGCGAGGTAAACTCCCTTTTCGAGCCCTAGATCAGCTTGTTCTAG
>CAIOHR010000274.1 GCA_903858115.1 uncultured Pirellula sp. | reverse complement strand
TTCGTTGAGAAACTGGGCACCAATGCCTACAGTTCCTCCCAACTGGCGGAGGGTCGCCGGTGTCCAATCCCGATTCTTGATCATCTCTGCGAACAGAGCCAAATGAACGGGAATAACTTTGCCACCTGTTGTCAGATAACCGATAGCACCGTCCAAGAATTTTTCTTGATCGCGGGTGATAGTAGAATCGGCCAACGGCAATTGGTTGTAGCCACGCCCAAACTCTTTGAGCACTTTTTTTGCATGGCGCACATCGAACAAGTCGACCATGGTGACGTTGCGCCCTAGTTGCATAGGAGCTTCGATGACTTCCATGAATCGACTCAACGCCAACCAGAAATCATCTCGTATCAAAAGCAAACACTGGATACGAACGCCGTCGCATTGGCGAATCGCATTGACTAAATCGGATTCAAGCGGGTCGGGATGGGAGTGCAGCCATTGTTCAAATTGATCGATGATGATTAGCAAACTCTTGCCGGATCGGAGACCATTGCCGCGTCTTACTTGAGCCATGATTTCTGGCAAGGTACCACTCAAGTGCTCGGAACATCTTCGATCGATGGCTGTGTTCAATTGCTGTTCGGTAAGGTCTGCGGTTGCGTCCACCATGACGGGCACAACGTTTGACCCAAGTATCGGTACGAGCCCAGCTCTAACCAGCGAAGATTTGCCACAACCGGTGGGGCCCGAGATCACTCCAACCCGCTGCAACTCGATATTCTCGTCGCGCGCGGAGACCCAGCGCTTCCAATGGCTGAGCACGTTCGGCAATCCGTCGCGATCGCGTGTTCCTGGAAGAAGATCCAGAAAGAAGTATGCGTCGTTGCGTGTGAATGATCGCAGTCCTCGCGGTACCACTAAGTGTTTGGCCTCGACATTGGCTGCAGGTGTAGCGGCTGGCAACAATCTGGTCGAGGGAAGATCTACATCTACAAATCTCGGTTCGCTACTGGTGAGATCGGATTGTTTGAGCCAATCCCTCAGTTCGTGAAATAAATCTAGAGTTTCCTCGTAACGTTGACTCGCTAGTTTCGACAACAGTTTCAAACAAATGCGATTCAGCTCGCTAGGGACCGCAGAATTGACTTTCATTGGTGGAGTCGGTTCGTCGGACAGAATGCGTCGCAATATTTCTTGCGGAGTGCTACCTTGAAAAGGGCGTTCGCCAGCTAGAAATTCATACATGACAACACCGAGACTGAACTGATCGCTTCTGCCATCGACACGGTGCCCCTCGCGACGAAGTTGCTCTGGACTCATGTAACCGGGTGTGCCAGCCAGAGAGTCCGCTGCCGAAGCGGCTCCCTCTTGAAGCGCCAAACCGAAGTCAGCGATGTAAATTCGGCCATCGTTGCCTAGCAGTAGGTTCGCAGGTTTAATATCGCGATGGACAAAATGCAGCTTGTGCACGTAGTGGAGCGCTTGAGCCACGTCGGCCATGAGCCGTACAAAATCTCTGGTTGATAATTGATCATCCGCAAAAACCCTGGCCAGATCCCTTCCTTCGATGTATTTCGAGACGACAAAGCAGCGACCATCAGTGACTACACCGCAATCGTATATTGGTACGATTCCTGGGTGATCCAACCGCGCTAAGGTCTTAGCTTCCCTCAAATACATCTGTTTATTGACATCGCTTTTCATGCGATATACATGCGGAAGCTTAATTGCTACCAAGCGATCTAATTCGGAGTCCCTCGCCAAGAGAACCGTTCCGAAACCACCTTGCCCCAAACGGCGAATGATCACGTAACGACCGATGAAAGCTCCTGATTGCGAATCCTGAGAGGCTGGTCGGATCTCATCTTCTGATATCCCTGTCAAATCTGCGGCAATTGGGACAAGTGAATCATCCTGCTCTCCATCGGGGCGGCCGAACATTCCCGATCGAGCCCCCTCCACCATCAACAAAGCAGTCCAAATCTCCCCCAAGGTGTGGGCGCAGTCCGGAAACCGTGCGAGATACTCGTCCAGCCGAGGCGTTGCTCCGTTGTGTATATCTCGGACAACGTTGCTGATAGCTTCATCAAGCTGGTTCTGCTTTGCACTATCGTCATCATTGATCGGCGACGTTTGGTTCA
>CAIOHR010000273.1 GCA_903858115.1 uncultured Pirellula sp. | reverse complement strand
TCAACGCCACTGTGATCGCGCTTACGTCCTGGACGAACAAGGTCGGCCAAAAAACTCTTGGCGGTTTGACGTTCGGCTGCCACTTGGATGTTTTCTTCAATCGTGAGATCGTCAAAGAGCTCAAGTGACTGCCAGGTACGACCGAGACCCAATCGTGCTCGTTCGTGCACCGGCATACTGTTGATTTCAGTCCCCATGAAATCAATGCGACCAGTGGTTGGAACGAAACCTGTGATGCCGTCAATAAACGTTGTCTTGCCGGCACCGTTGGGCCCGATGAGCCCGACAAGCTTGCCTTTTTCGACGGTGATATCGACGTTATTGACAGCCCGCAGACCACCAAATGTCACCGACATGCCAGATGTTGTTAATAGGTTCATGTAGCCCCCTCATTTTCCCTACTCATTGACTCATTGACTCAATAACTTCGTCAACCAACACTCCATTATCATCTTTAGCAGATTTTGATCGCTTAAATCTCAACAGACGACTACTTCCTGCGAGGCCTTCTGGATTTTGGGTCGCAGCGAACACCAGACCTAGCCCACCTAGGATCAAGGTGAATTCACTCGGTACATGCAAGATATTTGACAAGAAGGTGAAGAATACTCCGCCAGAAACGAGCATCCCGCCAGCGATCGCTCCTGAGACACTCGAGATTCCACCTATGTACGCAAAGGCCATGAACGTGAGTGACTGGACGAACGCAAACTTGTCGTCTGTTACTCCACCTGAACGGTAAGCAATAACAGCACCGCCCACGCCAGCGATAAATGCCGAAATCGCGAACGCAAGCATTTTTACGCCAGCAACATTCACCCCTGCCGCAGCGGCGGCTCGTTCATTATTTCTGGTAGCCAACATTCGTCTACCGGTAGCCGATACACGAAGGTTCGTGACCAAATAGCCGAGTACTACTACCAAAGCTAAACAAAACATCGCTGTCATTGGGTTGGGCTGCAACCCGTCACCGGCTGTTAACCCGAAAAACTTGAACCGCACATCCCGCGCACTAACAAAGACGTTTGGAGTATCGACTTTGGCGCCGGCGAAACCACCATTCACCGATTTATTGCTAAACAAAACTTTGTCCACCGCGATGGCAAAGGCCAAAGTCACTATCGCCAGATTTACTCCTCGCACTCGCAACGCTGGGATCGCAACCACTATTCCAGCTGCCATAGCAACTAAACCACCGATCAAAATCGGAATTGGAAAGGGCATCGATGGAATCACTGTCAAGTGATAGTTCGTGAAAAAGACTGGTATTCGTATCGGAGCTTCAACAGTCATTTTGGAAACCAAGAACGCTGACAGACCAGCGAAGGAAAGCTGCGCTAGCGAAATTTGTCCGACGTATCCAGTCACCACGACTAAAGAAAGACAGATAATGATTCCAATCAGTGAATTCGACAACGCCAGTCGAAAGGGTGGCGTTAAAACAAACAGTCCGAGCAAAACTGTGACCAGAATCAAACCGGGAGCAAGGTAACGCCTTGCCAACCTCGAAGGAGTTGGTGAGAACGGCAATCTTCCGCCGCCGATAGCCCCTCGCACAGGCAAGCGATGCCCTCGCAAATACAGAACTAAAACAATAACGATGAAAGGTATCAACCGCTCTGCTCCAGGAAATGCAGTCCCCCCCGACTTCGGGAACCATTTATGATTGATCTCCAGATATTTGACCAATCCAAATTGCATTCCTAGTAACAACGCGGCGAAAGAGGTCCAACCAAAAGAGGTGAAACCTCCGACCAGAGCAGCTGTCAATGCTGGGATGATCAGAGCTGGAAGGACACCAGGATCGATTGACCCTTGAATCGTGGCCGCAAAAATCCCTAAAAACCCAGTGATGAGCGTGGAAAGAACCCAGTTTGCCCCAGCCAAAAAATCTGGCGAAAAGCCCAAAAGAATTGCTCCTTTTTCGTTTTCGCTCGCCGCCCTCGTCGCAATTCCGAATCTAGATTTTTGAGATACGAACCACAGAACGAATGTGAGCACCAGCACCAGTACGGCGATGGTCAGAGCGTCAGCACCAATCGAAATACCGAACGGCAGTCGTAGTGGCTTGGCATCTTCATCAAAGAAAGGCATTGAACGCACCACAAATGGCTGGATAGTAAAACGTCGGACGATGATTGCTGGCAACAAGAGAAACAAACCGATTGAGGCAACTACTTTTGCCAAAGGCGGACTGTAACGCAATCGCTGGAAAACTAAAAGATGTAAAAACAAACCAAGCAGCACGGCGAATAAAAGCGACAGCAGCACGGCCGGCAAAAAACTCATCTCTGTGCCGAAATTGATGCGCGTCGGCCAATCGGGAAGATCTGTCCTATTCGCTTTCTCCTGGAACAAATGGAGGATGCCCTCAATCGGAGCAAAAGGATTTGGCAACGGAGGCAGAAAAAGGTCACCCTCACGCCGCAGTACTGCGTATACGTAAGCCACGTACATAGCTACTGCACTATTAGAGAAATTAACAATTCCTGAGCCCCGATAAGTAAGCACTACCCCAAGCGCGATCGCCGCAATCAAAGCCCCCTGAGCGATACCAGAACCAGTTACGAAGTTGCTACGAGTCTGCGGATCAATGATCGCCCACGCAACCACGGCGAACGAAAGCAAGAAAAAAACAACACGAGAATAATGAGCGACTCGCTCAATCGGACGGACTGATTCATTTTTGGGTTCGAGGGGACGCCGCTCAGAGCGACGTCCCCTCGACCAGATTTGACTGAGAGACAAAGTCCTACGCTGCTACTTTGGTCGCATCGATGGGCTTGCCATTGAGCGCATCGGCAATGCTCGTCCACACTCCCTCTTTGTATTGCTGGATTCCCATTTGCGAACCGCATACCGAGATGAATATCGGCAAACCAAGAAGAACTTGTTTGCCACAATTCAAAGGACCAGCCTGAATCATCATTGGCCCCTTGAAGCCGCGAATTTTGCCGTCAATACTGGCGTAATCCAAGGCATCGGGTCCGAGTTGATTGACGAACTTGGTGAGGGTCATGATGTTCGCAAACGAAGGTCCAGCAAAACCGGTGTACTCAAGATTTGCTGCGCCGGGAGCTGGCACGCCATATTGCTGCACTTTGTCTAAGTAGGTCTGCATGCCACTTTCGTAGTCTGGCTGGAAGTAGCTGTACCCATAACCACCGAAGTACCAGTTGTTCGGGAC
>CAIOHR010000272.1 GCA_903858115.1 uncultured Pirellula sp. | reverse complement strand
CTCCAGCGAACGAAAACCTGCGAAACAGCGACGCGTGACGCCCGTACGAGGTGATGAGTAAGCCGCACGAACGGTGCGCCCATCGACCGCGCAACCGGCAAAGCCTGAAGGTGGAATATCCCCTAATTGCATCGGGATTTCGTTGGATTTCTTGACATTGCACCCGCATCCCGTACCATAGAGCTAGGCCTTGACTGGAGCAATCTCGGCCAAAACTTCGATTTCCGCCAGTGCACACCACGCTGCAGAGACCACTCTGTAGGCACCTGACCATCAAGGCGAAACGAGCACTGCAACATTGCTCGCGTTCCGGCACATCTTTCGAATTGAGTTCCGATTCGTGAGCTGGTCAACTTTTCAGATTCTGGAGATAGAAAACATGTCTATGCGTACTCGGCTTCGTCGACGAGGCTTCACCTTGGTCGAACTGCTGGTGGTGATCGCCATCATCGGCGTATTGGTTGGATTGCTGTTGCCCGCCGTCCAAGCAGCTCGCGAAGCAGCACGTCGAATGAGTTGCAGTAGCAATATCAGGCAGTTAGGAGTAGCCGTCACCAGCTTTGAAGGCGCTCGAAAGCAGATGCCGGGGAACTATGGTGACTTTATCGCAGCATCTCCCCCGCTAGACATCCTTGATGAACCACCACCGTTGGGAGTTACGCAAATTTCTTGGATGACAAACATACTACCTTACATAGAACAAGACACGCTGTATCGCTCGATTGTGATGACCGCTGACGTAAATAATGTTCAGAACTTAGCGGTTGCACAACAGCGACTACCGTTATTTCGATGCCCGAGCGACACCACGGTAACACCACTCGGAAATCGTGGTGATCGAGCGGCTAGTCCATTTGCGACCACCAGCTACAAAGGTGTGTCGGGTAGCAATTGGATTTGGGGGCTTTATGCGATTCCGGTGGGCCCCCCACTCAATAGCGCTGATCCCAAGAACTTCAACTCAGACCCATTCATGATCAACAATGGGAACAACTTCGGAAACGGCAATGGAATTTTCTTTGCCGGTTACAAAGGATACGAGCCGATGAGAAGGTCAACACCAACGAGTGGTGCATTCACCGCACCAGGACGACCTTGCAATACCTTGATCGCATCGATTAAAGACGGGTTGAGTAACACGATGATGATTGGCGAATCCGTCGGAAGCTACAATCGAGATAATTGGTGGTACTACTTTAAAGGTTGTGTAGCGACAACCGCCATACCACTCAATGATATCGCGCGATGCTCACAGGCAGCAGGACAATCGCCCCGAAGAGGTCGCGAACTATGCTTTGAAGATTGGCAAAACAATCTTGGCTTCACCAGCGACCATGCGACTGGAGGCAATTTCGCGTTCGCTGACGGCAGCGTACGTTACATTGCGAACGATATCGATCTCACGACCTACCGAGCTATGGGTTCTATTCAAGACGGCATGGTAGTCACAGTTCCCGATTGATCCGAGTCTAAATTCGCAGACTATTTTAAAGCCGGGGCTACTCTTAGCACCGGCTTTTTTCATTACTTAAAGAAATGCATCAAGACAATTCCAGTTTCAATTCAAGCATACTTTGAAAACGAGATAGTTTAAATCTGCCAAATCTCCTTTGGCGAGGTACCTTCTGCAGATCACTCGTCGCCGAACGAGACCAGCAATGGAGCATACGCAAGATCCACAACAGATTTCCTGTAGGCGAATCTGAGCGATGGTTTGCAACAAAACACTGCGGGGCTGGGGACAACGGCCCTGTGCGATTTGGTTTAACGAGTCGAGCTACTCACTGATTTTGCTCCCAACGATTGCATCCTGTCGCGATAGAGTTTTAAGCCTGCAAGGCCATGGTAGAGGCCGCCACACTCCAACTCGACTTCATTAGCTGCCTCAAGCATTTCGCAAAGTCTCCGGACCGCGCGCTCGACCCATGGGGCCTGAAGTTCTCGGTCGTCCAATGCAAATGCAATGAACTCAAGAGTATGACCTGTTGTACCTATACGGGTGGTCAGATCCGAACTCGTACCCGGTCGAGATGTGTAATTCGCAGAAAACGTCCCATCGGAGTTTTGGAACTTGCGAATCGTGTCGATCGCGTTGCGGACGACTTGGTCGGCGAGCGCCCATCCACCTCGAAACCCAAGACCTCTCGCTTTCCAATACTTCACCGCGTGCGCCAGCCCCATCAAACGATGCATGCCGCCACATGGACTGTCGGTAAGGTCCTGCTTGGCCTCGAACTCGACCAGCGGCTCCAATGTCCAGG
>CAIOHR010000271.1 GCA_903858115.1 uncultured Pirellula sp. | reverse complement strand
TGTGTTGCAAACAGGAACTCGCGACGCGTCAGATCAAGTCAAACTTGGCGATTACGCTTCGATGCTAAATTGGAAAACTGAATCCGCGAGCTCGCCGGAAGATGTACAGCCCTGTCTCGACCGACTTGCCGATTGTGACGTCGTGCTAGTAGACACAGCAGGTTGTTCGCCATCTGACGCCGAAGGCTTGTCGCGTTTGCAGCAGTTGCATGATGTGGTCAAACCGACAATCACTCATTTGGTAGTTTCGAGCACTTGCAATGAACGCTCGTTCTTGCGAGTGGAGGCTGCTTTCAAGGATCTTAACCCCGACTCGATGATCTTGACCAAGTTGGACGAAAGCGGCGGGCTGGGGCCATTGTTTTCGTGCTTACAAAACAGTTCGATCCCGATCAGTTGTTTAGCCGACGGCCAACGCATTCCCGCCGATCTCATGGAAGCCACATCCAACCGAGTCGCCCAACGCGTCCTCGGTGTGCTGAATTAGTCAGCAACAAGTAAGCTAGACCGGTGTAAGCAAATTGGATGCTCTTGCTTCGTCAAAGCTCTTCAAGCCCATGTGGGCAAACAACTAATGGACGGTGCCTTCGACTGCGCTTAGTTTTTATTCGCCGCTTAAGGAGAGCGAATAAAGATCGTCTCAGAGGCTGGCCCTTGTGAACGGACCGAGAAAAATGTAGGCCAAATCCAAAAACAGTTGCGACCGTCACTTGCAAACAAAGGACGTCAAAGTCGCTACCGTTCAGCCAGTTGTGGGAGAAGAAGTGTCCATTGGCGCAACGCCTGTTCCGCCGTTTGGCTGCAACGGTTTGCTTGTCGTCTTGGAACGCCACAAAGGACGATCGGAATCAGATTGTCGGCGAGCCGCATCCTGAGCGATGGCAAACACGTCACCTCCAAACCGGTCCGAAATCTCAAAACGGACTTCGTGAATTTCATCAATCGTTTTGTCAGCTTTCGTCTGTTTCATCGCCCAGCATCTCCTCGGGGGTACAAATTATCGGAACAGGTATCCCCATGTCGGTCAGAACATCATGGATTCTCGGCAGAATTCTCGCGTTTGCAATGTGCTTGCAGTTCCATGTCAACAGGTATTGTATCCTGTGATGAGCAGCAAGGGAAATGTGGAGTGCATCCACTTGCGCCTTTTGGGGCAACACACCCAAAGCCATGATGCGCAGGGCAATTTGAGGAACTTCTGGCGTGATTGGTAGCAAAGGAATGCCGTCGAGCGACTCGAGCCGCTCTATCGCGAGCAGCACGTCTCCCGCAGATGCTTCGTCTATGACGTAATGTGACGCAACCAACTCATAGTGAATTCGATGCTGGTTCCACCACTGATGCGTGAGGATTTGCCTCGCTGCTGCAACAACTTGCGAGCTTGGCTTCTGCCGCAAGTAGCTGACGATTGACGTTTCAATATAGACTGTGTCCATCACAAAATTCTATCACGACGAACGACGAACGTATAGCGATCTATCCCGAGTGTAGCGAAGCGGAGCCGTGGCCGCGGCCAGCATATGGTGAACTCGGAAACCACGCGGCCCGCGCCTCCGGTTGAACCGATTGTCGCTGCCGTACGTCACAAAATCGTGCTGGCCTATTTTGGAGCGGGTTCACCATGGATGCGAAAGCTTGTACCAAGGGTGGCTTCTATTTCGCTCAATGACTTATCCAGGTCTGTATGTGATCCACGTGGCGTCATGATCAACTCCTTAACAGGATCGCTAGAGCCAAGACCAAAATCCACACGCCAGTCTTCGCCTTCAGCCACGCCTTCAAGGAGTGATGGAAGCGATGGCAATATCTCTTGCATCGCAGGAGGAAAGACAATTCCGCATTCCTTGGCTATACGCAGCTTTTCTAAGCCACAGGTCGTCCGATGAAACTTGATGTTAGGAAAGAACCGTTGGAGCATCGTTTGGATTTGCTCGACGCTGCCAAGGGATCGTCCGTCAAGAAAGTTAAGCACAAACTCACTCGCCATAGTTTTTTTCACGCTAACTTTATCGTGATTTGCAGATCGTATTCTACACGCCGGAAAACGATTGTGCCATGTTCAAGTATTG
>CAIOHR010000270.1 GCA_903858115.1 uncultured Pirellula sp. | reverse complement strand
TCGGTCGCAGCTCGGGGAAGATTGGGCAGCTACGAATGCCACGGCCTTCGTGATGCTCGACCTTTGGCTCTGGAATGCTCATACGATTCATCTCCCAATCGATGTCTTCCCAACGTAGCGCATGTCAACGAACACTCGTTTTAGGCGGTTTGATTCTTCCCTGCATTTCAAGATAGTGAGCCAATGAATTGCCCGGCCGAGGAATGCTCGATACAATTGGCCTAAAGTACGCTGCGACGGCATCGTCAAGTGGCAGATCAAAACTGGAGAATAGGAAACTGACATGGAAAAGCAAAAATCAATCGCCGATGCTGCTAGACCCATTTTTGAGTCATTGAAAAGCCAACTTGAAGCGGATCACTTGAATCGGTTCGTGGCTATTGAACCCTGTTCGGGCGAACATTTTATCGGTGAAACCATAAGCGAAGCGATTTGTGAGGCGAGACGACATTATCCCAACCGGCTTGTACACACATTTCGGATAGGGCATGCCGCCGCGGTACACTTTGGAATGCAAACTCGATGAGAGGAGTCGTCGATGATTCAGGCAGAGCCATCCTGCCGATCGAGATTCTTTGTCCTAAATATCCAATAGGAGTTCGAGTCGACGCTTGGATCGATACTGGTTTTACGGGTGATTTGGTGCTGCCTCAATCCTTGATTGACGATTTGCAGTTGGAAATCACAGGTTCGATCGATGGCGTCCTGGCAGACGGATCAGCAATTGAGCTATCAACCTACCACTGCGAGCTCGATTGGTTCGGTAAACGAAGGTCATTGGAGGTGATTGCGAACTTAGGCCAGACGCCTTTACTGGGCGTGGGACTATTACTGGCAAAAGAACTCCGAGTCGATTACTCGAATCTTGAATTGACCCTGACACTCAAACCGAAACGAGCAAGGTCGTAACGCGACAATCAAACGCCGCTCATAGTCAGTCTCTCTAGATCGTGAGGCGATCTATAGAGCTACAGGCACATCCGTTCCCGGAGTGGGTCGGTCAGATAAAATGACCCTATCGCGTGGGGACTGTCCCCGGTTTCTTGCCAAGAAAAACGGGATAGCGACTCAGCCCCAAGATCCACTGTATTTGCCGAGCCAAGTGATACCCGTCACAATCAGGACAGAGGCGGAACCTATGACCCCAGCACAAGTGATTCGGGATAAGCTACCCCACGATCTCGCCATTCCAGTCCTTCCAAGTAGGTCCCTACCTGGCGCGATAGCGTTTTTCGCGAGGCTTGGGTTCGAAGGCGAAATTCTTGGTCAAGGGGATGCTTATGCAATCCTCACCCGAGGCGATCTAGAGCTTCACTTCGTTCTGCATGCCGCACTGGTGCCAGCAGAACACCTGGGCGGGCTGTTACTTGAGAGTCGCCGACGTCGAGTCGTTATACAAGGCCTTCTTGGCAGCCGGTCTGCCCAGGCGAGGTATTCCTCGTATGGACGCCATTGAGAACAAACCCTGGGGCATGAGGGAGTTTGCTATCGTTGACGAAGACGGCAATCTACTTCGTGTTGGCCAAGTCCTTTGAGCAGCCAAAGTACGATTGTACTTGCCATCCAGACGTCGAACTTGAGGCTGCACAAGACACGTATGGCAGATCTAAAACTGGTTGAATACGAAGACAACTGGCCATATGTTCTGCAGATGGAGAAAAAGAGCAATTTAGTGCTCTTCAGCTTGCGACTATTGAGAGATAGTAACGCGATCGCAAGATGACCAATCGTTGTGTCCCCCCGGCAGCACATGGAAACGGATGTTTGGGGAAGTCTCACTGAGCGCCTTAGCGTGAAGGATTGGAATTACTTCGTCGGCTTCTGCGGCATAGATGTCGATGTTTCCTTGAAAGCCTTGCAAGGATTCGGTGTTGTCCCAGCGGTCGAGTAGTAGCAACAAAACGGGTAAAAAGAAGAACTTCTCCGATGCGACACGCACCATCGAATCGAACGGGGTAATTAGAACGATTTTTGCAGGTGGAGGCTGGGAGGTCGCAAGCCTTGATGCGGGGCCACTACCGAGTGATTCCCCGATAACACAGACAGGTGTGTTTGGGTATCGAGAACGAAGAATCCGATAGGCCTCCTGGGTAGCAGCGTCGATCGAACTCTTAGACGGTGAGCCATCGCGTTTGCCATAGCCTGGATACTCCAGCACATACAATGCTTCGTGATCGGCCAAGTGTTCGAGTACATAGTCTCGGTCGGACGCCTGCCCAGCGTTTCCGTGCATCATAAGCCAAACCGCGTTGGGGGATGGCGTTTCGTGGCAGTACCCAATGGTCTGGCCGTCGTTAACCCAAGGCACCAATCTTGTCGATCGGGGATGGTCCGTGGGAAAGTAAAGCAAGGATCGCTGAAACAAGAATACTCCGACGCAAATCAAAGCATAAAGGCCGAAGCCCCAAATCGCGACGAAAAAAAATCGTCGATTTCTTGAAGTTGTCATCTTTTTGGGCACCCAGGGATCTAGTTCAGGGAAGGGATTAGGGTCATGCTCTCGCCGGAGTTTTATTCGTTCTGATGACAGGAAAATTGGTTTTTTTGACATTGTTTTCGCGTCGGTAGCGCAGTTGCGGAAATAGTAATGTGCGCAGCGGTGATTGCGGAATTAGAAATTGCCGGCTGGCCCGCATCGAGTGGAACAGTCGTGGCCAACCCGATACTCCGGCGCGGCGCAGCAGTCGCGTCATCTCGGTGCGCAGGTTCGAGTTCTTCCAGCCCATCGCTGTATTAGCGGCAGCTCGATACTGTGGAGCCGCGACCACGTATTCGCTCTTGTCGCCGAAGATCTCGAACGCTTCGTCGAGGATCGGTCGAAGCTCCGGGAAGATCGGGCAGCTACGAATGCCACGACCTTCGTGATGCTCGACTTTCGGCTCTGGAATACTCATTCGGTTCATTTCCCAATCGATGTCTTCCCATCGTAGCGAGAGCGTTTCCGAGGGCGTACGAAGCCCACCGTAGCGACTCAGGCCCAAGATCACTTGCCAAACTGGATTTGCTTTCTTCATCAGCTTGTCGACCACTTACCGAGGGACAAACTCGTTGACCTTCACCGAGCTCTTTTGGGTCTTTACCTTAAGGAATGGGTTCTCTTCGATGATCTTCCAATCGACCGCGTCGTGCATG
>CAIOHR010000269.1 GCA_903858115.1 uncultured Pirellula sp. | reverse complement strand
TTGGGAGGGGAGCAAGGAAACAAAATCGCCCGCAAGCATGCGGCACATCTTGCCCAGAAATATCCAACTCTCAACGTGCTGAAGTCTTCGCTACGAAAGAAGCGGCTATTGGACTGATCTGAGCGCTGAGTAGATGCCGAAGGCAAGTGCAAGGGGTGTGGAGGTCGAGAGTCATCAAGACGCCCAGCAGTTGTCGGTTATACTAAAACTAATAAGCGATTACGCCACTTAAGCTGAGCCAAAACGCTCACAAGAACCTAGTGATCACCTGAGGATGTCTTCATGTTTAACGTAATGAAATTCCAAATCGAACGACAATTGTGCTGGCGATTAACGCTGACAATTGCATTCGTTTTGTTCGTGCTTTGTGGCGCAGAACAAGATTGTGTTGCTCAACCGTCGCCCACCGATTCGCTGGATCGTACTGTTCTGCCGATCGCTCCTTCGCCCTTCCAAGGAATTCAAGGGATTCGCTCGAAGGAATCCACTCCCGCGTTCCCCGAGAAAGTCACTGCTCCGAAAGGAGCTCCCAACATCGTACTCATCCTAAACGACGATGTGGGCTTTGGCGCGGCGAGTACATTTGGTGGGCCGATTCCGACCCCAAACTTGCAGAAGCTCGCCGAACGCGGACTGCGTTACACCCGGTTTCACACCACAGGAGTTTGCAGTCCAACGCGAGCGGCTCTGATCACTGGAAGGAATCACCACTCAGCTCACACTGGAGTGGTTATGGAGATGGCGACGGGCTATCCAGGCTACGATTCGATACTCGGCAAGGACATGGCCTCGATAGGTGAGATTCTCAAGGACAACGGCTACAACACAGGATGGTTCGGTAAGAATCACAACGTATCCGACTGGGAAGCCACTGCGGCCGGACCGTTCGACCGCTGGCCAACAGGACTGGGCTTTGAGAAGTTTTATGGCTTCATCGGTGGCGTTGCCAACAACTGGCGACCAGCCCTCTTTGACGGAACGACTCCAATCGAGCCTCACGTAGGTAAACCCGACTACAACATGGATTACGATCTCGCTGATCAAACGATCAATTGGATCAACATGCAGAAGACGGTTGCGCCAGACAAGCCATTCTTTGCCTACTACGCGACGGGTGCTATCCACGCACCGCAGCATGCAAAGCCAGAGTGGATCGCCAAGTTCAAGGGGAAGTTTGACGGGGGCTGGGACATACTGCGCGAAGAGACTTTCGCCCGCCAAAAGCAGCTCGGTATCATTCCCGCAGATGCGAAGTTGACACCCCGACCGGAAGAGATGGTTAGTTGGGAATCGCGCAGTCCCCGCGAGAGAAAGGTGCAAGCTCGCATGATGGAAGTCGCAGCGGCCCAGTTAGCTCAAGCGGATTACAACATAGGGCGAATTTTTGATGCCATCGAAGCTCGCGATGAGTTGGACAATACGCTGATCATCTGGATTGTTGGCGACAACGGCGGCAGTGGCGAGGGTTCGATGAACGGCGTTCTCAACGACATGAACATCGTCGCGCAAAGCCAAGAGACGCTCGAGTATCTCGAAGAGCATCTAGACGATTTAGGAAGTTGGAAGTCATCCAACCTGTATCCTGTTCCTTGGGCATGGGCAACCAATACACCGTTCCAGTGGACGAAGCAGGTCGCAAGTCACTTTGGCGGTACTCGCAACGCGATGGTGATCTCTTGGCCAAATCGAATCAAGGACAAAGGTGGAATTCGAAATCAGTTCCACCACGTTATCGACATTGTTCCAACGATCCTTGACGCTGCTCAACTGCCCCAGCCAGTGAAAGTCAACGGCTTCGACCAGAAACCGATCGAAGGGGTTAGCATGGTTTACACCTTTGACGATGCCAAGGCACAGGATCGCAAGAAGACACAGTACTTCGAGATCTTTGGTAACTCGGGAATCTATCATGACGGCTGGTTCGCAGGCACCACTCCGTTTCGACTTCCGTGGAGCGGTGTCGGTACCGATGCGGATGTTCTCGTCACGAAATGGGAGCTTTACAACATTGACAAGGATTATTCCCAAGCCGATGACCTGGCCGCCATGATGCCAGACAAACTGCGCGAGATGCAAGTTCGATTTTACGCAGAAGCGGCAAAGTACAACGTCTTGCCAATCCAGACATCAGCGGCGGAACGCTTTGGTGAGCGCATACGCCCCAGCCTGACCGGTGAGCGAAAATCGTTCACCTATGCTGCGGGGCTAAAGCGAATCACCGAAGGTGTTGCGCCAAACATCAAGAACCGGAATTGGTCCCTCAGCGCAGATATCACGTCGACCGGTACAGACAGCGGTGTTGTTGCCACGCAAGGGGGGCTCTTTGGAGGTTGGGCCGTTTACTTTGAGAAGGGCAAACCCGTATTTAGCTACAAATTTGCCAGTGGCGAAAACTACCGAGTCGTAGCCCCGAGTGCACTGCCGGCCGGGGTACACAAACTGGTGATGGACTTTGTTTATGACGGCGGTGGAATGGGCAAAAGCGGTACAGCCAAGCTTCTCGTCGATGGCAAGGAAGTAGCGAAGGTGCGAGTGGAGAAGACAATTCCCTTCCGATTTTCAACCGAAGAAACGTTAGACTTTGGCGAGGACACCGGGACACCCGTGGACATGACCTACGATATCCCTGCAGCCTTCACGGGAAAACTCGGCAAAATCGTAATTGATTTGAAGTAGATAGGTAAACGAATCGAGTGCGAAGCAATCGATAGGTCGTTCTATTTCGGTTGAGCGGGTGGACATTCCTTCGAACGCTTGGCGTTCAATTCGATGAAATGCAGCCATGGCATCGGCACATTGTCTTCATGGAAAATGGCTTCAACGGGGCATTCAGGAATACAAGCTTCACAGTCAACACATTCATCGGGATGAATGTAGACCATATCCGCATCCTCATAAAAGCACTCGCATGGGCAAACACTCAAGCAAGCCTTATCTTTGCAGCCTTTGCAAGGTTCAGTCACGACCATCGTCATAATAGAGATCCTCCGGTTAGAATGGTGGAAAACAAACGTGTACCGGTGGAGGTGAGAATTTGGGCAGCAAAGCGGACAGCGAAATTCAAAAATTCTCAGATTCGAACCTGACGAACCGAGCCAGCCGTGAATTAGTCGAGATGTGGCGGTCGGGTTCCCAGGATGCTGCTCGCGTACTTTTGGCTCGGTACGAAGTCCGTTTGATTGCGCTCGTTGCGTCTCGCCTCAATCGCAAGTATCGCGGCGGCATTGCACCCGAAGATGTCGTTCAGTCAGCTATGGGCAGTTTCTTCCGAGTCACACGGGCAGGTGCCAAC
>CAIOHR010000268.1 GCA_903858115.1 uncultured Pirellula sp. | reverse complement strand
TCCTTGACCGATGTAGGTTTCACCATACTTGTACCACGCACCGCTTCGGCTGACGATCTTGTGGGCCGTTCCCAAATCGAGAAGGTCACCTTCGTAGCTGATCCCGCAATTGTGCATCATGTCGAACTCCGCAACTCGAAACGCTTCCGGATGTAATAAGTCCTTTGCGTTGCGGCAAGTCCATAAAATCAACAAACTCTTGACGAGTTTTGCTACCCAAGGTACGGTCCAGATGTCTTGACGCGGCAGGACGCGTACGAATACGAATTATGCTTCGGGAGTGTTCCTTGGAGCAACGAGCCGTTTTGAACGTCGATTTTTGAATTTCTGTTAATGGCGACGATCTTGAACTAATGTTGGCCGGAGTTTTATTGATGTGTTTTTTCAATCATAGACAGCTTTGGATCGTTTTTTCACTAGTTCTTTGCTCCCATTCCATGACCTTTGGTGATAGCGGTGTTTTATCCGCTGCATATGGACTAGGAGCTCTTCGGTGGGTTGCAAATGATGCGGAGATCAGGAAAGCGATTTCTATAACCGACGTACAATTGACCGAAGTCCGAAATTACTTGCGCGACAAGAGTTCATTCGTTGGGGATGAAGCTTCCGATGAGGCAAACGGAAGAACCTTCCTCAAAAAGATATTGACTCTTGACCAGGCAAAGCAAATTCGAATCGAACTTGTGAAATCCAGGATCGGAACACCAGGTAATCTCTTCTCGCCAAGTTTCTTACGGGAGTTCGTTGGTGAAGAAGATGCTATGCGCATCTACTACGATTTCGCTGAATTGAATTGGAAAATCATCAAGAATTCGGACAAATTGAGAATCGCGGCAATCAAGAAGGCCCTGCCACAGAACGCGCAAGACATTTTATGGAAATTCGTTGGGACAGAGTTTTCCATTGATGAGAATGGTGGAGATTTGCAACAAATATCTTCGTGGGTGCCACCAACCTTGCAAATGTCACAAGCGCCCTACTTAACGATGCCATCAAACAAGCTTGAGCTCTCGAGCGAACAGCGCGAGCAACTTCGCATCAAAGCCAACGATGTTCAGCGTAAGATGGTACAAGGAATAAGTTTTTCACGTGCGGAATTGGATCGTGAAATGGACGCAATACTCACCTTGCCGCAACGTTTCGCCGTCCTGCAGGCGTTGAATCTGCTTGTAGTTCGAAGTGATCTCCTGATAGTATGCAGTCCAGATATGGTCAAGCTATACGGGCTTCAAGACGACGTCCTGTCCGATGTGCAAGCCAGGCTATCGGAATCCAAGAAGAATATTGAGGAAATGGAAAAGGCTCAGGTGATCCTAGCATGTAACGAAGTGTTGGCGCAGAAAGATGTACCGTTGCATGTAAAGACGGAAATCAAACAGTTGGCCGCTGGTGTTTGGGAACTGTCATGGTAGATGACACACGTGTTATTCGAACTGTCGATTGAGCAAGAGTTCCCCAAATTGAAAGACGGCGGTCTGAGATACTCCTCGTAAAGCGTTCGAGTGCTGGATCATGGTGGGCTGCTTGCATCAATCGTATAACCGCAGTAAATGGCATGGGGCAGTGGAACAATACCCATCTGCTAACGAAAATCGAGCAGTTGACGACAACAGCTCGATTCATTGCTTTACTTGACAGTCAAAACGCAACGTCACGCGAGTAGCAATCGTTACTCGTAAACGGGAAAACCGACTACGAGTCTGCAGTACCTTCGTCGGTATCGTCGCCGGCATCCGGCTTACCTTCTGGGCCCGCGTAGCCACCGCAAGCTAGGATCGCATCCCGGATTTCTGCTGCAACATCTTTGTTCTCCACGAGATAGTTACGTGCCTTTTCTTTTCCTTGACCGATATAGGTTTCACCATACTTGTACCACGCACCGCTTCGGCTGACGATCTTGTGGGCCGTTCCCAAATCGAGAAGGTCACCTTCGTAGCTGATCCCGCAATTGTGCATCATGTCGAACTCCGCAACTCGAAACGGAGGAGCAACCTTGTTCTTTACGATTTTGGCCTTCACCCGTTGTCCGACGACTTCTTCGCCATCTTTGAGTTGGCCAATACGGCGGACGTCGATTCGGCAAGAAGCATAGAACTTGAGCGCACGGCCACCCGAAGTCGTTTCCGGTGAACCGTACGACATTCCACCGATCTTCTCGCGAATCTGGTTGATGAAGATGACAGCCGTCTTGCTCTTTGCGATAGCTCCCGTCAGCTTGCGCATCGACTGACTCATCAATCGTGCTTGCAATCCAACGTGCGTATCGCCGATTTCACCTTCCAGTTCTTGGCGAGGAACCAAGGCAGCGACGGAATCCACAACGATGACGTCTACCGAATTACTCTTGATCAACATCTCCGCGATCTGCATCGCTTCTTCACCGCTGCTCGGCTGACTGACCAACAAAGTATCTAACTGAACTCCTAGCTTTTTACCCCAGGTTGGGTCGAACGCATGCTCAGCGTCAATGATGGCAGCGATTCCACCAAGCTTTTGAGCTTGTGCGCAGATATGAAGGGAGACAGTCGTTTTACCGCTCGATTCCGGGCCAAAGATCTCGATGATCCGTCCGCGTGGAATGCCGACACCCCCGAGTGCCATGTCTAGCGACAGAGACCCAGTATTGATCCCTTCGATCTTCAGTTGAGATTCGCCACCCAAAGGCATGATCGAGCCTTCGCCGAACTGCTTTTCGATTTGTTGGAGAGCGTTCTTCAGACCTGGCTCTCGCTTGTAGAGGACCTCGAGTCCGCTTGGCTCGCTCGGTAAATTTTTGTCGGACTTCTTCTTGCTCGCGCTCTTGGATGCGGCCATCGTACAAATTCCCTTTTTCGATCAATTCTTCGAGAGATCAATAGATGAATAAATGAACAAGCATCCCTCACAAAACTCGTTCATCGGGCAGAGGTCACTCTCTTGGCTACTTTGCGTTCCTAACGCTCGGCTTGATGCTAACGCATTGCGAGGTTCAAAACAATCAGGCCACCCACTGCTAAGATGAGTTTTCGACTAGGCAAAGACACGTTTGGTCAATCAGGACGCAACGATTCTTTTTTACGAAGGATTTCCTCCAGAATTTTGGGGCATCCAGCCTCCAGCATTTCCAAAACGTATTCGAATCCGTGGCTCTCGCCGTAGTAAGGGTCCGGGACATCGCGAGGCCACGATTCATCGAGATAGTCGCTGAATAGCCGCACATTCGGGGCCGGTCCCGTCGCCAAGAGCATAATGTCTCGATAGTTTTCTCGGTCCATCGCCAAGACCAAAGTCCGGGAGCGGAGAAAAGTCCGCTCAAACTGCTTTGCTCGGCTTTGAAGGTCATACCCCCGCAGTTTTGCAGCTGCGATCATTCGGGAATCTGGGGCGCGACCGATGTGGTAACCTGCCGTGCCGGCGGAGTCGACCACGATACCTTGCCACCTCGGGTCGCGCGCCATAAGACTTTCCATTACTCCTTGTGCTGCTGGCGAACGACATATATTGCCAAGGCACACGAACTGGACACTAAGGGGTTCAATCGCCATAAACTAGACATCCCTTCTGAAGCGGAAAATCCGCACTATTATCAACAATTCCCCAGATTCCGCTCATGCTGACCTGGATTCTATTCCGCTAGGAAGAAAGAATACATGGATGCGGTTTTTTTGGCAGTGTCTGGCAAGTAACAGCCTGCTTCGTCTATAAGCAACGGGCTTGTACCTACCAACTACAGTCCTGTTTGAGACAATCGCGTTGAAAAAAGCCTCCTACAGGAGTGGTTTCGCTAAGCGACGTAAATTGCAAGCATTTGACAGAGCGGGAACGTCCACATGACCAGTTCGTTTCAACCGAATGATTGGGTTATCTACACCCGAGAAAAACATAGCCTTTCTCCTGGACCTCGGGCGAAGAACATCGCCCCATCCCCGTACGGTGAACTCTATTCCTACGAGGTAGACAAATATTGGATTGTTCGACAGGTGAACGGCGACGAACTGGTCCTAGAGACTCGCAAAGGAAAGTCTCATGTCGTCTCCTCCAACGATCGTCGCCTCCGCAAAGCTAGATGGTGGGAACGCCTCTTTATGTCCAACAAGTTTCCCAGTAAGAATTCGGATAGCGCAGGCCTGCATAGGGCATCTGCCGCTTGACACTGCCGACAAAAGTCGAAGTAGGTTGACACCATAGTCGACCACAGTCCTGAGCCCCGGCCGTCATTAACTCCATGCAAAATTCATTAGCAACTCGGGGTCGCACTTAATCAATGTTGTCATGGCGTTACGCTTTTGTTTAGGAAATATGAAGCTTCTGTTAATAAACGTTTTTGAGCCTTACCAACCTCAACCACCCCATCCATAATCCCTGCGAATGAAAGACCAATTTCGGTCGATTCACTTGTAGTTCTATTCTAGGGTTGAGATTGATGAAACGCAGATTGTGGGCGAAACGCCCCGGATTCACGCTTGTAGAATTGCTGGTAGTTATTGCTATCATCGGCATCTTGGTTGGATTGCTTTTGCCAGCTGTGCAAGCAGCACGGGAAGCAGCACGTCGTATGCAGTGCTCCAACAACCTCAAACAAATTGGTTTGGCTGTTCATAATTTCGAGAGTGGCAACAGGGCCCTCCCTCACCCTGGTCAGTGCGACAGCACGGGTGGTGCGAGCACCGTCTACATGACTCAGTCCACTCCAACGCTCATGCTTCCTTATATTGAGCAAAATAACGTCTATAACTTGATGGATCACACCATGACTCGCGCTCAAATGGTGACAGCGGGTTACACCGTCTCGGCATTGCATGCACGTGCTCAAGGTGCAACGTACCACGATCCAGCTTTCCCAAATACAGTACTTGCATCCAAGACACAAATTCCAAGTTTCCAATGCCCAAGCTCGCCGATTTCCGGTGCAGCTCGAGCTCCGGATGGATACGGCGGATGGGATTACATGTTCATCTCTGTATCGGATGTTGAAGAAGAAGCTGGAATGACAGATCCTCAGGGAACTCGCCCTTTGGCTGCTGCTCGCCGGACTGCGATGACACGTCAAGGGATGCTCTCTTGCGAGAGAGGTTGGGGATTCGGAGCTGTATCTGACGGTACGAGCAACACCATTTTGTGCATCGAAGATGCTGGTCGTGCTCACCCAAATGTGGGCACTTTTGGCTCGTTATCAACACGTCCTTCGCTCATTCCTGCTGACTCTGTCGCTTGGTCAGGTGGAACCACCGGTGGTCGCCGAATGTATGCATGGGCTGATCCAGACTCAGGTACGAACGGTCTTTCCGGTCCGAGCAATGCTCTTGCCCCTGCGTCACGTGTTGTCGCAATCAACCAAAATAAGTCACCAATGGGTGGTCCTACAACTTGCAGATGGGCCAACAACAACTGCGGTCCTAATGATGAGCCTTTCAGTTTCCACACCGGCGGTGTCAACGCAACCATGGGTGACGGATCTGTTCGATTCATGAGTGACTCGACCGATTGGCGGACTCTCAAGTCTTTGGCAGCTTCGCAAGATGGTTTGGTTGTTGCAAACGACCAATAATTGTCTCCCGAAAAAATAGTAAAGCGGGGCTGCGATGCAGTCCCGCTTATTTTTTTACTCTCTCTAATTGTCGTCGGATCAATCCATGTTCGCAAAGTATTGCACTCTATTAGGTTTGGTTTTCTTGGTGGGTTGTGGCGGAGTCAAGGTAGTTCCAAAGCCAGACCCCGTTGAAGTGACATTCTCCGTGACGGCCGGTGGTAAGCCCGTGAACGACGTGTCGTTGACTCTCCTTTCCGTAGGTGAAGTGGGAGGGCAGGTCCAAGGGCCAGTTGCTCAAGGTAAGTTAAAACTATCAGTGATTCCTGGTACATACACCTACTTTGTCGCTGAAGGAAAAACCCCTGCAGCCTTTAACGCTATTCCTGCCAAATACCACGCCGGGGCGATGGACCGAACGTTTGATGTCAAGGAAGCAGGCTCGATCGAACTCAAGCTCGATTGATAGTAGGTAATTGTTTACGTTCCTAGTGCTTGTTCTAGGGACGGATGCGTGCTGGACTGCGGGGGATTGCCCGATCTACTGTTAAGGAGGTTTCCTGTCGCCCCTTCAGGAGGCTGCTGATTTAGGCCCGGCTTGTTGGTTATTGGTTGAGCCGTCGGGCGCTAGCCCCGGTTGTCGGCTGTGGCGAAGCCACTAAACCGGGCTAGCGCCCAACGGCTCTCTAAATCAGCAGTCTCTTCGGGGCTTGAGGGGGTCTTCACTAGCTGACCCGGGGTTGGCACGTTAGCACCCCTGGCTATTCCATTCCGCCCCTCCCGGGCTCAAGTCCAGCAGCCGCCCTGGAGGGGCGACAGGAACTGAACCGCGTTGAGCGCGTGAGCGGACCTAGATTTTTTGCATTCGCTCGCCGCAGCTGTTAAGTCGGAGATCTTGTTCGAAGCGGACGAGGATAGACATCATGAAACTCCATGTAGTAATGCCACCGACCGAGGACGATTGAAATGAATGTCGCAAACTCGGCTGAGAGCAGCAGGAGTTCAGGGTGCATTCAAGAAGTTGGAAGTAAAGATGTGATGTTGATAAACAATGACATAACCAACGCACTACCATCGGTCACTAAACTGCCGCGCGAGTGGCTAACTTGAACAAATGTATGTATCCGGTCATGTCCGGAAGGGCTAAACTGAGATGTCTTTGATTTCGCATCCGCAAGGCCCAGGCAAAACCATGAAGCCACTTCGATCCCTTCTGCTGTCATCCATTTTCTCAGTCATACCATTCGGTCTGGCAACGGCAGACGATTGGCCTCAATGGCGAGGCCCGAATAGAGATGGAATCTGGAACGAAACCGGCCTTGTAAATGAGCTTCCAGACGGACAGTTGCCTCTCGAGTGGTCGGTAGAGATTGGACCTGGCTATACCGGTCCTAGCGTTGCCGGTGGCAGAGTCTATGTGATGGACCGACAACCCAAGGATCGAGACGCGACCGAGCGAGTACTCTGTTTCGACTCATCTACAGGCAAGTCTTTATGGACCCACGAATACCAAGCGGACTACAAGATCAGCTACACGGCAGGCCCTCGCGCTAGTGTGACGATCGACAACGGAAAAGCCTACTGCGTTGGTGCAATGGGACACTTTCATTGCCTAAACGCATCGACGGGTGAAGTGCTCTGGCACCACAACTTGCTTGAGAAGTACGACATTCGAATGCCGATTTGGGGCATTGCCGGCTCTCCCTTGATCTACAAAGACCTTGTTATCCAACAAGTATCCGGAGACGCAGGTGCCTGCATGGTGGCTTTTGATAAATTGTCGGGACGAGAAGTGTGGAGGTCCCTGAAGGATCGAGCGGGATACTCATCACCAGTCCTCATTCAACAATCTGGAAAGGATGTATTGGTTTGCTGGACCGGCGATAGTTTGTCGGGTTTAGACCCTGCGACTGGAAATGTCTACTGGGGACATCCTTTCCCACCATCCCGAATGCCAATCGGAATCGGGGACCCAATCGTAGATGGCGAAACTGTTTTTGTTTCGTCTTTTTATGACGGTTCGCTGATGATTCGTACTCCAAAAGAATCACTAACCTCGGAGGTCCTTTGGCGAGCTGTCGGGCCAGATGAACAACAAACCAAATCGCTACACGCCATGATCGGTTGTTGCATATCTCAGCAAGGATACATCTATGGGGCCGATAGCTACGGACAATTTCGTTGTCTCAATGCAAAAACCGGTGAACGGATTTGGGAAGATCTCACTGCTGTGCCGCGCGCTCGATGGGCGACGATCCATATGGTCCGGCAAGCCGATCGAGTATGGATGTTCAACGAACGAGGCGAATTGCTCCTGGCGAAGCTCTCTCCGACAGGTTTGACCATCGTCGATCGATGTCCGTTGATCGAACCGACCCGCGACCAGCTAGGACAACGCGGAGGTGTCTGCTGGTCTCATCCTGCCTTTGCCGAAAAGAGTGTCTTTGCTCGCAACGACAAACGACTCGTTCGTGCATCACTCGATGCCTCCAAAAAGTAGCCTTCTCTATCGAGAGGCTACTAGCAATAGAATATTACTAAAAAGCTATTTCAGCATGGTTGCTATCACCAGCGCAACCACCGACATCAGCTTTAACAGAATGTTCAATGATGGCCCTGAAGTATCTTTGAATGGATCGCCGACTGTGTCACCAACGATTGCTGCCTTGTGTGCATCCGAACCTTTCTTATGGGTGACTCCATCGATGACGACCCCCTCTTCGAGCATTTTCTTAGCGTTGTCCCAAGCTCCACCTGCATTGGATTGAAACAAAGCCAACAAAACACCTGTTACCGTGACGCCAGCTAAGAGGCCGCCTAACATCTCTGCTCCGCCTCCAAATCCAACGGCTACAGGCGCTACGATCGCGAGTAATCCCGGCAAAACCATTTCGCGAATCGAAGCCTTGGTCGAGATTTCGACACACTTACCGTATTCGGGCTTACCGTCTGCAGCATTGAAAATGTCTTGATCTTCTTGGGTCCATTCGGTCATCGCTTTGCCATCGTTCTTTCGAAGTACCGCTAGAGCCGCCTTCAATTCAGGAATGGTTGCAAACTGCCGACGAACTTCCTGGATCATATCCATAGCAGCCCGTCCAACAGCACCCATGGCCATTGCAGAGAAAAGGAAGGGTAGCATTCCGCCGATCAGAAGCCCTGCTGTTACATGCGGTTGCGCCACATTGATCGAGTCGATACCAGCTTTGGACATATATGCCGCAAACAGCGAGATCGCGGTCAGAGCTGCCGATCCGATGGCAAAGCCCTTTCCAATAGCGGCTGTCGTATTGCCTACTGCATCCAGCTTGTCCGTTCGCTCTCGTACTTCTTTTGGCAGCCCACTCATCTCCGCGATGCCACCAGCATTATCGGAAATCGGTCCGAAGGCATCGATCGCCAACTGGATTCCCGTATTGCACAACATGCCGACCGCCGCGATGGCGATCCCGTAGAGACCTGCGCACTCATAAGCACCAACGATTGCCGCTGCCAATATCAGAGTTGGAATTGCAGTCGATTGCATTCCCACTCCCAACCCGGCAATGATATTGGTGGCACTACCGGTGATCGATTGACTCACGACCCCTCGGACTGCTTTCGTACCAGTGCCAGTATAAATCTCTGTGACGTAACCGATGGCCAATCCTGCTACCAAACCAAAAATCACGGCAAAGAACACCCCCAACGACGAATAGGTTTCGCCATCGATCACTAATTCATTCGGTAACATCAACTTGGAGAGTGCAAAGGTCGCGACCAACATTGCTCCTGCAGAAACCAATTCTCCTTTGTTGAGAGCGCGGTGCGGGTCACCGCCGTCCCCAACTTGGACGAACCGCATACCGAAAATGGATGTCAAAATTCCAACAGCGGACAATATCAATGGCAACAACACAGCATTCAGGCCAGCAAAGGTGTTGTCCGTTTCAAAACCGGGCGTTCCAATGAAAAGTGCACCCAGAACCATCGCTCCAACAATCGCGCCTACGTAAGATTCAAAAAGATCAGCACCCATTCCTGCCACGTCGCCTACGTTGTCTCCAACATTATCAGCTATCGTCGCAGGATTAAGAGGATGGTCCTCGGGAATACCGGCTTCCACTTTACCGACGAGATCTGCACCTACGTCGGCCGCTTTGGTGTAGATCCCGCCTCCAACCCGTGCAAATAAAGCGATAGAGGATGCGCCAAAGGAGAATCCAGTCACGACCGTCAGGACTCTATTGGTATCCCAGCCCTCAAGTTTCGAGAAGATAATGAACAGGACACTCAGCCCGAGAACCCCTAGCCCTACGACGGCCAATCCCATTACGGATCCGCCTGTGAATGCGACGTTCAGTGCTTCTCCTAGGCTGGTTCTCGCGGCATTGGCAGTTCTCACATTTGCCTTTGTGGCAACGCGCATTCCGAAAAACCCGGCAAGACCAGAACAAAAAGCACCCACAGTAAACGCGACTCCAAGCAGTGCAGAAGATTCGCTGGATTGGCTTCCCATATAGCCAAGTAATACCGCAACGATGAATACAAAAATCGTCAGGACTCGGTACTCAGCTTTCAAAAAGGCCATTGCTCCTGCCGAAACAGTTTCGCTGATCCTCCGCATCCGATCCGTACCCGAATCTTGTTCGCTAACCCACTTCGCCTTGTAGAACATCAAAAACAATGCTGCTACCCCTGCGAGGGGGATGATATAAGTGATAATTTGGCCCATGCTTAACTCTTGGTTACGTGTAACGGTATCAAAGATCTGTGCTTTCCAGGTGCTACCAGAAAGCTCGCGAAATCGAGGTTGTTGAGACGAAGTTTAGCTTTCCCCCCAAGTGGTGTAGGTGATCCTTGATTGATCAACCTAGCGGATACGGTAAGATTAGCCGGACTTAAACAGTCGTTCAACGATGGATTGATTTTTTTGCGCTTTATTTCGCGTAAAAAACTTCTAAAGGCGGTCCTGCGTCCTTAAGTCGCATTTGCGCCGCGAGCAAAAACGAGAATATCCACTCGTACTGCCCCAGCGCTTCGGAGGGCACGAGCCGCATCGCTCGCGGTAGCTCCGCTGGTGAGAATGTCATCCAGCAACAAAATAGTTTTTCCCTGCACTGCTTTCGGTTTCGAAACAGCGAACGAATCTCGAGCCGTCACCAGCCGTTCTTCGATCGTTTTCGTCCCTTGCTTCTCTGTCCATTTGCATCGATAGAGCCATCGACTCTCTATCGGAATTCTTGTAACCCTAGAGACCATTTCCGCCAGAACTGCCGCTTGGTTGTACTTTGTTGCCCATTTGCGTATCCAGTATTGCGGGATGGGAACGATCGCGTCATAGGATGGTCGCCCCTCTGAAGATTCGGCGAACCAGATTCCCATCTTCTGTCCAATCTCCGCAGTCAACGACTCGTGCTTGATCGACTTCATTCTTCGAGCCGCCTTGGCTGCCGAGGATCGATACGTACACATGCTGTAAGACCGGTTGAACATCCAGTCGCTTTTGCAAAGCCTGCATTTCTTCGGGTTTTCGGCAACGGACAATGGAACAGGTGCAGAACACTTCTGGCAAACGTTCTTGTCTGGTACCAATTCATCCAAACAACCCATGCAGATAGACTCGTTTATCTCGTTGACGAGAACACGATTGCAAAGCAAGCAGACACGAGGAAAGAAGATGTCCGCGTACGGGCGTATCTTTTGCAACCATCGTGGTTTGGATAATCCAACGGTCATTTCTTGGTGATTACGGGAGTGCGTCGCTTGGGATAAAGCTCGCGACAGATTCCGCACATCATTCCGTCGCAACCGCGCGCAGTACAGTGTTCACGGCCGTAGAAGATTATCTGAAGATGAAGTTGATTCCAACTGGCTTCTGGGAAAAGTTTCTTCAGATCTCGCTCGGTTTGTTCCACGCTTCGACCATTGGTTAACCCCCAGCGTTGCGCCAAACGATGAATGTGTGTATCGACCGGAAATGCTGGATGCCCAAATCCCTGACTCATGACAACTGACGCTGTCTTGTGGCCGACGCCTGGTAGTTCTTCTAGGTGCTCAAACGATTCAGGAACTTTGCCATCGTGCTTCGTCACGAGGATCTTTGAAAGCTCAAGGATTGCTTTCGACTTTTGAGGACTCAATCCGCATGGCTGGATGATCGCACGAATATCATCCACCTTTTGCTTGCTCATGTCGTAAGGATTGTCGGCCAATTTCCAGAGACTGGGCGTGACTCGGTTAACCATTTTGTCAGTGCACTGAGCGCTGAGGAGCACCGCGACCAAGAGCGTATACGTGTCACCATGATCGAGCGGGATCGGCGTCTCGGGATATAACTCGCCGAGTCGCTTTAGTACAATTTCAGCTCGCTGTTCTCGCTTCATGCGTCACTAAGAATCGGTTTACTTCTTTTGCCGAGCAAGAACCAATTCGGTAACGTCGGCTAATCCATCTTTGTTTTGATCGACAGCCCCGAAATCGCCGTTTGCATCATAGGCTTTGAACTCGCCTACATCCAATTTGTTATCCGAGTTCTTGTCGTATTTTTTCATACGACCCTCCATCCAAGCGACCATCTTGGGATCAACGCCCCCAGCAACAGGTGCTTTCGGGGCTGCGGCGGCTGAGCTACTCGTGCCGGTGGATGTGCCGGCAGTAGAAGAAGACCTGGTATCTGTGGACACACTGCTGGGAGCTGCACTCGACGAACCACCACCTGAGCCTGGAATGAACCCTTTCTTGACAGCCGCGAGACATTCCTTTGCCGTAATAAAGCCATCAAGGTTCGCATCTGCTTTTGCGAATTCATCAATGACCTCCGAATTCCATTTGCTGGAATACTCGTCCATCGAAACTTGGTTATCGACATTGATGTCTCGTCGCGCGAACCATTCTGGTAAGCCTGCGGGACGTTTCAATTTTCCGTCTTTGTCCGTGAGTCGATAGCTAAAGATCTTTTCGAAAGGGTTGGGAATTTCCTTGCTTTCCTTATCTTTGTCTTTGGAGTCGCGACTGCGATTATCGCGGCTGTCTCGTCGTGAATTATCTTGACTCGATTGACTGCTTTGACTGTAAGATTGTCGACGCTTGGCATATCGAACAGCAAGCTCGTCTCGAGTGACTTTGCCATCGCCGTTTCGATCATACTCCATCGCGTCGGTCATACGGCTATTGGTCACTTCGGTCGCATCCAATACTCCGTCCCGGTTGGTGTCATACCGACCCATTCGATCATCTGCATCGCGAATGTCTTGATCTTCTACACGAATGTTCACGGCATTCGTGTTCGATCCAAAGCCAGGCACTGGTACCTTTTCTTTTTTGATACCGAATCCAGGTACGAGCGTAGTCGATTCGCTCATCGACTCATCTGAGGACGATGACGAAAAGGAAGAACTACCTCCGTTCCGCATCGCCTGAAACGCCTCTGTGATTTTCGAGAGTGGAATAGGCTTTGACATGTCGATGCTCGGATTGCCACGTGCCATCCGTTCTATCATAAAGCGAGCGGGCCCCTCCATCTCGTCGAGATCGAGCATCCCGTTGCCGTTCCGGTCCATCCGGCCGAGGAACATCGATGGGTCGAATCCTCCGAACCCCCCTTCGCGACTGCCACCTTCACGGCTGCCTCCATCGCGACTGCCTCCATCGCGACTGCCAAACCCACCTTCTCGGCCCCCAAACCCACCTTCTCGGCCCCCAAACCCACCGCCAAAGGAAGGAGGACCACCACCGAAGCCTCCAAAGGGTGGGCCGCCGCCAAAACCTGGGGGTTGGGCTAGTACCGTTTTTGTGCTGAGAACAACAGTGTCGGCGCCCAGAAGAACCCCACAAAAGAGGGCGAATGCAGTTTGGATTGGTCTTTTCATCATAGGTTCTCTCGGATTCGCCGCCAGTTCTGACGTACTGCGAAAATGCTTCACTAACCCAACAATTCTAGCTGGACGGGAATCTCCCGCCTACAGAAAACACCGGACCAAGGAGTTTGTTTCGCGGGAAGCTCCCGGCGGGAGCCTATTTGGCCAGCTCAGGTGGGATGGTAACATCTCGACATGAACCTTTCGCCGATGATGAAGCAGTACGAAGAAGCCAAAGCCGCCAGCGGCGACGCCATCCTTTTTTTCCGAATGGGTGATTTTTATGAGCTTTTTCACGAGGATGCAAAAACCGTCGCCCGCGTTTTGGGGCTGACCCTCACCAGCCGGGACAAAGGAGAAAATCCGATACCGATGGCTGGTTTCCCCCACCATCAATTGGAGGCGTACCTTGCGAAACTGGTCCGAGCTGGCTTTCGCGTCGCGGTTTGCGAGCAAATCGAAGACCCGGCCACTGCCAAAGGGCTAGTACGTCGCGAAGTACAACGCATCGTAACGGCCGGCACTTTGACCGACGACGCCCTCCTCGATCCTCGAGCGGGCAACTTGCTTTTGGCCGTTTACCACCCCGCGCCGGGGAAGACTGGAGGCTCGTCGGCGTCGATTGGCCTAGCTTGGGTGGAGCTATCCACGGGGCGATTCGAGGCGGGTTCCTTTCCGCTCGCATCCCTATCCGATCAAATCGCTCGGCTCGAACCAGCGGAGATTTTGGTTCGCGAAGATGACTCCACGTTAAAGCGAGACGATTTTGAAAAGTGGGCGCTGACCCGCCGACCTTCCTGGCAATTCGGATTCGAAGAATCGCAACGCGTGCTTCATGAGCACTTCGGTGTTTTGGATTTGTCTGGCATGGGCTGGGATCTCCAACCCGATGCCTCGGTGAACTCGACGAGTCTTCAAGATCTTCTCGCCATCAGCGCGGCTGGTGCGGCGCTGGCTTATCTACAAGAGACGCAGAAGACTTCGCTGACCCATATCCAACAATTGGTACCATCGCGATTGAGTCGTATCCTGGAGATCGATTCTGCCACTCGCCGTTCGTTGGAGTTAACGCAAACCATTCGCACCGCCACTCGGGAAGGTTCGCTTCTCGAGGTCTTGGACCGCACCGTCACCTCGATGGGGGCTCGTCGACTTGGACAGTGGCTCGCATCGCCTCTTCTTTCGAAAGAACAGATCGAGTCCCGATTGGATGCGGTCGACGAGTTTGTTCGCAACGATCGACTGCGCACAGCCATGCGACAGAATCTTTCGGATGTTTACGATATCGAAAGACTCATGGCTCGCGTTTCCACTGGACGATGTAGCCCTCGCGATCTTAAACAAGTCGGTCGTTCTCTTGGACAAATCCCGAAGATCAAAGCGTTGCTCGAAGAACGTCTCTCGGCGCGATTGACTCAGCTTCAAACTCGAATCGATCTTCTACCAACCTTGCGTGAGCATCTGGAATCGGCTCTCGAAGAAGACTGCCCGTTGGTCGCACGCGATGGTGGTTATATTCGTACCGGCTACGACCAACGCTTGGATGACTTCAGGATACTAGCAACGGGTGGTAAAGAATGGATCGCGCGCTATCAAGCGGACCAAATTCAACAAACGGGCATCACGAGCCTCAAGGTTGGTTTTACTTCGGTCTTTGGTTACTATCTCGAAATCACCAACACGCATCGCGATCGTGTCCCTGCAAACTACATCCGCAAACAGACGCTGAAGAATGCAGAACGCTACATTACACCTGAGCTCAAAGAATACGAAGAGAAAGTGCTAACCGCGGATGAATCTGCCAAGGCACTGGAGTTCGAATTGTTCCTTGAACTGCGAGAGCAAGTTCACTTGCAAACCCAAGCTTTGCAAGTGAACGCGGCAATCCTGGCAGAGTTAGATGCGATCGCATCACTCGCTGAACTGGCTGTCAAACAGGGGTACGTCAAACCGATCATTACCGACGAGCCACTGTTAGAAATCTACGAGGGCCGGCACCCTGTGTTGGATGCAACGCTTCCTAAGGGGACGTTCGTGCCGAATGATTCGATGATCGGCACAGAACACGGAAACATACTACTCATCACAGGCCCAAACATGGCGGGTAAGAGCACTTACATTCGCCAAACAGCCTTGCTCACGATCATGGCCCAGATGGGCAGTTTTGTGCCAGCTCGAAAGGCGACGATTGGAATTGCAGATCGTCTGTTTGCTCGCGTCGGCGCAAGCGACGAATTGGCCCGTGGTCAAAGTACCTTCATGGTCGAAATGGTCGAGACGGCCCGCATTTTGAACACGGCCACAGAACGATCGCTCGTCATCCTCGATGAGATCGGTCGAGGTACAAGCACGTACGATGGGCTATCGTTAGCGTGGGCGATTGTCGAGCATCTTCATGGTGTCAACCGAGCCCGTACGATGTTCGCGACACACTACCATGAACTGATTGATCTTCAAAAGTCGTTGCCTGGTGTTCGCAACTGGAATGTGTCGGTCAAGGAATGGGATGACAACGTTGTCTTCTTGCACCGCATCGTTCCAGGCGGAGCCGATCGCAGTTATGGCATCCATGTCGCTCGATTGGCTGGAGTGCCACGCGAAGTCAACGATCGTGCCAAACAAATATTGATCCAACTAGAAGAGAATCATCTCAACAAGTATGGTCAGCCAAATATCGCACCACCCAGAAGCAAAGCGAGCGGTTCGATCCAGATGACTCTCTTTGAATGGAAAGACAACGCCGTCGTCGATCGATTGAAGTCGTTGGAGATCGAACGCATGACGCCAATTGAAGCCTTGCAACAGTTGGAAGCACTGCAAAGGCAAGCAAAAGAATCTAATTAAACGTTTGGTGTTTTGTTCCGAAGCTTAGCGAGATCGATTGGGGATTTGGTTGAGAGTGTAATAGCCTTCGTTGTGAAGCAGAGGCTCGCCGTCGATGCTGCGAACGCCACTTGCATTGAGCGTGTGAACAAAGAGTTCTCGCAATGGACTGACAACGAGCCGAACGCGAAGTCCATCGTCGGAAACGGTCGCCTTGGTAACGTCCAGTTGCTTCTCCAAGATATCGTCGCTGCCATACTGGGATTGATATCGGTACGTATGACTGCTAAGTCTATAAGAGTTGAGTTGAGAAGCCGATTCGCGATTTACAGGCTTGGTAAAGACGATCTCAAAGCCGTCCGGTTGAGCTCGTATCTCTCTCATCTCCATCGGCATACGACCCGTCCAAACGAGTCTCTGCAAACCGTACGAAGCGGGACCTAAACTGCTCCAGCCGCGATTGGACAACCCCGCGAAGACGCTGCCATCCGTCCCTTGTTCCAATCGCAACACCGCAGATGCAAAGCCTTCGCGAAACGGGAAACATGCTCCTTGGTACTCGCCATCAATCTTCTCCAGAAAAACTCGATTGATCGAGGATTGAGTAAACTCGCCGACAAAGAGCTGGCCGGCAAATGGCCCGAACTTCCCCGCACTCCCATCAACCATGATATCCGTTGCCGACTGACCAACCTTTTTATAGGGCAACCAAACCGCCGGTGGCTTCAAGATCGAAAGCTTCTTGACCGCCTCCGGGAAGGGCAGGCCATCTGGGATTTCGGCAACCGGCTCAAGTGTGGAACCTTGCTGATCCACGGACGCCAAGCTCTCAGGATGATGATAAAAGGCCCCGCTCCGAAGATGATGCAAACTGTTGGTCGCAACCCAATTTCCTTGCTGATCCGAATAAAAGACATCGCCACTCAGATTACACCCTAACCCAGAAGGCGATCGCATCCCGGCGCACATCGGTTGGAGTTGCCCATCGGGTGTGACAATCATTCCCCAGCCTCGCCACAACGCTTGGGTGAAACCAAGAGTCTTATTGGCAATGGCGGCTGACTTTTGTTCCCCTTTCAGCCCCAAACCTAGATTGAGCGTTAGCCAAAGGTTCCCTTTGCTATCCACCTTCGGACCAAAAGCATACTCATGGTAGTTGCCTGTCACTCCCCATCCGGTCGCCATCGTCTCGTATTCATCGCAGATATCATCCTTGTTCTTGTCCAATAAACGTGTCATCTCCGTTCGCTGTACGGTGATTAAAGACCCCTCATGAAACAGAAGACCAAGCGGCTCGTGCAATGACGACGCGAATCGATGATAACCAACGTTGCTTGGTGGATCGTCGTAAACATTCGAAAGCAGCCAGACCTCCCCTTTTCGAATCGCAACAGCCAACCGGCCATCTGGAAGTTTTGCCATCCCGCTCACTTCCAACACGAGCGAATCTGGTGCAGGCTTCCAATTCTTCGAACGGGAGTCGCTAGCCTGCGAAGTCTTGATTGTCACCAATCGATAGAAATCGGATTCCGTCGCTTTGACAACCTCTTCAGCGCGCACGTTGGCGAAGTAAGTGCCGACTGCTAGTAACATGCACTTCGAGAACCATACGACGGATCGAACAAACCTCAGGAACACCGCGTGATTCGCTTGCACTCGATCTTGATCTCCGTTCATTACCATCGATAACCGACCTCCACGGCTTCACTGGCTGGAAGCATGATGAACAAATCGGATCTGCCATCGTGCGGAACCAGCATTCGCTCGGTAGTAGCGGAAAGATGGACTTTCAAGTTCGATAGAGTCCAAGCGATATCATTCTCTATTCGAACCACTTGATCCGAAACCAAAAGCCAGACGACATCGGACTTTGCGATACTAGTTGCAGCCTGCGCGACCTTGATCCTTCTAAGGAGCCCATTCATCGCATAGGATTGGATCGTATCCTCGATGAAGTTATCCTCCAAAATGTATCGAAACATGGGTACATCATGAGCGTCTAGCGTGTATCCCCTGAATTGCATCCGTGATAATTCCACGGGAACAAAAAGATCCCCTTTCGGACGCAGATAGTAACTGGAACGGGGGAACAAAACTCGATCCGTGCCGAGTGGGATGGCTGGCGGCGCAAACCGATCGAACCACGTTCCTTGGGCGTTTAGAAATTTCCCTTTCCATGCTTCGGCTAATCGCATGCTCTTCGCGTCGAATGCAAAATGATATTGGTCCGGGAATCCAACAGCGATCGCAAAGGTTCCGGCAGAGGGTGATTCCATAAAGGTCCGTAAAACGATCGGTGCTTCTTTCGGTACCAACTCGAAAAGCTGCGATCGGCTTTGTTCAAGCTTGTTCGGTAACGGTGTATCTTTTGAATTCAGATAACCCCAAAGTGATTCCAATTGACTTGGAACATGACCATCGAGCACATGCGGTACGGAAGACTTGCCATCCGGAAAGAACGATGGCATCCGTGTATTCTTCTTCAAACTGGCTGGGTTTAGAAGGAATGCTTCGAACCATTCCCGATGGATGCGATCTCCGGCATTTGCAATATCGATCCCAATGGTGCCAGGCAACGCATCTGAGCGAAAGGTATGGCATTGCACACATCCCGAATCCATAATGCTTCGGCCCGCTTCCAGATCGAGTACCTTGACAGTATTCTCGGGCTTGGATTGCGAAGCCTCTGAGACTGACGCCTTTGTGTCTGGCACTTGATCGACTTCTGCAAAGATAGCTGCCAGTGATTTCGCATGATCTTGGAAGACAGGCATACGGACGCGAAAATGAGGTCGCACATCTCCTTTCCCTTCGAGGACTTTCTGGAGCCAGCTACTCTGCAATTTGCGACCAACGTGATCCAACGATGGAGGCATACGTCCTTCATCGCCGATATCGATTTGTTGTGTGTTCTCGAAAAATGGCCACTGCTTGGGACCGGGTCCCCCTCGTCCACCACGTTCATGACAGGCGTAACAATTCAATTGCATCATCAGGAACGTCAGATCCTCTGCTCGCTTTTGTACAGAAGATACCGGTGAAGGTTTCTTCAATTGACTGGAGGTGATACTTGATTGGATCGCCTTCTTTTGCCTCTCGGACAAACTGTAGATTGGTCCTGCGGGATTTTCCGACAGACAGCCTCGCGATGCACCAACATCCAATTCGTCCAATGGCTTTGATAGTATAGGCTTCGTGTCTGACCGCGCATGGCAATTGGCACACGCTAGCTTCCCAAACAGCGTTTTCCCTTGTTGAACGAGGGCTTCCTCTTCAACGGATGATTCTGTCGCTTGCGTCGGCAAAGACTTCGCCTCGTGCATAAGATATGTGGCAATATCGGCCGCCTCATGCGGTTGCAATTCCAAGCTAGGCATTCTGCCGGCAGGTCGAACGAGATGCGGCGAGATCAGGTACATCGATAAAGATCTCAAGCTATATTTTGCTGCAATGCGACTCATCGGAACAGGACGTATCTCTTTGGGAAGAGCGAGACCCATTTCTTCGAGCTCTTCCGCTTCCAAATCGAGACTGGCAATTTTGCGTTCTAGATCCGATGGGATTTTTTTTGAAGATTGAAAGCTCTCATCGATAGCATGGCAAGCGATACAGCCGATCTGATGATAGAGCGTTCGTCCTCGGTCTGCATCTCCTTTAAGCCAAAACTCATGCGCCACAGGGCTTCCACCCGAAGCCACGATTGTGGGTTCTTCGGCTGGTTCGGTGGAAAGAAAGGCGACCAACGCCTGGATGGCCTTCTCGCGATCGCTCTCGGGAACTTGATGAAGTATATGCGGCATCGTACCACCGCTCTTCTCTGAGGATGGTGATCGCAGATAGCTCGCGATCCAATCTCGATGAAAACGATTTCCCGCTCCTAGAAGGATCGGGCCTCCTTTGAGCTTCAACTCCTTTCCTGCCGAATGGCATGCCGTGCAATTCAACTCTGTGAGCAAGAGACTGCCCGCCATCGAGTCATTCGATGCATGCGCATGAAATCGATCAAAGCCAGCGACGAACGGTTCCTCTCCATGCGAAACCGAGCCGTGGTGCCAACAAAGGAACAGGCAAAAGAGAAGATATAGGATTCTCGCTGAGACGTTGATTGTTTTGATTTCCTTCTGATCGCGAGTCGATGAAATGCCATGAAACCAACAGGCCATTACGTTTCCGGTTAGCATAGTTCACTTTCATCCGCTTCTCACCTTCGTGAGATTCCTCCATTATGGCCAACCCAGCGATGTTTCGCTACAGGTTCAAGGTGCGCTAGTAGCTGAATTGCTCTCTCGCATCCCAGAGTTTCAGTGATTTTCTGGAGGTTTCAGGAATTGAACACAGTTTGTGCTTGCGCAACTCCGCTACCGATTGAAATTTACTCGCTACACCTATTACGGAACTACTCTAGAACTGGACGGTTCGAAGTGCCTGCGATAGCAATCGACCCGGGTTTGCATAGTTACGATTTTCAGTCGTTCCGTTGGCGAGAAACAGAATTTTCTCGTCAATCCACTCTAGACATGCTTCGACAACTCGAGCGTCCCACTGGAGTCCTACACCATCGCGGAGGATCTCGGCGGCTCGCGAAGGGGACATCGCTGTGCGATAGATTCGCGACGAAGTCATGGCATCGAATGCATCCGAAACTGCCAGAACCCTCGCCATCAAGGGAATCTCTTCTCCTTTCAGCCGATGTGGATATCCCATTCCATCGAATCGCTCATGGTGATAGAGAACACCTGGCAATACGAACTTTAGTTTTCCCAGTTCGTCGATGATCTTGAACCCGATCTCTGGGTGCTTTTGGATGATCGCGAACTCCTCGCTGTCGAGTTTGCCAGGCTTCAATAAAACCTGATCTGGAATTCCGATCTTCCCAATGTCATGAAGGACTCCGGCCAAGTAGATTTCTTGACAGGATTCTTCTGAGAGGTTCAACCGTTGAGCAATCTCGAAACCAACTTCTGCTACGCGTTCGCTATGTCCTCGGGTATAAGGATCTCGTGCTTCAATCGCGATAGACATAGCGCGGAGTGTGCCGAGAACTAACTCCTCACTCTCCTTCAGAATGGTGTTCGTAAATCCCTCAGCGACCAAATAGTCAGCGACTTCCAACAATGTCTGGGCATCCGACGTATCAAAGGCCCGTCCATTTTCATTGGCTAGCATCGAACGGTGTTTACGATTGCACGCAACAACATACCCCAACACGGAAGTGTCACCGATAGGGACGATGACGGCGGAGTTCAAAACCACTCGTTGTACCTTGATCGAGAGTTGAGATTCAAATCGGATGTCTCCTAGTTCAGGCTTCGGAAGACGTTGAATCAAATACCGAATATCATCGCTCGTCCACCTTGGGTGGGTGGTGATCATGGATTCGAGTCCACTATGTTTTACATCCTGGTCATCAAATAAAAAGATCCCAACGGCCTCCGCATCAATCAATCTGCGAACCGATTCTAGGATCTGCTTCGATTGACACGAACTGGAACGTTTCCTCGATGCCCTGGAAGAATTGAGCTCACGAATCCAAGCTCGCTCCTCGTAGCAGCGGTTCAATTCAGACTCGGTAAGGGAGAGCGAGTGATCGCGTTCTGCAATATCGAGTTCCTGCTGCAGAGTTTGATATGCCAGGTTCACGAGTCGAATGGCTGAATCTGTCGCTGGAAATGGATTCGTACCGACTGCGAACCATGCAGGCGGCCCGATTTCAATAGGGATGACAAAAACAGATTCACGATTTGAAATGCTCAGTACCGCGGGAAGACCTGTTTTCGCCGATTCTATACAGAGCTGCTCAATAACGTGAACACCCTCTGTGAATAGTTGCCCGATCTCAGTATTGCCAGTGACATTACTCCTATCGGTTGAAAATGGCAAACAGACTGACCCAAAGTAATGGGACAGTGAATCGCACTTTTTCTGGATTCGGTCTGTTTGTGTCATCGGGAGTGAAAAGATGTTTGCCGTAAATCATCGAGCACGAAGATGTAAGAGAAAGGTAAGACCAAATCCGTGACTGCAACTCAATTTACTGGCTTTTCACGAGAACAGTACGATGTCCAGAAACAGAAGGAACGATTTTGCCGCCTTTAATGGCTGATGCATATAAACATCACGGTGGAGCCGGTGCAACGGCCTGTGTTGTAAATTGTCAACAGGATAGCAACTGATTCGCTACTTCCGTAAAGTGTTTTGGCCGAGTGCCCAATGAATTCGAACGTTGGCACGGCGGACCTTCGGAACTATAGCTCATTTCTGTAAAATGGGCATTGTCATTGCTTCACAAGAAACTGGTCGGGAGAACGATGCTCCCCTAATCCCGGATTCCAGTCTCTTCGTGTTCCACAACCTCGATGCCAACAAATCACCGACTTCACCACTTACAACTCATTGCGTTTGCGTGCAGTTTCCTAGCACTGGTCGCTCTATCTGCATTCTGGTCTATCGCCCAAGAGACAAGTGGAAACCAGTTTGCGGTTGCACATGCTGTTCCTGGTGCTTTTGCACATGCAACAATTCAGCCCGAGAAGACAGATAACCCAACAACCAAAGCGATTTCCGGTGTCTTTAGCAGACAAACATGGAATCAATACCATCGACTCGCCTTGCCCGTGACCGTCGGCGTCTTCTTCCTATGCTTCAGTTGCTGGAGCTTAACGGGAGTCGAGAACCTAGCCATGCGGCGTTTTTAACCTTGGCCCCAATCACAGTTATTGGTTATCAAATTCTAGGCGACATTACTTCGCCGACGCTTTTCGGATTCAGAAAATATTTACGAACACTCGACACTCGCCTCTGATTCGTGACATACGATTGAGATGGCGTTTTTTTACTCTTCGCCCGCATGCCATCGCGTGTCAGAAATATTGAGGTCTGTTCATTGTGTCATCCATCACAGAGTCTACCAACAACATTCGTAGCGCAGACGCTCGCCGTCGTCCCCAAATTCTCCTCGTAGACGATGACCCGTCGATCATCGCAGGTCTACAAAGAAATTTTCATAACTACAACATTGATTTGCATGTGGCATTTCATGGATTCCAGGGGTTGTCAGAGGCTTTGGCATGGGAACCAGATCTAGTCATCACCGATTTGCAAATGCCCTACGCGAGCGGCGAAGAACTCATGCAATGCCTTTCGCGTATCCCAAAAACACGATGTGTTCCGATCATTGTGATCACCGGTCGAACTGGTGTTACGTTGTCGAAACGCATGAAATCGTTTGGTGTCACTGCGGTACTGGAAAAACCACTGCGTTTCGACATTCTTTTGAGTCATGTCGCCGAGTACATTCACGTGGAGAAACGTGAATATCCCCCAACCGACTCCACCGCTGAGACGAGGGGATATGGCTCATGAAAGAGGTTGTATTCACGGAGCTTCTAGAGTTAGTTGAGGACAAATTCGGACTTTCAATTTTCCTCGGGCCAATCCGAATAATTTTACTGTCGAGTATCAATCGAGCCGACCTTTTGCCGATTTAGCAGAAGGTCTCATAGAAGCGTCTATAGATCACTTTGGCGAAGCGTTCGTCGGACGGACATGGACGTAGAACTAGGAACGCATTGTCTTTTCCATCTTCAATCCGCACAACAAACTTGAGGACTGCAATTTCGATGTCGACTTCTACGGCTGGGACAAATGATTCGGCTGATACTCTCACTAGAATGCTAGAGCGTGAGCGATTTGCTCGAAAACAAGCAGAAACTTTGCTGGAAGAAAAGAGCCGGCTTCTCTACCAAGCAAACCTTGAACTGATCCAATCCTCAAAAGCTTTAGAACGCGAAGCGAAACGAACCAAGGCCATCTTTGATACGGCCGCGGAAGGCATTATCATCTTCGAACATGACGGGAAAATTGAAGCACTCAATGAAGCTGCTCGAGTGATTTTTGGTTTACAAAGCTCCGACTGTATGGAACTCAATATCTGCTCTCTGTTGCCGCAGTCAGCCTTCTGCAAGTCTGACAATCGCGAGCGCTTCATCCACAATCTCATGGCACTCACGAGTGATAGAAGTGAAATTTGGGGACATCGGGCTGATGGAGCCAGCATACCGGTCGAGTTTGTTGTGAGCGCGTTTGAACACGGCGACCGAACCTCGTATAGCGGCATTGTCAGGGATCTCACACGCAGGAAAGCTCTGGAATCCCAATTGGCCCACGCGCAGAAACTCGAGTCCGTTGGTCAGCTAGCTGCTGGAATCGCGCATGAACTAAACACGCCGATTCAATTCGTTGGAGATAACACTCGCTTTCTCAAAGAGTCGTTTCAAGTGATCGAGGAAATTTTACTCTCGATCGATCAAATCCTAGACGCAGATGCTGGAAGCGAGACTACGCAGAAAACTATCGACTCCATCAAGGAAACGTACAAATTCCACGACGTCAACTTCGTGCGCGAAGAAATTCCTCTGGCGATCGATCAGACACTACAGGGAGCCGATAATGTTGCGCGCATTGTGAGAGCCATGAAAGTCTTCTCGCATCCTGGAACTAAAGAATTCCAAGAGGTTGATCTGAACAGTTCTCTCGAAAGTACGATTACGGTTTCTCGAAACGAATGGAAGTATTGCGCTTCCGTCGAGACCCATCTTTCCCCCAATTTGCCAAGAATTATGTGCTTGCCTGGAGAACTCAACCAAGCGTTCCTCAATCTGATTGTGAACGGTGCACATGCCATCCAAGCAAAAAAACTGGACTCGCTGGGAAAGCTTACCATTAGCACTCGCGTCGAAGATGACTTTGTCATCATCGACATCGAAGATTCGGGAACAGGGATTCCTGTCGCGATTCGAGATCGTATCTTCGATCCATTCTTCACGACGAAAGGTGTCGGAAAAGGAACTGGCCAGGGTCTCGCGATCTGTTACAACATCGTGGTGAAAATGCACGGTGGCAAGATTACCTTTGATTCAACCGAAAATCAGGGAACCACTTTCCACCTAGCATTGCCGATCGTTCAACGCAGTACATCTAAGATGGCGAGCGAGTAAGTTAATGAACAATCGTGTCCTTCTCGTCGATGATGAACCCAACCTATTGCGCGGATTTCGCCGCAGTCTGCGAGGAAAATACGACCTAGTTCTAGCGGAAGGCGGTGCTTCGGCAATCCAGCAGTTGACGACAAACGGCCCATTCGCTCTCGTCATCAGCGATATGCAGATGCCGGAAATAGATGGGCTCAAAGTTTTGTCGACTGCCCGTAGTTTGGCCCCTGACACCGTACGCGTGATGTTGACAGGCAATGTGGATCAGCAGACTGCCGTTGATGCGGTCAATGATGGTTCTATCTTTCGATTTCTGAACAAACCTTGTCCAATAGAAATGCTCTCCGGGGTGATCGAGGACGGTCTCGCACAGTACCAATTGATTACAGCCGAACGGGAATTACTATCAAAGACTCTTTCTGGGTGTGTCGGACTGATCAATGAACTGCTTGCTATCGCCAGCCCAAAAGCATTTGGTCGTAGTGGTAGGTTGCGACAATGGACACGATCGATTTCCTCCAAACTGCAATTGCAGGATGCTTGGCAGAATGAGATTGCCGCCATGCTATCTCAAGTGGGTAGCATGATGTGCGTAGCTCCAGGCACCACGACAGTCGGTGACCTCCATGTCGAAATAGGACATCTTAGACAACAGGCGGACGCAAGCAGTGCACTCATTGCAAAGATTCCTAGGCTCGACAAAATTGCATCGATGATCCGAGGCCAATACCTAAGTGATTCGCCAGACAAGCTTCCAGAGAATATCGAGCGTGGAGCTCGCATACTTCGAATGCTCATCGAGTATGACGTGTTGATTCAAAGTCGCTCACCTGCGCTGTCGATACGATACCTTCAGGAATTCAACACGCCGTACGACGAAGCAGCCGTTGAAGCATTCGCGGAAATCATTCTAGGTCCTCAAGAACTTCGATCCTTGTCCGTTGCAGAACTTCTCGAAGGTATGATCCTTGAAAACGATGTCCTCACAGGAGACGGTGAAGTCTTACTGAGGAGCGGACATGAACTCACGGAAACGATGATCCACCGTATGCGATCCTTTATCCGAAACTCCGTGGGCGTTCGCGAACCCATTTTGGTGCGAGTCCGTAAAGGCATTGGAGGCGCATCGCATCCCGAGCCAGTAGTTCATTCTGCAATATGAACAACTGACGGAATTGATGATTGGCAACACAAACACTAGTCATCCAATCAAGCTGTCCAACGATCTAGCTAACCTCGATCTTGGCGCCTTTTCGCACTCCCAACATCATCGAAGCGGAATCAGAAACCAAATGCAAACGGAGCGGTTGCCCTTCTTCCAAGATGGCTATCAAGGTCATCTCTGGTTGCTTGTGATCTAATCCATAGATCCCGAACGTCTCGAATTCGTCATCTACGACTATCTTGGTTTCTTCGCCATGATCAATGCCTGCCAGCTTCTCGGAGGTTAAATCAGTAATCAAGTCTCCTGCCGAGCTTATCTCGACAACGCTTCCTAAAATTTTTGCTGACACGGCTAAAAAGTTCTCTTCTCGAGGAAACTTGTTCGAAGGAAATCTATACCCAATAATCTGGATTGGCCCGCTCGCACGGCCATTGCTCAAGGCAAAATTGTATCAACATCTTCTTCGGTTGTGGCGAGCCGAATTTGTACCGTAGGTCGTTCATTTTCGAACAGTTCTTTGGCGTTACCGCCGACGACGCCAATCTCCATACGATCCGAAGAACCAACGATCGCGACCAGCGTCCCGGACGGGCGTTCCCCGTAGGTTCGAATCCACGGCAATTTCCTCCGATTTTCGATCCCCTTGTCTATCCACTGAATCGTTACGGAATCGGCGGAACTCATCGTTCTCCCGAGTGCGTTCAACTCTCTCCCGCGGATATTTGTCAACAAATTGCCGAAAGAATCGCTTGAAACGGTCATCCCTAGGACCTTTTTGGCCAAGACCTGAATTGGCGATATGGGACTCGGGGCTAACCCATATAGCGGTTCCCCGAGCTCGGAGAGGGAAACTCCACCTGCGATAGTAGCCGCTACGGGTACCATGATGTCCCGGCCGTGAAAGGTTGGACTCACGGTTGAATTCCACAACCTCGAATTCGTTAACTTGACAATCTGACCAACAGGCCAATCGGAAGCTATCGCAGACAATAATCCGTTGTCAGGACCGATCAGGATCCACGGACCGATCTCGGCCGCCACGAGAGCTCGCGATGTTCCTACGCCAGGATCCACGACGGCGATATGGATGGATCCTTCTGGAAAATGGGGAATCGAATCTTGAAGGACAATCGCACCCTCCACAATGTTCTGCGGAGTGATCGCATGCGTAATGTCGATCACCTGCGCATGCGGAATGAGTCTGGCCAAACAACCCTTCATCTGACCAACATAGAAACTGGAACCAAAGTCCGTGGTCAGAGTAATCCATGGTCGAATCATGGAGCCGTCGTCTCCATCGCTTTCGCAATGGCTTCGCGGATCTTCAGTGGCGTATCTTCGCCAGCCCCCACAAAAACATTTCTAACGACACCAGTACGGTCGATGATTACGGTAAAGGGAATAGAGTCGGCCCCATAGGTTTTAGATGCGACACTGTTTTTATCCATGGCAACTGAGGACACTATGTCAAGCGCTGCAGCGTTTGCTCGAACAATCTGCTGAGCTTCGTCCACATTGATCGCAACCAAAACAACATCCTCTTCAAACTCACCCGTCAGTTGAACGATTTCCGGCAAGCTCTTCATGCAGGGGCCGCACCAACTCGCCCAAAAATCCAATACAGCAACTTTACCCCGGAGCTGCCCAAGTTCGAGCGTCGAACCATCGAGTCGCTCTACGGAAATGGGTGGAGCCGGTTTCCCCACCAGCGAATTTGCGGCTTGGCCAGAATCCTTCTGCTCCTCTTCCACAAACTTTGGATCGATCGCATGCCGTAGTTTCCATTTGGCAAAGCGACTGGTTTTCGCCGTCGCGACTATCTCATCCCCAAAGACAATACGAATACAATCCTCTAATGGCACTTTGGCTTCTCCCAATTGTGGATGCGTGCCCTCGATGGTGGCTGAACGTATCGCAGAAGGAACAAGACTGATCCTCGTTCCCAACCCCAATAGAACCTGAAAGGTCAATGGACGATCGGGTGCGGACGGACTACTCTCTTCAGACGCAACTTGAAGTGGCTCTTTCGACTTGTCTAAGGAAGGGGCAGGATCGAGCCATATCACTTCCGCGATGTTCTTCATCCATAGTCTTCGCTCTTCTCCACGCACTTCTAACAGGAGAGTATCGGTATCCATTTCTAGCAATCGACCGCGAACTGCATCTCCTTCGCGTGATACGACCAGGTGAGTTGGAGGATTGCTGCGCTGTGTTCGCGGGACCATAAGCAATCGCTCTAATGTTTCTTTTGCAATCGCATCCGCTCCAGAATAAACCAAATTGCGAACGCCCTTGATCAAGTTCGCATCGATCTTTGCATCACCAAAATACGTAGATCCCAGAGACATAATTCCATCTCGCAACGATTCAATATCCGCAGGTACACTGTCTCCGCTTAAGAGATACAACGATGGCTCGCCAGGCTCGAGTATTCTGCCATAGGACTCGACTCGATTCTGCGATGAACGCAATCTAGGCGTTGCGGGCTTATCCTCTGTGTTTGCAATAAAGTCTATCGTACCGCTTGCATCGGATCGAAACGCAACTGGCTGCTCAATACTATTGGCTTTCCATCGTATGGCAGATGCTACTGCGGTAGCTCCATCGACTTTTGCTGACTCAGCCAATGAACCATGAGTAAATGCATCGGGAGTCGTCAGACGCAATCTTCGTTCGCTGCTTTCCACGGATGCTTCGGACTTGGGTGCAATTCGTTGATACTGAATAGAAACAATGCGATCCAATTCACAGGGAATCGAATCTGCGACTGGAGACCCCAGGATTCGAATCACATCACCAACCTGTTGCAATGATTTTCCAGAAAACCTCTCCCCCTGTTCCAATTCTACGAAACAAAATTCGCTCGCATTCGCATCGCGCGACGGCCACTTCGCTCCTGCTGGACGATCAGACGGTTCGTTGTCCGAGAACTCCATTCGTTCCACATCGGCAATTGCGATCCTTCCGAGAGAACTCGCGGATCCTGCAAGTGAAAACGTGCGATCTGACGAGCGGAAGTCGCTTGGCGCACCTGTGTAATCCTCACTATTGCGCAGCATGATTTTGGATTGAGCTGTCTCTTTCGCTATCTCAATATCTTTCGATACATCCTTCACCGAATAGATAGAACGGGTCACTCGAAGCTCACGAAGGACCAACCCACCCTGCGCATTGTTAGTCAGCTTTAGTAACTGCTTACCTCCACTCCGAATTTTCTCTTTTCCACGAATCTCTCCGATCGTCTCTCCATTGCGCTGCAAAGCAAATCGCCCTCGAATATAGTCCGACAACACTCGCAGTCGGATCGACTCCAGCCCCTCGAATGGTACGATCGCGGTCGCGATATCCGCATGTTCGTTCTCTTCAAATAGCAACGTCACCGAAAGCGAGTTGCGATGCTCTATCTTACGAACGTGAAGTTCCAGTTTTCGTGGCGAGCCAAGTGTGATCACCCAATTGGGACTCGAATGTGTCCATGCGACATCGATATCCATCGCGCTCACATCTGGAACGTAGATTTCTTGAGCAACCGAAGTTCCCGCTGTCTCCGTTGTGATGGAACCCACTTTAGGAAACCAGCATCTATCGTTCTCGCCTTGAGAGGGTGGGTGAGTTTGCTGCCATTGCTTTGGTGAAAGAGAGCCCGCCTCTTTTTCATCTCCATCCACAATACGGAGTATCGTTCGGATCGACCCAATCGCGATCGATTGCTCACGAAACCTCTCAGAACGAAACTGAACAATATCGCTGTTCAACGATTCGATCGTACCGGTGACGCAGTCCCCCGACCTAAACTCGAGCACGAACAACTCGCGATCGACTTTTCCACGTTCTTTGGCGCTCTTTCGATCGAAGGTAATCGACTCCACTTTGTTCCAATTCGCTCGCAACGGCTCTCGAAATGTCGGGCAGGACCAATGAAAAAAAGGAGACGGATTCTCTAACTCATTCTTCGATTTATCGGTCTGATCGGGTTCGCCGCTAGAAGAAAACTCCCCTTTGAATACGTCTCCATCACTTAGACGCAGTGTGCCCACTCGGGTCGCATTCGGTTCAGTAGCTACTCCAACTTGAGAGCCAGACCATACCATGCAAAGAACTAACGCGAGAAACGTAGATCGAATGTTGGCTTTACTTCTATCGTTCATAAATTGGCAGGAATCGAAAGTTGAGTGCAAGTGATAGAAGAGACATCGAGGTCGCAACACTCGGTCCAAAGCTACCGTCAAAATGACCGTCCGCTTTTTGCGTTTGCTTGAGTTCTTTGATTAAGATTTTGTTCCACTTCTCCCAAGCTTCGAAGTCGGCTTGGAAAAGTGCTTGAGCCTTATAATACGCGGTGTATTCTCCATAGTGATCTCCGACTTTGATAGCGTCCTTTGCTTTCAAGAACGTTGCGCATGCCTTGAACTCTTTCAGATCTTTGCGTCCAGCGATGGCATATACGAGCGTCGCAATCGAGATTCGAGCCTGCGACTCATCGTACCCACCTAGACCTCCTGCATACGCCACCTGTCCACTTTTGGACGTCATGCTCGTGAAGTAAGAAATAGCTCGATCAATGTTTTTATCGGGTACCTCGATACCCGCGTTTCGTGCAGCCAAGAGCGAGACGAGAATCGCACCCGAAACCGAAGTATCCGCATCGCTGGAATTTGGGGCGTATCGCCATCCACCTGTACTGTTCTTGTCTTGGCTCGTGATCGACGTTCGCACCGCTAACTCGAGCGCTTCCCCTATGGAACGCCGTTGGGCCTCTGGCACTTTCGAATCGGCCCAGAAATTTCGCTCGTCGACCGCACCATAAGCTTCGGCTAAGGCTAGAGTCGCAAAGCCATGGTGATACATACTCCCACCTAGATAACCAGTCCTCGGGTCTTGATCCCGAATCAGTGCCTGCAACCCTCGTTTGATCGGCTGCTGATGAATGCCATAATTCGGATCCTCGCCGTAAGCCAGAAACGCCATCAGGCAAAGCCCGGTAGCACCTGGGCCTGGATTGTTGGCCGATTGCCAGTCTCCATTTTCCGACTGGTTTGCAATCATCCACTCCAGTCCCTTCTCATACATCTCGCGGACTTCTCTGGAAACCGCTTGTCCCTGGATAGTACCTTCTCTCCAAGGTGGAGATGTCTGAGCAAGCGCAGGACTCCCTACGCAATAAAGCATTAGCCACAATGCACCTACAAGGCATTGTAGCAAGCCCACCGAAAGCGTGGATTTGACGATCTTAAAGACTGGTGTTTGCATCAATCAGCATTCTTTCTATCAACCGAATGGATCATCGCCAGGAACGGGAGGAAGTCGTTCGCCCATAGCATCCAGATTAGACAACTGCGCCTCTGTCATAAGCGACTTTCTTTCCGCATCGGAGAGTTTTCCGATGGCGTTCTTGATGTCCGTTAAAGTCAAAACCGAATTGTTTTCAGGGCGAAACAAAAAGTCAGAAAAGGCCCTTCGCTGAGCGAGATGCATCCCAAGCTTACGTTGAACCAGCAAAACCAACCGCAACTTTTTTGCTTCGGCTTCTCGAGCCACGATGCGCTTTTGGTCATCTTCAAGCTTTGCATTCTGCTCCGAGGTCAAGCTAGATTTCAGCACTTTCCTCCACAGGCTCGAGGCATCGTTTGCCTGTTCGCGTTGGATCGTGTGGATACTCTTCCAGGCTTCGTTGTAAACCGCATTCTTCTTGATCCCAGGGGTAGAATCCTGGATCTCACTCAATAGCGACGCTACCTTGGACTCCGTCCTGGCGATATCTATTTCGATCGATTGGTCGATTTTGTTCTTTTGGTCATCCGATAATCTACAAACGTTGTCAATTCGATCGATGTACCGCTGAATGGTGTCTCTTCTCATCCGTCGAAAAGCCTGTCTCGATCCACCGAGTGAACCGTACAACATATCCTCCATCTCACCGCGACTCAGCTTGCCGTGAATGTTATTTCCAAACGGATCTGCTTGAACCCCAAACGGATCGTCTACTCGCGCTGGGCGTGGCTGCGCAAACCCGTGACTCTCAAAACCATACAACATCATCATTCCTAGAATGATCGTCCTACCAACAAAACTTTGAGTGCTCCAAGTCATCATACTCTCCTATCTCTCTAGGACCGGAGGTTTTGTTTTATCATCCTCCAGATCAAGTTTGACTTGCGCTCTGCTTTCGATGCCTCCGATGCTAAACCGAACCTTCAAATCGAGCGACGGATACTCTTGACTGACCGCAGCAATGCGAGACTGAGGAACGCGAATCGCGAGTGCGTTGCGTTGAGCGTACGTAAGGATCGTATCTAACCACGAAGGGTTGACTTCTGGAAACAACGATTCGTTGTCAAAGGTTGCTTCGATCGATCGGAACCATCGATCCTTCCACTTTGCCTCCAAGACCTCTTGCACTTTGTCCATTTGGTCAGCGGACAATTGAAGCTTTTGTTGCAACCAAATCAACATCTTGGAAATCAAGGCCTGTCGACGATAAGTCATTCGATCGGAAAGCTCCGCATCGTATAGAGAAGCCTGCTCTTTCGTTAGCAATTCACTCACCCACGTCTGCATCGTTCGTTCGACCAAACCATCCAGATCGACCGTACCGTAGACATGTGGTGCGAAACGCTTCGCAACTTCTCGTCGAGATTTGAGTTGCCATTGCTCTTCTACGGTATCTACCAACGTCTGACTCTGAACCGCGTCGGGTGAACAAACCGTGTAGATAACGGTGAGCTCATTCTGGAAAAGACCTCGAACTTGGCGATACACCGCATCCTTTGGGTTCAATGCGGGCTGCTCGGGCAACATCCTTGGGGCCGCACGGATTGCCTCCTCTTGCGCAAATGCTATTTGCATCGCGCACGTACATATTCCAACCGAGAATACAGAAAGAACGAAACGGAGTGATTTCATTGTCTTAGATTCTTGCGATCTATTCTCTGAAAATACTCGTCTAGTCCGTAACGGAACTCTTCTGGCAAACTCGCACCGCTAGTTCCTGTTTGCTGCGAAACTCCGTGATCCTGTCGCTGTTCTTGCTGGTTCATCCCTGGACCGATCATCGCAATCGCCGCTTCGTCCGTAGTTCCACCACCTCCTCCACCAGGATCCGATCCTCCGCCACCACTCGACTTCTTCGGATTCACTCGTTTTGATTTGAGCAACAACTCGATCGCTTCCGTTTCAGCGGCGACTGCTTTCGCGCCCGTGTCCGGACTATCCAAAAGTGTCGCTGCATCAAGCATCACTGCGCTCACCTCGCCCATCAAACCGATTTCTTTCTCAAACTCAGCCTCAGAATCCGGCAGCGCTATGATTTTCTTTTTCACCGCTACGATCCGCTCTTGAAGACTAATCTGTGTATTGGCTAACTCGTCTACCTTGTCCATGTATTCTTCGTTGGACGAAGCGGCTTTCGATTGCTCGGCCACTCGAGTGCGATCACGCAAATTCATTTCCTCTTCGAGAACTTGCATCACTTCTAGAACAATTGACGGTGGCAAGGAACTCTTGCTCTTCGAACCTTTACATTCCCCTTTGCCAGCGGGGTCGACGATATCTTCGGCCCATCGATCGAGCGTATCGGACCAGAATTCGGCTTCAGCAATCGCAAGCCCTTGATGCTCAACAATAGTGTCAGATAGCCGCCTCAATCCGCCAACGACATCTTCTTTCTTGATCTCCGCCAATACACTTTCAAACTTTTCCGATGGTCGTCGATCATGAAACCCTTGCATATCATCGACGATAAGTGAAACGAAATCGACTGCCTTTGTCTCGCGACCGCTGAGATCTTTGACTCGAGCAAGCTGCTCTGATTTCATGCGTTGGGACGAAATCCCAAACGCATCGCTGAGCTCACTACCCGTGGAGTCAGCAATCTCCCCTTGCTCTCGCGAAGCCGCCTTCAGTCTCTTGACTAAAGTACTTCCCTCTAGGTTACCCATCAACTCGTTCAGCTCATCGGCAACCTTTTGGAACTCCGCCAACAACTCTTCTTGCTTGTTGACCGCTTGCTCTACTTCATTCTGCTCCTCTTCCTCTTCTTGCTCAGCATCTTCGCCTTTACCCGCAGTTCCCATCAAGGTTGTTGAAGGCAGTCGCAATGCAGCAGGACCCGACTTCTTCGGCTTGCTATTCGATGCGAGCTGGCTCGGATCCACCGGTTGTTGCGAAGACTCTTGATCCACCACGCTCGGTGCAGATGCGTTCGCCGACGGCGGCTGTGGCTCGGACTCTCCATTCGCAGGCGGCGTTTCGCTGGGTTGAATCTTTCCTGCCGTGGGAGAGGACTTCGAATCTTTGGCGGGTCCGTTGGGTGTATTCTTGGCCAATTGCTTCGACGCCGCTGCCTGCTTCAACAAATCTGCGACCGAAGGCATACGATTCGAAGCGATGTCCTTTAATATCTTTTGCATCTCCGCCCACTTCTCAAGATGCCCAACGCCAATCTCCGGATTGCGAGCCGCTTGACGAAGCAACTCTTCTCCCTTGGCGGTCAAGTTGTTCAATCTGCGACCATTGGAGAGTTCCGCCGATGCTTGTTGTTCGATGCGAGTACGAGTTTCTTCTTGGTTCAATTCTTCGACACTCAAATCGCGAATCTGTTTGTTGGCTGCTAGTAGTTGAAGCTCGCGATCGCGTACTTCGAGAGACTCGCGTTGCCATTTCGTAATCTGGTCGAGCATCCACACCGCATGATCATTGGGATTCAACACATAAAGCAAATGCGGCGAAGAATACATACGACCGCGTTCGGGAAGATAATCTTCGGTAAATAATCTCACTTCGACAGGTCGCGATGGGATCTTCATCGCGGTGGCTTGAAACGTAGCAATCGCATCGAGCGACTGCGATGTCGGAGATCCCTTGGCCAGCATGAACTCACCTTTCTCGTCCGGTATCGATGGAGAGGATTCGATGGTCTTCCATTCCAATCCAACATGACGTATTCCGAAGTCATCCAACGATCGCACGGTGAATTGAATTTGTTCTGTCTCCAACACGACTCGCGCTTTGGGCAACCCATCACCAAAGACGGCAGGCTGCTCATCCTCGATCGATTGAATCATCAATGGAAACGGAGCTTTGGCCTGAAGCCCATCCGTATCACGCCATTCCAACTCGATGCGAGTCGGCTCACTCACTTCAAAGCTCGGCAATACGAAAGAGCCTTCTTTGACAGGCAACGATTTACTGTTAGCAGTCGCGGACGCGATCTCTTTCGTAGTTCTTGATTGGAACTGAAGCGATGCACCGCGAACAATCGTTAATGCTCCACCTCGGATATCTTTGTTAAAAGTCTCTGGAATCTGAAGATATGCTGGCAACTGAATCGTCGCCGAGAGCGATTCGAGCTCAGGTCGCATCGAGGGAATAACCTCCATCGATGGTGACGCGTCACCTACCGCAAAGTTCAAGGATGTCGATTGAAGCTGCGCTGGAATCTCAAAATCATAGATCCCTTCTTGATGCCCAACTTCGATATCAGGAAGTCGGCCAACTTGAGCCCGCGCATTCATAGGTGTCCATTGCGTGCCCGCAGCCAGTCGCAAGGAAACGTTAAAGTCTTCGCCATAAGGAACAACTATCTTCTTCGGTAGGCTCTCCAAGCTTGTAAACGTAAACCGTTCGATAGATGCTAAGGGAAGCAGAAATCGTTGCCATGCATTAAGGCTTGCTTGTGGAAAAGCAACAGTAAGACCTCCAGTCATCGCGAGCCCAGCCATTGCTGCCGAACACCAGCCGCGATGCTTCGAAGCAGGCAGCGAATCCAATAGGTTCCGTTTCGAAGTGTCTTTGGCTACTTGCTCCAATGCCGCTTGGCACAGAACCGGCGAGCGATTCTGCTCTTGGGCGTTCGCGGATAACTCCAATGCACCGAGCAAAGAATCTCCGACCGCAGGCAACTTTTTGCTAAGCAGTTTTGCAACCGACTCTAACGTCCGGAGCTTTAGCACCCATCGCCTCCAAGCAAACGGTAGCACGGCCACACCTACCATCGAAGCGATCCACACTAGTGTACGGAACCAAGGTGTCGAATCGAGGAATCGATCGGTGGCAAACACGACGGCGAATCCAACAAGAACTGCCGTGACAGCGATTCCTATTGCTTCAGCAATCTTTCTGATTCGTACGACCGATCGGTACTCACGTATTTGGGTCGTCAGCGATTCAGGGACCTGAAGTTGCGATTTCGTTTCCATCCAGCACCTGTACTTGTTCCAAAAGACATTCGTTCTTCGGCTCCAGTATAGACGTTGCATTCGGGGAAATTGAGCTGTACTTGTGCCAAATTTTCAGCGAAAAGAGAACTCTCGGCTTCCCTGGCGTTATAGTGGGAAGTGGCTGGCGAGGTGTTTTCCATGGGTACCGCTCCGAGGTAAGGGATATGGCACGACAAGTTCGTTGGATTTTGCGGGCATTTTGCTCACTTGCATTCACCTTCACGGGAACCGGAATGGTCGGCAGCGTGGCCGAGAAGGCTGCAGCATCGGACAATGTCCTGCAAAAAGCCTCCACCTGGAATTGGCCGGAAAATGCGGCCATTATCGTCCGATTGAACACATTCTTGGATTCGCTCCCGCCCGGAAAAGAAGCTTCCGACGCCAAACTGAAATCGTCTGAACTATCCGCTATCCGCGGCATCGGCCTCCTGGAAGGCATCATTCGACTCGCCGCCGAGGGAGACGCCTCGATTCGCAAACTGTCGGATCTTCTCGGCACAGAAGTCTCCTCTGAGACCATGCCCGACATCGAATCGGCTCTTAGCTCCGTGCTAGCCAACGGTGGAATTCCCGATTGGCTCAAATTGGATTGCCAACTTTGGGTGAGCCGTTGCTTGGTGCAAAACGCATTGTATGACGAAGCACTCAACAAACTACAGTCATTGTCGATCGAGACCGTTTCCGACCCGTCAACCTATTTGTTCAACCTAGCTGTCTGCCAACACCATTTGCTCCAACGCGATGAATGCGTTCTGTCGTTGGGCAAACTACTCGAGCGTGAGATCGACCTACCGACCCGTTACGCCATCACCGCCCGCCTCATGGAAGCGGACATCAAACCACTCAAAGAAGATTCGCTCGACGAGATCTCCCGATTGATGAACGATGTCGAACGACGATTGGCACTTGGTCGAACCGGCAAAATGGTTCGTGACAAACAACAAGCGATCATCGACAAGCTTGACAAGAGCATCGATCAAATCGAACAACAAATGCAACAGCAGCAACAACAACAAAAACAGAAGAAGCAACAACAACAACAACAACAAAAGCAGAATCAGGACCAAAGCAAACCTCAAGATCAAGTGCCAAAGGAAGAGGTAAAAGGTCCCGGCGAGATCGATCCGAAAGATATCGGCAACTCCGCTAGTTGGGGAAATCTGCCTCCTGCCCAACGCCAAGAAGCCCTGCAGAACATGACCAAAGATCTACCGAGCCACTATCGCGAAGTTATCGAAGCCTACTTCAAACGACTGTCTACTACGAACAAGTAGATAGACACAGCCAACAAAAGTAGCAGGCACGCTCCGTCGTGCCGTCCGCTCTTAGGAATTTGCTGGAATTCCTCTTGGAGATTTGTTGGGATTCTAGGTGGACGGCACATGGAATGTGCCTACTACTTTGACTTTTGTCGGCAGTGCCTAGATGCGATTAGGTTAAGCTGTAAGAGAATCCGTCAGCTTCCAATGGCTAACACTTTGCAGCCGAATCTCACTTGAGAGATTCAGCGGCTCCAGGAAACTCACCGGAGCTAACATCCTCTCGATACTGCCGGATAGCATTGGCTGCTTCAGATCTCAAATCAGCAAACTTGCGGACGAACTTCGGAACATAGCCACTGTTCCAACCCAACATGTCGTTCGTCACTAAGACTTGACCATCGCAACCAGCCCCAGCGCCGATGCCAATCGTTGGGACCTGAATCGCATCCGTAACTTTCTTAGCCAACTCTTCTGGAACGCATTCGATCAACACCGCAAAGGCCCCTGCCTTTTCTGCCGCTAACGCATCTGTCATCAATTGATCGCTGTCCCGCTGCACGCGATAGCCTCCGAGCGCATGAACGCTTTGAGGTCGCAGACCGATATGGGCAATCGTTGGAATTCCTGCATCCACCAACGCTCGAATGCTATCCGATTGCAGATGACCACCTTCCATTTTGACCGCGTGGCATTGCGTCTTCTTCATGATCTCGGCTGCCGTGGTCACGGTATGAACCACGCCGAGTTGCCCGACAGGGAATGGCAAATCGACAATCACCATGGCACGTTTGGTCGCTCGAGAGACCATCTCGCCATGATAGATCATCTCATCGACCGTCACCGGAACCGTCGTAGTTTTCCCTTGTACCACCATCCCCAGCGAGTCCCCGACGAGGATGCAATCGATGAGTGCTTCATCGAGAAGTTGGGCCGTTGGAAAGTCATAGGCTGTGAGCATCGAAATGCGCTGCCCTTTGCGCTTCATGGTTGCGAGAGTCTTAACCGTCACTCTGGAGATGGAAGACTCCATACGAATTACTTGACCCCTTTATTGCGGTATCGTTGATCGACGACGACAAACTCAAACCCCTTGCCCGATTTGGCTGGCTTGACTTCAAAGACAGTCTTTGCAACATCGGTTACACGGAACTGAGGATTACGCTTCTCTGTGTAGTAGCGAGCCTCCGCTTGAGCGAGAAGATCTTCGGTCTCTTTCGGGAAGAACTTCATGATCGATCGATTCGAGATGTCGATACTGGCTCCCTGCAAGAACTGTTTATCGTATTGTTTAAGCACACCGTCCGCGACGCTCAAGAAATACAAACGCTTGTCCGCTTTCGCAGGCCCCGAACGCTTCGTCGGACCGCTGGAGAGTCCAGCCAAGTAATCGACCACCGGAGTGGTACCACCATAAACACCTAACTCAATTTTGAAGAAGTCCAGTTGTGCGCCGTAGCCACGTTTGTCGCGCGACTGAAATTTGATGTCCCATCGTTCTGGGCGAGGAACGATATCATCCCCTTCTCCTTCCGGTCCCGGTGGGCGACTATCGCCACGACCACTCTTCGAGCTTTCCAAAGCATCGAGGCTTTCCATGACGGTGGAGATGTTATTGATCGCCTCGGAGACGAGTTGAAGTGTTTGCTCCATCGCTGGTTCTTTGAGCTGCTCTACTTCGTCCGCTGCCGGGGGGTCAAAGTCACGTTCGAATCCAGGTGCGTTGTCTCCTCGGCCTGCAATGCGTTCTGGCTCTAGCGCAATCACATCGATTGTTGAGGTGCCTGACCGAAGGAAGAACAACAGCCCAAGCATCAAGACGGCCAACCCAACGAGAATCAACAGACTGGACAACAAACTCGATACTTGATCGACTTTGTTGACGCGCATCGAGGATTCGTCGACGTCAAACACACTTTTTTTGTCGGAGCTTTTGGTGGATGCCATAAACCTTAGCTGTTGCCTTAATCCACGAATACGTAATCGGGCCGGACGGTCAAATACCATTTACGCCATTGTAACACGGCGGTGACACGTGCTCCTTCTCCAATCTTGCCCTCTCGCGGCAAATGATAGGTGTCGAGCTGACGTGAGATCAATCGCAACGAAGCTTCGGCGAAACGGGGCACTTGGGAATCAGGATCGGACAATGCATAGATCAACGCAGGAACGAAATCGAGATCATCGCCCCGCCCTAAAATCTTGGCGGCAAATCGACGTGCCTTCGGGTCCTGGGAGTTGAGCAGTCGGGAGAACCGATTGAGCTGGTCTTTTCGAACCTTCGGATCTTTCGGCAGCGACATTTGCTCTGGGATCAGTGAATCTTCGCCTTCGGCCTTTCCGTCCGATTCCAGCATTTTCAAAGCGTCATCGATGTTGGTGGTTGCCGTCTTGTTCATCAGCTTGCCGTTCTTCACGACGACAGAGCTCGGATCGTCAGGTAACCCTTGTCCTCCGAAGAGTACGTCATCATGAAGCTCCCCGATGGCCTTTTGAGTATTACGAATCAAGAATAGGACAGCAAAGCTCGTGCAAACATCGGGGGCGAGGGGACTGTCGCTATCTTTGCCGCTGGAGCCCCATGATCCATCTGCAGCTTGATTGATTATGAAGAGCTCGACCGCTTCGTTATACCAATCAGGACTCTTCGATCTTTTCCCTTTGGTGATTTCCAAGAACGACTCGTAACGCTCTTTACCGTACAAATAGTAATAGTGCCATGTCGACCGAGTGTAGGGACGTGCGCTGAAGTAGTTCTCTGCTTTTTTGATCGTCGAATCGAGTTGAGCGCGATCCATGGCGGGTTTCTTTCGCTTTTCGTCTGCCACGACACGTTGAAAAGCGGTCGGCACGATTCCTTCCTCCTCTTGATTTTCAGCCCATTTGCTTCGATAGAGACCGAGCGCATCTCCTGCGATTAGGAATCCCGAAAATCCAGCCGCGGCGAGTGAGTGTGTTGCGGTTCCAGCCGTATCCGGAGACTGGTAGGGCCAGCCGCCATCATTGAGTTGAGCGGACATCAAAAACGTGATGCATCGCTTCAAGGAGTCTTGAGGGACATCGATATCTGCTTGGGTGAGAGTCCAAAAAAACAACATGACGTATTGGATTTGGGAGATATCTCCTTGCCCGGCAGCTCTATGGGCGTTTTCGCTCATGTAACCGAAGCCACCGTTGGGTCGTTGAACGTTCACGAGCGCATCGCGAATCGCCTTGATGTCATTGGCGTATTCCACTGGATTGACCGATGCGAGGAGCATGCCCGCGAGAGGGAGGGAATACATTGAGTCATGTTCCCAATTGAATCCGCGAGCCGCTCGGTCTGCCATTCCTCTTGCGATATTGATCCCTGCCTTGACGCGAGGATGGTCCGGAGATGAATTGACGTCAGCCTTGTAGATAGCCAGGGCCGCGAGGATCCCCTCGCCACCATTGGAGGATTGCGACGAGGACAAGTAAGCGACCCCTTTGCGAACCATTTCCATCACGACTGGATGGGATGGATCGTATTTTTCTGCAGCGGCATTCGGAATGGAGCAAAGAAAAATGCCGAGGAATGCCGTGGCGTACCGGAAAAACCGAGGAAACGTCGAAAGGACATCGCGCATGAAAAATGCCTGGCTTTTAAACATTTTTGTAGAATTAGAGACCCGAAACGCACATGATAAAGGTACCTGGTGGGAGGGATGTTGACAAACGCGGCAGACAGAATTGACAAATAGCCCAATTGCCAATACATTCCAAGAAATGGTTAGGTAGCTCAGTAGGTAGAGCAACGGACTGAAAATCCGTGTGTCGCCGGTTCGATCCCGGCCCTGACCACTCTCTTTTTCGTCAGCCATCTGCTGACAAACGATGCAAATCACTGGTGATTCACTGGTGATTCGCTGGTTTCGCATCCACCTAACCCTACCCCTCCTTTGGGGTGACAATTGCCTTCCGTTGCCTCCAAAAGACATCCGCCGCGAATAGTTTGTGCAAACTGTAGTGCAAACGTTTTGGCATGGTCGGTCGTTTCAAGTACTTTGCTCCCCTCGTCCTGATCGCCTCCTGGTGAGTTCTCTTGGACCGATTTGTGGGGTGTCGCTTGATCAATCGAAGCCGAATCTCCCTCTTTCCCAGAGTCAACAGCCATTGGCTGCGTCGGTGGGCTGTCTTCCCAAACGACGAAACTCACCGCGACTAGCTTTTTGACCTACAACGAACTGACTGGCAAATCATTCACACCGGCAAGCAAGCTTGCTTGATGGTCATTAATTACCGACCGCTCTCTCTTTCTTTGCGGCGACAAGCTCCCCATTGTCCGCGTTTCTAGAGCCGATCGCCTAATTACTGTGAGTGTCTGTTATGTGGCCCTTCAGAATCGTGCCTCCACTCGCAAGGTCGTCAACAAGAAAGTTCAGAATTGCAGTAAATGCACCTTTGTCCTATGGACTATCTGCGTGGATTCAGTGGCCGTCATCGCCCAGAAGCAAGCAAAAGTGTGCAAACTGTGGGAATCGTCTCGACCCATCCCAAGGTTGTAGCTATCGTTCGACAAGCATATTCCGGGGAAACAACTGCAGCAAACGATTATGACAGACACCGCAAAACCGACTCAAAGTACGGTTGAGGAATCAAGGCAGCCCAACGCCTCCGCATCCGTTTCGAGCGAGAACTCGACTTCGCACATTCCATTTGCGTTCATTCTCTTGCATGTAGTCGGATTCGGAGTTTTAGGCGTATTGACTTTCCGAATGATTGAGGAGGTCAAGGTCAACGGGCCTCGTTACGCGGAAATCATTGAACAGAAAGACATCCTTGCCGACATCATACCGCCTCCACAGTACATCGTCGAAAGCTATTTGACCGCCTTCGAATTGACCAACCCAGGTCGTGCAGCGGACCGTGTAGGTCTCGAGGCAAAGCTCTTGGCGCTGATGGATGAATACGAAACGCGACAAACTTATTGGAGTAAGGTGCTAAAGCCTGGACCAATCAAGAGCCTGATGATCGATGTTTCGAGTAAGCCAGCCCAAAGGTTTTATAGATTGGCACGTGAGAACCTGCTCCCGTTAGTCCACGCGGGTGACTACGAACGGTCACAAGATCTTCTCAACGGCGACCTACTCACTGCTTACGCAGAACATCGAAATGACATCGATCAACTCACGGGTCTCGCCCGCCAAGAGATTGTGCAAGTCGAACGTAATGCAGAACATGCTCTGTCCTCCGGCCATCTTCCTGGAATCGTAGCGGTATCGTCGTTGATGACCGTATCGACTCTCGCCATGTTGTTCTGGAATTTTTCTCGTGCCTACCGACGGGAAGTCGAAATGACGAATAAAATGACGTCCGATATAAAAGCGAAGCAGGAGGAGTTGCAGATAAGCGTTCGTAAGTCTCGAGCCATCTTCGACCAAACATTTCAACTCATCGGCCTACTGGATCCGGAAGGAACGGTTCTCGATGTCAATCAAACCGCTTTGTCGTTCGCAGGCGTTTCGCTTGACTCTGTAGTTGGGAAACCTTTCTGGGAAACGCCTTGGTACTCCCACTCCGAACGGCTTATTGCCAAAATTAAAGATGCCATTGCGCAAGCGCGTGCGGGGGCTTTCGTACGTCAGGAAAACGAACATCCTGACGCCGATGGCCAAATTCGAACCATCGACTTTTCGTTGAAGCCGGTTTTCGATGAGCATGGTCATGTGATTTGGTTAGTACCTGAGGGGCGGGACGTTACGGAACGCAAAAAAATCGAAACGGATCTACTCCACGCCAAGGAACTAGCGGATGCCGCTAATCGTTCCAAAAGCGAATTCCTGGCCAATATGAGTCACGAGATTCGAACTCCCATGACTGCCATTCTCGGCTTCACAGATTTGCTCATGGATGAATGCAACTTTGAAAACGATAGGGAACAACGGATTCATTCCATTCAAACAATTCATCGCAATGGTCTGCATTTAATTGCAATCATCGATGACATTCTCGACCTGTCCAAGATCGAATCTGGAAAACTAACAATGGAGTCCGTGCCGCAGTCCCCATTTGAGATCGTAGATGAAGTTCTCTTGCTAATGCGAGTGCGCTCGGCAGCCAAAGGCATCGAATTGAACGCTGCCTACAAAACATTCATTCCAGCAATGATCCAAACCGATCCGACCCGCTTGCGTCAAATCATTCTCAACTTGGTCGGCAACGCCATTAAGTTCACAGAAATCGGTGGTGTGCGTGTGGAAATCCGGTTCGTTTCGGGTCCGGAGCCCAAACTGGAATTCGACGTGGTTGATACCGGTCTCGGTATGACCCAAGAACAACAGGATCGATTGTTCATGCCATTTGAGCAAGCGGACACGTCGACAACCCGAGAGTTTGGCGGAACAGGCCTCGGACTCACCATCAGCAGGCGTCTGGCTGAGACGATGGGCGGGTCAGTCATCATCGCAGAGTCGTCGCCCGGCGTTGGGTCGCGATTCAGGGCCACCATCGGTACCGGCGACCTAACCGGCGTCGCAATGATTGAGCCTAGTATGCCGACTCCGATTTCGAATTGTCCATCCGCAACTCCGATATCGCAACTACCGGAGCAAACGCTTTCGGGCTATCGCATCCTCTTAGCAGAGGACGGTCCAGATAACCAACGTCTCATTTCGTTCCTGCTCAAAAAAGCGGGCGCAACTGTAACAATTGTCGACAATGGACAATTGGCGGTCAGCGCAGCGATTGAAGCCCGAGAAAGCGGAGAGACGTTCGACTTGATACTGATGGACATGCAAATGCCAGTCCTGGATGGATACGACGCGACCACCTTGTTGCGAGACAAAGGCTACACTGGCCAAGTCGTCGCCTTAACAGCCCATGCGATGGAGGGTGACCAGGTCAAATGCCTCGACGCGGGTTGCGACGACTATGTTACAAAACCAGTCAATCCGAAAGTTCTTATTGCCAAGATCGCAGCAAACGGAGCCAAGAACCGGAAGTTGCTTCCGGTACGCTGTGCTAGGCACAGCGTAGATTTTCGGCCCGCATGACCAACGGACTTTCCCTCCTCTGTCGAATCTTTCTTTAGAGTAACTCGGATTCCATCTTGAGTTCTGTGGTTCATGAAGGCTTTAAATTCGTCGATAACCGACTTGAGTGGATCAGCGTCTCTTTCGGAACTGTTTCTATTTTGCCGTCCGATTTCTTCATGGTCACATTGACGTTGTCTGTTTCGATCAGTTCCGCTTGGGTCTTGTACTTTCCATCTCGAGATTCCCGTTCTCGCGTACCCTAGACTAGTGCCATTCCTTAGAGTTCTGTTCCGGGCCAGAAATCTGGGTAGTCAGCTTCAAAAAAAAGCTTTTCGGCAGTTTGCGGATGGAAAAACTCGAGCGATCGCGCATGCAATGCGATAGGCGGTTGACGAAATTCGCCTGCGATCCAGGGCACGCGACTGCCGTAGAGCGTATCACCAACAACGGGTGCACCTCTCGACGCGAACTGCAAACGGATTTGATGCATGCGTCCAGTTTCCAGTTCGATTTCTACTAATGAAAAGCGTTCGGCTCGATCCGGTAAAACTTGATTGGCGAGTTTGCGAAACGACAGGATCGCTTCGCGGGCCCCTTCGATGCTCGCATCGCAAATCTCACCTCGGGATTCGTCCGGAATCTTTCGCAGATAATCGACCCATCGTATTTGCTTTTCGGAATTCTCGAGCACGCTTACTTCGTCGGTGGATTCCACGATCGCATGATACTTTTTCGTGACGCGTCGAGCTGCGAACTGCTCGCTCAGTCGCCGAAGGGCTCGTTGGTTTCTAGCGACTACCATGACCCCGGTCGTCACGCGATCTAATCGATGGGGAATTCCAATGAAAGGTGTAGGACCTGCAGGTTGTTGGGAAAACAGTTGAGAAACGAGCGTGGTTTGAACGGAGGGAATCCCTTCCACTGCTTGCGTCAAGAGGTCCGTAGGTTTGTTGATAACCAAGAACCACGGATGTTCAAACACAATCTGCATGCTACCTACCAATAAAAAAACGAGAAGCACCGGCCACGAATTCGAATCATCATGACTTCGACTTCATTGTGCTTCTCGTTACTATCATAATCTAGTATCTCGCGAACCAGGTCAATAGGTCTCTTACAATTCGGATGAATCCCATCAACTCCATTCACTTCGTTACTGGCAAGCTTGCTGAAGGTGCGCTGCGTGAGATTGTCGCATCACTTGCGCAGAAGCTACAGTTTCAATACACCATCGATGTTCTGCCAATCACGGTGGCTGCATTGATGACTCCTCAGTGGTTACTCAAACATATTCGCATTCCATCCGATACGACTCGCGTTATCTTGCCAGGCTATCTAACGCCTGGACTAGAGGAGATACGGCGATCGATTGAGACCCAGGCCTCTATCGAATGTGGACCAAAAGATGTTCGGGATCTACCTACGATATTTGGCAAGAAACGATTCAAGGGCGAAGACTACGGCGAGTACACGATCGAAATCATCGCCGAAATCAATTACGCCCCACGTTTCGAGCTACCGAAGTTGATCGAACTCGCCAAATCGCTTGTCAAAGACGGTGCCAATCGGATCGACCTCGGTTGTGAACCTGGGCAACGATGGATTCAAGTGAGTGAAGCGGTCCGTGCGCTAAAGGACGAGGGACTCACGCTTTCTATCGATACGTTTGATCCGTGGGAAGCGGAAGAGGCGACGCGAGCTGGAGCCTCGTTAGTGCTGTCTGTCAACGAAACCAATCGAGAAGCGGCCGCCGACTGGGGCGTCGAGGTGGTAGTCGTCCCCAATCTCACAATGAACTATCTAGCAAGCCTCGAAGAAACCGCAGATTACCTTCTCCGAAAAGGGGTTCCGTTTCGATTGGACCCTATCCTGGAACCCATAGGATGCGGTTTCTCAGTATCGCTCGGACGTTATCTGGAAACGAGACGGGAGTTTCCGGAAGCTCCGATGATGATGGGGATCGGAAATTTGACCGAGTTAACAGACGTCGATTCTGCAGGACTGAACACCATGCTACTAGGCTTTTGCGAAGAACAGCAAATCGGCAGTATTTTGACGACGCAAGTCATCCCGTGGGCCAAGAGCTGTGTTCGCGAATGCGATCTAGCGAGGAGGCTCGTCAGTTACGCAGTTCGGCATCGAGTCCCACCGAAGCATTTAGAAGAACGGCTAGTGATACTTCGCGACCCACAACCTATCAACTACACAGAGCGATCGATTGAGCAGTTTGCTATGGGGATCAAAGATAACAATTATCGCATCATGATCGATGATCGGCAGATTCATTTGATCAGCGCGGGAGTCCACATTCGCGGCGACGATCCCTTTGAGATGATGCGCGAACTAATGTCGCTACCACAATCCCGAAACGTAGATTCCTCCCACGCCTTTTACCTAGGATTCGAGCTGGCCAAGGCGATGACCGCCCTGACACTCGGGAAACGCTACGAACAAGACGAGTCACTCCTTTGGGGAATGCACACCCGATCGGAAAAACACCAACGGCTCAAACGAAATTCGCGTGCAAACGACAAAGCAGAAGAAAAGTAAATAGCATTGCATTATCGACGAGGCTACATTGTCCCCGAATTGCGATCTTTGTTTTCGGTCTCGGGCAACTCTAGCTCGATATCTTCATAGTCCACGGGATCGAGTTCGTTTTCGATATCGCCGTCGACTTCCCCTTCTACGGCATCATCGTCGGTGTCGTACTCGATGTCTTCGTAAGAATCGCTCTCGTACGATTCATCGTCTGATTCGTCGTCCTCATATTCGTCATCGGCATCGTCTGCATCCAAATCGTTTTCATCGTGCAGTTCATCTTCCGCATGCGAATCCTCATACGGCAGTTCCGCGGCAGGCTCTTCGTTGATTTCATCTCGGGAATCATCTCTCGCTCGCGCTTGGAGATACAACTTGATCGGGATCTCGCCGAATGGCAAATGATCACGCAAGAAGCCCAGCAGATATCGTTGATAGGGCGCTGTGAACCCTTGCGGCTGATTGCAGACAACGACGATGCTCGGCGGTGCTTCGGACACTTGCGTCGCATAGTAAATCTTCGGGCGCTTAAGCTGATACAATGGCGGCTCGTGCTTGTGGACAGCAGCCTTGATCAGTCGATTGAGCTGCCCGGTTGTGATGCGTTCGTTCGCCTGCTTGAATAGCATCTGAGCATGGTTCAACAATGCCTTTACGTTCTTCCCGGTTTGCCCCGTGACGAATCCGATCGGACAATAAGCCATCGTCGGGAACGTTTCACGAACGTAACGAACCCAGCGCTCGGTTGGCATTTGGCCCGCGAGTTGGTCCCATTTGTTCACAACGAAGATACACGGCTTGAATTGGTCGGAGATATAGTGAGCAAGCTGCTTGTCTACTTTGCTCATTTGTTGTTTGCAATCGAAGAACAGCAAAACAACATCCGCGCGACGGATGCTACGCTGTGCTCGGTGAACCCCGTACCAATCGATGTCTGTCTTGACGCTTTTGTTGCGTCGCAAACCTGGCGTATCGATAGCCATAAATTTATGCCCATCGAGTTCAAACTTCACGTCGACGCTATCGCGGGTTGTTCCGGGAACTTCGCTGACGATCATCCGCTCTGTCTTGGCGAGCGAATTGACAAACGTGCTCTTGCCTACATTGCGACGACCGACGATGGCCACCTTCATCACGGGCGCTTCCAACGCTTCAGCGTCAAAAGCCATGTCAGGCAAACGTTGAACGATGAGGTCGAGCAACACATCTTTGTTTCGATTCTGCTGAACACTTACCAACGTTAGCCAGCCTCGTCCCAGTTTTCGGAACTCCTCTGCATTTGCATCGAGCGACGGACTATCTGTTTTGTTCGCGACAAGCACGATGGGTTTGTCGATCTTGCGCAGTCGATAGGCTACTTCTTCGTCGAGAGGTAGTAGACCTGCTCGCGTGTCGACCACGAAGAGGAGCACATCCGCGTCGTCGATGGCCTTTTCGATTTGGGCTTCGATTTCTTTCGTAAGATTATCGACATCTTCGATTCCCATTCCGCCGGTGTCGATCAGCTCAAAGTGTCGACCTTCGTGTTCGACCAGCGTTGTCAAGCGATCCCGGGTAACTCCGGCGGTGTCTTCGACAATAGACAGACGGCGGCCATCGATCCAATTGAAAATGGAGCTTTTGCCGACATTAGGACGGCCGACGATTGCGACACGGGGAATTGGCATTGTGGAGCCGTTGGGTGGATCTGAATGGAAAACCTGCTATGGTAGTCTGCAATCGTAATTCTTGGGAGAGACTTTCCCCGTTTAAAGTCGTCGCGATGCGGCTCTCACGTTGAAAAATCACAGACATTGCTATGAATGCGTGGTCGAATACAGCTGCAAAACAACTTTTGGAGCATTGGAAACGCTGTGGGCTCACCCGTTTGCCCGCTGCCACGGACACCGGTACCAAACAAGCCATCGCTTGGTTGGATGCTCTGGCGATCGAATCCGGCCTCGAGGCGGCCATGGAATTGCAACTCCTGCCCAGTTCGATCCAACCTCAAGGTTTGACTCCAGCAACAACCCCTTCGCCGGCCGATGTTTCCGCGGTTCGAGAATCGCCTCCGATGGCGAACTCAGCGAATCTCGAGGGCGAGAAACCTGCGACTGTCGCCAAACCACTGAACCTTGACAGCCTACCGTTGCCCGGTAATTGGCAGACCGATAGCCTTTCTGCCGAAGATCGAAAAGGGCGTTTTCAAGGACTGGCGAGCGAAGTGGACGCGTGTCGCAAATGCACCGATATCGTGTGTCGGCGTCAGCGAACTGTCTTTGGGGTTGGGCCTGTCAATGCTCGATTGGTCATGTTCGGAGAGGCGCCTGGGGCAGAAGAAGATCGCTCCGGAGAGCCCTTTGTCGGTGCCGCAGGGCAACTGATGGACAAGATTCTGACGGCAACTGGGCTGCAAAGGTCAGATGTCTTTATCATGAATTCTCTCAAATGCCGACCTCCCAACAATCGCACTCCAACCGACGGCGAGATTGAGAATTGCCGCCCGTTTTTCGAAACACAACTGGAGACCATTCGTCCCGAGTACATCGTTTGTTGGGGCTCCGTTGCGGTGCGAGCGGTGCTCAAGAGCACGGAAAGTGTAGGCCGTCTTCGAGGTCGATTCCATCATTATCGTGGTGCGAAAGTGTTGGTAACGTACCACCCAGCCTATCTGCTTCGTAATCCCGATGCGAAACGGCTGACGTGGGAGGACATGAAGCTGCTGATGCGCGAGCTCGGGATCCCGATCCCCACGCCGAAGAAATAGGGCAAATCGAGGGATGATTCGCTGGTGCTCGAAGTTTTCACTGGCAAGTTTTCACTGGCAAGTTGACACCGGAGGCTTGCCGGTCATTCTGATCTTCGTTAGAACGAGCGATTAATTGTCTTTTGCAATCATCGCATTTTTACCAAGGGGCTTCGAATGTCAGACAACCCTCGCTTTATTATGATTGGCGGATTCTTGGGTGCCGGGAAGACCACCACGGTGTCGAGGTTGGCCAAGCACTATTTGGCATTGGGAAAGCGTGTCGTGATCGTCACGAACGATCAAGCGACCGATTTGGTCGATACCAACCTGCTTCGTTCGCAAGGGTTGGATGTCGGCGAAGTTGCAGGTTCGTGCTTCTGTTGCAACTTTAACGAACTCACACGAACCGTCGAACGACTCAGCGAAAGCCAGCGCCCGGATATCGTCATTGCGGAACCCGTTGGAAGCTGTACGGATCTAGTCGCTACCGTGATTCGGCCTTTGCAACAAGTCTATTCCGTTCCCTTTGACATCGCTCCCTATGGTGTCATCATCAAGCCGAGTCACGGACTAAAGATTCTTCAAGGCACGCGCAAAGGCGGCTTCTCTCCGCAAGCGGAATACATTTTTCGAAAGCAGATTGAAGAAGCTGACTTTGTCATCATCAATCGGATTGATGAGCTGAGCGAAGCCGCCGTGAGTGAACTGACCACGTTGATCGAAAGTCAGTTTCCAGGGACTCCGTGCTTGAAGATGTCCGCCACCTCGGGGCAAGGGTTTGATTCGTTTTGTGAATACCTGGACCTGCAAGGAGTCTTTGGTACCAAAGCCATGGACGTGGACTACGATGTTTACGCCGAGGGTGAAGCGGAACTGGGTTGGCTCAATGCACAGGTCATCTTGACGTCGGAAAGCAGTTTCGAACTGGATACTTTCCTTCTGCTATTGCTGGAACGTGTGAATGTAGAGTTGGTTCAGTATTCGGCGGAAGTAGCCCACTTGAAGGCGATCGGCATGACGGAAGGAAAGTTTGCGGTCGCCAATATTGTTAGCAGTTCGTCCGCTCCCCAGCTTTCGATTGGATCCGCAGCTTCTGTCAAGACGGCGGACTTGGTAATCAATGCGAGAGTTGCTGTCGATCCCGAGACATTGACAGAGACGATTCAAAGAACGCTTCGATCCGTCTGCCAAGAATTTGGTATTACGGAAACGACAAGAACGCTTCAGTGCTTTCGCCCCGGCCGTCCCGTTCCCACGCATCGGCTCGAGAGCAGTCCATCTTAGGTCGGCCAGCGATTACAAACCGCATACATTCTCAAAAACAGAACTCATTTGGCAGATCCATTGCTCCATGCTGTGATTGTTGATCACATATTGGCGTGCGGAGTCCAGACGCTCAAGCCATTCGCTGGGATGTTGAAAGCGATGTCGAATCGCGTTAGCCATCTCGGAAGCATTGCCTTTGGCCACCAAACTACCTAATGGATGTTTGCGCAATAACTCGCCTGCACCTTGCTCTGTATTCGTCGCCAGGATCGGCACTCGACATAGCATCGCTTCCAGCAAGACGTTCGGCATTCCTTCGTAGAGCGAGGGGAGCACCATCAAATCGCATCGCTTCAGCAATGGGAATGGGTTGGATAAATGGCCATGAAAGAATACGGAATCTCCGAGCCCCAAGGACTCCGCTAAACTCTGCAACTCGCGTCGCAATACACCATCTCCTACGAGATGCAAATCCACTGGCGGTGCGAAATCCAACAATGCCTCGCGTTGATATTGTGCTACCGCTTGAATCAAGAAGCGATGTCCCTTCTCGTCGCTCAGTCGTCCAATCGCGACGATTTGTTTACGATCGGACCGAAGAGGTATTCCTTCCCATGCGAGACTGCCGTCATGATCGATACGCGCGACATCCACCGGGCTGGAGGCGACTTGAAAACGATCGCGAGGGATACCATAAAATTCTGATGCGCTGTCGGCAGTCCCTGAACCAACCGCCAACAACGCGTCTGCGTTTTGATACGACCTTCGCAACGATTCTTTCTTCCAACGCAGCCAGCGTTTCTCACTACGTACGACATCGAACTCGGGGGGGGATACGATGGTCGATACACGCCGTACGCGAGCACGCTTGGTCGCAGGTCCTGTCACCATCGTCATGTGGAACAATCGATCGTAAACAACATCGATTTTCTGTTCGGTAAGCGTATTTGCCAAATGCCGAATCTGGTGGCGATGAATTCGTCCCGGCCAATTCCATCGCGGTGGTTGGTGGTCTGACCAATACGCGGTGATCGGTACATCGTCGGGAACTTCGGAGAGCAAACTGCCCGACGCATAGAACATATAAAGAGAAAGGGAAAATCGACTGCGATCCAATTTTTGAAGCAAGTAGAGCAACTGTTTTTCGCTTCCTCCCCCTTCCATCGAAGAAGTACAGAGCATCAATCGAAGAGGAGGTTTGTTCACGAGGATTCGTTATGGGTTACACTAGATAGATGGGGATGAAGTTCCACGTCGGCAATTCCGGTTTGACGACGCGTTTTCTGCCCACAAGACGATTTCTCAACTCCGACTAGGCTCGCCACTCGTGCAAAGAATGCAATCCATCTCCATCGTCTTCACGGCGTACGTGATTGTATCGAGTTTGGGAGTTCGCACATCCTGCGCGCAAACGCTTCTACCGTTCGAATCGAGTCAACCGTTCTACGAATGGCTGGTAGCATTGCCTCAATCCCAAGATGCAAAACACCCAGGCTACGCATTTCTGCAGTCCGCTCGTGCGATCCTCGAGATCCCCGCCGACGGTCGTCAACGTTTCTTGATGCCACGATCCAAGAGCAATGCAAAGCGAATCTCGCTTTTGCTCGACCAAGCGTTCGCAGCCCCCGAGGAGCGAGTCAAATTTCAGCAATTCGTTCAACAGATGCAGCGAGAAATCGAACGATCGGCGGAAGAGCTAGAATCGCGTCGCGAGTGGAGCGAAGCGTATGGACTCCGTTGGTTAGCGTCCGGATTCGCAGAACTGACTCCCTCAAGTAAAGCAGCTTGGTCTCCTGCCGGAGATATCTTGCAACCGAAGCGAGCTCCGACTGGCACGAAAGGTCCACATCCGATAACGCAATGGCCCGCGTCGAGCTATCAATTAGTGTTGTCACCCAATTTCGAAATTGCCTTTCAAACCAAGCAATCCGATACGAGTGACATTGTCGAGATCTGTGAACAAACGTATGCCATTTGGAAGCAGCTTTTTTATTCGTATTGGAGTTCTTCTTCCACCGTAGGGCCTGACTATCGATCGAACCCAGCGGGTCCTTTTCAGGTAATCATCTTTCGAAACAAAGAAAACTACCTCAAGGCCTTGCAATCGCAAGTGCGGAATGTTGCGGTATCGACGGGCTATTACCATCAGAATGCAAAGGCCTGTTTCTTTTACATGGAAGACCGACGTTCTTTTACAACGATGGTGCATGAGCTCACGCATCAGTTTTTTATTGAATCGTCTTCGCTTCCCATTCAATTCGATGCTGACCAAACGGGAGGGTTTTGGGCTGCTGAGGGGATCGCACTTTATATGGAGTCTCTTTCCCTTCGAGATATGGGGGCATCGGTATTGATCGATATCGGAGGCTGGGATTCGAGTAGGCTCCAAGCGGGACGATTTCGGTTTCTGCGAGATCAGATGTGGTTCCCTTGGGACGCCTTCGGGTCTGCGAATGGAATTCGATTTCGTTCTATGGAGGATATTGCACCTCGCTACAGTCAAGCGTGCGGGTTGGCTCATTATTGGATGGAGAACAGCACGGCGAGTAAGACTCAAATAGCCAAACACTTGGACAGTATCTACCGTCGTGGCTCACCAATCGTCTTCGAGCCTAACGAGGATGAGTTGATAATGAAATCGTATTTCGATCATCTGAGACGAGGGCCGCGGTCCGGTAACTCCTACTTGCCATTTGCGAATAGAAATGAGTTGGTGTTGAGCCGGTGCGATGTCGATTCCTCATGGTTGCTCGATTCATTGTCAGGAAAACGCAACTGGGATTCGATCGACGTTTCCTTTTCGAAGGTCGACGACGATGCCTGGGTGAAGCAAGGTGTCGATTGGGACATTGTCCGATTGAATGTCGAGTCCAGCAAGGTAACCGATAGTTCGATCGAATCTTTTTCCAAGATGCCTCGTTTGCAAGAACTCGATCTATCAAATTGCAGTGTAACAGACAAGGGAGTTGCATCTCTGAGAGATCATAAAACGTTGAGAACTCTTTGGTTGGCAGGAACATCGATCACCGATCAATCGATAGCAGTCTTGGCAACGTTGCCAAGACTCGAAGCAATCCATGTACAAAGTACGAATGTCAGTTCAGATGGATGGCAGCAACTGCTCAAAGCAATTCCGCGTCTCCGAAGCAAATCCACAGGTCCAGGTATGCGATCCCCATCTGAATGAGTGAATAGATCAGACCGAATCAGAGTTGAGTGGGCGAGAACAGCAACAGCAAGTCTTCGTGCGAAAAGATGTATTCATACAAAAGAGGTAATCGTGCCATTGCGTATTTTTCAAACTGTTCCTGTTCTGAAAGTGTGCGACGTTCTGCGCAGTATGCTTTGGTACGAAACTGCATTGGGATTCGAGAGCGATCCTTTTCCAGACGCACCACCACATTCTTTTGCCATTTTGCGTCACGGTGAGACTGAGATCATGCTTCAGTTGGAGCCAGGACGTGTGGCTATTGAGAGAAAGCCTTACTCCTGGGATGTATACTTGCGATTGGAGGGTGGTCAGCTACGCACGCTCTATGAGCAATTTGTATCTGACGGAATCGTACATCGCAGACTGGAACGAATGTTCTATGGTTTGTCGGAATTTGAGATAACCGACCCAGATGGTCACGTCCTATGTCTTGCCGAGAAGCTACGAAATGACCGCGACTTGCCGAAACCAGAGGAGTAAAGGCATTGTTTTTGATTCAATCCGTCGCATTGAATCGAAGCGACCAATTTCACGCCGGGACGATCCGGCCGCTCTTTTTTTCCTGACTTCTCTATTTTATGTCTTGGAGAATAAGGAGGTTGGACTTAGTATTTCACCCAGAAATCAAGCTCGGAAGGCAATGGTTCTCGTGTCAACCTGTGTGAGTTTCCTCAGGAAACCTTCGTTTTAGTCGTTGAGTCGAACCCCACTTTCCTTTTTGACGGTGCTTCTCTAGCGGGGATGCGGTTATTTCGACTGCTGTGATCCCGTGGAGAAGATTGGTTCGGCTCTCTGAAGACCGTATTCGCAGGAATGCTGTTTCGTTCGTCCTATTGCGTTGATTGGACGGATGGAAGAGGGCATATATGATACTCATTAGACGACTGTCTGATTGACCTTTGCTGACTTATGAATGAAATCGTTTTAGAAGAATCCGTTGTTGTGGAACCATCCGCATCTATTGAACAAACCGCTGCTGTTGTACAGTCCGCTGCTGTTGTACAGTCCGCTGCTGTTGTACAGTCCGCGTTTCAGGCATTAGGCCTGAGCCCAGAAATCTGCCAAGCCCTCGAATCCTCCGGTTACACCATCCCTACCGGTATCCAATCGGGAACGATTCCAGAACTGCTGCGAGGGCGGGATGTGTTGGGCCAAGCACAAACAGGCACTGGGAAAACCGCTGCATTCGCCTTGCCACTGCTTTGCCGAATCGATGTGAATAACCCGAACACTCAAGTGCTTGTCCTTACTCCAACGCGCGAGCTAGCTATTCAAGTAGCCGAGTCGTTCGAGAAATACGGGCAACATTTGCGTGGCTTGAGAATCGCACCAATTTACGGTGGCAGTTCCTATTCGACACAAATCCAGGCACTACGTCGCGGTGCCCACATCGTGGTTGGTACCCCTGGACGAGTCATGGATCACATGCGGGAGAATCGACTTTCGCTGGATGGTCTTCAATGCTTGGTACTCGACGAAGCGGACGAAATGCTGCGAATGGGATTTGTAGATGATGTCCGTTGGGTGTTGGAGCAATCTCCTCCCCACGTACAAATCGCTCTCTTTTCCGCGACGATGCCTCATCAGATTCGCGAGATCGCAGATCGACATCTGAAGGATCCGCACGTCGTGTCGATTGATGTCCAGCAACGGACTGCCGCAACGATTCGCCAACGATTTGTGCTAGCGGAACCGAAACGAAAGTTCGAGGCGCTGCATCGTATTCTAGAAACAGAGCCCACGGACGGTACCATTATCTTTGTGAAGACCCGCGTGGCGACCGTCGAGTTGGCCGAAAGTCTGCAAGAGCTCGGATACTCAGCCGTTGCAATCAACGGAGAGATCGCACAATCGCAACGCGAACGATGTATCGAACAACTCAAGCAAGGAGCGTTCGACATTCTGGTCGCAACGGATGTCGCTGCGCGAGGTTTGGACGTACAGAGAATTACTCACGTAATCAATTACGATCTTCCATTCGACTCGGAAGCTTATGTGCATCGAATCGGTCGTACTGGCCGAGCTGGCAGGGATGGTGAAGCCATACTTCTGCTAACTCCACGCCAGCAAGGGTTCCTGCGAGAACTGGAACGAGCGACACGGCAGCGATTGGAAATCATGGATGTACCGAGCGTGAGCCAGGTAAACGCGACGAGAGTCGAGCGATTCAAGTCCAAGATAGCAGCCGCATTGTCTGAAACAGCAATCGCAAGCACAGAGTTCAGTGCGATGGAGCGAGTGATCACGCAATGCATGGCAGATCAAACGGTCGATGCAGCAAAGATTGCAACAGCTCTCGCTGTGCTATCGTTAAACAACAAACCATTCCTGCTAGCGGAGCCTGAACGACGAGGTGGAGCGAGTCGCGATCGCAATCGACGAGACGAACGATTTGCGGATGGATCCGAGAACAACCCAAGAAACGTTAGAGAACGATCTCGTCCTGAGCGTGATTCACGTTCCGAGGGTGCGCGTTCCGAGGGTGCGCGTTCCGACAGTGCGCGTTCCGACAGTGCAAGGCCCGAAGGTGCACGATTCGAAGGCCGAGCTGGCAAAGACAGACCTCGCAGGGATATGGACCTCGGGGATTCCATCGAGAAGCATGAACGTGAGCGTTTTCGCCTCGAAGTCGGACGAACGCACGGCGTGCGTCCAGGCAATATTGTCGGAGCGATTGCAAACGAGATCGGCTTAGATTCGAACTTGATCGGGCAGATCACGATCTACGACGAATTTACCAGCGTCTTTTTGCCCGCCGGCATGCCGCGCGAGGTCTTCAAGACGCTTGGACAAGCGTGGGTCGTGGGTCGGCAGCTTCGCATTTCCAAATGGAAAGATCAAGCTGCTAGTCGCAACAAGCCTAAGAAACAAAAACAATAGCTAGAAGCTGCATCGCAACCTGCGGATGAATCGTCTTCAATCCGAGCTTCGCGACAGAAACGTCTGATTCCAATGCGTCGAAGTGACCGGCCGCATTGGAACCATGGTCAGATGAGACTGGCTGAGTTGGCTGCATCGCTCGCTTGTTTTCGATACTCATCGGCACGTAGCGGGTCGCCAATCGCCGCGATCAGATAGATCTCAGCCAGCATGTTTTGCGTATCTGCAAGGTCCGTTCCAAAGCTCGCGACTTCCGGAAAGTCCTCTTTGAGATCTTTCAGCAGTTTTCTCTCTTCATCAAGTTGCTCCATAGCAAAAGTAATTTTGCCGCTGTAGTTGCGTTCGAGCAGGCCAAAATTACCCAATCCGCGCGCGTATTGAAAGCGATATTCAGGATCACCGGATCTTTCGCGGTAGAGCATCTTTCGAAGTTTCTTGGATTCCTCAAATACTCGAATAGCTTGTGGGATATCTCCTTTCGCAAGATACACGTAACCCAAATAGCCGAAGCTCCGGGCTGATGTAGCCATAGGTTCCTCCTCGAGCGCCGCTACTCGATTTGGTGTTCGTTACGATAAGGCCCTGATGTGAATTATCAATGGACGGTGTCCTGAAAGCGAAACCGTGTTTCCTAATCGATGCGAATGCAAGATGCCGCAGGAAGTGAACATTAAAGCCAAGCCATATTTCGATAGGGAATGTCGCGGGTCATAAACATGGTAGCGATGTTCGTGCCTCTTCAGTCCATTGCGGTAACTGCTCTTCCCAGTCAAATTGTTGTGATAAGCCAGCTTAAGCGGACGGAATGCTGTACTATACGGGCGAAACCTATTCGTTCCCCAAAAAACCTAAAGCTCGCCTATGTCACGAATACCCAACCGGATCATTGGTCCGACAAGAATTCCCAAAAAGTTCTCGAAAGCAAACGAAATGGTAGTTGCGCTTCGCTTCGGCTGCTTGCTTTGGCCGTGCTAGGTTCACTTGGTTAGAACGGTGTTTCTGTTGCTTGCGTTCATCCAATGGTGAAATCGTTGGGCCGGTGAAGAGGTCAATGGTTAGCTCATGTAGGATCGAGTAGAATGCGAACCAACATCCATTCTCTATAAGGTCGAGCCATGCTCCAAGCAGACGAAAATGTTTCGCCTCAGCCATTCCTGCCGGCGTTTTCCCTACGTTGGATTTTTGTCGTGATGATTCTCATCGCGGTTGGCATTTCCGTTTATATGCAAAACACCATCGATCGGACACTCTTGATTGTCCTAGCCTTGATGGGTGTGATCGCTTGTATCTTTGTTTTGTTGTCCGCGGTAATTTTTCTGGTGTGTAACCTGTTCGGAATTTTGGGAGAAATCCTGGATTCATCCAAACAACAGCCACAGTCACCATTCGCAGGAGACCGTTTGCCACCGCAAATCGTTCCCCGTAAAGAGTAAGCCACGTGAATCACTTGCCCAATGTTCGTATTGCGTTTCAACGATGCATTCAAAGCGCTACTTTATACTTCGTCATTACAAACTTGATTTTGACGGCTCAGGCTCAGACGTTTGTTACTCGCAAATATAGTGGCATGCCATCGCTGCGAGTTTCTGCCTCTCCATTGCCAGATCGCAATGGTGCGACGGTTCAGCAAGTAGAGATCTCGGTCAATTCTGTTCCAGCCAGGACTGTTTGTGCTGTTGACCGGGAGTTGGATGTCGTTTTGTACATCGGCTCGCTCGGCGATAGTTCTATGGCTTTTCATGCCAAGGTTGAGATACCAGCAGGCCAATTCAACGGGACTGCTACCATTCCAATCGTCCGTAGAGATGCGTATTGTGCTTGGACTATCGATATCTTTGAGAATGGCAGAAACATACAGCAAGGAGAGCCGGTCATTTCGTCCGCCAATTCCCAGCGAACAACCGTTCAGTTGCTGGAGTATTCGCAATCAAATTATGCAGACTCATTGATTTTGAAGGCCACCGACAAAGCGAACCCTTATGCGAATCCGTTGAATCAATACCAAGCGGTTCCTATCACGAAGAGGGATCCAGCCTCGGCGTTCGAAGATTGGCGATCCTACATGTCGTATGATGCGGTTTGCGTGCCAGCGATTGTTCTGTCTGGGCTTAACGCCAAAGCTCGTGAGGCTCTGTCTCAGTATGCGATGGCAGGAGGAACAATTGTTGTCCATGGTTCTTCCGAAGTGGATCGATTGACGATTGATCAAATGTTTACTTCCGGGGGCGAACCAATGTCACCTGACCACCGATGGGGAAATCTTCTGCACAATGGAGAAAAGTACTGTCTCCGGCGATCCCATGGTGGTGGGCAGATCGTGATTGATTCTGTGGAGGGCGGAAGCGGGAAAATACTCAACCAAGCCGTCTTCACTCAGCTACTTTCGGAAAGTCGCCACCACCCGGTCAGTACGATTTTTTACGATGACGACGTGGACTATGAGTGGTTTTGGAAGAACTTGGTAGAGAGTGTGGGAACGACGCCCATCGTTTTTTTCACGGGGTTAATTGTCTTGATCCTGTTGATCGTTGGGCCGGTGATGATCCTGATTGCCCGCAGGCTTCGTCGGCAAACGCTGTTGTTGTTTTTGATTCCCGCATTCTCAGTAACGATGTCCGTATTCGTGCTGATCGTCAACGTCTTTATCGAGGGACGTGGGACGACAGGGCGGGTTGCGTCGTTGCAGTATTACGACAGTGTTTCAAAGCAAGGGTTTGTTTGGTCGCGTCAGTCGTATTCGAGCGGTGCTCCTCCTCGATCGGGACTGGAGTTTTCTGACAAGGCATTGCTCAACCCATTGAGAACAGATGCAGCGACTGGCTATCAACAAGACGTAAGGAGCAATGTTCAAGGGCATCTCTTCTTCGAAAACGGGAAGCAGACCTTGAAGTACTGGATGCTTCCACGCGCGCAGCAGCAGTTGATTGTGGCCCATCCGTTAGAGCAATATTCGATGCCGATCAAAATCGAAGAGAACGAGGCAAACGCCGTTCAAGTAACGAATACTTCGAAGCATCCCATCGAGCTCATAATCGTAAAAGATGCGAACCAAAAGTACTTTGTGGCCGAAGGCTTGGAGGCAGGAGCGACAGCAAAAGCGCAGGGTGAAGAGCTGGATAAACTGAGCGATCGATTGATTCAATGGACTTCGGCATTCACGCCAAAAGCACCGAAAGAAGTGGACTCGACGAATCGCCCGAGGGGGCGAGCTCGATTCTGGGCGGGAGGCGGAACTGTTTCGCACGAAGACTTTCTTGGCCCTGTTCTCAATGTACGAACGACGCTGAATCGATTGGATAGCTACGGCTATTTCATGGTGAGTCGACATGAATTGGTCGTAGAGACTCCATTCCCTTCGGAAGTTTTCGCAATAGAGAAGAATCTGCATATCCTTACAGGAGTCCATAAGTGGTAGTGCCATCGAATCATCCAATGATCGAGCTCCGGCGGCTGTTTCGATTCTACGGCAAGACGAAAGCAGTAAACGACGTCTCGTTTCACGTGAATGCAGGTCAAGTCTTCGGATTCATCGGCCCCAACGGCGCTGGCAAAACCACGACCATGCGGATCCTCGCCACGTTGGACACCCCAGATTATGGGGATGCGTTGATCGATGGATTTTCCGTCATCAACGATCCAGACCGGGTGCGGCGACGTATGGGATTTATGCCCGACGATTACGGGACTTATCCCAACATGAACTGTTTGGAGTATCTCGACTTCTTTGCACGCAGTTATGGATTGGTCGGACGTGAGCGTATGAAGGCGATTCGCTACACGTTGGGATACACAGGTTTGGACAAGATTGCAGAGAAGTCGATACAAGGGCTCTCTAAAGGAATGCGGCAACGGCTTTGTCTCGGGCGAGCTATGATTCATCGGCCAGCCGTTTTGATACTGGATGAACCTGCGAATGGTCTGGATCCACGAGCGCGTATCGAATTGCGTCAAATGGTACTCGGGTTGGCGGCCGAAGGGACATCGTTATTAATTTCGTCCCACATCTTGAGCGAGTTGGGAGAAATGTGCGATTCCTTAGGGATCATCGAACGCGGTTGTATGATTGTGAGTGGGACCGTACAGGAGATACAGAACCGGCTCATGCCTCATACCAATTTGAAAATGAAGGTCATTGAACAGCAACATAAATTGATGGAGTGGCTTTCGGTGCAGGATGGAGTTGACGCAGTCGCCGTCGACGGAACGATGGTCCGTTGTCAGATCCTCGGAGCCAAATCTGATCGAGACCAAGCGGCATTGTTGCGCGCGATGGTGAATGAAGGATTCGAGGTGATCGAGTTTTCGACGGAAGGCCAAACATTGGAAGATGTATTCATGCGCATCACGACGGGAGCGGTTCAATGAGTCAGAGTACGACACCACCGCCACTGGAGCGTCAGACGGCTTTGATCGAACGATTCACCACGGCATCCGCTCAAGGTTGGCAGCAAGCCTGGGATTGGTGGAGCGAACGAAGCAATCCGATTGTGGTCAAAGAAGCGAGGCAGTCGCTGAACTCCAATCAGTTTGTGATTTGTTTTGGGATCACGTTGGTAGCAGTGCTGCTATGGACGATGTATTCCGTCTTCTCTCAACTGCCAAATGCGTATTATCTGCCGGGTGGCTTGCTGGTGTTGACTGGATACTTTGTGATCCTGTCATTCCCACTCATTCTCGTCATTCCCTTTAGTGCCTATCGATCGATGATGCTCGAGGCCGAGAGTCGGACCTTTGAATTGGTCAGTATCTCTGGATTATCGGCCAAGCAGATCGTCCAAGGGAAGATGTCCTCAGCATGTCTTCAGATTGCCATCTACCTGTCCGCGATGTTACCGTGCATCGTCATCACGTATTTGCTTCGTGGAATCAGTGTAAGTACCATTCTGATCTACCTGTACTTTATGGTCATTGCTTCGGTGGTGTTGTCGGCGATTGCTATCATGATCGCGACGGTATCTCGTCAACGATTCTTGCAGGTGTTCTCGAATCTTTTTATTTTAGGAATGCAGTTAGTCCTTTTCTACTTGGTATGTGCGGCAACGATTGCGTTTGTCTATTCCTTTCCGATGATGTCGTGGGTGAACGCACCAGTGATTGTGTCCATCGGAACAATCGCGCTGACAACCGTGCCGCTATGTATGCAATGCAGCGCAGCGGCAATCGATTTCCCAAGTGAGAATCATGCGGTAGCGGTTCGGAGTCGATTCCTAGTTTGGATTGGGACGATCTTTTTCTGGTGTGCATGGGTGGTGGTGACAACCGAAACGGCGGGGCATTGGGTCTGGATCTATTCGGTGTTGCTGGCGATCTTTTTGATTGTTGGAGCACTCTGCGTATCGGAGCGAGGTATCCTGTCACCGCGAGCTCAGCGGACTTTACCTCGCACGCTTCTGGGGCAATGTTCGCTAACGTGGTTTTATCCAGGAGCGGGTTTAGCTTACGTTTTTTTGACTTCTGTTTTTGCAAGTATCGTGATTGGTATCATCGGATTTGCGTATGCTTTTCCTTTGTACTCGGCGGCCTACCAGGAAGAGGAAGAGACTATCGCCGTTGGGGTGGCTGCGCTGAGTTACTTCATATTTTATACGGGTTTGACTAGACTGATCATGATGACAGTGCCGCGACATATTGTCGGACGGCCTTTCTTGGGGTTGTTGATGCAAGCGTTTTTGTTTGCATTGGTACCGCTGTTGCCATACTTCATTCTCTTGGCGCTCCATGATTTCCGTTCATTCGACTACGGCTGGCACCAGTTTTTATTCGTTTCCTGGACGATCAGTGAACTCGACTCCGGTGGGTTCTCTTCGGTAAACGCTCGCGCTCTCGTTTTGCTTGCCGCATTGTCGGGAATTGTTTTCCTGATCAATTTATTGATGTGCGGCCGCGATGTGCTGTTGCTTCGAGTCGAGTTGCCACCCCGCGTCCAGCAGGAGTTGGCTGCAAAACGCACGCCAGAGGCTCCCGTCGAGAGCGCATTCGATTGATCGAAATTCGAATGATTCAGTCGATCTTTCGAATTCGCCTGTGTACATGCTGTGTATATGACAAAGCACCGTTGGAGCACGATTTGGCTGAATGATCCACGGCCGCTTTATCTGCAAGCGATGGAGCAGATCATGCGGCGGTGGGCGATTTATTGCCCGGATCAAGCTCGCGATCACGATATTGGGTTCGTTCTTTATATCGCAACGTACATGGTGTTTGTGAGATGCACACCGTTAGGCTGGCTTCTACACGGGAAAAGGACGTTGCCATAGACAGGGTACCCCTTGCCATGCCGTTTGAGATGTATCGCTTTCTCAGCGATAGGCTTGCTTGCCGCTATTGCTCTTTCAGGTTCTGTATGTCGTATGAATTGCAACGACTATTCAGGTCTGAATTCTCTCAAACTCCAATGAATTCCCTAGCTTTTCGGTTTCTGGGAAAAGAAAATTGCATATGTCCTTCCAGTTTAGAGTTCGATTCGTTTCTGCTCAGGCAGTGCGGATAGTATCATTAATGCTAAATCCGGTTGAGAGAAGGCCCGTTTAATGCAGTCAGAAGGTGATCTTGAAAGCCAAAGAATCGGGTTGTCTGGGCAGACGCACGCCTCGCGTTATGGAGCGACATACGAACAGCTCAGCATGGGTGTACTACCCGTCAGCGTCAGGCATGGTTTTGTTAGTAGTGAACCCTCGGTGCTAGATCGAGGCGCCATGCGGATTGTTGCGCAAGACGAGGGACTCAGTTACTGGAAAAAAGACATGGGAGCCCGACCGATGCTTAATCTGGCGACCGATTACTCGAGGTCGACCTTACGAACAGGGGAAAACGGGCACATTTTCTTTGAATTGAAGCCTCAACTCGCTCAGCAAATTCGCAACCTTGCGCAGGTGGAGGGCGCGACGTTCTTCGATGTGACATTAGCTGCCTGGCAAACGTTGCTTTACCGATACAGTGGTGAGTCGGATCTCCTTCTAGGTTGCCCGTTTAAGGGACGAAATCGAGTCGAATTGGAAAGACATTCTGGAGTTTCCACCGATGTACTTCCACTGCGGTTCCGGCTCCCAGACGGAGTCACGTTTCGCCAGTTGCTGCATCGCACGAGGCAGACGGTTCAGACAGCACTCGAACATAAGGAAGAGTGGCTGCAGTGGCTTCTCAAAAAAGCCCCATCCCAAGTCGATGCGATAGATTCGATTCTATTTCAAGCGATGTTCCTCCATAAACATATTGCTTTGGAACAGCATTCGTCTGCTGGTTTGACTTTCGAGCCGGAAGACTCACCCGCTCCCACGACCATGGTCGATCTATCGTTGACGATGATAGAATCTGCTGATCGCGTTAGTGGATGCCTTTCCTATCTTCTGGAGCTTTTTGATCCATCGACGATAGATCGAATGTCTCAGCACTTTGTGACATTGCTGGAAGGCATCGTTTCGGTACCGGATCAGCGAATCCGTGAACTGCCGCTTCTAACTGCGGCGGAACGCCATCAGTTGCTGGTGGAGTGG
>CAIOHR010000267.1 GCA_903858115.1 uncultured Pirellula sp. | reverse complement strand
TTCGACATCTGTTCACAACGTTTAACGTCTCCCGATTGCATGTCGTAAAACATCCGAGATGGAACGCTTGATGCTTGATCTAGTTCGAGCGTTGTAAACACGATTGAGGTGTCATCAAGCCACATTGGGTCGCTCTCAATAACAGAATCAAACGAGGTCAGACGACGAACTGAATGGTTAGAGGCGTCGAGCAACATCAGCCAAGAACGTTTCGCTGAATCTATTCGGGGATAGTTCTGGAACTTTGGTTCGCGGATTTGAAATATTAGATAGCGCTGGCTAGGCGACCATTTCGAGATTGACCATGTGCCTTGGGTTCCCTTTACTATTTTAACCTCATTTTTACCATCCTCTGTACAATATGCTAACATATTTGTACCGGGGGAAGTGTATATAAAATAAGCCCGAGAATCCGATGGGGTCAACGCCGAAAAAGTGTCATCCGTAGAAACAATCTCATCGAGAATAGCCTCTTGTTGACTATTGAGTTGCGTAGATGTGCTACATGAAAATCCAACCGTTAAAAATGATATCAGGATTACTAGATAGCATAAGGAATGGGATTTTAGCCGAAAACACATATAGAAAAATTTTGAATATAATTCATTGAAGTAGTTTATGCCTATTTATTTCTGCGATAAAAAATCAATCGCTACCCAGCTATTTCTGACAATTTTTTGACGTGTATACCAAGACCGGTAAGACCACGGATATCTCACATCCACTCATCTGTTTCGAGTTAATGTGGTGATTGGGAGCCGATTTTGACAACCTTTCCAAGTTTGATATCGACTCTCGCCTCAACGCAATCCCCGGATCTTTGGTCTTTCTTTTTCGGCTAATTCCTACGATTACTACCGTTGGCGTTCAAGTTCTACCACAATGTTGGGTGTCAACGGCCTGCTAGAGGTGGCCTCGGGCCCCCCGCTGACAAAGAGGTTGTAACGCTACTGAACTGGCCCCTGCGAAAGGTTTTTCGTAATCGATATAAACCGTGAAGATTATCGCGGGCAGTTTGTACGATTGCCACGCGGCTATCCATGCTCTCTACCCATCGGATGGGAAGTTCTTCAACGCGAAATCCCTGCCTCTCAGCCAACAACAAGAGTTCCGTGTCCCAAAACCAAGAACAATCCTCAACCTGCGGCACTAAATGGCGAACAGCCGCACCCGTGGCCGCCTTGAATCCGCACTGTGCGTCACGGATGATTGTGCGAAAGGTAACCCGAAGGATGGTGCTATACGCCCTGGAAATAATTTCTCTTCGGAAACAACGAGTGACGGTCGATTCCGGGAGTAGGCGAGAACCAATCGCGATGTCCGCTCTGCCGTAGACAAGCGGTTGAATCAGCCTTGGAAAATCCTCTAAATCAGAGGAGAGGTCGACATCCATATAACTCATGATGTCGGCATCTGAGGCCAGCCATACCTGGGACAACGCCCGCCCGCGGCCGCGTTCGCCGATGCGCAAATACTTGACCGAGTGATATCGTCGTGAAAGCTCCCGACCGATTACTGGGGTGTGGTCGGAGGAACCGTTGTCGGCAATCACAATTTCAAACTGGTGTGTCGTCAGGTGCTCCTCGACAAAGCGAACCACCCGGCTGATCGAAGCCTCCAGCTTGTCCTCCTCGTTTAGGACTGGAACGGTGATGTTTATTCGCATGGATGGCCTCTTGTTCCCGACTGTGGTTCGTTAAGCATGGTTATGCGCGTCGCGGTGCGGTGGCACGGGCGCAGTACTGGGCACCGAAGGGGAGCCCGTGCATGTATCGTTCAATAAATCCAAGGAACCGCAGGCAGGCAGGTGCAAACAACGTGTATTGGATTACCACCTCCTCAAAGCTGGAACCATCAAGCAGCGAACAGGCCTGACGCGCCTGCAATAGGATGGCATTTGTGTCAAAGGGGCAGCGGTGTACCGCCAAACGTGTCAGCGGATTCAGTGGATTCTGCTCGAAGATATAGAGTTGCCCTACAGGAGCGAAGCGCGACTTGAGATATGACATGATGCCGCCGTGTGTGGAGGGGGCGGCGTGGTGCAGGACATTGGAAATGAGTGCGAGGTCGAACAGTTCGCCTCCTTCAAAAACGCGGTCCCCAAGGTGTGCGAATGAAACCTGGTCTAGGCACAGGCACTGCGCACGTGCGTGCTCAATGGAGGTGGGGTACACATCAACGCCGACTATCAGCGCCCCGGGAAAATGGCGGCACAGATGAGGCGCGCTGTTTCCTATGCCACAGCCGTAATCGAGGATGCGAGCCGGCGAAGCGCGTGCCCGGACACGCAAATAGCGAGAGATGTGCCGGACCTTATACTCATCGTAGTACCTGATGGCATTTCGACCGGATCCTGTGGAACATCTTCGAAGGTCGTTGTTGCGCGAAGCACATCCATCAAATTCCGTCGGCTCCTCTTTGCATTGCGGCATG
>CAIOHR010000266.1 GCA_903858115.1 uncultured Pirellula sp. | reverse complement strand
CGGTCGGAGACAAAAAATACGCTACGCTTATGCGGCACGGGTGGCCCTCTGTGAAGATTTATCAATCGGACACGTGTATCGCGTACCGGATACCTGTGTCCGCTATAATTTTACGTCTTTTGCACCGCAACATTTCCAGAAAGAGTCCGCCATGTCGTCAGCGTCGCTGGTCCTGCCACTCTCACAATGCCGGATGGCCGATGTTGCGTCCGTAGGGGGAAAAAATTCCTCGCTCGGCGAATTGATCAGCCAGCTCTCGGCGGCCGGTGTTCGTGTGCCAGGGGGATTTGCCACGACAGCCGACGCGTTCCGACAGTTTCTCACCCATAACGGCTTGACCGAAAAGATCAACGCTGCACTGGTGAATCTGGACACGGACAACCTTGACCAGCTCACCAAGACGGGCGCGATGGTGCGGGAATGGCTGGTTAACGCGCCCTTGCATCCAGAGCTTGACTCTCAGATTCGGGCAGCCTACAGCGAGCTGACCAAGAATGACCCCGAGGCCTCATTCGCCGTGCGCTCATCCGCAACGGCAGAGGACCTGCCAGACGCCTCTTTCGCTGGGCAGCAAGAAACCTACCTGAACATCAAGGGTATCGAAAACGTCCTTCATGCAATCAAACACGTCTTTGCGTCGTTGTATAACGATCGCGCCATCTCTTATCGCGTCCACAAGGGCTTCGCCCATGCCGACGTTGCACTCAGCGCGGGAATCCAGCGGATGGTGCGCTCCGATACCGGTGCCGCAGGCGTCATGTTTACGCTCGATACCGAGTCCGGGTTCCGGGACGTGGTGTTCATCACGTCGAGTTATGGCTTGGGCGAAATGGTGGTGCAGGGCGCGGTGAATCCGGATGAGTTTTATGTCAGCAAGTTGTGTCTTCGAAACGGAGCGCCGGCGGTATTGCGTCGCACGTTGGGTACGAAGGCGCAAAAGATGGTGTTTGCCCAGGCCCAGTCGGCTGGCCGGTCGGTCGAAACCAAACCGGTTGATGTGGCTGAACGCAATCAGTTTTCTTTAACTGACGCAGATGTGGAAGAACTCTCCAAGTATGCGGTGGCCATCGAAAAACATTACGGCCGCCCGATGGATATCGAGTGGGCAAAAGAAAAAAGTGCGGAGGGCGGCGATAGCCGGTTGTTCATTCTGCAAGCGCGTCCCGAGACGGTTAAGTCTCAGGAACTCAAGACCGGATCGCTCACGCGTTACAAGTTGAACGGTACCGGGAAAAAATTAGCCGAAGGTCGCGCGATTGGTGGAAAGGTTGGCTCGGGTCCGGCCCGGGTGATTTCCAGCGTCGATGAAATCCATAAGTTTCAGCCGGGCGATGTCATCGTTACCGACATGACCGACCCCAACTGGGAGCCGGTGATGAAGAAGGCTTCCGCCATCATCACCAATCGTGGTGGACGCACCTGCCACGCCGCGATCATCGCGCGCGAACTGGGTGTGCCAGCGATTGTGGGCTGTGAAGACGCCACCGAGGTGGTAAAGGATGGTGAAGACCTCACCGCAAGTTGTTGCGAGGGTGATACCGGTTTTGTTTACCAAGGCAAGGTGCCTTTTGAAGTTGTGACCGTTGCACTCGACAACATGCCGGCGATCCCAGTCAAGATCGCGATGAACGTCGGCAACCCACAACTCGCGTTTGACTTTGCCCAGCTGCCGAATGAAGGAGTAGGGCTTGCACGCCTTGAGTTCATTATTTCCAACACTATTGGCATTCACCCGAAGGCCTGCTTGGACTACGCGAAGCTGCCTGATGAGCTGGGTACACAGGTGGCAAACGCCTCGCGTGGTTACGCGTCGCCAAAAGAGTTCTACGTCAAAAAGCTGGCCGAGGGTGTGTCCACCATTGCCGCCGCCTTCTGGCCGAAGAAAGTCATCGTCCGATTGTCCGACTTCAAATCAAACGAATACCGCAACCTTATTGGTGGGCCGCGTTATGAACCCACCGAAGAAAACCCGATGCTCGGTTTCCGTGGTGCGTCGCGCTACATTGCGCACTCGTTCCGCGAGTGTTTCAAACTCGAATGTGAGGCGATGAAGTTTGTGCGCGACACGATGGGTCTCATCAACGTTGAGTTGATGGTACCGTTTGTTCGCACCTTGGGTGAGGCCGACGCCGTGTTGGCGATCATGAAGGATTTCGGTCTTGAGCGTGGCAAAAACGGGCTTAAGATTGTGATGATGTGTGAGATCCCATCGAATGCGATTCTGGCCGACGAATTTCTTGAGCGCTTTGATGGCTTCTCGATCGGCTCCAATGACATGACACAACTCACGCTTGCACTTGATCGCGATTCGG
>CAIOHR010000265.1 GCA_903858115.1 uncultured Pirellula sp. | reverse complement strand
CCACTCCACCAGCAACTGATGGCGTTCCGCCGCAGTTAGAAGCGGCAGTTCACGGATTCGCTGATCCGGTACCGAAACGATGCCTTCCAGCAATGTCACAAAGTGCTGAGACATTCGATCTATCGTCGATGGATCAAAAAGGTCTTTGCTATAGACAAGAGTACCGCCGAGATTTTTTGGTTTCTGCCAAAGGTGTAGCTCTAGGTCAAATCGTACTCGCTGACGAGGCGAGGGTAGAAGCGATACCTCTAAATCCCGCAATGCCAAACCTCCTTCTGAAAAATTCAGTAGCTGAAACAAAACCTGGACAAGCGGGCTACGACCGAGTAGACGTTCGGGCCGCAATTCTGCTACCAGTCTTTCGAAGGGAAGATCTTGATGGTCATAGGCACTCAAAGAGCTCTCGCGGACGCGGCTTAGGACTTCCAGAAACGTCGGTTCTCCGGACATGTCCGTGCGGTTTACGAGTGTATTGACGAAGAACCCAATCAGATTCTCCAGTTCGGAACGATTGCGTCCCGCAACTGGAACACCGATGGCGATGTCGGTTTGGCCGCTATAACGCGATAGCAAAGTCTTGAATGCCGCAAGCAAAGTCATATGCAGCGTCACACCGGCCGTTTGGCTCAAGGTCTTTAGCCGCGTGACTAAACTCTTGGGGAGTTCGAAACTATGCTGCCCACCCAGATGGGTCGTCATCGTTGGACGAGGTCGGTCCGTGGGCAACTCCAGCACGCTTATGCCGGCCAACTGTCCACGCCAATACTGCAGCAATTGTTGGAGCCGTTGGCCTTCTAGTTCCGTGCGTTGTAAGAAAACATAATCAACATACTGTACAGGCAGAGCCGTAAGTGGCGACGGTTTTGCTGCTTTAAAAGCCTCGTACAACTTCGAAAGCTTGCGAAACAAGAGTTCTACGGACCAACCGTCACTAGCAATGTGATGCATCGTCAGTAACAAAATATGCTCGTTTTCTGACAGAAGCAACAATGAACCTCTCAGCATGCGATCGCCTTTCAGATCAAAGGGTCGCAAGGCTTCTTCTCCACATCGCCGAGCGACGTGATCGTTCTGCTGTTGTGACTCAAAGCCACTGAGATCCTCTATCTGTAGATCAAACCGCTCGCTCGGTCGGATAATCTGTACCGGTTCTTCGTCGATGATGGCAAAGGTCGTTCGCAGTGGTTCGTGGCGCCGCATTACCTCTTCAAGAGCTCGCCGCAACGCCTCCACATCCAGGGGGCCTTGCAGCCTCCAAGCATACGGCATATTGTAGGCCGCTAGTTGACCTTCCAACTGTTCTAGAAACCACAATCGCTGCTGGGCAAAAGAAAGCGGCAGCCGATTCGTTTGGTCCCGGTCAACCCGAGTCAGGGCTGTGCCGCTGGTAATCTGCCCAATACTGCGACGATTCTCAATTTCGGCAGCTAGTTCGGCAATAGTAGGAAATTCAAACAGCTTTCGCAGCGGAAGATCGATCTGCATTACACAAGTAATCCGTGCATTCACGCGGGTGGCCATGAGAGAATGTCCACCGAGCGCAAAGAAGTTATCGTGTATACCGATGTTTTCGATTCCTAGTACATCCGCCCATATGCTAGCCAGTTGTTTTTCGATGGGAGTGCCAGGAGCGACGTATTTTGTTTCCAGTTGAGGT
>CAIOHR010000264.1 GCA_903858115.1 uncultured Pirellula sp. | reverse complement strand
TGCAGCATAGCTCGGGCTGACACCTCTGTAATCTCGCGCCAATCTGAAATCTCTGGCGTAGTAAGATCTCTCACAAACTCATCGGTCGAACACTCGCAATTTTCGAGTTCCCAAGCGTCGGTCTTGCGAGCCGCCAGTAAATTTACTGCCCGTGCCGCATCGTCGGCCGACATCTCGCCTCGCTCATATCGACTCAGTATAGATCGTATTTGATCGGCATTCATAAATTCTGCCTAACGCCCGCATTGACCGAGTGCGAGCAGAAAATGCTACCATGTCAGAGCGCGTCGATCGAGCAATTCGGTCCAATGCTTTGTTCGTCGCTCGTCATTCCTTCGGTTGTGATTTCGTGCTGTACTTAGCGTCATCCGGCTTCCAGAATGCGAATCGTCCAGTTGCGACTTCCAGTCGTGGTGACAGACCGGCCTCTTTGAATAGTCGTTTCACTTCTTTCATGTCGTCACAATTATTAATCCGCAAAACGTGTTGACATGCAATGACATCGCCATAGTGCTTGGAGTTGTTATCCAGTGCCAACTGAACGAGTTCTTCGCTACCTGAACCGACCGAGTGCACGTGGATATCGTGATCCAGTGCAAATGTCTTAATCCGCCAAGCGCTTTCGGTACCGATCCACCACTGTAGGGTATCAGGGATGTCGTTACCACCTTCGAGAGGCTCCTCGGTCTCTGTTGTATAGCTGCTCTTCACATTGAGGACGGCCAAGATGAGAGTACCTTGCATTGAACATTACCTCTACAGACGAACGGCGGCGATCACCCAGTCGCCGCAAAAAAACGATGGTTCAAATTCGCCGCCGAACGGCGACTTGGGTGGATCGCTTTGTTCGTCCTGCGCATTGGCTACGGATAAAGTCTGATCAACTCAACTGTGAGTTCGATTCAGTCCGCATCGCTAGCGGATTCGTCGCGTGCATATGATTCGAGGAAACCGCATTCCGTACATCGAAACGTTTGAACTTGGATGCCGATTGACTTACGCGATTTTCGTTCTGCCAAACGGGAAAATACTTCCCCAAGCCTAGCCATGTATCGCTCGAGATTCAAGTCAACTTTCGGCTCAGTCCAGTCACCCGGAACCCAATAGCTGGGCAGATACGAAATCACGTTACCGTCCAGGATCAGACCATGTTCCATAGGATTGGAGCACTTCGGGCATTGATGATTCGTATCGATCTTATTACTCCTTATGACTTGATGGACGAACGCTAGTCGTCACCAAGTTCGCGCAAGTGACGCCACCATTTCGAGAGCACCGGATCGCGAACTTTGGTGCACGACTTTGTTCGTCACTCTTCCGGCCAGATGTCGGCCGCACTGCACTTCGATCCTGTACGCAGGTCAATGAAAGCGTCGCGGTCGTGCGCACCAATGAACGCAGGAATTGGAAAGTCGCATCCACCGATTTTTGTCCAAACAGAAGCAAACCATTCCGCCAACAGTTCGTGTGTTGTGTCATAGGTGTCGATGCCCGCATCTTCATATTTGTCCTGGTCGATTGCACCATCAGAGACCAGTTCAGGGCCACCACCATCCAGCAGGAAACCTGAGAAC
>CAIOHR010000263.1 GCA_903858115.1 uncultured Pirellula sp. | reverse complement strand
GTCCGCTGCGAACATCGGAAAAAACAGCCATGCAGCATGTGAGATTGGTGCCGTACCTCCTTTGCAATGAACAACCCTTGGCTCCACTCGAATTGGAAAGCGCCTTGAGTCAATTTCGCCTCCAAAATGTTGTGAAGTACCAGCACCTCCTTGTCATGCCGTTTTGCCGACGAAATTTAGCCGATATCATCGACAAAGAGTGGGTGACCCTGGATTCGAATCAATTCCTTAACAAGAAACAGCTCATTGTGGCTCTGATCAAGTCCGTCAAGTACATGCATGACGCGGGTTATGTGCACGGTGATTTAAAGCCTCGGCATTTTGTTCGATACGACGACGATTACGCGCTCATCAACCTACATGCCAGCGCCAAGATTGGGTGCCCTGCATCGTGGAGGAAAGCGTCCACGGCGTACCTGCCGCCTGAGGCCATTCGGTATCTTGACGCTCACCCCGTGCCTGAGGACCATGCTGCCGTGTGCCGATGCGGAGACACATTCGACAGTGTCCCCGAGGTGGAGAGCGTTACGGTGGTCAACAGCAAGGCCACTTTGAAATTTCGCAGCAAGCATCCCTTTTCCCAAGGCCAAGACGTTCGCTTGAGCGGCTTTGTGCCTGAAACGACGTCAGGGGGCGTCATCATCAACAACTCGTTTCACATCTCAGACCGCACCGAGCACTCAATTGAATTTTCCATTTGTGACGTCGCTTTTGGCAGCGTTGGTGTTTACGATTGCCAGGCAGTGGGTGGCGTGGCCTTCAATTGCCTCGGCTTGTGCGGGCTGGCTCACAGTGCGCACGACATGTGGGCGCTCGGTATCATGATCTTCAGGTGACACATTCATTGATGTTTTTATTGTCCAGGGAATCCGAATGTTGCAATGAACATCATCGTTTTTGTGATTGAATTCGCAGGTTGGTCACGCGCAAGCCGCTGTTCCACGAAAGCGGCGACGACAACGTGACGCGAGGTGACAAACACTGGAACAACCTTAAGCAGTGGACCCAAGAAATTAAGAAAAAAAGATTGCTGGACGCAATCGAGACGCAGGAAATGAACATGAAACAACTGTTGAGCATGTTGCTTGAGGAGCAGCCGTGGAAACGCCCAAAAAGAGTTGGAGATTTGTTTTTCTTGCCGTATTTTGAGACCGAAATTTTCGCGCGGCAAATGGAGGAGATTGATTTATTGCTATTGAAAAATCACAAAACGCAATTTGGCACTGGGGTGCAGGAAGCAAAGTTCTCCACGCCGCTCACGTTGAGTAATTACAAAAAGACCGTTACTCCCCTGCGCAGAAACATGTGTATCCCAGAGCAGCAGCGCTTGGACCTGTCCCTTGACGGAATAGAGTTGGAGGTGAGCGCGCTTGCTGACTGCCCTGATTGCGCCGACAGCCAAGCTCTGGCGCTCGAAAACATGCGGGCCAGCGGCGTGCAAGTGCAACATCCTGCGTCTGCAGCTCGTGATTCCCAATTGGGCAGTACTCGGCTGTCGGAGCATGCGGCATGCACGCGCTATCTTGCGAAGAAACTCAAGAAACTGAATGAATTCAAGACCTCGTGCCTTAAAATTTGCCTTGGGGATGCTGCAAAACCCGTTCCGCCGCACTGCGAACACACTGATGCCATTGAAGCGTTACGTGTTGAGATCCAGCGACTGCGAGTGGTAATGGAACAGGGGGGCTTTTGGTATTATGGCTGCAACAAGCCAGGGCAGGCTCCGGTACTTGAAGCTCCTAAATGGCCTCCTGAGTCCTGCAAAAGCCAGCAGTCACAGTTTTCAGAGGAATTCAAGCAGCCAATGTGTGATCTTTGTCAAAAGTACTGTCTCGATTGGACATCCATCTCTGCAGATATGCACTATGTGCTGCATGAGCGCTCAGAGGAAAAAGAGACCAAAAAAGGCGTGCGGGACAAAAGCCATGCCGGCAGGACTCTACAGGACTTCATGGCCTGCGATGAAGTTAAAACTTCGGGGCTCAAAATTGCAGAATTAGCCAGCATGCGGTTCTACACGTCGCAATCCTTCCGCAGCATCATCCAGCACTTGCGCGATGTCGACGAGAGCGGCAATCGCCCCCAGCAAACGCCGCATCCGTTGCCGTCTATCGTTGAGAATATCGTGAATGGGCTGAAAAGGCTGCGCCAAAAGGATTCCGAATCCGGAACCGACACCAAAATTTTGTG
>CAIOHR010000262.1 GCA_903858115.1 uncultured Pirellula sp. | reverse complement strand
TGCGCTACCCTCCGACCGCAACGCGGTCGCATATCCATCTGCGATCCCTCCGGGATCGTCGCGCGTTTGATCACGAATTCCGGGGGTGCGTCGCTGCGCGACAACCCCCGGCTACCGTATGCGATCCCTCCGGGATCAACCGCATCGATCCCTCCGGGATCAATCTGCAACGCTCCCAACGGGATCCTCGGGCCTCGCTCCCAACGGGATTCGTCCCCCACCGACCGCAACGCGGTCACACACGGTAGCCGGGGGTCGAGCGCAGCGAACACCCCCGGACATCGAACGTGCGCTACCCTCCGACCGCAACGCGGTCGCATATTCATCTGCGATCCCTCCGGGATCGTCGCGCGTTCGTGCGCGCGTTCCGGGGGTGCGTCGCTGCGCGACGACCCCCGGCTACCGTATGAGATCCCTCCGAGATCAATCTGCAACGCTCCCAATGGGATCCTACGCCTCGGTCCCTACGGGATATTCGGGCATCGAACCCAATGGGATCCTCGTGCATCGATCCCTCCGGGATCATCAGCGCACCTACACCAACGGGGTCGCATGTCCGTTACAATCAACGGTACTTCAATCGATTGACAATTTTCCTTTGCTTTTCCTTGTCTACTTGGAAACTGCCATGTCGACTTTTCACTCCATTCATTTCCATATTATTTTTTCTACCAAACATCGAAAGCCTTGGATCGACGACAAATGGATTGGCGACCTACACGGATACCTTGGTGGTACCGTCAAAGGTCTGGGCGCTGCCCCTTTAAAAATCGGTGGCGTGGCCGATCATGTACACATGCTGATCGGCTGTAAAACCACGCATTGTCCGGCTGAATTGGTGCGAGAGATAAAGAAATCAGCTACCGCTTGGGTTCACGATGCGATTGGGCTGACTGCGTTTGGTTGGCAAGACGGCTACGCAATTTTCTCGCTCAGCCCAGATGCTTGTCCAGGAGTCTCGAACTATATTGGAAACCAAGCCGAACATCACCGAAAGAAGTCATCAATCGAAGAATTGAAACAATTGCTGGCGAAAGCAGGAATCGAATATGATCCGAAGTATCTGGAATAGTATCTGATCCCCGCGGGATCGTGATGAAATGACGATCCAAGAGGGATCGTAGAAAATGTGAATGGGGCGATTGACCAATCCAAACAAATGCAACATGAAGTTCACCGAAGCACAACTCGAAGCGGCCATCATCCAGCTACTGGGCGAAGTTGGCTATCCGCATGTGATCGGTGCAGCGATCAACCGTCAGCCTGCCGAAGTCTTGATCAAGGAGGACATGCGAGCGTTTTTGGCGGCCCGCTATGCAGCAGACAACATCACGCCGGGTGAAATCGAATCGGTGATTCGGAAACTTACCGCGTACTCAGCGGCCGATCTGTAAGAGAGCAACAAAGCGATCATCAAACTGGTCGCCGATGGCTTCCTGCTCAAACGCGAAGATCGCAACCAAAAAGACTTGTATGTGCAGTTGATCGACTATTCGGCGCTAATGTGGGATAGGCTTCCAGCCTGTCATCCGAGCAGCATCATTCAGGATTACAACAGGCTGGAAGCCTATCCCACAGTTGTGGCTGAAAAATTGGGCGACTACCGAACCAATCAGAATCGATTCAAACTGGTCAATCAACTGGAAATTGTTGGCAGCGAAAAACGCATCCCCGACGGCATTCTTTACATCAACGGTCTGCCACTGGTCGTATTCGAATTCAAAAGTGCGATCAAGGAAGAAGGCTTGATTCAGACCATTTCGCGAGTGAACCGCAAGTACGAGCAAAAGCTCAAGGGTCTGGTGGTCGACTACATCGGCATCAAGAAACAGATGAACCTGGCACTGGCACAATACAGCAAAGGCGATCAGGGCAACTTCGAGGACGTGGCTGCGTCGATCCTGGTGGTGAAAGACCATCTGGATTTGCTAAAGGCGATCTTCCACAGGTTCGACACGAAGCCATACTTCTCGGGCCAGCCAATGGAGCAATTGCACTGCTTGAACATGGCGGCGGAATTCGTGCAGGTGACTGAGGCACAAGAACAACGCTTCATGAACCTGACCAAACGGATGAAGGCGGCATACGACATTTGTGTCGGCAGCGACGGGTTTACTCAAGATGAACGCGACCACGTGCATTTCTATCTGGCCATCCGCAGCATCGTATTCAAGCTGACCAAAGGCGACGCGCCGGACATCGCTCAGATGAATGCCAAAGTTAAGCAGATGCTGTCAGATGCTTTGGCAAGTGACGGAGTCGAAGAAATTTTCAAGATGGGGCAAGGCGACACGGCGCAGGTTGATTTGTTCGATCCAGACTACTTGGCGAAGATCGACAAGATCAAACTGCCGAATACAAAAATCAAGTTGCTGCAGCAGTTACTCGCTAAGGCAATCGACTCGCTCAAGAAGGTCAATAAGCTGAAGGGAGTCGACTTTTCGAAGCAGTTCACAGCGTTGGTCGAAAAGTACAACGACCGCAGCGAGCACGATGTGCTTCAAAGCACGGTGCTGGAAGATTTCACGGATGAGATCATTGATCTGTATCACAAGATCCGCGAGGAACGGGAGTCGTTTGCTGAACTGGGAATCGATTTCGAAGAGAAGGCGTTCTACGATATTTTGAAAGCTTTAACGATCAAGTACGACTTTGAATAACCCGAAGAAAAACTGCTCGTGTTAGCCAAGAAGGTGAAAGTCATCGTCGATGATAAAGCCAAGTACACCGACTGGAGCCAACGCAACGACATCAAAGCCGAACTCAAGGTCGACCTGATCATTCTTCTCGCCGAACACGGCTATCCGCCGATCGACCGCGACGAAGTCTACAAAGACATCTTCGAGCAAGCCGAGAATTTCAAAAAGTACCAGAAGTGACAAGTTGATCTTGACCAGTGCCGGATCAATGGACATCTCTGTCATGCAAATCATTGCAATTACAGGTGGTTTTGGCGTATTGGCACGAGAGTCTTCGGCGCGCCGAGTTTCGGCATACGATCGTCAGCATAACGTTTTGGCCGAAGCTCTTTTATCTACAGCAAACTTCCCGCTGCGCAGAACGTCCGCGCTGCCCCATCGCCAAGCCATAGAAATCAAACCCTCCATCCGAATGAAGCTAATCTCGTAACCACATCTGATTCTCGACGAAGACTCCGGCTGACGAAGCGGCTTTTTGGCTAGAGTCTAGTTTTCGCACAAGGCGCTCCCGAAAGCCTGACCTCATCGGTCGCAAAACCGCCCGTCCATCGCGGCAATGTGTGGCAAAAGTGGAAGCCCTTCCCGCTTCGCGACTTCCAACTCCACTTGCATAGTAAACGCCCCACGTACCGTTCCGTCAGGCAGCGTCACCACCCAATCCTCGAGTGCGCTCAGCGGCATGCTTTTGGTCATATCATCGATAGGTTCGCCAGCGACCAGAGGAGTCTCAAGCGTTGCGCGGAACGAATCCTCTCCCAAAAACTGCAACTCGCCCCAAACGTGTTCCTTAGTCCCTTCGGTCGTCATTACTTCGTATTTCACCCACGCGGCGTTCGCGTCACACAACTCCTGCAGGATTGGCAATGTGCTGCGCGCCTTGGAGACGGCGTTCCTCCACTCGATCGAATCTGGATCGATAAATGTGCCTCGGGAACCGTTCGCCGTTTGCATCAAGAACAGATAGGCCTCTGGCTGTATCCGTTCGCGGGGAACATGTTCCAGCACCAGTTTTGAAAACTGGATCAAGCCCTCCAGCAGAACGGAAATACGAGCCTTGGCCCCAGCTGAAGACTCCAACAAGCACCAGCCCATCGTTGGCGAAAACGACACACGTTGAACGCTCTTCCATGGCATAAAGCCTTGCTTGCCAAAAATTCCTCCGTAGTCAATCCCTTCCTCGGTGACACGATGGCGTGAAAACAGGTAATCCGCGATCAGTGGAAACCCGAGTAGACCGAAGCCCACGAAAAATGAAGTCGTCCAGATATTCGTCGTCGCGTTCTTACCGACGGTGTTGGAGATAATGGCAAGCCCCAAAAAGAGAATGACTGTCACAGCACCGAGTATTGGAACCCAACTTTGGTGACGCAGCGAACGGGATTCATCGTCCTTCCAACGTCGACTTAGTCGGCGATTGATGACTCTCGCAACAAAATAGAACAGAACCGAAAAGAGTATCGGCTTGAGCAATACGATCCACCAAGGCTGGTTCATTGCGAGCGTTCTCACCAACGTTTTTCTGGGACTTTGGAGTGTGTCAACGAACGGTAGTACTTTCGCGTTGACGAGGCAAACGGATCCGCCCCCGTTGTGTGAGGATGGCACCCGCATCATCCAGTCTAAGACGCCTGTATCGATTATCCGCAAAGAAGAAGAGTCAATATTGGCAACGGATGTGAAGTATCTCCACTCAACATCCTGCTTCTAAGAGAGTGCTTGAATAAAGCTTGGGAGGTGATGACATCTTATTGTTAGAGAGCGAGGTATCCTGCTCTCAGCACGCCCGTCCGTTGGACTCGAATCGACTGAACCAATGTGTTCGCGAGGATATCACTGCGAATCATTGGACGAACCAAATGCTCTGTACCTCGCCAAAACCATAGTCCGTTTCTTTGAGAAAATCGTTCGGTATAGTCATATTCTCCGCAAATGAACCCGGCCCGCACCATCAGATGGCTTGGAGTCAAGCGGGCTACCAAATGCTCGCACCAAAGCTTGTTCTTGGCCATGTCGAAGATGGGGTCACCCGGCCAGGATAAGTCGACAGCGGAGGATGATAGAAAAACATAGTGGTCACAGGAGCAATTCGACAGGATGTTTCGAATCTGTTGGTCCTCTTGCCCCGAAAAATCAATGATGGAAGACCAATGTGAGCCAGCGAGTTGCTCCTTGCAATCTTGTTCCTGATTTCGATTGCAAACCAAGCGAGGAAATTGGGGGAAAAGATGATTGTTCGTCAGGCCACGATTGAGCAGAGTTAGCTCAAAGCTATGTTGACGCATCACTAACTCACAAAAGGTCCGACCGACAAACGAAGTGCCTCCTAAGACCAAGATTTTTTGAGGAGAAGCCATTCGAAACTATTTTGGTACTGGAGAGAGAATAGGAAACTCATACTTAGGAACGGAGTTGTCTGTCCATCGATCCCACGGATCCAATCCACCAGCGGATTTTGCTTGGGCCATAGCTCCGTAGCGGCTCATCAAGTACGAGGGGTGAGAATGGTACCACCAGATGAACGAGTTCCGTTGCATAGTTTCCGACCCCAGATACGCATGGTACGAGAGTGGCGAGATTTCAAATGCAAAAAGCAAATTGTTCTTGGGAGGAATCTTTGCTACGAGCGTTTTGCCATCTGGCAGATAGATACCAGTCTCTCCACCCATCCCTTCACGCCAGTTTGGATTCGCAATGTAGTACAAGCATGCGACAGAGCGAGCGGTCTTGATCGCATTTGGTTGACGATCCCGCGAGTCATCGGAATAGACACATCCAAATTTGTCATCGTAAATGCGTTGAGCACTAAAATTTGGTGGAGTGTTCGGGAAGGAAACGACAGCGAAGTCAGTATGCGCCCAACCCGGTTTCGAGGGAGGTAGATGACGGTGCATACCCAGCATCAGATTTTCATCCAGCTGAATCCCGAAGAGCTCCGCAATAGAGTTTTTCAAGTGGAGATCAGTTAAAAGTGAAACGGCAGTGGATTGTACATGCTCAATCTTCGGGGTGAAGTTGATCGCATCGTAGATGAGCGAGCCGACTTCCCCTACTTTGCCAATGGGTTTACCGAATTGGATGAGTTCCTGAAACGCACTCGTTAAAGCAAATACTGACGCAGCATCAAAAGCATCTTCGATAACAACGTAGTTGAAAGGGTAAGAAGATACATGGATTCTCGGGGACAACGAAGCAAACCCTCTTTCCTTACTGTGTCGTTTCATCATCTGGACGAGGTACTGATCTTCATTAGGGCAGCGACGCTTTCCTCATAAAATGTCCACTTTTCATCAATCGAGAGATGCAGTAGATCGAACACGGTTCGACCCTGTAGATCTCGAATTGCTGGATCGGCTCCTCGAGCAATTAACGCTGGAATATAGGAAGCATTGCGGTAGACTGCCAAATGACAAGGCGTTGAACCGCCAATAGACTGAGCGTTGAGTTCAACACCTGCATCCACCAATTGCGTGACTATCCCCTCTTGCGATTTTGGCACGCGGTGGTAAAGAATTCGATGTAATACATTGCGTTGCAGATCATCACGGTCATTCCAGTTTTTCCAGTATCGCATGCCAGATCGAAAGTATATCGATCGCATGGAAGGGTTAATAGCAATCGCCATAAGCACGGATTCTCCTCGTTCAGGGCAGAACACTAGCCCCATCGAATTTCGTATGTGAGAGTTTAGGCTCCGTTCTAGGTCTCCCGTCAATTTCAAAGCAGGGTCGGCGCCATTCTCCAGGAGCGATTCGAACCAATCGTTACTTCGATTCAAATAGGAACAAAACAGGAGCGTCAATCCATCTTTGCCCACTTTGTTGATATCCAGCCCTTTCTGCTTGAGTTCTTTCAGATCAACGGGCCGGATCCCTGCATTCCGTTTTATCTTACTATTCTGGATAGAGTCATTGACGTTTTCGCTTAGTCGGTCAGAAAACATATCCGTGAATGGATAGCTGCCAATTCCGTAGTCTTTATCGAAAAAAGGTGCTGGCGGCTCACTTGCACGGTACCGATTGATTTGCTCTTTCTTTAGAATATTCAGACTAGAAATCAGGCTACCCATCGACGGCTTGTCGCGAGGATATTTCCCCCGAACCTCAATGATCGCCTCTAATCCAATAATCAAAGTGTTCAGTCTCTCTGGGTCATCCAGATAATCTGTTTGCCCAAACAACTGCATTGCATTTGCGAAAGCGTTTTCGACAAGGTTTTCGAACGTAGCTTCAGTTTCTCTAGGCTGCAACGACTTGAGCCAATCGACATATGTAATCAAAGGTGCTCTTCCCGTATTGTCCGAGATGTTGACACTAGCTCCGGAGTGATACAACAGTGCAAAGTTGTAATACTGAATCAGTTTGATCGCGTCAGATTTCAACAGGGCTTTCTCAAGAAATTCTGCTGCTTTTCTTTGCCGGGAGTCCTGCTGTTCAAGAGCCAGAGGTTTTCTGATAATGGAACGATCATCCGCAGCAAGCACCAGCATATGCATTAGGCTTCTCCCCTTTGAATCAACATCATTCGCTTTTCGAAGAAAACGAATGACCTTTTCAAAAAATTCCGGTTGTATTCTGCAATAACGAATCACGTTGTCTACAACGGAACTGCCCTCTTCGAGAACAAGTCTATTTCCAGCAACTTCTATCTCCACATCCGAAGAAAGGCGGATATGAGGATTCGAGCCAGACTCCAACAATGCGTCGAAAGCCCGAGCATTACTAGAACACCAAACCCAACACAACAGAGTCACGCCGTGCTTGCCCTGGGCATCTAAGCTCGTACCTTCGTCCAAAAGCTTCTTGATTGCTGTGAACTCACCTTTCGACAAATCACGGCAAGTCCTAAGTATCGACGCTGATTCCGAGAAAAAATACTCTGGGCCAATAGTTTGCGGTTGCGCTAGTGATTGATTTGCTGCAACACAAAAGAGCATAAGTACAGCGAGCGATTTCATTATGCGCGAACTAAAGGAGAGTAGGGTCTTGTTGCTCATAAGCGTTCCAGCGATCATTCTCGTCGTCATTGTGCAAAAGTCCAAAAAATATGTGCTCGAGGCCATGCGAATCGATCATTTCACCGATATCCGTACCAAGGTACCACGCAAAATTGATACCGGACATTATCGTGGCCCAAGCATCGAGATCGAATGGATTCTCTGGCAATTGCGCGAGCTTGGGGATGGCAAATCGGACGAGATCAGCACGCTCCAAGTTATGAAGTCCTTCAATAGGCACGAGTCTTCCGGGCGGCTTTGGCATAGCGGCCACATGAAAAGAAAGAAAAGTAAGAACGTCAGGTGTATTGTAATGTCCTAGAACCGACTTATCTTCGTCGTAATCGATATAGAAATGGGTAATGAGAGATACCGCGTCATCCATAGTGGGATTGGTTCCCGGAATGATTGGATCACCATTATCCTGCACGAGACTACCAGGATGAACCCCTGCTGAATTAAATACGTCGGCGGGAATAGAGTTAGTTACGGCTGCGGCACTGGCAATTCCGCCACCCATAGAATGTCCTGTAAGCCGAAACTCTTTGCCCGTAAAGAAATCCATCGATTTCAAAGCCCATGATAAAAGCACCCCTGCGTCGTAAGAGGGATCATCACCAGTCAAACCTTGCATCAGATTCGTAATCCAATCATTGACCGCTTCAGAGATCGAGTTTAGTTCAGTGCCACGGATAGCTAGAGAGTAACCGCCGGTGACATAATTTCTGTACAGTCCAGCTTGAAACGAAGACGGCTTCTCTGGTTCAACTCCGTTTGGACGGGAGTTGTAAAGGTAGGAGTAAATATAGGCTTTTGCGAGAACCTTTAGGTCCATCGGTAGTCGGCTAAACGCCTCCTCCTTCAAAATTTCTTCCATCTCTTCTAAGGGAATGTATCGCATGGTAAAGATCTTGCCATCATCCAATCTCAATTGACCGCCAGATCCCGTCCCACCGCGATACACGGCTTCTGATGCACCAGCCTGCCTTAGGTGAGACATCATGTGAACCATATGAAAAAAGCTCTGTTCTCGAACTACCAAGAGCTTTACCTCATCAGAAATAGGCTGGCCGTGTGGAAACAGGACTTTCACTTCGAGCCTATTGTCCGGCTTGCCGCGCGCGTCGGCATCCTTCTTTGTCGGCGGTGAATATACAGCCAAGGGACGCCTAACAAACAATGAAAACCCACCATTTGCTGATGAGTAGAATAGCCTTTCAAGTGAAAAAACACCTAATTCACCACTAAAGTTGGTCCGTCCTAGGTACTGCTTATTCTGGTCTAATATTTCGACGTATCCCGAGCTACCTCCTTCTTTCATTTTACCCTTGATCGCTACGCTTAGTGAGGTAGACAGACCTGGGGGAAGCTTTACCTTGACCTCCGTGAATTCCTCATTGTCAGCGAAGAGAAGCTTACCGAGGGCGAAGGGATGGTTCTCAAGCTCTTCTTCCCAATCGTCATGTTCGATCGTTGCATCATTGTCGCTGTCAATATCTACATCAATTCCAACTACAGTCACTTTCACGGAATCATAAAGAGCGCCTACACCGCTACGATGCCATACCAAATCAATGGTGGTGGTGCCCCAATTGGCCCCCTCAACCCATAGGACGAAGTCTTCGCTCAAATCATCGACAGCGAATCGGGTTATGCCACTGACGACTTGCGAAGCGCTGTGGTTACTTGGTTTCTTTTTGTCGTTACTGTGCCAAAGGTTAACCTTGTTACCGAAGGAGACGGTGAAGTATCCGCCCGCGAGGTCTATTTCGGATGGGGCCCTCTCCTTAATTCGCAGTTTCGCTAGGTCGTTATCAACAAACCCAGAATCGAGCAAGTCTACCTTTTGATTCTCATTATCGTCATCGTTGTTCACACTCAAAAACAAGCCAGGCTGATCTTCTACGGATTCTGAAAGCTCACTTCCATTTAGATCGCTGATGTCTAAATCCATTGTCCCAATACTCACTCTGGCGGAATCGGTATCTCCCAGCTGGGTCATAATCCTATATTCGAAGACATCAACTCCTTCACTTCCAGTGTAAGGGCTGTAGAGCACAGTCCCACCTGCTGTGATTTCAACTTCGCCATACTCGGGCTGAGCCACAAAACTTATCTGCACTGGAGCATTAAATACTAACAATCCGTCACCATCGATTGTCTGCTCTTCTTGAAAACCATCAAAGACAGGTAAAGCCATTTGAAACGACCAACCGTCATTGACAAAGAACCCAGTGCCTTGACCAAACTCGCCTATCGGAGGGTTGGGATCAATGATTAGCCCTCCAATAAAGTAAACATCTTCAATCACCGTGGTTCCGTATTCGTTTTCAATCGTCACAGTACCACCCGACCATAAACCCCATTGCATAGTCGCATTGTCGTGGAATTCTGGCGGATCCGCTTCAAGAGCTGCACAACCCTCCTCAGAATAGTACGCCCGTCGTCCTATATCCATACGGAACGCAAATCCCTCAAACGTCACCTCGGACTCAGCCCCATTCTCAAGTGTTGTAAATGAGCTCGAGCCAGAGATCTCCTGGAACCAGTGATACACATCATCTGGATGTGCCGGATGGGAGAATGTCGCTCCGGAATCCCCCGAAACAGTAACCGTTGTTGTGTGTTCAAAGTTCTCACTTGAGTGAACCGAGTCGTTAGAAAGTACTCTAATTGAACCAATCGATGACTTTGGTTTGAGTAAATGGTCCTTATCTGCGTTTAGCGGTACGCCATCGTCACCATCAGCCTTCGCATCTCCACACCACCAATTTGGTTGCAAAGGAATTACTGGAGTTACCTCCGTGCTCGGTGCTGAAGGTGCGCTCGGTGCTGAAGGTGCGCTCGGTGATGAAGGTGCGCTTGGCGCCGATGGAGTACTCGGAGTTGATGGAGTACTCGGAGTTGATGGAGTACTCGGAGTTGATGGAGTACTCGGAGTTGATGGAGTACTCGGAGTTGATGGAGTACTCGGAGTCGATGGAGTGCTCGGAGTCGATGGAGTGCTCGGAGTCGATGGTGTACTCGGAGTCGATGGTGTACTCGGAGTTGATGGAGTACTCGGAGTTGATGGAGTACTCGGAGTCGATGGAGTACTCGGAGTCGATGGAGTACTCGGAGTTGACGGAGTGCTTGGAGTTGACGGAGTGCTTGGAGTTGACGGAGTGCTTGGAGTTGATGGAGTGCTTGGAGTTGACGGAGTGCTTGGGGGAGACGGAGTACTTGGAGTTGACGGTGAACTTGGTCCAGATCCTGGATCGCAACGTCCAGTATCATCACACGGGGGAACGGATGGGGACGGCGTGCTCGGTGTCGAGGGTGAACTCGGTCCAGATCCTGGATCACATCGCCCAGTATCATCGCAAGGTGGTATGGAAGGGGAGGGCGTACTGGGTGTCGAGGGCGTGCTGGGTCCGGCCCCTGGATCGCAACGGCCAGTATCATCACACGCGGGAATGGATTGAATGGGGCCAGTCGGACCGAGAGTTGATGAACTGTTAAAGCTCAATCCAATAGATGACAGTGTGTTGGACAATTGCGGCCCGCTAACCTCGACAGCGTTGCGTGACCCGGAGTTAGAAGATTGCGAATTGAAAGCCAAGTTGCTTATGCCAGCAATGGTACCAGCGTTGGCCACTGCTATCACTTGATTGACACCAACCACTACACTGCGCCAATCGCCAAAGTCAAACGATCCATTCCCGTCGACGTCGTAGAAATGATTGTGTTGAATGAACCCGGAACTACTTGAAGCGAATCGATTCGCGACAGCTAAGGCATCACCTACCTCGACCGTTCCATTTCCATCAACATCAAAGGCATTATTTGGATTCTGAAATTCCGGAGAATCATTCAATCCAGCCATGACGAATCGATGTTCAAAATACTCCAAACCAAGAACGCGTTTCTTGTTACTCGCATTCGAGAATCGTGAGCTCAGTTTCCTCCTTAGAGTATCGAAAAAGGTCGCTTTCAGAAAATAGCGGACGAAAGAACGGGGCTTGCGGAACAGAAGTGGCATGATCGGGTTCCTTGTGAAAATATTTCGGAAACCTGAGGCTATCGATGCTTTTTTGCTGTGTCAATCACCCCTTAGATGAAGTTTTGCGTTATCCAGCACACCACTGGAGGGGGTTCTTGTTGAAAAGTGCGATTTCTAAATCATCGTTTTCCCCCCGGGATTTTTGACAATTCCATTGACTTTCGCTCAGCGAGTCGCGTTTCTAAATCACTTGATTTACCAAATTTTGCTCAGCAGTGAAACGACTTAGGTTCTCCAAAAAATGCTCGACGAGCCTGATCATCTCGCCACGAAAACCGCCTGCGGTATGTGGTGTTAAGAAGCAGTTTGGAGCATTCCAAAGGAGATCGTTCGGTGGCAATGGCTCGGGCGTCATCACGTCCAGATACGCACCCGCGATACGCCCTGCGTGTAAATGCCCCGACAACGCCGATTGGTCTACCGTCGCCCCACGACCAATATTGTAAAAATAGGCATCGGATCGCAATCGCCCGAGTCTCAACGCATCAAAGAAACCGACGGTGGTGTCGTTTGCCGGCAGCAGATTGATCACGTGGTCAGCCAACGGCAAATACGTATCGATTTGCTGTATAGGGATTATCGGTATAGATTCCTTTCCCGTCGGATTCCGTCGCGCTCCGAGGAGCTTCATCCGAAAAGGAGCGAGCAACTCCACAAGCCTTTTTGCGATCTCACCATAACCGCATAGCAATACGGTTTGCCCATTCAGCAGAAAGGACTCTTCGCGACGCTTGGCTGCAGGCCAATCTCTTTCCGTCATTTGTGTTTGGTGAGCATACGGAAGCTGCCTAGCAAACGCCATCATCATTCCAAGGACATGTTGTGCACAGGGTTCGGCGTAGACTCCCGAACTAGTAGTCAGTCGCGTTTCGAGCGATCTCAAATGCGAACGCAAATCCTCGCGGTCATAGGCCGTATACCCCGCGCTGGTCAAATGTATCCATCGCAGGTTTCTCAAGCTCAGAAGTTGCTCTGCATTTGGCTGACCAAACGCGATCGTGGCCTGTTCTAATTTTGGATCGATCGAACTGCTCTTCAAGTTGGAAGCGCTAGTGTCGTCTGCAACCAACCACCGATGATTGCGGGTGGCCTCCATCAACATGGATGTCGCAGGATCAGGAAATACCGTATTGGTCCAAATCGAATAGGAGTGCGAATGCATTGGAAGGCCATCATCAAAGAGTCAAGTGAAACTGTCTTGGTCGTAACGATACCCTATGCTGTGAACCGTCTCAATGATCTAGCACGAGTGGGCTATTGCGTCTTCAGCGTGGCTATACAGCGACCATCGTGGCTATACAGCGACAGGTGCGGCAATGTGTGGATGTGGATTGTAGTCTGCTAATTCGATATCCTCGAATTCGTAGTCCAATATACTGGGGCGAAACTGTTTCAAGTGCAACTGGGGCGAATTGTGTGGGGTTCGCTGCAGTTGCAATTTGGCTTGCTCCAAGTGATTGTTGTAGAGGTGTACATCGCCGAGTGTATGCACAAACTCGCCTGGTTTGTATCCAGTCGAGCCGGCCATCATGATGGTCAATAATGCATAGGATGCGATGTTGAAGGGTACTCCCAGAAAAAAGTCCGCGCTGCGCTGATAGAGTTGGCAGCTTAGTCGATCGTTTGCTACGTAAAACTGAAACAGCAAATGGCATGGCGGCAATGCCATGTCTTGGATATCTGCCACGTTCCAAGCACTTACGATCAATCGACGAGAATCTGGCGTCTTGATGATCTGCTGTTGAACTTGGGCAATTTGATCTACGACTCGGCCGTCGGGACATTCCCAGGATCGCCATTGCTTTCCATACACTGGTCCTAGCTCTCCATCCTGGTCGGCCCATTCATCCCAGATGGAAACTCGATTTTCTTTAAGGTAGGAGATATTGGTTTCACCTCGAAGGAACCAGAGCAATTCGTAAACGATACTCCGCAAATGGAGCTTCTTCGTGGTGATGAGCGGGAAGCCTTTTGATAGATCAAACCGCATTTGTGCACCAAAGAGGCTACGAGTGCCGACGCCAGTGCGATCGCTCTTCTCGTCACCGCGTTCTATGATTTGACGCATGAGATCCAGGTACTGTTGTTCCATGTCGATCCTGGTGCCTTTAGGTTGCGTCACTCTTGCCAAGAGCGACGGAGTGTGGGTCGCTCTGTTCGGGAGCGATGGAAATAGGAACAAAACTTTGTTTTGATTCGTTAGCGCGGGCTGCTAGTGTCCAATGTCGATCGCTCGTCACCTGGACACATTCTGAAGGGATACCTACCGCTGCTGCTAGATTTCGTACTTCTTCTAGACGAAGCGCAGCATGTAGACTCTGTCGCAGCATCTGCTGTCCGTGCGAATCTTCACCACCGTATTTTTGGACGAGAGATTCGACCTGGACTGATGTTTCTGGGCGCAAAAGATCTCGTAAAAAAACCACGCCGTTGGGTCTCAACACACGTACCATCTCGTGAAAAAAATCAGCATGTTCTGGTAGATGATGAACCAGCGAATTGGAAAACACGGTGTCGAAGTAGTCTTTTTGGAAAACTAGCTTTTTAGCGTCTGCCAAATGCAATTGAACGCGATGCGCGCACTGTTCGACCTCGATGTTGTATCGAGCCAGCTCCAGCATCCAGTACGAGGCATCGCAAGCCATAATGCGAATCTCTGGGTGTTTTTTGCAAAGGGCTACAGGTATCCGTGCGGTGCCGGTTCCAATGTCGAGGCAATCCGTTCCGATATCTCCGAGCGCCAATAGATCCTCTGCAAACTTATCATTGACGGCGTCGTGATTCATGTCGTTGTAAGCAACGGCTTCTTCGCGATCGTCCATCACCTCTGGTTCTAGTACACGTTCCAGCATGAAAGGAATTTGCCTTTAAGGAGTACAGATTGGTCAGCAGCAATCAGGAGTTGATTCGGGAGCACCCCGTCGCCGCGGACCCGCGATCTCACGCCCCGTGTATGTGATGCGATTGTCTCCATCGACGAAAACGACTTTGGGTTCTGGAACTCGAATCTCGGGCCCCGTTTCCTGAATGAAACCGAACGTTGCCACTATCACGATATCGCCAGGTTTTACCAAATGGGCTGCAGCTCCGTTGATGCAAACGTCGTTTGAGCCTGGCTCTCCCAAAATAGCGTAGGTCTCCAATCGAGTGCCACGCGTGACATTCCAGACGTGAACGGATTCGAATGGAGAAATACCAGCCGCCAACAGCAGATCAGGAGGTAACGTCAGCGAGCCTTCGTAATGCAGGTCAGCTTGCGTAACGGTCGCCCGATGTATTTTTGATCTCAGAAACTTTCTTAACATGCGTCCAATTGTGGCTGCTGCGGCTGTATTTCGCTAGCCTGAATTCCTCGGCATCAGGCCGGCGTTTGGAGGCTGAAAAAAACGGAATGATTAGGAACCGGTTTTACGAACTGGGCTCATGATCGATTCCAAGAGTTTTTCTGCACCGTGGCGAACGACGTCATCCGTCGGAAGCCCTGTTTCCGCTTCCGTTTTCGCAATTTCATAGCGAACCTCTGCGTCCGACAGGCCATGCGTATTGAGAGCGATGCATGCCACTTTGGTCGGAGCAAATGTCCCACCCGCGTGAGCAACGGTTTCGTACATTTGAATCACATCGCGAAGCGCGGGGATACGTGCCCATTCTGTGAATCGAATATGTGTTCGATTCGACTTGTGCACCAGAACCATATGCGTCGCTTGTGAACCTCGAAGCAACGGAAGTGTCGCTGTGGATGCGGGATTCAAGAACGAACCTTGCCCCTCGACCCAGACAACATCATTTCCTAGGGCGCACTCGATCACTTCTTGCTGGACGGAACCACCAGCGAAGTCAATTCTCACTGCGTCCAATGGTATACCATCTCCGGCGAGCATAATGCCTGTTTGCCCCGTTGCCATAAACTTAGAGCGAATGCCTGCGGCGGCGGCTGCTCGATCGAACATGACCGCAGCGGACATCTTTCCAATCGACATATCTGTTCCGACGAAGAGCACTCGTTTACAGTCAAGCAATCTTGCGGCTCCATTGGCAACGCTCAAATTGGGCGGTTCTTGGCGAATGTCCCAAACCCATTGCCCATCTCGAAGGTGCTTTCGAACTCTTGAGTCCTCGTTGAGTTTCACGTGCAGACCATTGAGTACATTTAATCCACCTCGGACAGCGTCTTCGATATCGACGAACCATTCCTCAGGTAGTTTTCCACCCCCGGGAGCTATACCAATTGCAAGAGTGTCAGGTTGGTATTGCAACGCATCGGCAGTGGATTTGACAATGGGAATATCACGTTTGAGCGGAATTCCTGTGAGCTCTCGCAACGATCCACCTGGATGTTTCTGATCAATCACGGCAACGACTCGTTCCGGTGCAAATCGAAGGAGTACGAGCCCCGTCTTGCCACGGTCCGAAGTAAGCCCATCATGCATGAGCAATACGAGCTTATCGTTGGGGCGATAAAGTGGATGCTTAGGCATAACGAACTCCTATTCCTGGCAAATCTTGATTGGCCAAATAGCCATCTTCAAACGTCAACCCGACTGTCGGGTCATTGCTCAAATTCAAATGACTATCGAGATCGATGTAGTCGATCAACGACGCCAATTGATGTGCCGCACCGTTTCCGAGGGCGGTATTTCCGTAACAACCGATCATTGTCTTCAGTCCAAAGGCATTGGCGGTCGCGATCATCCGAAGCGCTTCGGATAATCCACCGCACTTTGTGATCTTGATATTGATTCCATGAACAACTCTGCCAAGCCTAACAATATCCGAGCTAGATCGACAACTCTCATCGATAAAGATCGGCAACAAACTCTTCTCGTGCAGCTGCCCCAGTAGATGATCGTCGGCGGGTGCAAGGGGTTGTTCGATGTGGACTACATTTCTTGAAGCCAACCAAGCAGACATCTCGATCGCTTGATGGAGGCTCCAACCGCAATTGGCATCGACACCCAAGTAGGAGTCTTCGGGTGCAATTTCACGCACGGCATCGAGCATCGCTTTATCCGCATCTAGACCTGCTGGCGATCCTAGTTTGATTTTGATCGCCCGAATTTTTCCGATCTCTTGCCACTTGCGAAGTCGATCTTGTGCTCCCGCTGGGCTGTTGATCCCCACGGTGACAGAAATCGGACCTCTCGGGGTGGGTTCCAATCCGAGCAGCTTCCAAACCGGCTGGCGAGTCGCCTTGCCAGCCCAATCGTATAGCGCCATATCGATCGCAGCACGCGTCGAGGATCCGATGCCGGCCTTCAGCAATGTCGATTCGATGAGATGCCGCTGAGTTGGGTGGCAATCTTGAACAAGCGATATGCATTTTTCAAGATCGTTCACAATGCGTGTGGCATCTTCCCCGTGCACTGGGATTTCGAATTCGGCGGCTTCGCCGATCCCGGTAATCCCATCTGCTTCCACTTCGACAATGAAGCTCTTCGATCCAGCGGAACTGCCGCGACTGATGGCCAACGCGACCTTCTTGGAAAGTTGAAAAGACCGGAATCGAATGGAGGCCATCGTGATGCACTGAGGGAAAAACGCGAAATGAAACAACAATCCGCCTTCGAAACATAGAAAGATATCCAGGTCTGTCCCGATGTTCCATCCGTAATCCCATGCTGTAACGAATACCATGCTGTAACGAGGTGACAAGCTGTACCGAGGTGACAAGGCAAGTGAATCAAACTGATGGGACAAACGACGAGACCAACCTTCTTCATGGCATCAAAACAGAAAGTTCGCCATTTCTTGAAAATATTCTTGCATTCGTAGGTTTGTACTTCTATAACGTGAGGATTCTCTCCAAATAAGTGTTGTGGGTTCATAGATAGAATCGTTTCTGTAGGAGAATGCCGTGCGACTTGCATATAGCTGCGTTGCGTTACTAGTAGGCTGTTGCTTTTTCGGTTGCGGTGCGGGCGATGGCCGAGTCGCAGTGAATGGGGCTGTCACCTTAAAGGGAGAGCCACTCGATGAAGGGGTTATTGAATTCGTCTCGACTGGGATGAAATCAGGAACCACCATCCAGAATGGGAAATATGATATTCCCCGGGATCAAGGATTAGTAGCTGGTACATACAAAGTGATGATCACCTCCGGCGATGGGCGAACCCCAGTGGATTCCCCGGACGGTTTACCAGGTCCAACAGGAGCAAATATTGTCTCCAAAGACAGGATACCCAAGGAGTACAACATCAACACAAAGCTAGAGGCAAAGGTGGAAGGCACTTCCCCTAACAAGTTCGATTTCGCAATACCTTAATCTTTTCGCCCTGGCAAATTTAGAGTTGCCGAGAATTATCCTCTTCATCGATGTGTGGTTTTTTCAATGTTTTGAGTAAAGGTCTATATCATGGTTCGTCGTCGTTTCGGTTTCACGCTGGTAGAATTGTTAGTGGTCATTGCAATCATTGGAATACTCGTGGGCCTTCTGTTGCCTGCAGTCCAGGCTGCTCGCGAGGCGGCACGCAGAATGCAGTGCCAGAATAATTTGAAGCAACTTGGTCTTGCTATGCACAATTACGAGAGTGCAAATGCTCGGTTTATTGGTGCGGTAGGACGGTTTGGGTGTTGCTGGGGAACGTGGCAGGTTGGGGTGCTTCCGTTCATGGAACAAACCAGCATGTTCAACATTTATCAGAACTACGGTGGTGCAGATCCGGGGCCACGCTACGGGCATGCCCTCAATCGCCCAGTTGCCGGCGCGCGTATTCCAACACTTACCTGTCCAAGTGATACGCCGAATGCTCCAATTGGTGCCAGTGCGACGCTGGCTGCAATTACCAGCCACAACTATTCCGTTAACGTTGGAAACACAAGCTTTTTCCAATCGACACTCAATGGCATTCCTTTCCTTGGAGCACCGTTCCGAATGTATACGGGATCGGTCAGCGATGACGGGCCGGTCAACGCCGCAGAAGCTGCGACTTTTACTCGGGTCTACGGACGCCCTGTAAAATTGGGAGAGATCACTGACGGTACGAGCAATACTCTTTTGGCTTCGGAAGTTTTGCAAGGAAGACAGAACGATTTGCGTGGCTTTAGCTGGTGGGGAAATGGAACCGCCTTTGTAACGTATCTCCCTCCTAATAGCACGCTGCCGGACGTCGTTACCGGTGGTAATTGCGTTTCCCTTACGGCGCCAAGGATGCCGTGCGTTACCACGAGTACTGCAACTCGTCCGAGAATGATGGGCGCACGAAGTCTACATACAGGTGGGATTAACACCGCGAGATGCGATGGGAGTGTTGGCTTTGTTTCGAACAACATTGATCTGGTCGCTTGGAATGCATTTGGGACCGCGCAAGGTGGCGAAGTTGTAAACATCGAGTAAAGATTGCTACAATAGGGTTTAACATGGACGGCAGGTCGGATCATCCGACTTGCCGTTTTTTATTCATGACGCATTTTTTGAACCCGGGAGCAATCATGTTCGATACCAACCATTCCAGGCGGCGGTTTCTTCAGGCGGTGGGTGGGGCTGCGGTTGCTGCCAATTCTCTCAGCGCGGGAAAACGATGCTGGTCGCAAAATGACAAGCTCAATGTCGCCTTTGTGGGTGTCGGCGGGCGGGGCGGTGCCAACCTTAGCAAACTATACGATAGCGGTTCCATTCATGTCGCGGCCCTGTGCGACGTCAATCAATCGCATATCGACAAAGCCGCAGAACGACACACACTGGCACGTCGTTACACGGATTTTCGGAAACTGATGGATGAGCTTGCCAACGTCGATGCCGTCGTTGTCAGCACCACCGAACATACCCATGCCTTTGCAACGTTGCCAGCGTTGCAACTGAAGAAGCCCGTCTATTGCGAAAAGCCATTGACACACAACATTGCGGAAGCTGACCGCATCATGCTTGCGGCCAGGGAAGCCAATGTTCCCACGCAGATGGGAACCCAAATTCATGGTGAAAAGAACTATCGACGCGTCGTGGAACTGATCCAATCTGGAGCTATCGGCCAGGTACATGAGGCACACGTTTGGACCTCGCGAGCTTGGGGGCTACAAAGTCAAGAAGATGCGATTGCGAACAAAGACTTTTACGTTGCGGATCGTCCCTCCGAAGAAATGTCCCCTCCGTCGAATCTAGACTGGGATCTGTGGATTGGGCCCGCTCCTTATAGACCATACCATGAGATTTATTTCCCCGGACCAAAGTGGTACCGATGGTGGGACTTCGGAAGTGGTACGATGTCTGACCTCGGAAGCCATATGAACGATCTGCCGTTTTGGGCTCTCAAGCTTGATTCCCCGAAAACGGTCGAGGCATTTGGGATACCAGCCCATCGCGAGATCGCTCCTGCGTCGATGACAGCGGTCTACGAGTTCGGCGCACGAGGCGATATGGGACCGTGCAAACTAAGTTGGTACCAAGGGACGCACAAACCACAGATATGGAAAGACAATGGGATCCCTCAGTGGGGATCCGGCATCCTTTTCGTTGGAGACAAAGGGATGGTGCTGTCTGATTACTCGAAGCATCTGCTATTGCCTGAAGAACAATTCAAAGACTTTGTACGTCCCGAACCCTTCATTCCCGATTCACCAGGCCAGCATCAAGAATGGTTGGACGCCATCAGGAATGGCACACCCACGGGCAGCCCCTTCAGCTATGCAGGATTGCTAACCATCACCAACCATCTTGGTAACGTCGCGTATCGCTGCGGTCAAAAACTGGAGTGGGATGCGAAGCAACTCAAAGCTTCAAACTGCGCTCAGGCAGATGCCTTTATCCGCCGAACGCCTCGCCCTGGTTGGTCACTGACCTAAATAGTACGACCATTCGACCTTTTGACTCAGACACTCTGCAGAATCTTCGCGGGCCAGTTCGACGATGACCTGAAGGCGAACGTTGTTGTGCTGGCACTTACCCATCCTACCGGAGTTGACTGTATCAGTGACTTTTGCCATTGCTAGCACATGATTCGAAGAGAGTGTTCTTGCGAGAAAGGCAATTCGGTCTGGCTGCCAACCTTTTTTGATGGATAAACTCCGGAGTGTTCGATTCTAGATACCACAGGAGAACACCGGAGATACGGAAGCCTTCTACTTGAACAACACCAACCACCTTCGAACAAGACTGATAGGCGCGAGGCGTTTTGCCTTCTGGGCGGATGCTCTGCGCGTTAGTGTTTGGTTGATCGTTGGTGTCCTGATCTGTCTGTCGGCAGGTTGTCGCGCATTTCGCGATCGTTCCTCGCACAAACAACTTGATCAAGCGCGACAGCTTTCTCTCCGCGGCGCGGATGCGTTGCAACGAAAGCGGGACTACGATGCGGAGTTGTTATTCTCGGAAGCGCTCAAGCAATCACCTGCAGATGAGCGAGCGCATTGGGGGTATGCATCGACACTTTGGAAACGAGGTGACAGAACAAAGGCAATCGAACACATGGAAGAAGCTTTGCGTTTGTCTGGCAGCAACTCAAGTCAAAACCCCGAGTATGCTATTCGGCTTGGCGAGATGAATCTGGAACTAGGAAACTATCTTGAAGCTCGAGAGAATGCCAAGTCAGTCTTAGCCGAGAATCGAAGTAACGCTGCGGCCTGGGCACTTTTAGGGGAAAGCCACGCTGCAGAAAGGGACTGGCCACCGGCGGTCGAGTGCTTTCAGCGAGCCCTCCTTATACAAGGGGATTATCCTAAAGTTCAACTGGCATTGGCGGATGCTTACCGTGTTATAGGTAAGCCGCAACGATCCTTAGCGGTTCTCGATCACATGGTCGACCTAGACGAAACCGCTAGGCACGATCCGAACTCTCTATTGACGCGTGGATTAGCAATGGCCGCATTGAACCGGAATAGCGAAGCTGCCGAAATATTGCAGATGGCGTCAGAGCGACTACCGATTGATCAAGTGCAAAAACACTTGCAAATTGTTCACGCGCAGCACCGGATTGGTGAATTGGTTGCCGCTCGTGTGTCCTTAGGTCGCGTTCGTGAAAGCCATGCGAGCAATTCGGAGGTGCAACGTTTGCAATCCATCCTGGACATGTCGTTTGCACATCTTACCGACCCCGTAAAGCCTATCAAAGAGCCAGGATGGGGAGGTGCCGAGCCACCTGCCGCGATGGTTAGTGCCCGTGAGAATTGGATTCATCGTTAGACGAATCTTGGCAGATGGACTACGATAAAGGCGTTGAATCTCATCCCATCGAAAAGACCTAAGTGTGGACAAGAATTTAAATCCGTTATTGATTTCGACTTGGTTTCGGCCTGAAATCGTCGCGATGAGCCCGTATACCCCTGGTGAGCAGCCACAGTCGGGCAAAGTCATCAAACTCAATACCAACGAGAACCCGTATCCACCATCGCCTCGCGTTGCGGAAGCCATCGTCTCGGCATCGAATCGGCTAGAGCGATACCCCGACCCGCTTGGAACTTCCTTTCGCATAGCTGCTTCTGCGGCGTTAAACGTCGAGCCCGAGATGATTCTTTGCGGCAATGGGAGCGATGATTGCTTAACCATCTTGACCCGTGCTTTTGTGGGCCAACACGATCGACTTCGATTACCTTACCCAAGCTACATTCTGTATCGAACGCTGGCCGAGATTCAATCAGCTCAATTTGAGGAGGTTCCTCTCTCGCCAGCATATCAATTGACCGATGCGTTTGCGTCTCCAGATCCACGTGTGAAACTGATTTATCTTCCGAATCCGAATAGCCCAACGGGCACGTTCATCGACCACGAATCGATTCTGGCGCTCGCGGATAAAATGCCGTGTCCCATTGTTGTCGATGAAGCCTACGTTGATTTTGCACCGAAGAGCGCCATTTCTCTGGTGAAAGACAATCCGAAAATCATTGTGACTCGAACGTTAAGCAAATCGTATGCGTTGGCTGGTTTGAGGTTTGGTTTTTTGGTTGCACACCCAGAAATCGTTCGTACACTTTGTAAAGTGAAAGACTCGTATAACACAGATGCCTTGTCGCTTGCAGGCGCGACCGCAGCCATCACGGATCAGGCATGGCTTAGGAATAACGTTAGTAGGATACGTCAAACACGCGACCGAATGACGATCTCGATGCGTGGACTTGGGTTCGCTGTGCTGGATTCTCACGCTAACTTTATCTGGTGCACGCGAGCGGATCGTCCAACCAAGCCGATCTACGAGCAACTCAAAACTCGTGGTATTCTCGTTCGATACATGAACTATCCAAATTGGAGCGATGGCCTTCGGATTAGCGTCGGGACCGACGAGCAAATCGAGGCGCTCTTGGTTGTATTGAAAGATATTCTATAGTCATTCGCTTCGCGCCAATGCTCAAGCAAGCCAACACTCCTAAGTGAAACGAAAACGTTGGACTCGATTGTTGCCTGAATCGACTACGTAGACACGTTCACGTGCGTCCACGGCAACAGCCCACGGATCGATCAGTTCACCAATCCCCCGGCCAACAGATCCCCATATCGCAATGCTATTGCCGTCGCGATCAAATTTTTGAACGCGATGATTTCCATACTCGCTGACAATGACATGGCCCGGTGTCAGTGCAATACTTCTTGGGTGTTTCAGCTGACCTGCGTCCGATCCTTCGGTTCCAAAAATTTTGACCAACTCTGGACGATCACCTCGCCAATCTAGAACCTGGATTCGATGGTTGCAATCATCTGCCACCCATAGCAATCCTTGTTCGTCGATGGCCAAGCTCTGGGGGCGACGGAATTGAAGTGGTTCTTCGCCGCTCTCTCCAAAACGAGTGATGTACTTTCCATCGGAGGAGTATTTGTAGATTCGATCGAATTCACCATATTCACCGAGGATATATTCGCCAGACTTCGCACGAACGATATCTGTAACAAAGGCAAACTGACCTGGATCGGGGCCATTGATTCCTCCGATCGTTTTGTTTTCAAGTAGCTCACCGTTGGGAGTGTAAAACAGAAAACGAAAGTAGTGCGTATCAGCAACCAAAATCGTTCCATCTAGGTCGATCGAAATACCCGTTGGCTTTCCCTGCTCGATCATCGGAGTTTCCCAACCTCGAAGATACGTACCGTCCGCATCGAAGACTTGAATGCGGGCCGTCTTGTCGATTACGTACAATTGCTGAGTACTCGGATCGATTGCTATCGCCCTGGGCTTTTGAAATCGTCCTTCCGAGAGGCCACGTTGACCAACGACAAGATCCGTTTTGAATTGAGGACCTTTCTTATCTGTGCTGCAACCCAATGATCCGAAGGCCCCTGCTGCAAAACCTGCGGACATTGACGTGCAGATCGATGACATAAAACGGCGACGTGAAGTCGTCTCTGGTTCATCCTGAGGAGCTTGTTGATTCATAAAAGAAATATCGAATCTCGGTTTGGACAGTTCCAGACCGTCCTTCAGAAAAAGACGATCACGAACAGTTGCTTCGTTTTTATTCTAACGAGTGATTGTGAAAACAATCTGCTGTAGCCCAAAGAAAACCTTCGAGTTTCTACGGCCGTAAGTCTAAAATGACCGCGATAAATTGAGTTGTTCCATTTCCTTTTTGACCTGTTTCGGATGGCATTGATGTTTTCGGATGCAACCATCAGTCGGATGCCGCTCTATTTGCGAGAGCTTCAACAACTCCAACGCGCTGGACAAACCCGCGTCCAAAGCGGAGTACTAGCCAAACGTCTTGGGCTCAACGACTCCCAAGTACGCCGCGATCTCTCAGGATTCGGCTCTCTAGGACAAAGAGGTGTGGGATACGACGTCAAAGGGCTCATTCAGACAATTCAAAACACACTTGGGAGCGATAGGTCATGGAATGTGATCTTGGTAGGCGTCGGTAATTTAGGGAGAGCTTTGTCTGGTTACCGTGGATTTGAGCAACAGGGGTTTCGACTGGTGGGTGCCTTTGATTCCGATCGGAGTAAAATTGGTACGAAACTTGGCAAGCTCACGATTCGCCCGCTCGAGGAGATCGATGACTTAGTGCAGTCCGAGGAGGTAGAGCTGGCGATTGTTTCGGTTCCGGCAAACGCTGCAGTGAGTGTTACTCAGCGGCTAGAGATAGCAGGAATCACTGGGATCCTGAATTTTGCACCTGTAACGGTCAATAAACCGCAGAGTAGTACGACCATAGTCAATGTCGATCTAGCCGTCGAGTTGCAGCGATTGGCCTTTGCTGTGCAGAAGTCTAAAGAATGAACGCGCAACGAACCCTATGGAATTCAGCGCCACAGTCTTGGGCATGCTACTTGTTTTTCACGGCGGCGAATTCTTGCCAAAGCTTCTCGCCTTGGTCTGTATTCAAACTGTCGCGGTGCAAAACCACTCGATAAACGAATTCCATAGAGCCTCCCACTTTGAGATCGTGCCCACCTAATCGATCCGTCCTAGGCGGATTCTCCATCTTGGGGAAATCTTTAACACCGAACGGGTTGTGAGCGAACAAACCATAGTCTCGGACATGCCATCGACCGGTCGGATTGTAGCTGGACGGGTGGATCAGAATCGCAATACCGTACGTCTTGGGTTGATCCGCAGTGACTTTGCCGGAGTAATCAACCCATCTAGCTGGGAATCCCCAGCTTTCTTTGTTGGTGCGACCCTCACTCGTGAGGATTTGACCACCACGCTTGTCAGCACACATCGCTTCAGGAACTCGGATAGCGAACATTCCTTCTTTCGTGTCTCCGAAGTGGATATCTTTTTTCGCTACCAGATTGTACCGGCAGTCGATCACTCGTTGGTCGTGAGACCCACTAAAGATATATTCCACGTCACATTCTAAGAGCAGTTCTTCATCGTCAGAACAGCCAGCCGCGGGTTGTTCAGAAACGCTCGATACGTCCGTTTTGCCGCCTTTCCAAAGGTGCTTTGTGGATAGCTTGAGTTGATCGGCAGAAGCAACAACCACAGGGATTCCGACTTGGCAGACCGTTCCTTTCCCCTTGCCTTCGGCCCAAAGATCGAATTGGTTGACTTCTCCAAATGTCATCCACATCGAACGATGATGAGGGTGGTCATGCTTTTCGTCTTTCGAGTCCGCAACCATCGGGTACTCTCGAGAAAAACGCATTGAATCTGGTCCCATCAGGGGCCACAAGATCGGCTTGCTACCCGATCGAAAATGATATGTTGTAATGAGCTTTCCCGAATCAAAAATGTCAACTCGGTCCGACTTCACATCGGCTCGGTATCGATCCGCGCCGAAGGTTTCTGAAATGGATAACCGCAACCCAATGAAACAGAATACAAATACACATACCAAGTATCGAACCATAGCTACGCTCTTTTTGATCGGAGAATTGGAATCGTGGAATTGGTGCTCGTCAAACCCAAAGGTAAGGCCTCAATACAGGAAGTGAGTTATCTACCGCCAAAGTATTTCTTAAGAGTCTCTGTCGCTGCGTCCTTGGTATTTTTCGTTGAAGGCCCCTCGTTTACTTTAGGCAGCTTCATTGGCTCCTTCTTTTCTGGACGCTTCGATTTCGGTTCTTCTACTTTGGCCTCTTCTGATAACACCGAAGATTCCATCTTGGTGGTATCTTCCATGGTGAACTGACGTGTTTCCTGTTCAACAGGTTGCGTCGGCACCGTACGATCGATCTGATCTGCTTCTAGGAGCCAAGAACTGATGTCGAAACTCTCGCGAGAATCGAAGCCGCTGGATTGCTCTGTGATACGTTCAGCTGCTTGTTTCACATTGGCCACTTCCGCTTGCTTGGAATTGGCGATCCCAATTTCTATCTCGACTTCGAATTCTAGCTGGCCGCACCGAATCTTGTCGCCAGATTTCAGTATTTTAGCCTTTTCAGGAGACAACTGCTTTTCATTAACAAAGGTGCCGTTTCTGCTTTTCAAATCCACCAGCAGAACGCGTCCATCCTTTTGAACGATGGCGCAGTGCCTCCTGCTGATCGACTCACTCTTTGGTCTCAGTTGGCATGAATCATCACGTCCAATAAGGAACTTCTCGTCCTTGATCGGAATACTTTTTCCCTCGTGGGTCCCGGAAAGAACCTTCAGGTTGACCTTCATTGCGAATACCTCTTGTCGCTCTACTAACTACTTTGTGCGATAAGCACTGACTTCCAAACTACTAGGGTGTTATCCCAAATCCATCAAAAATTAACAATAAAAAGGACTCTGCAAGGAAATTGAAATAACACTGCACCTGGGTTTGTCAGCCGACGGAGGCACCTTTCATGTTAGCGTTCTGCCGCACATTAGGAAAGTGCTAGAGACAGTCCTCGGGTGAGAATTTCAACCAACCAGTCTTCGTTGAAACGAGTGCCGGAAACGTGTCCGCCAATCTCCAAAACACCGGGTAAATGCGGAGCATACTCAGATCGCTGCATCAAAACACTCCCGTGCTGCAACAATCCTCGATTCGTTCGGCGTTGAGCGCTTCCTGCGATTTTTTTTCCGTCTATGACGACATCGACAGGAGACCGTCGATCGAAACAGAGAAACGGAGAACTTCCGATAGCCGAATCTCGATTGCATGTGCAGGTCTCAGACAATTGCGCATTGCAGCCTAGATCTCGTAAAGCTTCGACAATCGAGTTGTGAACCGCTCTGTAAAGTTTGTCACTATGGCCTTTTTTTCCGGCCGTTGAACTGCTGGCTACTGCCAGGCAATACGTCATTTCATGATGATGGACGATTGCACCACCTCCTGTTTTTCGTGTCACTCGAGGCAGATAGGACCATGCTTCAGTCTCGTCCGGCGGCATTGTCTGAAAATGGCCTAGCGACAACGTGGGCTCACTCCAGCGGTAGACTCGAACCATCGCCGTAATCCCTGGAGGGATTCGGTCTAGCATTGACTCGTCCAAAGCCATGTTTTCCAGCCCGGACATCGGCCGATCGATTTGAGTGAGGATTTGCGACTCTAGAATCCCGGCCACAATTTAGACTTTGCTATGCGAGTACTTTAGCTTTTCCAGTGTGAGTGTAAACGAGCTGTCTGGACGATAGTGGTTAACTACCGCCGCATTGCGATTGATACGCAGGCCAGCTCAGCAGTTTATTCAGCTCGTTAGGGTCGCTCATCTTTACCTTCATGATCCAGCCTGCATCATAGGGGTCGGAATTCAGTATCTCCAACTGATTCACCAGTGCATCGTGAACTTCGACCACTTCTCCAGAAACAGGGCTGTACATCGGGCTGACCGCCTTAACGCTTTCCACTTCGCCAAACTCTTCACCAGCGACAACCGATTGGCCAACTTTTGGCAAAGCCATAAAAACGAGATCGGTCAGTTCTGCAACAGCGAATGCGGATATACCAATGGTCGCGATTCCATCTTGAGCTAGAGCCCATTCGTGAGATTCGCAAAATCGAAGTTGATCGGGAGTAATGCTCATGTAGAAGAAGCACGCTTGTAAAATGGTAAAGGAACGATCGTTGCGGAAACACGCGAACCGCGAATATCAATATCCAGCATCGATTGCTCTGAAGCAACCGAAGGCTCAACATACGCCATGGCAATAGGGCGATCAAGTGTTGGGGAGAAACTCCCGCTCGTTACGACACCGACAGTTCGAGAATCGGCATCCAAAATCGATGCACCCTGCCTAGCCGCCCGCTTGCCATTCAGCATCAAGCCGACTCGCTTTGCTGCAAGAGGTGATTGGCTAATCCGGGAGAGTGATTCACGACCCAAAAACTGCCGATCCGCAAGCTTGCAGGCAAACCCTAGGCCAGCACGATAAGGGTCAATCGATTCATCTAGTTCATGTCCGTACAAAGGCATACCAGCCTCTAATCGGAGGGTGTCGCGAGCTCCGAGTCCAGCTGCTCGAATCCCTAGGTTCCGGCCAGCCATCAGAATATTCTCCCAAACTCGCGGCGCATCCTCCGCCTTCACGATCAACTCAAAACCGTCCTCGCCGGTGTAGCCGGTCCTCGATACGACGCAAGGCTTGCTCATTTGTTCCGTGACTTTGGCTCGATAATAGCCAAGCGTGAGGGCTGAGGGGGGAAGAAGCGGTTTGCAGATCTCCAATGCCTTAGGTCCCTGAACGGCGATCATCGCCGTCTGGCTTGTCACATCGTGATACTCCACATCAGGGAAGTCAGCCAAATGGGGCTGGATCCATTTCACGATTTTGGCATGATTCCCAGCATTGACGACCAGTAGAAAGTAAACCTTACCGCTGGGGCTTTCGAGGCAGCTAACGAGCACATCGTCCAGCACGCCACCTTCTTCATTGCACATGAGGGAATATCTCACCTGCCCAATCTTCATGTCGGTAACGCGTGCGGTGAGCAAATGATCCAGAAGTTGGTCCGCTCTCGGTCCGTCGAAACGGAGTCGTCCCATATGAGAAATGTCAAATAACCCGGCGGCTGTGCGAGTGGCTACATGTTCCGCAACGATCCCCTCGTACTGAATCGGCATTTCGTAGCCAGCAAACTCGGCCATTCTCGCCCCGTTTGATTTATGCCAAGCATGCAATGGAGTAGAAGCGAGTTGAGAACTCATGGAGCAAACGTTACCTTTTCAACGATCGGAATGATACGTAGGCCGACGGAAAAACGTCTTGAATAGGGGCTCCTCGAGCCCTCCTACGCGAGTGGCGTGCTGCAACAATGGCATTCTGTGAATCCAAAATCAGCCTGTGTGCGCTCGCACCCGATTTGCAACGCAGAAACGGACGCTCAGGCGTTCCAGCCGAAAACAGAAACAATCCTGCTGTTCGCAGTGTAACGATAACCGAGTTTTGCTGCAAATCTTAAACAGGCTTTTTGCGGCGTAGGACAGTCATCTAGTAAGCGTCTTGCTTCCAAACAACCATGAATGTTTTGATCAAGATCTTTATATCCATCCAGACGGACCACTCGCGGATATAGCGATGGTCTAACGCAATTCTTGCCTCCATTTTCTCGACCGTCTCGGTCTCGCCGCGACTACCCTCGACCTGAGCAAGCCCCGTAATTCCTGGCTTTACTTTATGACGCATCATGAAGCCACGCACCAGTTTCCGGAAGTGCTCGTTGTGGGCGTTCGCCAGTGGCCGAGGGCCAACGAGCGACATGCTGCCTTCGATCACGTTGAATAGCTGCGGCAGTTCGTCAAGCGAAGTCTTGCGAAGGATCGCTCCGACCCGGGTGATTCGAGGATCCCCTTTGGTCGCTTGCTTCACCACTGGACCATTGTCGCACGTGATCATCGAGCGAAACTTCCAAACCAATATCTCTTTCCCGTCCAAACCGTATCGCTTCTGACGGAAGAACACCGGCCCCTTTGAAGTTAGCTTAACAAGCAATGCGCAGACGACGAGCACGGGTGAAATCAGTACAACGCCGACCAGACTCAGAGTTAAATCTAGCGCCCGCTTGACCCAGCCATCGACACCATACACCGGTGACTCAAATACGCTCACCACGGGTAACCCACCGACATGCGTCCACCTGGAATGCAGCAACTCAAAGACAAAAAAGTCAGGCACGATATAGACAGAGGCTGTCGTATTGCCAAACTCGTTCAGAAGCGATTGTATTCTCTTCTCCGCACGCATGGGCAGTGCGATTAAAACGTGATCGATCTCGTTTCGATGAACCATGGCAAGCAGATCGGATGTATTTCCTACAAACGGTAGATCGACATCGGTTCCGAGTCTTCGCTCACAACCTCGATCATCAAAGAATCCAACAATGGATAAGCCGCTATCGGAGGATTGAACTGCGTTCTTGGCTATATCGTATCCGAGCCGATTCGCACCTATGATTGCAGTGCGCTTCATCCCAACACCACATTTCCCCATCGATTCTTGAATCGCACGAACTGTCATATGACTGCATGTCAGCAGAAGTCCACCGATGAAGTACCAAAGCACCATGCTTGACCTGGCAAAGGAATCGATCTGCTTAGCGAATACACCCAACAGCAAAAGCATAATGAACGTGATGGACCAAGCGAGAACACATATCGCAACTTCGCTGTCCGCAGATCGACCACGACTGGGTCGATAGATCCCGCAGGCTTCGCCAATCACAAACAGCGCGATGCAAGAAACGAGGCATGCAATCGTCGTGAGGCTATTCTGTGTTTGACTTGTTAACCACTGCACCAGTGGCAATGTCGCGCATAACAAAATGGCGTCAACAACACGCATAATCACTGGCAAGATCATTCGCGTGGGACGTATCGCATTGGGTGACATAGAGCGTCTGTATTGATAAAGGAGGACAAGTCATTCAACTCGACCTTAAGCCTTAGATCACAAATACTACATACGATAAAGATTTTTCGTCACCTTGGTGCGTTGTTTCAAGGTATCGACGACGCAGTCGAAATAATCGTTACACTCAGAATCTCTTGGCAGTCACTCAACCCCGCATGTGCACCAGGCCGAAATAAGGGCAACCTGCTGATCCTGTTTTGACTGCATTCCTACGAGTGGCTGTATGAAAGACTCGCTGAGTATCATTTTTCCTGTTCGAGACCTCCAAAGCCAGATCGAGGATAGAATTGAGCGGTTGCTAGAGTTACTTACCGACCTAACCTCAGAGGTACAAATCATTGTGGTCGATGACCACTCGTCCGACGCCACTCCCGAGGTCCTGGATGATCTGCGGAGGAAGTACCCACAGCTCGATGTCGTTCGTAAGCAACAAACTGCCGGTCCAGAGCAGTCCGTTGAGTCAGCTTTGTATCACGCCAAAGGGGACTTCATTTTCCTCCATCAGTCTTATAACGACATTGATTACGAGGAAGTACTTCATTTGTGGAAGTTGCGAAAAGACGAACAGCTCGTCATTGCTCGAGCTGCAACACGCGTTCGACGAATCGATCAACAACTTTTACAGCGACTGCACGAATGGGGACGCAAACTGGAAGAGAACTGGCCCGCTGTCCGGACGGCGTCCCACGGTCTTCAAATGATGCGACGAGATGGAGTCACATCTTTGTCGCAAGTCAAGGATTCGCTGGAAGACTTGGAAGTCACGCACCAATCTCATCGTAGAATTTCTCCACCCAAAATGGCGACCAACCAACACGCAGCTGCAACATCAACGGCCAAAGCTCCCTAATACAACCCTCTGCGGAAGCTCTCCCACACTACAGAATGACATCATCGCCCAGGCCGCCATCATGCCTCCAGGCTGCAATCACAAGAAATACTATGGTTTCAGCGAGTATTCCTTTGAATTACACCGTTGCGTTGCTAGCGCATTGCGTTCTATAATGCTTTCATGGGTTTCAGCCCATTACTCTTCTTTTCCCACCATCTCATGCCATCGCTCGCTTCGAGTCGTTAGCCCCGAACGGTTCTAGCAACGGGACCCGAGCCTCCCACCCAACTTTTCATGAACGGCCACGAACATAACGGGTCACCCCGTCGCTCCAATTCTTCTCAAAGTCGTGACAAAGAACCGTTGTCGCTTTCCGAAGAGCTATACAAAGACCGGCAACACGCAACTCGCGGTTCGGCAGGCGAATCGCCCATGGACTTTGCAACCTTGCAGCAAATGTCGACGGACGATGTTCTGTCGTTAGCCAAGTCCGAGCGTATCTCGAATGCAGAGTTTCTCGACCGTCAAGAACTGATCTATCAAGTTCTCAAGGCAAAACTCCTTTCGTCCGGAATTCTTTACGGGGAGGGGACGCTAGAAATATTGAATGACGGTTTCGGCTTCTTGAGATCGTCCAGCCATCATTACGTTTCGTGTACTGATGATATCTATATTTCACCATCGCAAATCCGTCGATTCAACTTGAGTACGGGGATGACGATCTCGGGACAAATCCGTCCTCCGAAAGAAAACGAACGCTACTTCGCATTGCTCCGTGTCGAAGCGATTAACCACCGCAACCCCAACGAAGTCAAGAGTCGCAAACCATTCGATTCCCTGACACCCCTTCATCCAAATACGCGAATCGTACTCGAGACGACTCCGGACAAAATCGAAACGCGTGTTGTGGATTTGATCGCTCCCCTGGGATTCGGGCAACGCGGCTTGATTGTCTCGCCACCACGAGCAGGCAAAACCATCTTGCTTCAAAAGATGTCAAAAGCAGTGCTCGAAAACTACCCAAGCACCTATGTTATCATTTTGCTGATCGACGAGAGACCCGAAGAGGTCACCGATATGCAGCGAGAAGTGCGCGGCCCCAAATGCGAAGTCGTGAGCAGTACATTCGACGAACCTGCATCGCGTCACATCCAAGTTAGCCAAATGGTATTGGAAAAAGCCAAACGCCTTGTCGAGGACGGAATCGATGTCGTGATCTTTTTGGACAGCATCACGCGATTGGCGCGAGCTTGGAATGGCGAATGCACTCAGTCAGGGAAATTACTGACAGGCGGGTTAGACGCGAACGCCATGCAAAAACCGAAATCCTTTTTCGGTGCCGCGAGAAAGGTCGAAGAAGGCGGATCCTTGACGATCATTGCAACGGCCCTCGTCTCGACCGGTTCCAAAATGGATGATGTGATCTTTGAAGAATTCAAAGGGACGGGCAACATGGAAATCGTTCTCGATCGCTCTCTCGTCGACCGAAGAATTTGGCCAGCCATCGATATCAATCTGTCGGGTACCCGCCGAGAAGAAGCCTTGCTGGATGCACAAGAATATCAACGCATCTCCTTGATGCGAAAAGTTCTAGCGAATCAGAGCCCAACCGATGCTATGGAGTTTCTTCGACAGAAACTCTTGAAAACGCAAACAAATGCAGAATTCCTATTGGGCATACGCCCTGATCACTCGTAAGAAGCACTCTTTCATTCAAAAATGCCTCAAGAACTGACCCTACCAACACAGCTATTCCACAGCAATCGCGAAGACTGCCAAGTGGCCATTGTTGTTTCAACATACAACGATCACATCACTGGAAAGCTTTGCGACGGAGCTGTCCGCACACTTCTCTCCGCTGGAGCAAACGATGAACAAATTGTCATCGTTCGAGTTCCGGGAGCTTGGGAGTTGCCCTTCGGAACGCAACGAGTGATCACCAATCCAAAGTGCCAAGGGGTCATCGCACTGGGAGCTGTTATCCGAGGCGAGACATCGCACGACCAGCATATCAATCGTGCGGTAAGCATGGCGCTGATGCAGCTATCTCTCGATTACAATAAGCCCGTCGCTCTCGGGCTCTTGACCGTCAACTCTTTGGAACAAGCGATTCAACGAGCCGGCGGCAACATGGGAAACAAAGGAGAAGAGTCGGCAAACGCCCTTCTCGAATGCATGAAGATCGCCCGAGCGACAGACTAGTTTTGTCTGATCCTTCCTGAATCCGAATCCATTTCCTCACCGCCGATTTCTCCTCGCGATCCGTATTCCTTTGCGAGCAGAGCGATTAACATATTGACTTTCTAACATGTCAATAGCGAACCGCAGAGCTCCATATGTTGCTTCAGCACCGAATACTAGAATCGAAGTACTGCCTTTCTTCATGCTTCCTCGCACTCTTTGTTCTTGGCTCGGGTGTTCGCGCTGATCTTGCCAACGAATTGAAACCTGTGATCGACGGGCATGCGGGTAACGTGGCTGTTGCGATCAAGAATCTAGAGACAGGTGAAACCTACCTACACAACGAAACCGAAGTTATGCCGACCGCGAGCTTGATCAAGTTCCCGGTATTGATCGAACTCTATCGGCAAGCAGAACTGAAGAACGTCAAATTGGATACGATGATCACACTCCAAGAATCTGACAAAGTGCCCGGTTCTGGAATCTTGACGGATCACTTTCAAAGCGGCGCGCAACTGTCAGTAGAGAACGCCGCGCGGCTTATGATTCGATACTCGGACAACACCGCTACCAATTTGGTTGTCGACCAAATCGGCCTTGCTAGTACCGCGAAGACCATGCGAGACATGGGTATGCCTGAGACACAACTTCATGCCAAAGTCTTTCGGCGAGAATCGTCGATCGCTCCTGAACGGAGCCAGGCATACGGTCTCGGTAGCACCACTGCGATGGATATGCTTCAACTACTGGAGCAGTTGAATGCCAAAACGCTCGTGTCAGCTAATGCATCTGAGAAAATGCTGCAGCATTTGGCCGCTTGCGATGACGATACAAAACTACGTCGAATGCTCCCCAAATCGGTAAAGACCTACAACAAGACCGGTGCTGTCTCGGACGTACGAACCGATGCCGGTTTGTTCAAAACGCCAAAGGGGATGCTAGCGATGGTTGTGTTGACATCCAAGAATAAAGATACTCGCTGGACAGATGACAACGCCGCAGAACTACTTTGTGGAAAGATTGGCAAGGTCGCGTTCGATTGGTTCAATCCTCCAGGTACAGGTGATGCGGTTGCTCCGACGGTTCTTCAAGTCGGTTCTACTGGTGAGTTGGTTGAGTCATTACAGCGCGCTCTCAATACAAAACTGTCCCCTCCCCCGAATCTAACCGTGGACGGAGATTTTGGTTCGATGACCGAGGCAGCCACCAAAAGGTTTCAATCGGCACAAAATCTTGAACCGACAGGTAAAGTAGATGCAGCCATGTGGGCCAAACTGGGCTCGATTCAATTGGGGGCCGAGGCCAAGGAAGACGCTTTGCCCTTACCTGCAAAAGAACCTCTCGACGCGATCGAGGGGCAACCTTTTGTGTCTGCCAAAGCGTGGGTAATCGTCGATAGCGATTCAGGGAAAGCGATCGACGGCGACAAACAAGATGCGAAGTTGGACTTTGCAAGCACCACGAAGATGATGACCGCTTGGTTGATTGCCAAAGAAGCGGCAAAGGATCCAAAGATTTTGAAGGAATCACTGCTCTATTCTCGAAGAGCCGATGATACCATCGGGTCGACATCTGCTGTTCGAGCCGGCGAATCCTTAAAGGTCAAAGACGCGCTCTTTGGTCTGATGCTACCGTCAGGCAATGATGCGTCCGTAGCGTTCGCGGAACATTTTGGAGAACGACTGCGACCTGCAGGTTGTTCTGAAACAGATCCGCTCGCCATGTTTATCGCAGCCATGAACGCAGAAGCTGTGAAACTCGGGATGAATCATAGTCATTTTGTCAATCCTCATGGATTGACTCATGCAGAGCACCTTAGCAGTTGCGTGGATCTGGCGAAGCTAGCGACCGCTGTTTTGTCATCTTCATTGCTTCGCGAGATTGTAGGGACGCGTGAGTACAAGTGCACTGTTCAAGGTGTTTCTGGCTACACACGCGATATGGTGTGGCGCAATACCAATCAACTCTTGGGTATTGAAGGATTCATTGGAGTCAAAACAGGGACAACCGATGCAGCAGGTGCTTGCCTCGTGTCATGCAGCGAACGCGATGGCAAAAAACTGATTGTGGTTGTCCTCGGATCGACTGGATCTGCAGCGCGATACTCCGACTCTCGCAATCTTCATCGCTGGGGCTGGCAATTATCCAAACCACCAAAAGAGTAGGTGCCACAGTTATCGCCGGCGCTACGGCCATCGTAAATCAATTGATGCAATCCGAAAGTGAAAAACCAAGCAACGACGCTTTGTAGGACATCTGCTTTCACTTTAGCCGACCTCGGCAAGGCTGCAGAGGTGAGCGTCGATGACGGCTTGCGGGCAGCTCCATACTAAGAAAAACAATGCTTCGCAGCACCAACGTCCGACGTCGTGATCATCGACGAAGCCTGCACCTTTGGCTGCTGCGAGGGCCGATTGAGTGGCTTGCAGGACGAGATCGTTCGCTTCTTTGCGGAATAAAACGACATCGCCGGTCGCTCTGCCAGATGCAAACTGAAGCAGTAGATTAAACTGGGACTCCCAATTTCGCATCCATTTCTCCGCGGTCGCTCGAAGCTCCGGACGATTGGCGGCTTGAAGGCTCAAAAACTCGATAGCCTTGGCCGCATGACCGATAGCCAATGCAGAGGTTTGAAGACCACCGGCACCGCTCGCACCGGTTGGACCGGCGTTTGTCGATCGAGTTGCATGCATGACGTTCGCACACGGACCATGAAGGAGATCGCTGGTCGTAACCGCGACGTCATTCAATCGAACGACATCGGTGCAGCTTGCTGATAAACCGATGAGTGACATACCTGGCGAGCACGAGACATTGGGCCGATTCGTTGGTACGGCAAACAGCATCTGCGAATTGAGTCCATCATCGTTCACTGTTTCGCCTCCTTTCGATAGCTCATTATCAAGAGGCTGAGCGATTGCCCCGATCACGATGATGTCGGCATGTGCGGCACCCGTTACCCATGGACAATACCCGTCGAGCGACCATCCGGATTCCGTTGAACGTGCAACCAGTGGTGGTTGAGCAACGTGCCGTCGGCTAGTGGAAAGCTGACTGATACCGACGGTTGCGAACCATTCCCCTGAACCAATGGGTGTTAACAATCGCTCTCTAGCAGCATCGTTGTTACTGGATTCGATGCGCCGAATGGCTGAGTTGCGTTGCGTCATGATAAACGCACTGGTCAGGCAGCCGAACGCTAACCACACATAGTATCGAATCAGAGATTGTGGATCACTGGAGAGTTGATTTTCCAATCGGGCGCAACGTCGAATGATCTCGACGGGAAAGTCATCGATCGATCGTAGCTGTCTCGACGACTCTCGCAGTTCGTCGATCGAAAGACGATCAGATGTATCATCAAGTGAGCTAGAAAGGAACAATGGTAGTTCAGGGAATAGTTGATTCATTAGATCCGCAGTCTACCAAACATCGTCGCATCAATCCGGCAGCGGTTTGTCTTTGGTTTCTGGCAAGAATAGAATGACAATGATGCCGATAAGGAAGGTTGCACACATGTAGGACGCAGCATCTCGGAAAGCATTCAGTTTCTCGACATCTGTTGTCGCTCCTTTGGCGAACCAAGCGGTCAAGTTCGCTTTGATCGGCAGGCCTAACGCCGCCACGTAACGCCCGACGTTGTAACAGAAACTCACTCCCGTACTGCGAAGACGAATGGGGAACAACTCGGGTAGATAAATTGCATAGCCGGCAAAAATACCTAACTGACATCCTCCCATCAATGCACTGAGCGGTATGTAGCTAACGCCGTTGAAGGTTTGAAAATAGAGAACCGTAAACACGAGTGCCGACAAGAAACCGATAATGAAGGTTATCTTCCGCCCGATTTTCTGTGCCAAGACGGTAAAGACCAACATGCCAATAAATGCTCCGATGTTCTGCACAATGGAATTCACACCCATCCAAAAATCTGCGGCAACCTTGACGTCGGCCTTCAGTGTTGCCAGTTGTTCTGGGGTGGGGTTTTCGATTCCTGCAAGTTGTTTCGCTTCCACCGATTGGGTGATTACCGACTTCACAATCTCAGGTGAGAAAAAGCCGATCCCCCAGACACCAATAATCCCCGAGACGCAAAGTGCCATCCCGAGCAATGCATGTTTTCGAAGCTTTGCTTCCGAGAACAGATTGGAGTAGGAGCCGAACTTAACACCGCTGATACGACCTGCTTTTCGAGCTTCCACCCACTTTTCAGGTTCTTTGAGTCGAAGCTGAATAAATACGCACAAAACGGCCGGTATCGCTCCAACCAGAAAAAGATACTTCCAAGAGTTCGCAGGATCAATAGTGCCGATACGACCGAGATAGGCAAACAGCATCGATGTCAGGCCCGCTGTGATGTTACCCAATGCAGATAACGACTGCAGCAGACCGAGCGCTGGTGCACGCGCTATATCTGGCAAGGTGTCAGCCACCAAAGCAACTGCCAGTCCAAACACTCCCCCGACGCCGAGGCCCGTAATGAATCGGTAAATTGCGAAGTCCAGCCAACCGGTCGAAAACGCGGATAGCCCCGTAGAAAGCGAATAAAGTAGTACCGTCAACGTCAGTGTTTTGGCACGGCCGATTCTATCCCCGACAGAACCGAAGATTAGTCCTCCAGTTGCCCACCCGAACATGAAGATCATCGTCGCGTAATCGCCATATTGGAACAGATCTTTCTTCTGCTCATCATTTAGCAAAGAGGAAAGCGCATTGTTGCGAGCCAGGATAAACAATTGCTGGTCCAAGCAATCGAACACCCAAGACATGGAAGCCATCGCGAACACGAACCAATGGTAACCCGTCAAGTGCTTCCACCAAGGAAGATTGCTTTCGACGCCAGTGGAGAGATTGTCGGAATTGGCAGTTGGCACAGCGGGGCTCCGGGTAGGTTTATGCAGTGAGGAAGTGTATTCGGTGAGGAAACTGTTGCAGTATGGTCGTTGGAAACATCCTAACCCGACGCGTGAGCGAGGGACTTTTCCTACTCTTACGTCTCGGATTGGGATAACAAGATTTTATCCCGCTCCACTTAGGAACCGAGCATAGCAGAAGTGTTATAGCATATTTGAAAAAAAACACTTGCCACCCACGAACTTCACGATTGGCAGAATTTCGCGGTTCTTTGCTCGCCATCTCCTCGTGTTTGCCGACTCGCGGCCAACCGACTGCATGCTCCCTACAATCGCTGGTTGTCGTCAGCTACAATTTTTTTACCAAAGAGATACACATAGATGTCGAGTAATGACCATGATTCAAGCGAACAGTACGATTGAGAACAAAATCACCGGAGTGAAATGACTTAGAGCATGGAGAGAATTCTAAGAACATTCGATGATTTCGAGAGCGCCGAGCAAGCGGAACGAGCCGCAGACGCGGAACTCAGTTACCAAGATCGCTTTCGGATCTTCATGCAACTAATGGCGCCTTACTATGCAGCTTCCCCCGGATTTCAAAGAGTTTATCGAGTTGATGATCTCGACCAACGTTCGGTTTGTGATGATTGGGGGATACGCATACAACCTGTATCGAAACCCTCGAGCGACGGGTGACATCGATTTCTTGGTTGGGATTTCTGACGAGAACGAACAGTCTCTTCGCAAGTCGCTCACTGACTTTGGGTTTGGTGATTCTCTTCCAGAAAGGTCGATGCCACTTTTGGTGCTTGGCAAAATATTGATGCTCGGAAGACCACCCTTGCGAATCGACATCTTGACCAAGATTGACGGTGTCTCTTACGAAGAAGTTGAGTCGACATGTCTGTATATCGAACTAGACGGCTTGAGAATACCAGTCATATCGCCGGAGATGTTGTGCAAGAACAAAGAAGCAACAGGCCGAAACAACCGCGCTTAGCCACAAACTGCGGGGAACGCTTGCACTAGCAAACGCGCCGCACGCCGCGCCGACAACTCCCCAACCGTAAGCTACGTTTGGGTTCACCATCGATGAGCCTGCTATTGCTAGAACTCTGGGACGCGAAAGACCACTCGTTCGTTTTTCTTTTCGTAATTTGTGTTTCGTCTCGGTGAAATCCACGTTTGGGCACACTTCCATTCGTGAAGTCCCTTCAAGAAAAACCATGCAAAACATGAACAAAGGTCGTACAATAAGCGTTCACAAAGAGAAATTTGATTCTCGGGCGACTTCATCACTCCCCGTTGCATGCATACCCAAAGCTTCGACTGTCATCGAAACAAGATCGTGAAGGATTGAACCGCTGTGCCATCGCCGTTTCCTGGAATGGACCCCTTTATCGAAAACCAAAAGTGGGAGGATTTCCACACGCGGTTTGTTTCGATCTTGGCGGACCAGCTCATGCCTTCTGTTCGGCCAAAGTATGTCGTTGATGTTGAACGACGAGTCTATTTAGAGCGAATCGACCCCACGCTTGCTGTTCAAACGATAGTAGCCGATGCCGCGATCTATCATCGATTCGATCACTTAGAGGACAACGCTGGAGGAGCTGCACTCTTGAAGGAGCCCTCGATTCAGCCAAAAGTCTGTACGATCCCGTACTTCGAAGAACACCGCGAGACGTTCATTACGATTCGAAGGGGAAAACCGAGCGAAGTGGTGACGGTGATTGAATTGCTGTCCCCAACCAACAAGAAAAAGGGAACCGTTGGAAGGGAGCAGTATCTTGAAAAAGTCTATGCCCTTATGAAGACCAAAGCGAGTCTCGTCGAACTGGATTTGCTGCGAGGTGGCGAGAGATCGACGGTTTCGGATCCACCCCCTGGTGACTACTTTGCTTTGGTAAGCAAACCGAAACCACGACCGTTGGCGGAAGTCTATGGTTGGCCGTGGCGAGATCGCTTGCCCCGAATCATGATTCCGCTATCGCCAGAAGATCCAGACGTCGCGTTGGATCTTCAATCAGTATTCACACTGGTCTACGATCGCGCAGGATACGACTATTCGCTGGACTATCAACAACCTCTTGATCCATCGTTTGGGGAGAGTGAATCGGCTGAGGTGCAGTCTTTCCTGTCTGCAATGCAATCCGATGGAGTCAAAGGAAATCCTGACCAATAAGCACCCAATCTAATGTAGCGGTTTTCCCAGCTGGTGACGAAGTGCATCAGTTGCGGGACTCTGCGGACTAGGTAAACTCTTGGCTCATATTCTTTGCTGACGGGCGGCCGGCAGGATTTGAAACGAACTCTCCTCAAAATGAACTCAGAAAGCGAACATGGCCTACTTCCCAGAGATTGCCAAGATCCAATACGAAGGCCCCAAAAGCCGAAATCCATTGGCATTTCGTTGGTACAACCCATCCGAGGTGATCGAAGGCAAGACGATGAAGGAGCACTTGCGTTTCAGTATCGTCTATTGGCACACAATGCGTGGAACCGGCTCCGATCCGTTCGGTCCAGGGACCGCAATTCGTCCGTGGGATGATGGTAGCAATTCGGTTGACAACGCTCTCACACGTGTCGAAGCTGCGTTCGAACTGTTTCAAAAGTTAGATGCTCCCTACTATGCGTTCCACGATCGTGACGTTGCCCCCGAAGGAAGCTCTCTGCGAGAAACGAATGCGAACTTGCAAAAGATCGCCGACGCTCTCAAAGCCCATCAGCAATCCACCGGGGTCAAGCTCCTGTGGGGCACTGCGAACATGTTTAGTAACCCTCGCTTCATGCACGGCGCCGCGACGACTTGCAACGCTGAAGTGTTTGCGTACGCTGCAGCTCAAGTGAAGAAGGCGATGGAAGTCACCAAAGATCTCGGTGGCGAGAATTACGTCTTCTGGGGTGGTCGCGAAGGTTACCAATCTCTCTACAACACCGACATGAAACGCGAGCTGGATCACCTTGCCAAACTGTTTCATATGGCGGTGGATTATGCGAAAGAGATCGGATTCAAAGGTCAATTTTTGATCGAGCCCAAGCCGAAAGAGCCAACCAAGCATCAGTATGACAGCGACGCTGCAGCCTGCTTGAACTTTTTGAGAGCCTACGATTTGCTTCCTTACTTCAAACTGAATTTGGAAACGAATCACGCGACGTTGGCTGGGCATACCATGATGCACGAACTGGATTATTCCGGTATGCAAGATGCGTTGGGATCGATCGATGCCAACACCGGGGACTTGCTCTTGGGATGGGACACAGATCAATTCCCAACCGATTATTACCTTACCGCGCAAACGATGTTGATCATTCTCAAGTACGGTGGGTTCAAGACGGGCGGTGTGAATTTCGACGCCAAGGTGCGACGCGAAAGCTTTGAACCGATTGATTTGTTCCATGCCCACGTCGGTGGAATGGACGCATTCGCTCGTGGTCTTCGCATCGCTGCTGAGATTCGCAAGGAAGGACTCATCGATCAGTTCGTCAAGAATCGATATCGCAGTTGGGACTCTGGCATCGGTGCCGAGATTGAAAGTGGTAAAGCGAGCTTGGCCTCCCTCGAAAAGTTCATGCTTGAAAAAGGTGACGCGAGTCCCAACGAAAGCGGTCGACAAGAGATGCTGGAGAATATCTTCAATCTCTACATCTAGTGCAATGTCTTCCTATTGCATTGCCTCTCGAGTGCATTAGATAGGTTTAGCCAAAGCCAATTAACCGCGACCACGTTGCTCGCCAGCGCGGGGCGTAGCGATGAAGATCGTGTCCCCTCTCCCTTTTGCTTTGGAGACTGCTGATTTAGACCCGGCTTGTTGGTTCATGGTGAGCCGTCGGGCGCTAGCCCCGGTTGCCGACTGTGGCGAAGCCACTAAACCGGGGCTAGCGCCCAACGGCTCACTAAATCAGCAGTCTCCCTTGAAAAGGGAGAGGGGTGCCGCAGGCAGGGTGAGTGCCTCGCCTCGATCCCTTAGCCCTGGCAGTGACATCCCGAATGCAAGCATCTCTGCTGTACCAACCCGAAGTCCAGTAAAGGGTACAAAGGCAACATGGGGCATACTCAATTCCTCTTACGAAGCTGATATCCCATCCAGCGAAGCAGAACGAAAACAAATGACGTAGATCCAACCACTCCGAATGTGATCCAATACGCGAAAAGGATCACTCCCCAGGAGATCTTGAATGGCACCATGTTCAGTGCCACCCATTGGAATAAAACGGGTCCTGCGATGATCAAGATGCCGAATGCGACGATGGTCTTTTTTGCATTCGGGACAAGGAATGCAATGGATTGAACGACCATCAAACTACACAGAGTGACGGATAACCAAACGGACCATAAAGCCATTTGGAAAATCTCATTACCTACCGGTATCCCTGCATCAGTAATCGACAAAGTCGATTTCAAAAGTGGAATGCAAATAGCAACTGCAATCATGATGCTAAACAGCAGTCGAGTATCAAATTGATGGCTAACCTGATTGGCACTCGTAGCAAGGCTCTGACGATCGAGTATCCAGCGATTCCATGTTGCGATCAGCCCCAAGAATACGCCGACTGCCAGCGTTACGGAAAAGGACACCAGATAACACAGCACCGCAACGAACATCGGTGGCGCCCAACCAGCCCACCGATAGCCGACAATATGGGCGCTGGCTAGCATCAGGGTCCCGAAGGAAACAATGAGCAATCGCTTTGCCCAATGATAGTGACCGAGCCCGAGGAACACTCCTATCATGAGCAGTTCGCCGAGTTTTAGTCCGTAAGCCATTCCTCCAATCCATTCGCTCCATCGGAACCCATAAATCGAACCATTCCGAGTTGACAGATTACGCTCCCAGCCCTCTATGCAGATAGGCACCACTAGATTCGCGAGAAAAGCAAAAGCAAAAATCGCCGCCACGAGCCAACGCAAGTCCAGCGTGGCGAGTGTCACTTTGGGGTGGGCGCGAGGCCGTTCGTCGATTGCGAGCGGGTCTTCGCTGGGGAGAACGAAATTTTCTAGATCCATGCTGGTATTGTAGCGAGCACTTTGATTGTCTGCTGGTGGTCCGCTTTACCTTTAGGATCTACTAGAAAAACATGCTCATTCGCGTTACGTTGTTTGAATAGTAGCAGGCAATCTCCGTCGTACCGTCCGCTCATGGACATTTGCAGGGATTCTAGGTGGACGGCATATGGAATGAGGCTACTACTTTAACTGGCAATCCTCACTTTTCCTGTTGAGTCTAGTTCCCATGATCCGCACAGAGCTTCGATTTCAGACACTCGACGAAATCAAGTCCGACATCGAGAATTTGCAGCGAACCGGTTACTCTGCTCATGGGAAATGGGATCTTTCGCAAATCTGCGAACATCTTGCCGACTGGATGACCTATCCATTGGATGGTTTTCCACCGATGCCATGGTTTGTGCGAGTATTGATAGGAGTCATGCGGACACTTCGAGGCAAAGCCCTCTATCGCCAGTTTGTTGCCAGCCAACGAATGGCGAACAACTCGCCAACAGCGCCGCAATCGGTCCATTCGCCAAACTCAGATGCAACGGCATCTGTCCAGCGCCTTACGAAGGCGATCGATCGACTCAAGAGCCATCGTGGAGATATGCATCCTTCCCCGTTGTTCGGAGCGTTGACCAAAGACGAATTGATCGCGCTTCAAATGGCTCACTGCGCACATCATCTGCGTTTTTTAGCGCCGAACAAATAACTTTAAATATGAACAGGTCTGGTTTTCGGGCCAAAGGCCCAACCATTTGCATAGCCCAGGCCACCGGCCTGGGTGGTACGAAAACCGACATGAATTAGGGCTGAAGGCCCGGCAATTTGCTAAACGATCGGGCCTTCAGCCCTCAGATGAATACGTTTTACCTAGTCCCAGCCCGTCGGGCTGGGCTAGGCAAACGAGCAGGGCGTTGCCCTTAAAGCAAATGCGCAACTTCAGCGAGGGATGCAGAATCCCTCGCTCACGCTTCGGGTAGGGATTAGAGCAGCAGCCACACTGGGAGGGTCGAGCGCAGCGAGGTGAGGCGATTGGCGAGCGAATACTACACCCCAGCGGGGATCGACCAGTGTCCTTCTTTGCGATATTGCCGTCTCAGCAGGGCGGTCGCTTCTTGATCCTCCACAACGGTCTCTTTCGCAGCGTCGATCTTGAGAGTTCGACCGAGTCGCACAGCAGCATTCGCCAAGTGAATGAGGGCTACCGACTGATGTCCAATCTCAATGTCAGCCGTCGGTTTGCGCGATTCGAGTACAGCTTTGACGAAGTCCAGCTGGTGGCTTGATTCGAGTTTCGGCACTTGCTTTGGCATTGGAACATCGACGAGTTTATTGTCATCGTTCCAAAGCATCTGCTTGCCTCGTTTGCTGATCATCAACATCCCTGATGTGCCGTAGAACTCGATTCCTGTGTCGCAGTTGTAGGGATAGTTTTTGGACCAGATCCTCATCTCAAAGAGAAGTTGTTTTCGATGTTGAACTTTACCGTCTCCGGGCCATTCAAAACTGCACATCGCTTGGTCAGGGAATTGCTGATCATCGTCAAAATAGTATTTGCCACCCATTGCAGAAGCCGAGCTCGGTAGTCCGTCCGCACCTAATCCCCAACGAGCGATATCGATCTCGTGGGCTCCATCATTGCCGATATCTCCTGTTCCGAAGTTATGCCACCAATGCCAATCGTAGTGAAAACGATTCTTTTGGAACGGCATGAACTCGGCAGGTCCGACCCACGTGTCATAATCGACTTCGGAAGGTGGTTCACTCGGGGAAGATGTACCAATATTCTTTCGTCGTTGAATGTTCCACGCTTTGGCGGTTAGCACATCACCAATGACTCCTTCCTTGAGGAGTTGCATCGCGTTTGCGATCATGGGATTCGAACGGCTTTGAGTGCCGTGTTGTACCACGACTTCGTTTCGACGAGCCGCTTCGACCAAGAGTTGGCCTTCGCGAAAATTGTGGCTACATGGCTTTTCCACATAAACATGTTTTCCAGAATTGCATGCCATGATGGCGGCTGGTGCATGCCAATGGTCTGGAGTCGCGATCACGACCGCTTGGACTTTGGCATCGGACAAAATATCCCGAAGATCTGTGGTTGTGTTGGCAGCTTTTGCCTTGACGTTAAATTGCTCCAAACGTTTGCGGTCAGGATCGCAGATCCAAGAAATTTCGCAGATATCCCGAAATGTTTCCAATAGAGAAGAAGCCCTTCCTCCGCAACCGATGATAGCAATCTTTAACCGATCCGAAACGCTAGCAGGCAAGTTGGTTGGGGAACCTAACGCCGAATGAGAGCAAGTCGCAGCGAGGGAACCCAGGAAAACACGTCTTGTCGTCGTTCTTGTCGTCATTTGTTTCTGCTCGTTTCGGGGAGGAATCGATAGAAGGCGTTCTATAAGGACTGAGTCCAGTTACAATTGTAGGCGTAACCATCACTGCTACAAATTAGGCCAAAATGAAGACGCGATATTCAACGTCAGCACCTTTGCAAACATTATTCTACCTCATGTGGGTAGCTGCGTTCGCTCCGTCCAATATGTTGTTGGGGGTGGAACGGAAGCTGGATTTTAACCGAGACGTTCGCCCGATCCTCTCGGAAAACTGTCTCGCTTGTCACGGCTTCGACGCATCGAAGCGGGAGGCAGGGCTGGGATTGGATACGCGAGGGGGTGCAATTGCAGAACTCGCTTCGGGCGAAGTGGCGATCAAGCCAGGCAACGCGAAGGAAAGCGAACTCGTACGACGAATCCTGTCAACGGACGAAGGCAGCATTATGCCCCCTCCGGAGACTGGGAAGCACCTAACGGAAAAACAAAAACAAATTCTCCAAGGATGGATTGACCAAGGGGCAGAGTACGCAACGCATTGGTCTTTCATCGCGCCGAAAAAGCCGATGCTTCCCAATCGCGTATCTTTTGAGTCCGAGGCAGTTTCGAAGAATTCTAATTCACCCATCGACCTGTTCATTCGCGAGCGACTCCATGAGGCCGGACTTCCCCCTTCCGATCGAGCAGACGCGATCACATTGATTCGACGAGCAAGTCTCGATGTAGTCGGGCTTCCTCCGACGCCGGAAGAGGTCGACGCATTCGTTGCTGATTTTGATGCTCGAGGTTCACTCGCATACGAAGCGCTCGTGGACAAACTCTTGAAGAGTCCTCACTACGGTGAACGTTGGGGGCGATGGTGGCTAGACCAAGCCCGCTATGCCGATAGCAATGGTTACTCGATCGATGCGCCTCGAGAAATTTGGTTATACCGAGACTGGGTTATCGACGCCTTCAATCGAGACATGCCGTTCAATCAATTCGCCACTGAGCAACTTGCTGGCGATTTGCTTCCTGAACCGACAAACCAGCAACGGGTTGCAACAGGCTTTCACCGGAACACGCAAATCAATCAAGAAGGCGGAATCGACCAAGAGCAGTTTCGAATCGAAAGTGTGTTTGATCGAGTCGCAACAACAGGCAGTGTGTTTCTGGGACTCACGGTTGGTTGCGCGCAGTGCCATGACCATAAATTCGATCCGATCTCTCAAAAGGAGTACTATCAGTTATTCGCTTTTTTCAACAATCAAGACGAACCAGAGCTGACGATCTATCCTCTCGATGTTCGCGATGAAGAGTTAAAGAAAGAAAAGCAACAACTCGAACAAGGGATCAAAGATATTCTCGCGCAGCATGCCGACGGGATGAAGAATTGGGAAGAGAAACTGACGGATGAACAAAAGAAAGAACTCAACGGCGAAGTTCGAAAAACGCTAGGTGTAGAAGCGAAGAAACGATCGCTTGTCCAGCAGGAAGGACTCTATGCAGCATTTGCTGATCAACCCGACGCCAAGATTTCTCAATCGCGTGAGCGCATCAAAGAAATCGACAAGCAGTTGTCCCGAGGCGTGAAAACTATGGTTTTCAAAGAACGTGAAAAGCCTCGTAAGACGAACGTTTTCATTCAAGGGGACTTCACTCGCCCTGCTGACGAAGTCACGAGCGGAACGCTGTCTGTTTTGCATCCGTTCCAAGCCTCATCGGAGAAAGTGAATCGGTTGGATCTTGCGCAGTGGATCTTGTCTCCATCGAATCCGCTGACCGCCCGAGTGATTGTGAATCGCGTCTGGCAACATTATTTCGGACGAGGGATTGTCGAAACCGAGAACGACTTTGGGCTCCAAGGTGCTTTGCCAACGCATCCTGAGTTGCTCGACTGGTTAGCTATTGAATTTATTGAAAACGGTTGGAGCCTCAAGGAGCTTCACCAATCGATTCTCACTTCCGATGCTTATCAACAACGATCGCATGACCGACCTGATCTCCAAGCGAAAGATCGCGACAATTACTTGCTCGCGAGACAGCGACGGTTGCGATTGGACGCGGAGATCGTCCGAGATGTGGGACTGGTAGCGAGCGGGTTGTTTGCACCCAAAATGGGCGGCCCACCTGTCTTTCCGCCAATCCCAGACGGTGTCATGAGTTTGGGACAATCCCGGCGAGAATGGAAAGTCAGTCCAGGGGAGGATCGCTATCGGCGCGGATTGTATACATTTGTCTTTCGTGCAACTCCGCCGCCATCGCTGAACGTGTTCGACTCACCAGACGGATATAGTACCTGCACTCGGCGAGTCCGTAGCAACACGCCGCTCCAAGCGTTGACGTTACTCAACGACACCGGATTTTTCGAGTTTGCCCAGGCTTTGTCTGAAATAGTCAAGAAAGAAGGGGTCGTAGCTGCTTTCCGACGATGTACAGGCCGAAAACCTCAACCAACCGAACTGGATCTTCTGAAAGGCTTAGAGCCGCTCAGTGTTGCGAGGGTATTGCTCAATCTGGATGAAACGGTCACGCGAGAATAATAAATGATCATGAACAATCAACAACGGATACTGCAACAACAAACGCGTCGACATCTTTTCCAGCAATGCGGAATTGGCTTGGGTGCGACGGCCCTCGGTCAATTGCTAGGTTCGAACTCTGCGATGGCAAGGGACGATTCTAGCAATCCACTTGCGCCAAAGCCAACTCACTTTCCGGCGCGTGCCAAACGGGTCATCTTTTTGTTCATGGCAGGCGGGCCATCGCAACTTGAGATGTTCGACTACAAGCCGATGTTGACCAAGCTCAATGGCGAGCCAATGCCTCAAAGCTACATCGAGGGAAAACGCTTTGCCTTTATGGATAGCAGTCACCGTATCAATTTGCTGGGCCCAAAGCGAACGTTTGCAAAATATGGCGAATGTGGTGCATGGGTTAGCGATCTGTTGCCGTATACGGCAAAGATCGTTGATGAGTTGACATTCATCCACACGTGCAAAACCGATCTATTCAATCATGCCCCGGCCAAACTCTTTATGAATACCGGCACAGGCCAGTTTGGTCGGCCGAGTATGGGCGCTTGGTTGACCTATGGATTGGGAAGTGAATGCGCTGACTTGCCAGGATTCGTTGTATTGCAGAGTGGACCACGCGGGCCGCGCGGTGGCTCTGTTCTTTGGGGAAGCGGCATGCTGCCATCCACCTATCAAGGTGTACCGCTTCGAAACAAAGGAGAACCTATCTTGAATCTCACGACTCCCACTGGGCTCAAGAACGAAGAACAACTCCAGGTCATTGAGACCGTGCGGGCACTCAATACGAAGCGACTTGCGGAAACGGGTGACGACGAGATTTCCGCTCGTATCAACGCATACGAGATGGCCTATCGGATGCAGTCGAGCGCTCCGGAATTGATGGATACAACGAACGAGTCAGCCGAAACGCTCGAACTTTATGGTATCAAAGATCCGAAAGAAGCATCGTTTGCGAGAAATTGTCTGTTAGCAAGAAGGCTTGTGGAAAAAGGGGTTCGGTTCATCCAGTTGTATCATACGAATTGGGACCATCACGGCGGTACGACCGAGAATCTCGAAACACACTTGCCCGCGATTAGCAAAGAGATCGACCAACCTTGTGCCGCACTCATCATGGATCTCAAGCGACGTGGACTGTTAGAAGATACGATCGTTATCTGGGGTGGAGAATTTGGACGGACCCCGATGGGCGAAGTACGCGAATCGACGGGGCGCAACCACCATATCGATGCGTTCACGATGTGGTTCGCGGGTGGCGGATTCAAACCGGGAGTTCGTTATGGAGAGACCGATGAGTTCGGCTTCGGCCCGATCGACCATTCCGTACATGTTCGCGATATTCATGCAACGATCCTTCACCAACTCGGTCTACATCACGAACGATTGTCGGTCCGTTCTCAAGGACTAGATTTCCGACTCACCGGCGTAGTGCCCGCGCGAGTCGTGCAAGAAGTACTATCCTAGAAGCCGCATGAGCCGATGGGCGCTAGCCCCGGTTTTCACGAACGCTTCGCGTTCAGCCCAATGCTTCGCGTTCAACCAGAAACGGGGCTAGAGCCCGACGGCTCAGGGTGCAAAAAAACCGAGGAGAGGAATTCTTGCGAATACCTCTCCTCGGCAGCCTCTTCTCTCCCTGGCCCCACACACACTACCAAAAGCCAGAAAGAGAATTTTCAAATGGTTTGTTGGATTATCCCTTTGCGTTATCGCCCGAAACTGCGGGGCTTGGGACTTCGCCGTTAGGAACCGTTGGATTCGGAACCGTTGCATTGATCGGAACCGTTGAAGGTGCATCTGCTTGATCAGCGACCTTTGGTATGACTGCGTTCTTGGATTCAGCATCTACGGATCGCAGGTATTCCTGTGCATTGATGTATTGCTCAGCGGACATGGAGTCGATGTTCTCTCGAAGCAGCGCTGCCATCGACCTGATCAACTGGGAGAGCTTCAGCTGCGTAACACTGCCGTTTCCGCTATTTTTGAAATTGCGAGACTCGAAAAGTGAATCAATCTCCACTTTGATCGGCGCATATTGCGATTGGCGTAAAATGTGCGGCCAGGTCAATTGCCCTGTCTCTGCATTAAACTGATCGGCTGTCAACTTCTTGGGTTGATAGAACTCGATCACTTTCTTACGTGCTTCTCCCACGAACGGCTTGCGACCGTACTTTTCATAGAACTCGGCTCGGAGTTCTCGCTTTTCATAGTAAGCTTTGGTGTAAGCAACACTATTGTCGATCGCACGGCGATAGGCTTCTTGGTAATTGATCGATGCTAGACTATCGAGATAGGCCAACTCTCCAGCAGCACTCATCACAGACGCTTGCCCTCGCAATGTTCCTTCTGCGATAGTGCTGGAATGATTCATAAAATTCCAATTGTTGATTGGAGTTGCAATCGCAGGCCCCTGGGCTCTCACTGCGCCTGTTGTTGCTGCAATGGCAAAAGCCAGAGCTACCGATCTTGTGGAAATGCGTTTCATTGTTTCCCCTCTTGCCGGCATGCGTACCGGTCTTCTCGTTTGATAAAGTTTTAATGTTCCTCTGAGATGCAACGTTCGTGCCAAACCGATAAATATTTGATTCGCCATCGTTCTATATGAAATATCCTGGATTATTTCACTAATTCTGATCTCCCCGTTTGCTTTTGGAGTCTCGACGTTGCCATCGAACCAAACAAGTCGTCTCAAAACGAGACTCGTCCGAAGAGTCTATAATGATGCGACACCGTCACCGACTTGGAAAACAACCGAAGCTTTTGATGCGCACCCATGGTCCCACCAATGAACACAACCCGGCGAAGACCCATCTTCGTTGTCGAGATTGCAGCCATCCTCATTTCTCTTGCGTTGGCTGGCGGACTCGTTGGTCAACAATCCGTCGATCGCGGCGAACCGACCAAACCCACCGACGCTTCGCAGTCGCTCACAACTTTCCGAACGGGCGAGCTTAAATGGGAACAGGTCTTGAGCGAGCCGACGATTACGCAGCCATTGTCCATCGCCTTCGATGATGACGAACGATTGTGGTTGGTCGAATATCGCCAATATCCGGAACCCGCAGGACTCAAACAACAAAGTCGAGACATCCATTGGAGAATCGTCTACGACAAGACCCCATTACCGCCGGGCCTCGGTGGTACGCCTGGTATCGATCGCATCTCAGTCCACGAAGATCTGGACCGTGATGGCATTTTCGAAAAGCATCACGTCTTCTTGGACAACCTGAACATCGCCACCGCGGTCGTACCAGTGCCTGGCGGCGCATGGGTCCTGAATCCACCTTACCTCGTTTTCTATCACGATGCTGATGGCGATTTGAAGGCCGATGGCCCACCGGACATCCATCTCGAAGGATTCGGACTCGAAGATACACACTCCGTGGTCAACAGTTTGACCATGGGACCCGATGGTTGGCTCTACGGCGCCCAAGGAAGTACCGTGACTGGCAATGTCCGTCGTTATGGAACGGGCGATCCAACGATCAAGTCGCTTGGGCAAGCCATTTGGCGATACCATCCGATCATCAAACAGTACGAGGTTTTCGCCGAAGGTGGTGGCAATGCGTTCGGTGTCGCCTTTGACGATCATGGCGATATCTTCTCCGGTCACAACGGCGGTGACACTCGAGGGTTTCATTACGTCCAAGGGGGCTACTATCGCAAAGGCTTTACCAAACACGGCGGTCTATCGAATCCTTTTACCTTTGGCTACTTGCTACCCATGAAGCATGATCCTATACAGCGCTTCACACACGCGATGTTCATGCTGGATGCTTCGTGGAATCGCAAAGTGAAGAAGGGTATGTTTTGTATCGATCCATTGCACGGCAAAGTCATTCACACGGAACTTGAGGCCGTCGGTTCCACATATCAAACGAAAGACATTGCCGACGTGGTTTCCTCGGACGACAAGTGGTTTCGCCCCGTCGCGATCAGCCAAGGTCCAGATGGCGCGATCTATGTGTGCGATTGGTATGATTTTCAAGTGGCGCATCTCTACGCGCATGTGGGCCAATTGGATCGCGAACGAGGACGCGTTTATCGATTATCCTCGGGCGCATCTGCAGAATCTGCAAAGGCACAAAAACCCTCGAACGCGGCTTCATCGATCGAGCGATGGATCGATGACTTAACCGGTCCTATTCGTTGGCAAAGGGATCGAGCACGCCGGATGATTGTACACGGGATGAGCACAGCCGCCCCGCCTATCGCAGATCGCTGGAAGTCGGTCTTGTTCTCGAAGCTTCATCCGTCGAATGCAGATTTAACAAAGAATTGCGTCGAGTATCTCTGGACGATTCATGGTTGTGGATGGATTCCAGGAACCATTCCGCACCAAAAAACCACTTCGAATGTAGCCGCAAGCTCAAACCGAACTGTCAATGAATGGTTAGATTGGTTTAGCCATCCGCAGCCCGATGTTCGCAAGTGGATGATCCGTCTGTCATGTGATGACGGAATTGTCGAAACAGAAACGTTGACAAAGCTGATCGAACGATGCACCGCAGAGTCGGATATTCATGTGCTAGGGCAGATAGCATGTTCCGCCCGAAGGCTGCCATCCAAACAAGCAATCTCTGTTTTGGCGGAACTCCTTTCCAGGCCGATCGATGATTCTGATTTGTTTTTGCCCCATTTGATTTGGTGGGGGATCGAACAACATGCATCGGAGAATTCTTCGATTGTGGAGCAACTGGTGAGTTCGAAAGAAACGGAGAACGATCGCTTTCTCACTACGTTCCTTTTCCCGAGATTGATGGAACGCTGGGCTAACGAAGCGCAGAAGCCATCCTATGAGGCAATGGTTCGTTTGCTTCAGTTCATCGACTCGATGAGCGATCGAGCACTCGGAGACAGAGCTTCCATGCTGGCGATCGAGGCATTTGAACGGGCTTTCCAAAAGCGTTCTATCAAGAGCGTACCTAAATCGGTCATCGACGCTATGGCGAAACTTGGCGTGCCGACTCTCACCTTGTCCATTCGCCAAGAAGACGCGGAGGCTATGAAGAAAGGGATCGAAAAAGTAAAGGACGCTAAATCGCCACTGCCGCTTCGACTCTCATTGATTCAACTGGCCGGCGAGATGAAGATCGATTCTTTCGCGGCCCCACTCTTGGAAGTTGTCCGCGACCGTAGCGATACTCGCGACAAACGCCAACAGAAAGAACTCGAACAAGTGCTTCAAGCATCGCTATCAGCGTTGGCTGCTTTTGACCGCTCGGAGATTGCAACTACAATTCTGGAGGAGTGGCCACACTTTTCGGAGAACACCCGTTCGGTAGCTGGCGCTACGTTAGCGCGTCGTGCTTCTTGGGTGCGAGCTTGGATTGCAAGATGCAAAACGAACGAGATCGATCCAAAGACTCTGCCGGTCGATGCTCAACGAGCGATGCGATGGATCGAAGATGAACCGCTCCAACAAGAGCTTTCTCAACTCTATCCAGCTCTCGCCAGCATCAGTCTCGCAAGCGCCGATCAAGAGGCAGAACGCTATCTGAAAATGGTGGATGCTGAACAAGGGGATCCATACCGAGGTAAGAAACTTTATCGCACCCACTGCGGTCGGTGCCACCTTTTGTTCGAAGAAGGAGGGAACATCGGTCCAGACTTGACCGGCTATCAACGCGACCAAACCAAAACGCTACTTCGGAACATCGTCGCCCCTAGCTTGGAGATTCGCGAGGGCTATCAAGCATGGACGCTGGCCTTGAGCAGTGGCTCTGTTTTGACGGGGTTCATCGAAAATGAAACCGACGCTCTACTGGTGATCAAGGGAATCGATGGTTCCTCGCATACGATCGAGAAAGAAGAAATCGAACAGCGAAAACCACAATCGCTGTCAATCATGCCGGAACGAATTCTAGATCCATTGAAGCCGAATGAGATCAGCGATCTTCTTGCGTACCTGCGTAGCACGCAACCGATCATGGATCAGTGATCTATTTCTTGGACTTGCGTGCTTCGTCTGCTGCCGACTTGATCGACTTGAGGCGATTCGGATTTTCCGCTTGGCCGGTCACTTCATAGAGGAATCGACTTGGAAAGGTTGGTCGTGATTTGCCCCATTTGAAGCGTGACATCGGAAGAGTAAGCGATAGCTCATCTTGGGCACGCGTCACTCCCACGTAACAGAGTCTCCGTTCTTCATCGACGGCGTCGGCGTCACCCGTGATGGATTTTCTGTGCGGCAGAATTCCTTCTTCCATACCAACCATGTAAACGATTGAAAACTCAAGCCCCTTCGCACTATGGTATGTCATCAGTGAAATCGCGTTCCGCTTCATTTCTTTTTCTTTGGGCGAACCGAACTCGCGTCCTGCGAGGGTTACCGAAGATAGGAAATCGTGTATGGATGGCGATTCCGCTTCTTGTTCGTATTCTGCAACAGCATTGATGACTTCTTCGACGGATGACAATCGCATGGCACATTCATCGGGATCGGGATATAGTCGTTCAACTTCATTGCGATACTTGATCGCATCGATCATGTCCCCGACAATGCGAGTCAACGAGTCGCTGCCGAGCATTTCTGGCTCCGCCTGTTCTGCTTCTGTTGAAGGATTTTTGGAGACATTCTTGGGTTGCGATTCCTCTTCAGCCTCTTGGTCAAGATGCTTCGAAAATGCGACAGTCCGACGAGCGAACTCTGCCTGCAGTTGTTTAAGCTTTGCAACTCCACTTTGTGCAGGGGATGGCAAACTACCTAACATGGTCGGATCGCGCATGACCTTCCAAACACTCGAGGAGTCCGCCACCGCTTTCTTGAGTAGTTTGTCCACGCTGGCAGCTCCCATCCCTCGCGGTGGAACATTGATGATACGCAACAGCGCCAACTCGTCATCGGGCGTATCAAGCCACCGCAGATACGAGAGCAGATCACGAACTTCTTTTCGATCGAAGAAGGACTGGCTACCCGTGATCACATAAGGCAATTTGCAACGTCGCAATTCCATTTCGAAAGGGCGAGGTTGTTCATTGGTCCGAAAGAGGATCGCAAAGTCACCAGGCTTGAGTGTCCGATCACCATCCAAACGACCACCGATTTCTTCCACGACTCCTTTTGCTTCCTCGGCTTCGCTGGCGAACTGCAAAATCCTGGGTTGCTGACCGTTGGGACGCGCGGCGCGTAGCGTCTTTTCGTGACGGTGTGAATTGAAGACGATCAACCGGTTGGCCATTTGGAGAATAGCATCCGTCGAACGATAGTTGTCTTCGAGACGAACCATCGTTGCTTCGGGCCAATCGTTCTTGAAGTTCAAGATGTGACGAACTTCCGCACCACGCCATCCATAAATAGACTGATCGTCATCACCGACCACGCATAAATTGCGATGATCGATTGCGAGCGCCTTAATGATTCGATACTGGCAACCGTTCGTGTCTTGATATTCATCGACGAGCACATGATCGTACTTCCCCGCTTCGATCTTGCGAACCGCTTCGTTGTCTTGAAGCAGTTGTTCGGCGCAAACCAGCAGGTCGTCGAAATCAAACGCTGCTTGGAGTTTTAATTGACGTTGGTATCGCTTGTAGCCACTGGCCGCCAAATGCTCTTTGTCGGACATAGCAGCGGCGTTCGCTTGTTCTGGTTTGACGCCGACATTCTTCCATTGACTAACGATGTTCAGGAAGTCGCTCGGTTTGAGCATGTCTTCGTGCACTTTGATTTCGCGAAGGATGGTGCGAGCTACACTTTCTGCGTCGCTGCGATCGTAGATGGTGAACTTCTCTGGGTAACCCAGCTCGCGAGCGTGTCGCTTCAATATTTGAACACAGTGCGAGTGAAACGTACCGATAGCGGGTCGGAGCGGTGCAGGTTGTCCCCGTCGAACTCGCTTCGGCAATTTCAGCTGATGCGAGACGCGTTCCTGCATTTCCTGCGAGGCTTTGTTGGTAAAAGTCACGGCCAGAATGCGATCCGCTGGCGTTCCATGCCGGATCAGGTTTGCAATTCGAAACGTGACAACACGAGTCTTGCCGGTTCCAGCCCCTGCGAGAACGAGAAGCGGTCCAGAAAGCGTGTCAACCGCATGTTGCTGTGGGGGATTCAGTTCTGCCATGGATGCAATTTACAGTCGCTCTGCCACAACGAAAGTCCTATTCACTAGTTCACTCCGAATGATGGAAACGAACGGAATAAACTATCATCGGCCAGGGGTTGGATGAAGAAGCAACGACGGATGCGTTGGATGACTGCCTATTGACCACGGGAGAGGCTGATGGGACGCCAATGGACTTCTGCCGAATTCCTGCACTGGTAACTCGTGCCAAACGCCGCTAAAGTATTGCTAATTCTGCAGCAGCACTTTACTTAACACCATAGAAGTCGAGCATTTGTGAACTCTTTGAACCTGCCCAATTTGGCTGTGCGTGTTAGGGAACTTCGTCACCGCATCCAAGGTGTTCTCGGCAACGTTGTGGTTGGACAGTCGCGAGTTGTAGACCAAATGTTGATGGCATTGTTCGCATCCGGCCACGTGTTGCTCGAAGGCGTTCCAGGTACTGCAAAGACAACTCTTTGTCGAACATTTTCTGCCGCTCTCGGGCTGCACTTCGAGCGCGTCCAGTTCACGCCCGATTTGCTACCGTCGGACGTAACGGGAACGCAGGTTCTCGATCGACAGACATCCAACTTTGTACTGCGTAAGGGACCCGTCTTTTGTCAGCTCCTGCTCGCGGATGAACTCAATCGTGCGCCCGCACGGACTCAGTCGTCTCTCTTGGAGGCGATGCAGGAACGCCAAGTGACCATCGAGGGGAAAACCTTGCCTCTTCCTTTTCCATTCATGGTACTGGCAACACAAAACCCGATTGAGCAGGAGGGTGTGTATCGATTGCCGGAAGCCCAGCTCGATCGTTTTTTGTTTCGAATTCATGTCGGTTACCCAGATCGAGATGACGAGATTGGGATGCTAGAATTGCACAGCAAACCTATCGATCAAGTGCAAACGGTCTGCACAGCCGAAGAGGTTACAGGGATTCAGCGGGCTGTTGACCAAGTGTTTTGCACCCTGGAGCTCAAAAGTTATATCATTGATCTAGTCCGACAAAGCCGTGCCAATCCGGACTTGCTTCTAGGGGCTAGCCCTAGAGCTGCCATCTATCTTTTGAAGGCATCTAGAGTCCATGCATTATTGGAAGGACGCGAGTTTGTAACGCACGCGGATGTCCAGTCTATTTTGCTTCCTGTCCTTGGACATCGTCTCATTATGAAGCCGGAGTCAGAGATGGATGGCCAAACGATCGAGTCGGTGGTGCAACGTATTGTTCAAGCCATACCAGTGATTCCGCCTAAGCAATCATGACAACGTTTGCGAGGTGGATAGCAATCCTATGTACAGGCATCTTGGTCGTGTCGGTGATCGGACGACATTTGCAATTGGCAGTCTTCTCGCTGATGATCTTGATGTGGATGATCGCAAGCTATTTGTTGTTTCGTTGGAGGACGTTCGCAGCGCTAAAGCATCTTCAGATGGTGCGACGTATTCAAGACCGAGACGCTTCGACGGGGGTTGTTTGGGCCGGCCGGACCTATGATGTCGAATTGGAAATTCGCTCGCGCAGCTCGCTGCATCCAGGTTGGCAGTTCCGAGATTTGGTACCAGAGATCTTGGAATTGCGATCGGTCGGCAATCCCAACCCGAAGCGTGAGCGAGGGACTGAGGCAACAAATGCGAATGACGTCGATCCATCGCTGATTGTCAAATGGATGCGTGCTTTGGCCAAGATAGCGACACCCAGTGAGCACGTTCCGAGTTCCATCGATGGTGGCTATGCGAACGTTTCGCGGCTTGTGATTGATCGTCGATGCAAGAGTACATCGCTTCGGTATCAGATCAAACCGCGTGGTGCTGGGGTAGCGACATTGCGAGGGATCCGTCTAGAGATGATGGACTCGATGCGCTGGTTTCGAATCGATACAGTTGTTCCCTGCAAGCAAGTATTAAATGTACTACCCAGTTATCGAGACGCTGGGGAGTTGCGGTCGTTTTTAAAGAATGCGAACGCGATTCCGCAACATGGTATCCATCGCCAACGTCGACCCGGCATGGGATTTGAATTGTTGGAACTGCGAGAGTACACCGATGGAGATCCACCGAAGTCGATTGCATGGAAAGCATCCGCGCGTCGAGAAACATTGATGATTCGTCAATATGAATCTGAGATTCCGATCCGATTGCAATTCTTCATGGAAGGGACTGTTTCATGCCGAATCGGCGGCTATGGTCTTCGGATGATCGATCAGATGAACACGGTTGCGGCGAGCATCACCAAGATGGCAACCCAGGGTGGCGACTGGGTCGGCGCCTACTTGATTCACGGTTCTGGATTGAAGCGTGTCATGCCCTCCACAGGTGAAGGCGGATTTTATCGGATGGCAAAAGCGCTTTCCGAATTTAGTGCAGCGGAGTTTCCAAATCGTTTTCAACTCACCGATGCAATGCAAGAATCGGCCTATGCACTCGTTAGCGAATACTATCCGGAAAGACTGCAATTAGAAGTGAACCCAAGCGTTTTTACGGTTTTCGATAGTTTCCGATCTCCATTGCGAAGGCAACGAGTTCAGCTCGCCGCGGTGATGGCGCATCGCTATGGGCTGTCCGAAATGGATCACTTGGAACTGTTGCTTAACGATCACGCGATTGCAGCGTGCTTGCAGCGTTTTCTCTTCGAGCATGGCCAAGCGTGGATGGCACCGATGATACCGCGAGCCGATGTAACAAAATACTTGACACAGCATGCACTGGACACCTTGGTGAAATCCATACAACAAGCGGTCCTTCGTGCCAAAGACAATGAAGTGTTTGTCTTATTCATCGACCTTTTGAGTCAGCCACGCAACTTGAGCGACTTGATGCACGCGTTGAAGCTGGCAAAAGGACGACACCATCGAGTGGTTGTTGTGTCTACATCGCCTCAATTTGAACGCCCGCAAATCGAACTATTCCAATATTCGCAACGAAACGCCAAGCAATGGCGGGATATGGCCGATGAGCTTCGAATCTATGAGAATGCGAACCACGTGAAGCATCAATTACGAGAAATTGCAGTCCCATTCGCGATTTCTGCCGGAGAATCGACCATTCCTATGGTGCTAAGCGAAATCGAACTGGCTCGCTCGGGTCGCGTTTCGAGAGCAGGCTTAGCAGCCAGGTCCTAACAGGTCTTTCGTTGTACAATAAACAGAATGTCTAAAGCAAAACTCTATTCTCTCCAACAAAGCTACAAAATGCGTACTCTTGTCGCGACTACATTTTTTTGGATTGTATTCTCGTCATGGATTGGCCTCTCGCCAGCGTCGGCGGATCAACCAGCTCCAAACATAGTATTCTTTTTGATCGACGATCTAGGTTACGGAGATTGCGGATTCAATGGCGGAAAGGAGATCAAAACTCCGAATATCGACAAGCTGGCACGTAGTGGTGCAGTTCTAGAGTCGCATTATGTGCAGCCTGTTTGTTCGCCTACGCGAGCCGCGTTCCTTACTGGGCGATATCCGACACGTACTGGCGTCTATACAGTCGTCCGACCGCATGCGAAATGGGGATTGCCGTTGCAAGAACGGACACTGGCTAACGCATTGAAAGATGCTGGATACACAACAGCGATCGTAGGCAAATGGCATCTTGGTGAGTTCGATCCCGCTTACTATCCCCGCGCTCGAGGCTTTGATCATCAGCATGGTCTATACTTTGGCGCGATCGACAACTACACACACATGCGAGACGGTTCGCACGATTGGCATCACAATGATGTCGAGCTCCGAGAAGAGGGTTACTCGACTCACCTCCTCACCAAAGAATCTTGCCGTCTCATCAAGAGTCAAGAGAAGTCGAAACCACTTTTTCTTTACGTTCCCTACAATGCAGTTCACAGCCCACTTCAAGTTCCTGAAAAGTACTTGGAGCCTTACGGCGATTTGAAGGGACCTCGCAAACAGTTGGCTGGGATGCTTGCAGCCGTTGATGAGGGAATCGGCGAGATCGCCCGTGCACTCGAAGAGTCGGGGATGCGCGACAATACGTTGATCGTTTTCTCTGCCGACAATGGTGGCCCAAAACCGGGTGAGAACGGTCCTTTGAAAGGGTACAAGGGGAGCGTCGATGAAGGTGGTGTACGTGGTTGTGCGTTTGCGACTTGGCCAGGAAAGATTCCAGCAGGCCAACGCATCCAGGAGCCCTTGCATGTCATCGATTGGTATCCAACCTTGGTAAATCTGGCGAATGGTTCGCTGGATCAGAAACTGCCTTTGGATGGGAAAGATATTTGGCCAGTACTCACCTCGCAAGCTCGTACGCCTCACGAGGCCATTCTATGTGCGCAGTCCCCCAATCGAGTTGCCATTCGGATGGGTGACTGGAAGCTTGTTCAAGTGTCAGCGAAAGAAGAAGAAAGCAAGTCGAAGAAAGTAAAGAAGAAAACCGAAGCAACCAGTTCCGAAAGGCTCGAGCTGTATAACTTGGCTTCTGATATCGGTGAATCGAAGAACTTGGCGATAAGCGAACCTGACCGAGTTGCGATGATGCGATCGAAGTTAAATGAGATTCTGAAGAACGCTGTTCCTTTGGGTGAGCCTATCCAACAGTAAGTACATTGCTATTTATTTGACAGGTCGTGAAACGAATCCGACAAGGATCAACCCGAGGGCAATGCCTGCTGCTAGAAAGCACGCGAATCCTGAGACGGACTTTGACCAACTCCAGTTGTCGGTCAGCGTTGTTCCGAAAACAGATCCCATCGTAGCGAGAGGGAAAAAGATGGCGGCCAAAAGATTCAGTCGATGGGAGGCGACGGTCATCTGATGCGTCGCCATGGTCTGTTGATCCGCTCGACGAATCATTGCGACTTCCATCGAGTTCTTGGCGTCTTCGTATAGCAATTCCGCTTGTCTCGAGAGTTCATAAGCTCGATCGCGGTGGTCAATGATCGATCGATCTTTCGGAAACTCCTTCCTTGCTTCTTCTAAGGTGGACAGTAGATTCTTAGTCGAGCGAACGAGTGGCACTATTCCATCGAGTATCGGCAGATAATCGTCTGCTTTCTGAGCTTTGGCTTCGATCACTTCGAAATGATCGATACGTTTGGAGTACCGATCCAAATGCATTTGAAGAGCGACCTTTCCTGGGTCTCCGTTGCTGGCTCTCCATTCGCCAGAACTGTCGAGCCAAAATAATTGCCCACGTCGACTGACTTCGTCGTGTTCGGGGACTTGGTGCGCAACGATGAGCAGTTGATTGGGAATGGCCATACATCGTTGCCGTCCAACGGTAGTTCCGAGACGTTCTCGAAACTCGTCAGGAAACGAGGTCCAATTGGCGGGAATGAGCGGGGTGTTTGGCATGAAGTTCTCTTGTTGCTAGGAGTTATTGCCTTCTATGGTTTCCACATCAGAAATGGCCTTATTCTAGAGCGATCCAGGGCGCGAAAATGCGGTAAACACCCGAAGTCGAGATCAGTCAATAACGATAGGCTCAATAACTCTTTTCTCTTGCCAACCGCCCTGGAGATACCGCAATAAGAAAATTACCGCCAAGAGAATGACCCAAAAAGTAATAACACCCCACCAATAATAAAGCCCATCCCATGCCCATACTCTGCTAATCGTAATACCTCCCACGACTGTCACGCTGCCGGCGAACAGATGGCCGAGCAATACAAAGTACGTGTCGCCTGCCCCTTTTAGTGCTCCGACGAAAACGGTTTGAAACGCATCAAAGATGCAGTAGCCGGCAATAAAGTAAAGAAGTGGTCGAAGGATCGGGCGCATTTCGGCAAATCGTTCCGGGGCGACATCCAATGAATAGAGATCCATTGCGACATCAGGAAATCCACCGTAAAAAACGACGAAGAAAAGCGAATACGTCACACCGATCACGAGTCCGCTTCGGACCATGCGTTTCGCACGATCCCTATCTTCGAGTACCAAGTATTTTCCAACAAGCACTCCGACGGCGATACCCAATCCGACCAATGGGATAAAGGCGAGCAGGTTCACACCCAGTGCAAGTGTTGTTGCGGCAGCGGGTCTTTCGCCTAGCTTTCCCACAATCATCATGATCGCGGTAAAGCTCCATGCTTCTGCAACCACAGACATACCCGCTGGCCATCCGAAATGTATTAGTCTTCGCATGAGACTCCAATCGAATATAGTCCTGCTCTTTCCACTAGACGAGTCACTTTGCGTCCCAGGCTGAATAAGTTCTCCGTGACGGCGTTCTCCCTGGGCATGCTCTACCCTCAATTTTCCTGTGGACGGGTCGCGATGACGGACCATCGCCGTTCGAAAGTCGGGGAGCGCGTAGACAATCAATACGAGCAACTTGAATATCAACGAGATGCTGCTCGCTAGTGCCGCACCTCCAGTTCCCATTTCAGGAAATCCCCACATACCAAAAATGAGCGCGAGATCGAGAGCGAAATTGATCACAGTTGCGATGACATCGGAGATCACCAGTACCCGCGTGCGGCCGCTTCCTTGATACAAACCCACGAGAGCTGATGCGACGACAGATGCACAAGCGCCCGGTACTAACCAGCAGAAGTATTGTGACTCCGCCAAGGCCATCGATGGCAGGTGACCGGACCACAAGAAAAAGCTGTGCGACAACAGACCGCATACGATGAGCAATGGTACTACGGCAAGTCCGAGCAGAAGTCCTTGCCAAACCACTTGCATGGCACGCTCGGGGCGTTTCGCCGCCAAATACTGAGATACGAACGCGTTGGTGTACCCGCACACACCGCTCGGAAGACACGTAATCGCCCAAAAGAGCGTACCTGCAGCCATCGCCGCTGCGGCCGAGCCCTCAGAATACCGATACAGAAGCATGCGGTCCACGAAGAGGGTTATCGAGAATAACCCCGTAGATAGCATCATCGGCCAAGCGGTCGACAATACCTCTGCCATATCTTTCTTCAATGTCTGGATCATGGCAGCAGGGACACACTCAGGTTCGCGGTATTGTTCTCTAGAACGACCAGCGTACCACGACGAGCATCATTATGGCAGGGAGGTAGATCAACGATGCACGGAGTAGTTTCCTTGCTGTCACATCGTTGCGATCCGACAAAAATCGATAGGAAGCCATGGCTTGCGAAACACATGATAGAACACCCAATATCGCGATGCACCAAGTAATCGAGGAATCGGGGCGCAATACAACGACGGACAATGGAATGAGTGCCAGAGCCCCAGAGACAGCGTGCCACCCAGCGGCTACTCCGGTCGGCTCTTCTTTGGTGAGCATACGAAAGCCGGCGCTAGCATACTGGTTGCGGTACAACCATGCGATCGACATGAAATGCGGGAACTGCCACAAAACCACGATCGCTGTCAGAGCCCAACCGTTCCAGTCCCAAATCGAACCGCCCACGGCTGTCCAGCCGATCATGACGGGCAATGCTCCCGGCAATGTCCCAATCGCTGTGTTCCACCATGTTACGCATTTCAGCGGTGTGTAGATCCAGCAGTAAACGAACCATGTCGTCAGTCCACAAAGCATCGACATCCAACTCACAGCAAGCCCTTGGTAAAGCAATCCTGCAATGGCTAGAAACCAACCGAACGCTGCCGCTTCGAATCGCGTTAGTCGACCGCTAGGCAACGGCCGCTTTTGCGTGCGCGGCATTATCATATCTCGTTCTATTTCGAACCACTGGTTGAGCGTGCTCGCACTTCCTGCGATCATCGCGGTAGCGATCAACGTGTGGAGCCAAATCCACCACGAAACAAAATGACCATGCAGTTGCTGCGCAGCAAACATCGCTACAGCTACAGTCAACAAGATCATCAAGGTGATTCGGGGCTTTGTCAAAGCCGCATAATCACGCCACCATGCCACCGATGTACTGCCGAGTGTCGCTATCGAGATAGCTTGTGGAGACTCGCTGCTTGAACTTGTTGCCGAACTCATGAGACTCCAGGACCTGCCAGAGCCGGACTAGGTCGACCTCCGGCGATAACTTCTGTAACTTCGTTTTGAATAGACATGTTCGCAAAACGGCTTGCGACACAGCGACGCTCGACTCGACATAGTAACCAAAGCGAGAAAACGATCAATAAGGAACCTGTCGCTTGGTGTCCATTGATGATCATTGACTCCCAAAAACCTCGCCCCGCGATGGTGTAATTCGCAAAAAACGCGTTCAATTCTGGCCAAGGTAGTGCGTAATTGGTGATCCACGTGCTAAATCCCAAAACTACTTGTGCGATGACGATTCCTACCAAGAGAATTGCTGGCAATCGCAATCCGCGATGCGCTCGATAGGGTCGGAAAAAGACCAGGATGGCCGACAAGAATACAAAGAGTGTGATCAGCGATGCCAACAACAAATGGGTATGGACGAAAGAAACAAACAAGGTCGGCCGCCAGGTTGGTAACGCGTGACGCAGATGGGCACCGAGAACCAACTGACAAATCGACAGTAGAAATAAAGCACGTGTGATCCACCTCAAGCCAGAAACGTTCAAATTCGAATCGGCCACTTTCCAATCTCGTGAATTGACCATCACAATCCAGCAGGCCAATGAGAAAACGAGTGGCCCTCCAACACCGTGGATCAAGGCGACAACTCGCTCATCGAGCAATACGCGAATGCCGCCGAGCAACCCCTGGGAAATGACAGCCAAAAGGAGCAACCAGCAGAGTCTCTGTACCCAGCCTCTCGATTCGTGTCGCCAAGCGATAAAGCAAAGGACAATAGCCATCAATCCCACGACGGATGCCAACAGTCGATGCCCGTGCTCCACCAATAAATCGAACGGGCCGAACAACCATGTCGACAGCGGGTACAGGAACAAATTGTATCCATAGGTGCCAGGCCAATCGGGAACAGCCATTCCCGCGTCATGCGTTGTCACCAGACCACCTAACCAAATAAGCGGAAAGGTCAAACCGGCCAGGGCCAAGCTCCAAACATAAACCAGACGATTCCCCTGCTTATCTTTCATCGCGTCCTCCAACGTGGTGAGCGACGGAAGTCCCTTTTGTAATCTCCTCAGTCTGCTTTACTTTGGCAATCGAAGCGACGAACCGAACGAGATCTTCAAGCTCTTCGCTGTTTAAGCTATTCGGTGATGCTTCGCCGATTGCCGCCGATGGCATTGGCGTACCGTCAATGCCCAACACGACTCGTTTCGTGATCGTTTCTACCGAGTGCCCACCGCGAATCGCCCCGAGATGAAGGTTTCTCGATCTGTTGACAACTGGTTTCAAGGCTCCGAATTTCTTCATGACTTTCCACTCGGATTTGCTTGCAGGATCAATTCCGGCTCGTATCGTCCAGTCTTTGGTCCACTCGTCATAATCTTGCGAGATGCCATCTCCCCGACCTTCGGTTCCGTGACATTTGAAGCATGCCGTTTTGTCGCTATTGAAGAGCTCCTTACCGCGGGCAATAGAAGCTGCTAGCAATTCTCGATCCACAACAGGAATCGAAGGTACCGCTTGAACCTTTTGGTCCGCTTGCTTCCATGTATCCACCACGATGGCGGCTTCCTTCAAAGCATCCCGACTCGTGAGTTGTGATTCATCTGCAGTGGCAGTGCGGATCAACCGGCGCTCGACTTCGCCGCGAATCGATAAGTAAATAACGTACTCGGTAACAGCCTCTATGTCCTTGGCAAACTCGTCTCTGTTTCGTAGGGGTGCAAACGCAGGCATCGAGGTCCCTGCAATTCCATGCTCGATGGTCTGAACCAAATCCGCCTTGGTAGGTTTCGAGCCGATCGGCGTCGATTTGAATTTGAAAGTTCCTCGTCGAAAATCCCGTGCATACGGAGCAAGAAGTGTTGCAGCGGGACCGGCACCGTCGCCGGTTATCCCATGACATTGTACACAATGCTTTCGATAGAGACCTCGTTCCACTCGGTCCTGGGCCCTGCCTACCGGGCCAGCACTTCGCTTTACTTCTTCGAAGTCGACCACACTCTCAAGGGATTCGGGCCAGAGGGGCGCATCGGGGGTGCCGAACAATTGGCTCGTGAGTTCATTGGCAGAATTCGCAATTTCTTCAATCGATGGGTCGTCATGGCTCTGCAGGAAGGCCGCGGTCGCCAGGCGATTGGGGGAAAATACCGGTTTGGAGCAACCTGCCAGCAGGAAGGCAAACACCACAATCCAGGTGTAAGTCTTTGCTGTTAAAATAGTTAAGGATTTGGTTGCAGTCATGAACTTGCAGTATGCGGGACAAGGGAAGCACCAAGAAGGTCACTTCGTGAACCGCAAGATTGTTACAGGAAACACGCATTTTCGCAGGGTCAAATCGCCGCAGTTGGTCTTTCTACAAACCGACTTGGCGATGATTTCGTATTTCTTACAGATTTGTAGCTTGCTGGACCTAACGTGTCCCTGGGGAGGGCGAAACTACTACTGTTCAAACAAACGAGGTTGAAAAAGAGCATTGATAATGGACAGAATTTTGAAGAAGGTTGAAGAATTTGTTTCTCTTCACCCGAATCCTGAGGCCATTTTGAGTTCGATTTCGGCTTAAAAGAAGATAACTTTAACGAAATTGGTGCGAATTCCAATTTTTGCGAAAAATCTGCGAACGTTTGGAACGCAGTTCGCTCCAAGCGGTTATCCCAATGGATGTGTGTCAGGTCAAAAAACAAGAAGTGCTGTCAAAGCCAAGGAGGACTTTATCATGTTGGTATTAAGCAGAAAAGAAGGCGAACGAATTGTCATCGGTGACAACATCACCTTGATCGTTTCCAAAGTGTCAGGCAATCGCGTGACGATTGGGATCGAGGCCCCAAAAGATGTCAAGGTTGTGAGAGGAGAGTTGAATACGGCTCTGAACGCTCCCGCAAGCGAAAAGGTTGAGCCAAAGCCGATAAGCCTTCGAGAGTTCGCTGCGAGTGTTTTACCGCTGCAGCGACAGGTTGGCTAATTGGAGTGAAAATTCATTTCTTCTAGGACTGTCCTAGAAGAAATGATCTCAGGCCCGCGTCAGGCTTTCGCACCCTGTCAAATTGTCGGATTGCTCGCCAATCGGACTGCAGCCATTGAAACCGCACTGAGCGAACGAGCAAACATTACACCTAGAGTTTTCATTTTTGGTTTGCTCGTTCGCACAGTGCGTCCTTGAGCCGTGCGTCCTTGAGCCGTGCGTCCTTGAGCCATTTTTGCACAGATATCGTGACGCGATGCGTAACTCCGTCACGGATCAGGGTTGCGACTACCGAACGAAACATGTCGCAGTTTGCAACCACATGACTCGGAATGCGAAATCATAAATGCTAGCGAGCGTCATCGCCCGAATCACGACACGAAGCGTGAGTTTTGAAGTTACGCGTTTCCCTCGCTCAGGCATCGGGTTGTGATTGGCCCTTTGGCTCCTGAGAGACAACCACCGACGAAGTTTTCTACAAACGATTGGCGATTTCTAGCAAAACGGTAGACAACACTTGTCGTGCAATCGGCGCATCGCTTCTGCTTGGCGATTGTGTTCGATACTGGATCGGACCAATGTGAGAGCCTGGAGGCAATCCTTGGCTGGGCACAGGGCCGAGATGATAGGGCCCCACATCGCCAGGCCCCAATTCACGCGGCCCAAAGTCCCTTGGGCCAAATTCGCGAGGAATGGCAGTCTCTTCTCGGTAGAGGAGATGTGAATCGGCGAATGGAGGCCGCGAAGGAGCAACACAAACGGGTTGTGTCTGCTTGTGATAAGCTTTCAATAGTTCGTGATCGAGTCGTTCCAGGCGTTGGCTGAGTTCGCCAAAATAACCGGTAAGTCGACGGTCAACACGCGTGCGGCAATCTTCGAGGACCAGCACATGCACTTGCTGTGCAGCCGCGCAAGTTTGTTGTAAAAGGGATTGAAGCTGGTTCCAACTGCAACCGCTCTTGACGGCCGACTCCAGTTGCCGGGCGACGTTATCCAAATGTAGTGCGGGACGAGTTGCGATGCTAAAAGGAAAATCATCGGATAATCGTTCGGCGATATCGTCCGTTTTGCTTTGAACGGAACGTGCTTCGCCGACCTCACTGGACCATGGGTTGCCAGCCAACGCAACATTGCAACAGGATGCCAGCAACAGACTGCATGCGGCGGAGACAACACCTCCTCGAAAAACTAAGTTTGCCATCATAACTATCCTTTCACTTTACGGATTCTTCTGGATCGAACCATTTCGATTCAATTTTCAGATACACACAATCCGTGCCAAGCGTCATGAACTTTCTTCCGTTCCGTAAACCGATTGAAAATGAAGCTAATTTGGGATGTTGGATTCCGTGGAGCAAACTTTGTCGTGTGAGCTTGTGATCAAGAAGACGACATAGGTCTCTCTTTGATGACGAAGTCGCTTCAAAAAGTTTGCGTTTCTTAGCCGATAGCTCTACGATGAGTCAAACCAGTGAGACAGGCCTAGGCCGAACAGCTTGATTTCGTCTTGGCTTTGCTACATCAGAGAGCAAAGTTCATTTGATCTAGAATCCAGTATTTTGCGGAAGGGATAGAGATGACGAAGAAAGAAGCTCGCATAGTGAACTATGCATTTTTGCAAGAATTGAAGGAAGAGAATTCTCCTCTGTGGGAAGATGTTGTATTGCTCGGGGCTTATGTCCAAGAGCCGTTTAGTGCAGATTGGATCGAACAGAACGCTGGCAATTTGCTAAGACGACTTCGCGATCGTCTTGCTGGACAATTCCGGACAGAAGAAGTGATGGGATACATCCCAGTCCCCGGGATACAGCAATCGAATGAAGTCACTGTCGCGTTGGATCAACACCTGAGAATATTGCTTCATTGCATTGCGCTGAGCGAGCAGTGTGATGACTTAGAGTATGCAGGGCATCTTGCGAGCGAGACTGTTGCTATTTGGTCACAAATGAGGGTGCTATACGATGCAATCACGGAGCACGAATCGCTCGAACGAAGGATGATATCGACGGAGTGGTCGTTATTGCAACAGCCACAACAAACCATGTTCGGATTCAAGAGTCTCTCAAACGCTTGAAATAGCCTCGTGTTTTGTTGCGATCTTTCATTTCATTTACGGCTGACGGATTGCCATGACCACTTTTTGTAAGCCTTCGAGATTGGCGTTTAGTCGCGAGTAAGCATCTTCGTTGGTATGATTCAAAATGCCTATGGGTCCTTGGTAGCCGGAACGGGCTATCGCCTGAAACACATCGCGATCGCGGTCTCCTTCTCCTATGACCATAATTTTTTTACCGACTTTGTCTCCATGGGTCTGCATACCATTGACGTTGAGAACGTACAGATGGGGCGTGAGTAGCTTTAGGACTTCGGGCAGTCTATCCAGTTCTCCGTGTGCATGATGCAGGTTATAAACGATGCCCACGTTGGGGCGATCGATTGCGGTTAGTAGACGAGTCATATTCTCTGGTACTCCGAACCAACCGCCATGATTGTAAAGACCGACTTTGCATCCCACCTCGTTTGCAGCGTCGGCGATGGTACGCAATCGCACCACTTCCGAGGCCATGAATTTCGAAACTTCTTCGGGCGACATGTTTTCGTTCCCGCCCCCCATCACCCAAAGCTGTGGCGTGACGCGATGTTTTTTGAGCAAAGCGAGAATCCCTTTCGCTTCATCATTTAGTTGGGTTGGAAACCACCACGCGCTCAACTCAATGCCTTGTTCCTGGAGAGATACGATCTCTTCTTCGAACGTCGGAATATGTTCCGCCCGATAGTCATATGCAAACTTACTGATGCCGAGCTCCTTTAACATGAGGGCTCGTTGCTTAGGGGTTCGTTTTTGACTGTCGAAGGGGACGATACACCATGCCATTAGATTCTCGCGACGGAAGAGATCTGTGGCAGATGGGTTAGATTTTTGCTGCGCGAAAATGCATGAACCCGACGGCATGAGATCGATGCATAGCGAGAACAGGCAGATTGCCACGATAAAGAAGAATGGTCGAAGTCGCAACAAACGTTGTGTATTCATAGAAAATCTGAGAATGGGAGACAGTCAAAGTCAAGAAGAAAGGCTATTGTTCAGTTGTTGGGGGAGCTATAATTCGACGCTCGGATGACTACAGTATAGCCGAAGCTCTCGTCTCGACGGAAACCGACCCCACAACCGATGCCAACTACCCAACCCACCCAAGAAATCGCCGACGGGCAGACCCAGAGCGCAAGTGGAAAGTACACCGTCGTCGCTCGCCGCTATCGTCCCAAGACGTTTGCTGAGCTGGTGGGGCAATCTACCGTCTCGCAAGCATTGTTGAACGCGATTCACACCAATCGAGTCGGGCATGCTTACTTGTTCACTGGGGCTCGGGGGGTAGGGAAGACTAGCACCGCGAGGATCTTCGCCAAAGCGCTGAACGCTTCAGCGGCTTCCGACGGCGCCTTTGATCCGCATTCGGATATCGCGTTAGCTATCGACTCCGGAGAAGACATGGACGTGATCGAGATCGACGGTGCCAGCAACCGTGGTATCGACGAAATCCGCCAATTGCGAGCCAACGCATCCGTTCGCCCCAGTCGATCGCCATACAAAATTTATATCATCGATGAAGTTCACATGTTAACGACGCAAGCGTTTAATGCGTTGCTGAAAACACTTGAAGAGCCACCGGGACACGTAAAGTTCATATTCTGTACAACCGATCCCGAAAAGATGCCTATCACGGTTCTTTCGCGTTGTCAGAGATTTGATTTTCCGCCAGTACAAACAGACCAGATACTCGGTCGTCTTAAATTCATTTGCGAGAACGAGGGAACGCAAGCCGACGATGCAGCATTGGCGTTGATTGCTAGGCGGGCCGCAGGCTCTATGCGTGACAGCCAATCGTTGCTAGAACAGTTATTGAGCTTCGGCGGAAATCGAATTCGTGTCGAAGATGTGCACGCGATGCTTGGAACCGCGGATGAAACGCGATTGGCTTCCTTTGCAACACGACTCATCGAGAGAGACGCGGCGGGGGCGTTATTGGAATTAGACCATGCAGCGGAACAAGGAGTCGATGTAGGGCAATTGGCGGAACAATTGCTCGGCTATTTGCGAGACATGATGGCTATTTCTGTGGGTGGCTCCGCAGACTTGGTTCGAACGGCAAACCCGAATAGTGTTGCTCAACTCAAGCAATGGGGGCAGACCTGGGGGACCATGTCGTTGTTGTCGGCGTTGCAGATCTTGGATGAGACGATTGTCAAAATGCGGCATAGTGTTCAAAGTCGTATTCTGATGGAGATCGCCTTGGTACAGATTTGCAACATGCAGGATCTTCAAGCGTTAGCGGATCTCGTCAAAGCATTCTCCGCTGGCCATGCCGCACCTCCGCCTCGCGTAGTGACCAACTCACCTGTCGCAGGATCAGCAACATCTTCGATCGCAGCTCCTGTGGCATCGCCTGCAATCGTGGAAGCAAAAAAAAAAGATGAATTCGTAGAGTCTGTTGCGAGTCCGATACACGAGTTTGAGCCCAGGCCAACAGAAAAATCTTCTGAGTTATCACCCGAACAGCAGTCTCCAGAATCAAATTCTGAGAAGCAAAAAGCTGCACCTATCAATTACTCGGAGCCTGTCAGAACTTCGGATTCAGTCCAGCCACACGAACGTGCTGCGCCAATCGAGAATTGCGATCAGAGGCCAGCAGCCACCAACGAATCGCTTCTAGAGGCTCTTCGCGAGTCTTCTCAAGGGCTCGGCGGATTGATTGTTCAGTGTGTAGCCATGATCGCGCGTCTGGAGCCTATCGGGAAAGGAAAGTGGAGAGCTTGCATCGCAAAGGATGGTGGATTCGCCATCGATTATTTTCAGACGGGCGAGAATTTACGACGGTTGGTCACAGCCGCCCAGTCGCGTACCAATGTTGAAATGCAGCTCGAGTTTGTACTTACCAACGAGATCGATACCCCATTGCCGGTCGAAGAGAAAGTGGTGGCAGTCGAAGAATTCCGCCCGAGTGTTCCGCAAGCACAATTGATCCGCGGTGCCATGACACATCCGTTGGTCAAACAATTCATTGATATGTTTGATGGGGTGGTCGTTCGCGTCGACAAACCCCAAGTGCCACGTGCCCACATTGCGACGTCCGAGGCTGCTACCGTTGTCTCCTCCGACGCGATCGAAGAGGTATTGACCGGTTAAATTGTTCACCTCGAAATGCGGCTCTTTGATCGAAGGGAAGAGAAAGGAACACCATGACAGATAACTTGGTTCGGATCGCAACCTATTGGAGTTCCTTTGACGCAGAGACGGCCAAGTTGCATTTGGACAGGTGTGGTATTCCTTCGGTCGTAAGCAGCGGTGCCATGAATGCCATGTTGGGGGAGCTTGGAGGGACGCTCTCACCTATCGAATTACTCGTTCGCGAGGAAGATGTCGAGCGTACAACACTGGCGCTCGATGAATTTTTGAGTCAAGAGGGAAAGGAGGATTGGGTTTGTAGTAAATGCAAAGAAGAGGTGCCAGGCACTTTTCTAATGTGCTGGTCGTGTGGTGGTGATCGAGCAACCCATGAAGCACCAATTTCTAAAGAAGCCGGAGAGCTGGATGAAAGCAGCTCCGTCGAGATTGACGCCAACACGTTCGTCGAAAGAAACCTCGTTGTGCTGGCGACCGACCCCAGCTCTTTATCGCTCCCCTACGCGCCGCCAAATACGTTGTCGTCTTCGTCTCGATTGCTTGCGAACGAGTCCAAGGCTCCGTCCGCTTCATCGGCGGCTGAACTTGAAGCGATCGTCGACCGTGCTTGGAAGGCAGCAAACATTGGCATGCTATTGCCTGTGGTACTTCATTTCTATTCGCTCTATTTATTGTTTCAGTCTTGCAGGTCCTCAGAACCGCTGAGTACTTCCCATCAACGAAAATTCGTTTTTACGCTGGTCATCGACTTTTTTATGATCGCCATGTTCGCTCTGATTGGAATGGTTGTAGTGGCGGGTTCTTTTTCGATTCGTCCGTGAGGCGATATCGGCCCAGAAATCTACAGATCTGTTGGTGCAATGCCTGCGAGCGTGATTGTTTGGGGGGAACTAGGGGACACATGCCATCAACCTGGTCAACCTGGGGACACACCTTTTTACAGATTCGGGCAGCGACAAAGCCGACAAAAGTCAAATTAGTAGGCACAATCCATGTGCCGTCCACCTAGAATCCCTGCAAATCTCGAAGAGCGGACGGCCCAACGGAGCGTGCCTGCTACTTTTGTCGGTTGTGTCCATATATCGCGAGCAATCGATTCCTCGGATTTCATTGGATCAGAACACTAATCTTCACTAATCTCCGCTAATAAAGAACAGCAGTAGGATCTTGGTCGCTTTAGATTAGTGTGAATTAGCGTCGATTAATGTTCCAGTTTGTTCAAGTCGCTAAACTTTGCATTCTAGCAATGACCATGTTCGGCCTTTGTACGTTAGGCTCATCGCTGCGTTTCCCGGAGGAAATGGGCAACAAAGGACATGCACAGTGTATTGCATTTGTTTTGACACAGCCGACAAAAGTTAAAGTAGGCACATTCCATGTGCCGTCCACCTAGAATCCCTACAAATCTTGAAGAGCGGACGGCACGACGGAGCTTGCCTGCTACTTTTCTCGGCTGTGTCGGCGGGTGATGCAACAAATAGCTGTGTCCCCGGCATACCGGCATACCGGCATACCAGCATCTGGTAGCGTTTGTACCGATTAATCATGGTACACATCCGGCCATTAGGATTCGTGATACGTTTTCTCACAATTCCATGTGACCGACGTTCACCAAAACACAAATCTGATCTACGTTTCGATAATTCATAATGGGTCATGAATATGGGCTCCGACTCCCCCTCCAACCCGCGGTGATATCCCGAAACCAATTCACGAGCTGATTCATGCGGTTGCAAAGAAATCGCAACATTTGGAACGACTGGATCCCGAAAAACCCAGTTCATCATCAACCCATTCGACGAGGCTTTTCTCTCGTTGAACTCGTGGTATATGTCGCTATCGTCGCAATCTTAGCTATCTCTTTCATCCGCTTCCTCGATCAAACCGAAAAAGCGAAAGTCGCTTCGGTTGCCAAAATGGCACGACTGATCAACGATGTTGCAAGTACTGTTTTTGCAACAACCGGTGCGTGGCCAGCCGATGTTTCCAATAGCATTATACCAATTTCAATGAGGCCATACCTATCAACCAATACGATAAGAATTTTCGCCAATGACACGCCGCTGAAAGGGCGTTGGGATTGGAACGGACCGACAAACATGGTTAGCAACCTCATCGGAATCTCGTTGCGATTCAACCCGCCATCCACTGCGGATCAACAGCTTCTCACAGAACTTGACATCTTGATTGACGATGGCGATCTGGATACGGGCAGTTGCCGAAAAATTCTCTTCAGTGGATCGCTTTTCTACGTGATCTCTGTTGCGACTGCAGACTGATTGCTCAACTTGCGATCGCATCTGGTTAAAGCCAGAACAAAAAAATTCACGGAGCCACTCACGAGGAAAGCTTGGCAGTTACCGCAACTCGCAGCCGTTTGACACGCGTTTGACACGCCGGAGCGTATAGTTACTACGCAAGTTTGGATACGTTTCAAAAGCCGCTAGGTTCCGAATAAGATCTTTGTGCGTATTCTATCGAGTTGTGGAGTCATGAAACTCCGGGGACGAGTCTGTCCCATTCCCTATGAGATACTTCGTAGATTTACTGAGATCGTCAACCATCGATGCGATATAAAACAATCCCGTAACCCGCAATTTCCAAATTGATT
>CAIOHR010000261.1 GCA_903858115.1 uncultured Pirellula sp. | reverse complement strand
CTCCGAATCCGAAGGAACATCCCGTCAAACAACACTCGCCAAAGTACGCAACCAAACTGGCGTCGACCTTGATCGATTCTCGATCGTTGCACTTGGTACACCGATCATCACCCCCGCAGAGAACCTCCGAGAATTCAAACGCCAAGTGAGTTTCCAAGGCTTGGTCCCAAGTGCCGGCACGGGAACTCGCTTCGGTGTACTGCTCGAACCGCTGAAGAATAATTTAATTGGCACCGCAGCAATTGCAGGGTGTGTCTTGACGCGAGTCTTGGTGGGATCCGTCGCTTACACCTGTGCGGAAACAGTTGCTGGTCAAAATAGCTACTTGCGCAGCGTTCCACATGGGCCGGCCTCGGTGCTCTGGCTCGAATCCTCGGGCGCGGTGCGATGGGCAGTGATCCGTTTTGATGATGCGAACTACGAAGAGATCGTGTTCATTACGAGCAATATCCCTGACGGCAATGGGTACTACCCAGGCGTGGTTCAGAAGTTCGATGTCGCTTCGAAATCTTGGAGCACGGCTTTTAGCTGCAAGGTGGTAGATGCCAACAAATGACCCTGTATTCACGTCGCTACATCGCCACTGCTGTAAACGGGTCGGTCGAAAGCCTGCCTGTGTATGCAGCGACCTGTACGCAGCAACGTTCCGGGCAACCCATCTCTCAAGGGTGTATTGCCGAAAGAGTACTCGCGTCCTGGACTCGACAAACAACGGCTTGGGCAGCTCATCGACATGGTGGGCAACATAGGGCTGGGAGACAAAGCCAATAGGTCCAAGGACATCCTCGGCCGAGTGTACGAGTATTTTCTATCCCAGTTCGCCAGCGCCGAAGGAAAGAAAGGGGGCCAATTCTATACGCCTCGTTCGGTGGTCGAATTGCTGGTCGAGATGCTCGCTCCGTACAAAGGTCGGGTCTACGACCCGGCTTGCGGTTCCGGTGGCATGTTTGTCCAGTCCGAGAAATTCGTCGAAGCCCACGGTGGCAAGATCGGCGACATTAGTATTTACGGTCAGGAGTCCAATCACACCACGTGGCGGTTGGCCAAGATGAACCTTGCTATTCGCGGTATCGACTCGAACCTGGGAAATGAGCACGCTGATAGCTTTCATCGTGACCTGCATCCCGATCTTAAGGCCGATTACGTGATCGCCAATCCGCCTTTTAATGACAGCGATTGGCGTGGTGAATTGCTCAAAGACGACAAACGCTGGCAGTATGCAACGCCACCCTCGGGCAATGCCAACTTCGCTTGGGTACAGCACTTTGTTTTTCACCTAGCCCCAACGGGGCTGGCTGGATTCGTTTTGGCCAACGGCAGTATGAGCAGTAACCAATCGGGCGAAGGGGAGATTCGCAAAAACATCATCGAAGCAGACCTAGTCGACTGCATGGTTGCGTTGCCAGGGCAATTGTTCTACAGCACACAAATCCCAGTATGCCTTTGGTTCTTGGCCCGCGACAAGAAGACTGGTCGGTTCAATGATCGCCGTGGCAAGGTGTTGTTTATCGACGCTCGCAAGATGGGAACGCTGGTCGATCGTGTCCACCGCGAGCTGTCCGATGATGACATTCAAAAGATCGCTGACACCTACCACGCTTGGCGAGGTGACAAGAGCTGCAAAACCAAGTACGGAGACGAAGCTGGCTTCTGTAAGTGTGCGACGCTTGATGATATTCGCCACAATGGCCACGTCCTGACTCCAGGTCGTTATGTCGGAGCGGCCGAAGTGGAAGATGACGGCGAGCCTTTCGAAGAAAAGATGGCACGACTCACTACTGAACTCGAAAAGCAAACTGCAGAATCCAATAGGCTTGACAAGCTCATCTGGGCCAACTTGGAGGACATTGGCTATGGCGGGTGAGTGGGTTTACATTCGTCTCGGCGATGTTTGTACAAAAATCGGCAGCGGAGCTACACCTCGAGGCGGTAGCGGCGTGTACCTCGATAGTGGCGAAGTTTCATTGATTCGCAGTCAGAACGTGTACAACGATGGATTTCGTCATGATGGCCTGGTTTTTTTGACGGAACAGCACGCGAATGGGCTATCAAATGTTGAGCTTCAGGAACGTGACGTCCTACTAAACATCACAGGCGATTCTGTGGCTCGCGCTTGTCAAGTAGATCCAAAAGTTTTGCCCGCACGAGTCAACCAACACGTCGCTATCATCCGCCCTGATCCAAAACACTTATCACCCTTGTACCTTCGGTACTTTCTTGTTTCGCCTCTCATGCAATCTCACATGATGTCGCTCGCTGGTGCAGGCGCAACCCGAAACGCGTTGACGAAAGGGATGATAGAGGGTTTCAGGGTTTTTGCCCCTGCAGACATCCGTGAACAGCAAGGGATTGCGTGTATCTTGGGAGCGTTGGATGACAAGATCGAGTTGAATCGTCGGCGGAACGAAACACTGGAGGGGATGGCGCAAGCGCTTTTCCAGAGTTGGTTCATCGATTTCGATCCAGTGCGCGCCAAGGCCTCCGGCAGCAACCCCCGCGGTATCAAACCCGAACTCGCCGAGCTGTTTCCCGATACGTTTGTAGACTCCCCGCTTGGAGCGATTCCAACGGGTTGGCAAGTGGGAACGATCAAGGAATTTGCAGCGAGAATTCAATATGGGCTTACGACGAGCGCAACGCAAGAACCAGGCGGACCTCAATTCTTGCGTATCACCGATATTCGCGGAGGCACGGTAGATTGGAACAACGTTCCTTATTGCGACGCCACGGACGTTGACCGCGAAAAGTATCGGATCGAGGACGGGGATATTTTCGTCGCTCGGACTGGCGCATCGACTGGGGAAAATGTGTATTTGGTGGACCCTCCATCGTCCGTGTTCGCGTCATACTTGGTTAGGTTTCAATTCAAGGAGAAAGGCTATAGCCGAATCGTAGCAGAGTTCATGCGATCCCCCGCGTACTTCGAGTTTGTGAAGTCTTCAATTGGGGGTTCTGCACAACCCAATGCAAACGCCCAGACTCTCGCCGGTGCTTCGTTGGTTTTCCCGCACGAGCGAACAGCTGATAGGTTTTACACGTTGGTTCGACCGTTCGACCTGCAAAGATCCACGCAAGACAAGGAATCCCGTACTCTGGCGGCGTTGAGGGACACGCTGTTACCAAAGCTGATCTCTGGTGAATTGCGAGTTCCAGATGCGGAGCGCATCATCGGGAGGGCGCTCTAAAGAGTCGCATGTCCAATGAAGCTTGAACTTGATCCGTCTGACTATGGTAAGTGCCCTACGTACAATGATTGGCTGGATGAGAGTTACGAAAACGAATCGGAACCACTAAACATATTGGGGTTTCAGCCAAGACCAAGCTTTGTACTTTTCAAGCTGAGTCCTGATACCTATCAGGCAGCCTTTGCAGATTACCTTTCTGAAAGACAAGATGAGCTAAAGCGATTGGTTTTTGACGAGTTCCCTGCCCCAATAGCACACTACTTCTATCGATTTGAACGGGGGTATGAAAACGAATTACAGCGGCTCCATTTTCTAAGAGACACTTGGGAGTCAATCGTCGATGTTTTGCACGCAATTGCCATAGCAGAATGTCGTTTTCGAAATATCCGCCTCGCCGACCCCATTAAATGTCAGCATGTCTTGACTGACAGTGTTGCACAGCGACTTCAGAATATCGAACTCATTCTAAACTGTGCGCAAACACAGCAAATCAATTTAGGTGTTGCGACGATCGTCACGACTCAGACGATTCAGATAATGCGAGTTCTCAATCAATCGCGAAATGGATTTTCGCATAGCGCGGCCCAATCGGAAATGCAGGCTCGCCTTTGGATCAGCGAATGCTACGAGGATGTCATGAACGTTCTTGACGATCTTCGAGCTTTGGCGAACATAAATGTTATGCGTTACACCGGTCAAGTAGACGCCTCCACTCTTCGATGCGAAGTATTTCGTGGACATGCTTTCACTAAAACGATCATGTCAATTCCCCTAACGCCAGACCAGATAAGAGATTCTGCTAGCTACCTCAAACAGGGACAATTGATTGTTGCCTGTGTAGGCGTCGTGCTTAGTTTGCGGCCGCTAATGTATTTTCGCGAAGATGCGACTGGGCATACTACCAAGCTTTGCATGTTTCGAAAGTCGCGAGGCGATGCGCCAAACAGACGGCTGGAGTTCGAGGTGTTAGGGGAAGCAGTGCGGCATGAAGAGGATCGCGTCCTGTTTCAAGCGGAACTGAGCGAAATTCGATCGCTATTCGGTTTAGGCCCAGATTAGGAATACTCAATGCCGGCGACTTTCACAGAATCGATTGTAGAAGAAGCAGCATTGGCTTGGTTTGCCATGTTGCGGTACGACGTCCGCGCCGGCGCTGAGATTGCTCCGGATCAGCCAAACGCGGAACGTGCAGATTACTCCCAGGTCGTTCTCGAAGGGCGTTTGCGGCAGGCACTTGAGCGTCTAAATCCGCAAGTCCCTTCCGATGCGATCGAAGAAGCTTTTCGCAAGCTGACTCGTGCTGATGCACCGTCGTTGATTGCGGCCAATCGGATCATTCATAAGTACCTGGTTGATGGCGTTCCAGTAGAGTTTCAGCGTACAGATGGGTCTCTCGGTGGCGACTTGGTGCGAGTCATCGATTTCGACGATATCGATAACAACGAGTTTCAAGGCACCTACTTTGCGAAGCAACAATCGCTGGCAGCAGCCGGCGATCGCCGGGTGGGGGTCGTCTGGCACACGCAGGGCTCGGGGAAGAGCCTCACGATGGCGTTTTATGCTGGGCGAGTGGTATTGCACCCTGCGATGCAGAACCCAACATTGGTGATCATCACCGACCGCAACGATTTGGACGACCAACTTTTCGGAACATTTGCGAAATGCCATGAACTGCTGCGTCAACAACCAGTTCAAGCCTCGAACCGTTCGAACCTACGAGATTTGCTGCAAACCGGCTCAGGCGGAGTCATCTTTACAACGATCCACAAGTTCTTTCCGACGTCCGGCGAGGACCATCATCCGCTGCTGTCGGATCGACGCAATATCGTTGTGATCGCAGACGAAGCGCATCGCAGCCAATACGACTTTATTGATGGTTTTGCACGGCACATGCGCGAAGCCTTGCCAAACGCTTCGTTCATCGGTTTTACGGGGACGCCGATCGAGTTAGCGGATGCCAACACTCGCAGTGTGTTCGGCGACTACATCAGCGTGTACGACATCGAGCGAGCGGTAAAAGACGGGGCAACTGTACCGATTTACTACGAAAGTCGTTTAGCCAAGCTTTCGCTGGAACCTGACGAGCGACCGAAACTAGACGCAGAGTTTGAAGAAGCAACCGAAGGTGAAGAGGTCGATCATAAAGAAAAACTCAAGACTAAGTGGGCTGCACTCGAAGCTTTGGTGGGTGCGGAAAAACGCGTGGCTTTGATTGCGACAGATTTGGTGAATCACTTTGAACGTCGCCTGGAAGCAATGGACGGCAAGGCCATGGTGGTGTGTATGAGCCGGCGCATTTGCGTCGACCTGTACAACGCCATCATCAAGCTTCGTCCAGACTGGCACCATGACGATGACGACAAAGGAATCATCAAAATAATAATGACGGGCTCGGCAGCTGATCCACCAGAATGGCAACCGCACGTCCGCAGCAAGTCACGCCGAGAAGAGTTGGCTAAACGATTCAAGAATGCCAAGGACTCGTTCAAGATCGTAATCGTGCGAGATATGTGGCTCACCGGATTCGACGCTCCATGCTTGCACACGATGTACGCCGACAAGCCGATGCGTGGACATGGGCTGATGCAGGCCATCGCTCGAGTCAACCGAGTGTTCAAAGATAAGCCCGGCGGATTGATCGTCGACTATCTTGGACTGGCTCACGAACTGAAACAAGCGCTGGCAACCTATACAGACAGTGGCGGTTCAGGCCGGACGGCGGTTGACCAGGAAGAAGCAGTCGCCGTGATGCAGGAAAAGTACGAAATCTGTCGCGGCATCTTTCATGGATTTGATTGGTCGCTTTGGCATACTGGTTCACCTCAGGAACGGCTATCAGTCTTGCCTGCAGCTCAAGAACACGTATTAGCGCAAGACGATGGCAAGCAACGCTTGATCAAGAGCGTTATTGAGTTAACCAAAGCCTTCGCGCTGGCCGTGCCCCACGAGGATGCCATTACGATTCGCGATGATGTTGCATTTTTTCAGGCGGTCAAAGCAGTTCTTACGAAAGGTGCTGGCGGCAGTGATCGAAGCCCAGACGAAGTGGATCATGCCTTGCGACAAATTGTTTCACGAGCGGTATCGTCCGAT
>CAIOHR010000260.1 GCA_903858115.1 uncultured Pirellula sp. | reverse complement strand
AATACTCAAAATCTCACCCCTCCGTATCACTGATTCGCCGAAGCGGCAAGCTTGGTTTGGGAACGGCCATCCGCGAGGGCATGGAGTACGCTATCGAGCGACAATATGCTTGGTTGTTGAATTTGGACGCGGATCTTAGTCACGACCCCAAATCGATTCCTGATTTACTGGCTGCCAAGAATGAGTCCGATATTGTCATAGGCTCGCGCTATGTCGACGGTGGCGGTATGGAAGGCTGTTCTTGGAAGCGCGTGTTTGTGAGCAAGTGCGCTAACGCTTACGCGCGTTGGGTGATTGGGTGGAAAGTGCGTGATTGCAGCAGCGCCTTTCGTTTGTACCGAGTATCCAAACTTCGAGAACTCAAGCTTCGTGATATGAAAGGCGTGGGCTATGGATACTTGGAAGAGGTTCTTTGGCATTTGCTAAACGCTGGGGCTAGGTTGCACGAAGTTGGCATCGTTTACACGGAACGCCAAGAGGGCAAATCCAAGATCTCGATCAAAGAGGCGTTGTCTACGATCGGTTCGCTCCACCGTGTTGCTGCCCTTCAGCGTGCAGCCAAACATAAATAGTAGCGGGCTCTCGCCTAATCGCTCACATTAACAGAGCAACGATCAAAGCAGGTTGCTGGCAAGCTCCGCTAACTCCGAGCGTTCGCCTTTCTCTAAGGCAACGTGTCCATAAATCGGCTGCCCCACCATTCGATCTATCAAATAGCTCATGCCATTTGAAAGCGAATCGAGATACGGATGATCGATTTGCTGGATATCGCCAGTAAATACGATCTTGGTCCCTTCTCCAGCCCGCGTGATGATCGTCTTAATTTCGTGCGGTGTTAGGTTCTGTGCCTCGTCTACAATGAAGAAGACGCGTTGTAAACTACGCCCTCGAATGAATGCGAGCGGTGCAACTTCGATATGATTGGACGCCAGAAAATCTCGGTGTCGATTGATTCCTGAACCTCCAGCCGCTCCTGGGTTCATGACCGACAAGTTGTCGAATAGGGGTTGCATGTACGGGTCAAGCTTGGCCTCGATGTCACCTGGCAAGAAACCTAGATCGCGATTGCTGAGTGGAACAGCAGGACGAGCTAACAAAGTCTGTGTGAATTGTGATCTCCGTTCGAGAGCAGCCGCTAATGCGAGCAGCGTTTTGCCGGAGCCCGCTTTGCCGGTTAGCGAAACTAATTTGATCTGATCGTCAAGCAGCATGCGTAGCGCAAATGTTTGCTCTGCATTGCGAGGTTGGATTCCAGCTGCACACACGCGATCAACCTGCACAAGTTGCTTGTCGCGTTCTCGATAAGTCGCAAGCACTGAGCCCGATTTGCTTCGCAGAATGAAATTCTCATTCGCAATGGGGTTGGTGACCGCGGGGATCAGTTCCGCTGCAACATGCCCTTCGCCATGAGCGAACTGAAGCAAGCATTGGTCAGGAACATCATGGATGAATCGTTTTCCCGTATAAAGTTTATCAAAACTCTCCACCTTGTCATTGTTGTAGTCTTGTGCGATGAGGCCGAATGATTTTGCTTTCAGCCGCAAGTTTGTGTCTTTAGAAACTACGACGACCTGTCTGCCTTTCTCTTGTTCCTGGAGCATTAACGCAACACTCAGGATCCGATGATCGGGAGTGTCTTGCAAAAATGCTTTGGTAAGTCGGATGTCGGGTTCCTTTCCAAGAACAATGCGTATTGAGCCACGACCAATACCGAGCGGCGCGCCTTCGTCGGAAAGTACATCTCCAGTCAGGCTGTCGACCGTCCTTAAGAAAGCTCGTGCTTGAAAATGGATGTCTTCATTTCCCTTTTTAAAATGGTCCAGTTCTTCGAGGACTGCGATAGGAATTGCTACGTCGTTCTCTTGGAATCTTCGAATGCAATCCGCATCATGAAGAATCACATTGGTGTCGACTACAAACAGTTTTGCATTCTTGTTTTTTGCTTGCACAGGTATCGCAGTTTTCCTTGTTGGGTGAATCGCAATCGTCAAGGGAACTTATGGACGAATGGCCCGACCTTTCGGCATCGTAGGGCGATCGATGGTTTGGTTATCGTAGCAATTTTCGTGACCGACGACATGCGACCAAATACGAGCAACTCAAAATGTGAATGAGGTCTCAACCGGTTTAACGCAATCTTCGCGAGTAATTCTTCAAGCTTCAATGCAACCTTAACGATCTCAATGCGTCGATCGATATGATCTTCGAATCCTCTGTTTCAATTTATCTAGGGATCCACGTTCACCACATACAGGTCAATATTTT
>CAIOHR010000259.1 GCA_903858115.1 uncultured Pirellula sp. | reverse complement strand
TTTCTGGTTTGATGCTCGCGTCGCGTTCTGCTCGCCATCCGGTCGGGAGCCAAGGTACTTGGTATCCGTGGTGGTAGGGTCCGATCGGTGTGGTGTCGCTGTTTGGCAGGGTGGTCTCGAATTCGATTCCGAAAGCGATCTGGTTTGCGTTCATCTCTGTCTCTCCGTCTGGGTTGGGTGGGTCTGTCGTTTGCGATCGCCATTGCGTTCGCGTGTGACACATTCAGCCCTGCGGTCCGGAACTCATCCAGCCGATAAAGCATGTTTTTCGAAGCCTTTTTGCATGTTTTCCGGTGCCCCCGCAAACGCCACGGTGGGGCACGTTCGCGTCGATGTCGCACTTAGGTCAATCACCCCATGTGACGACGGAACGCCCCCGTATCGCGAACGTGGGGCTTTAGTGCCAAATCGGTCCGGGCTAACGCCGAAGCCAGTTCCGAACCTTCCTAAGTTCGAATCGGTCGAATCCCGAGACTGCATAGTCGTGGCCGTTGTTCCCTCGGGCGATCAACCGATCACGCAGAACAAGCAACTTCGATCAATTTACAAGCCGCTGAGGCTGCCGAAGAAGGCAAGCCGGCGTTGCGAAAGTTCTCAATGGTCGCTTACACCGGTGGCGCGATGCGTCTTGGTGGCTGGCCTTACCCTGTCGTTGTGGACTTGGCTGGCATGCGAGTGACTCGCAAGTCGCGCCCAATCCTCAAGGACCATGATCGTGCCAGTATCGTTGGTCATACCGATGACATCATGGTCGTTGATTCGCGGCTCGAAGTCGCCGGCGTGATCTCGGGCGTGGGCAACACCGCTCAAGAAGTCATCGCTACCAGCGAGAACGGTTGCCCTTGGCAAGCATCGCTTGGTAAGAATGCCGACAAGGTTGTCTTTGCACTTTCAGCAATTACAGCTAACCAAAAAGGAAAGCTTTTCGCGGAGCTCCAGCTTTGGTTTCGGTAAGTAGAGTCCTTTTGCTCGGACAAGTTGTTCCATGGTGTCCCAACGAATTATGGAACCGCACACGATAAGACCATCTTCAATTCGAGAATGAAACTCAAACTCTTTACTATCCCAGAACTCGTCATTTTTGAATTCAACGCCAGCGTTGGAGCTACGTACTGTATAGCAATCCCACTCAAAATCCTGACTTTCGTGAAAGTTTAAAGTGCAAATATGGCTTCCGCGTCGCCAAACATCCCAACCGAGCCAACGACCATAATTTGAAAAAATAATCTTCTTCTTGGTGAGGAATTTCATTAGCGTTCTAGATATTCTTGTATGAAGTCGTAGTAGTTACTTCCCGCCTGACTACCAATCCAGTAGCCACCGATTCCACCGGCAAATCCACCAACGATCCCGCCAATTCCAGCTCCAACGGGTACGGTAACAACTTCCTCAGGCGCTGCTGCTTGTGGCCCCGCAAACCCTAGTGCCAGAGCAATTCCCGCTCCTGCCTTAGCACCACCAGATGCGCCAATACAGCCTCCTGCCCATGCGCCGGTCCAACCGCCTGCGATTCGTGCCGCCTCTCCTGCTTTATCTTCTGCCACGATAAAACTCTTGGTATCCGCATAAACTGCGTATAGAAAGAGAGCTTTACCTCCATAACTGAGACCTGTTCTTAATCGTATACCATTCTTCGTAGATACGGCATTGGCAGGCACTTCGCCTTTTATAAGTACTTCAGCTTCTCCAGCTCTCTTCCAAAGATCGAATCGTTCCTTAAGATGCGGGTTTCGCTCTAGAAATTCTTTCGACATCTTTATGATGTCGTCATAGGTCGTCACGTCAGCTCTAACTTTATTTAAGTCAACCCAAACAGGTTCTCCTGCAATGTTGGGAGCACCATTTGGTAACTTGCTACCGGATAGATACGGGGTCATCCCTCCCATATGTTCATTCAAACAATGTTCGATCGGATGAAGATTTATGCCTGGCCCGCTCGGTGACATACCGCTTTTTGCAGCTTGGCCAGCAGCCTCAACCTTCCGCACGATGTACTCAGGTGATTCACCGCTGAATGCGAATATGTAAATCAATTGCCAGTTCTCACCGGTTCTGGATATCGGCCCATCCGCCTCTTGTAATCCACTGGGATCGGTTGCGTTCGTAGGACTATTGCGAACGTACCGATAAAGATTCGGATCACCTGCTTGAAATCCGATTGGGTCTTGGCTCAGCCAGCGACCGACGGTTGGATCGTACATGATTTACTCCTTGCGGTAGATTTGTTGTTAGAGGTTGAAAAGTTCTGCGAAGACCTTATCGTGTGTTGATTCGGCGGGTTTCGCGGACTCAGGAAAGCGGTTCTTGAGTATC